>JAEWET010000007.1:0-47350 GCA_023389195.1 Pseudomonadota bacterium
CCCCCGTTTACGGGGGAGGGGGACCATGCGCAGCATGGTGGAGGGGGCGTTTCGGTCGACGCTTCTCCAGCCTGGGTTCCTCGCCCCCTCTAAGGGGGAGAGGTGGTTTGCGCAGCAAACCGGAGAGGGGGTCTTCACCCCGCTGACCAGCATCACGGAGTCCACCCCATGCCCCGCATGACCATGATCGAGGCGATCCGCGACGCCATGGACGTCTCCATGGGCCGCGACGAAAACGTCGTCGTGTTCGGCGAGGATGTCGGCTATTTCGGCGGCGTCTTCCGCTGCACCGCCGGCCTCCAGCAGAAATACGGCACGTCGCGCTGCTTCGACACGCCGATCTCCGAGCTCGGCATCGTCGGCGTCGCGGTCGGTATGGCCGCCTACGGTCTTCGCCCCTGCGTCGAGATCCAGTTCGCCGATTATGTCTATCCGGCCTATGACCAGATCGTCTCGGAGGCTGCGCGCATCCGCTACCGCTCGGCCGGCCAGTTCACCTGCCCGATCGTCATCCGCATGCCGACCGGCGGCGGCATCTTCGGTGGCCAGACCCACAGCCAGAGCCCGGAAGCTTTGTTCACCCACGTTTCCGGCCTCAAGGTCGTCGTGCCGTCCAACCCGCAGGACGCCAAGGGCCTGCTGATCTCGGCCATCGAGGACCCGGACCCGGTCATCTTCCTCGAACCCAAGCGCCTCTATAACGGCCCCTTCGACGGCCACCACGACCGGCCCGTCACGCCCTGGTCGAAGCACGATCTCGGCGACGTCGCGGCCGACCACGTCACCGTCCCGCTCGGCAAGGCCGTCACCCGCCGCGAAGGCTCGGCCGTCACCATCCTCGCCTATGGCACCATGGTCCACGTCGCGCTCGCCGCGGCCGAGGATACTGGCATCGACGCCGAAGTAATCGACCTGCGTACGCTCCTGCCGCTCGACCTCGACGCCATCACGGCTTCGGTCAAGAAGACCGGCCGCTGCGTCGTCGTCCACGAGGCGACCATGACCTCCGGCTTCGGCGCCGAACTCGTCACGCTCGTCCAGGAGCACTGCTTCTACCACCTCGAAGCCCCCGTCGCCCGCGTCACCGGCTGGGACACGCCCTATCCGCACGCGCAGGAATGGGACTATTTCCCGGGCCCCGCCCGCGTCAGCGAAGCGCTCCGCGCCGTGATGGAGGCGTGAGGATGGTACTTCTGAAACGTCGCAAGCACCCCCACTCCGTCACGCTTCGCGTGCCACCTCTCCCCCTGCCCGGGGGAGAGGAAATGCGCTGCCGCAGTGCCGGCGCTTCTCCAGCTAGGGTTCCTCTCCCCCGGGCAGGGGGAGAGGTGGCCCGAAGGGACGGAGTGGGGGTGCTTCCTTTGGCGCTGCCCTACGTCGGTCCCGCCGACATCAATCGCGGAGTGCATCATGGCTGAACACACGATCAAGATGCCCGATGTCGGCGAAGGCGTGGCCGAGGCGGAACTCGTCGAATGGCACGTCAAGATCGGCGATCCGGTGCGAGAGGACATGGTGCTCGCCGCCGTGATGACCGACAAGGCGACGGTCGAGATTCCGTCACCCGTCGAGGGCGAGATTTCGTGGCTCGGCGCAGAGATCGGCGACGTCGTCGCGGTCGGCGCGCCGCTGATCCGGATCAAGACGGCGGGCGAGGGGCTGGAAGAAGAGTCTCCCGAAAAAGCGACCCCCACCCCTAACCCCTCCCCACAAGGGGGAGGGGAACCGGAGACGGCACCGCCAAAAGCCGAGAAAGCATCCACGGATGAGGCGGCTGCGCCGGCGCAGAGTAAGGCAAAAACGCCGACGCCTCCCTCCCCCTTGTGGGGGTCCGAAGGACGGGCGAGACCCGCGGCTCGCCCTGAAAAGGGTGGGGGTAGCTCCCTCTCCACCGGCGCTCCCCGCCAGGAAGGCGAAAAACCTCTGGCATCCCCAGCCGTCCGCCTTCGTGCCAAGGAGGCCGGCATCGACCTGCGCCAGGTCGCCGGCTCCGGTCCCGCAGGCCGCATCTCCCATGAGGACCTCGACGCCTTCCTCTCGGCTGGCCGCACCACCACCGCCGTCCGCAGCATGTCCCGCAACACCGAGATCACCGAAGTCAAGATCGTCGGCCTTCGCCGCAAGATCGCGGAGAAGATGGCGCTCGCCAAGCGCTCGATCCCGCACATCACCTATGTCGAGGAGATCGACGTCACCGCGCTCGAGGATCTACGCGCGGCGATGAATGCGGGCAGGAAGCCCGACCAGCCCAAGCTCACCATCCTGCCCTTCCTCATGCGCGCCATGGCGAAGGCGATCGGCGAGCAGCCGCAGATCAACGCGATCTTCGACGACGAGGCCGGCATCATCCGCCAGCATGGCGGCATCCATATCGGCATTGCCGCGCAGACGCCGACTGGGCTCGTCGTGCCCGTCGCGCGCCATGTCGAAGCGCGCGACATCTGGGATTGCGGCGCGGAAGTCGGCCGCCTCGCCGAAGCGGCGAAGTCCGGCACCGCCAGCCGCGACGAGCTTTCCGGCTCCACCATCACCATCACCTCGCTCGGCGCGATGGGCGGCATCGTCACGACCCCCGTCATCAACCACCCCGAAGTCGCCATCGTCGGCGTCAACAAGATGATGGTCCGCCCGGTCTGGGACGGCTCGCAGTTCATCCCGCGCAAGATGATGAACCTGTCGTCGTCCTTCGATCATCGCGTGATCGACGGCTGGGATGCGGCGCGGTTCATCCAGCGCGTGAAAGCGCTGCTGGAGACGCCGGCGCTGATTTTCGTGGAGGGGTAAGGATGAACGCAACCGTCAGCCACCCCCACTCCGGCCCTGCGGGCCACCTCTCCCCCTCAAAAGGGGAGAGGAACCCAGGCTGGAAAAGCGTCGCCAGTGCGGCAGCGGTTCCTCTCCCCCGGACAGGGGGAGAGGTGGCCCGCAGGGCCGGAGTGGGGGTGCTAGCGCCCTCGCAATCACACTTTGCAGGAGCAAATCCATGAAAGACATCTCCTGCAAGCTCCTCGTCATCGGCGCCGGGCCGGGCGGATATGTCTGCGCGATCCGCGCCGGGCAGCTCGGCATCGACACAGTCATCGTCGAGGAAAAGCGCCCCGGCGGCACCTGCCTCAATGTCGGCTGCATTCCCTCCAAGGCCATCATCCACGCGGCGGACGAGTTTCACATCGCGGCCGAGGCATCCAGGGGCGCATCGCCGGTCGGCATCTCGCTCGCCTCGCCAACGATCGACCTCAAGAAGACCATCGCCTGGAAGGACAACATCGTCGGCCGGCTGACGACCGGTGTTTCCGGGCTTCTGAAGAAGGCGAAGGTCAAGAGCGTCGAGGGCCGCGCGCGGTTCCGGGATGGCAAGACGATCGAGGTCGAGACGTCGACCGGCACGCAGATCATCCGCGCCGAGAACATCGTCATCGCGACCGGCTCGCAACCGGTCGAACTGCCGAACCTGCCCTTCGGCGGCAAGGTCATGTCATCGACGGAAGCGCTGGCGCTGACGAAGCTGCCGGAGAAGATTGCCGTCATCGGTGCCGGCTATATCGGGCTCGAACTCGGCACCGCCTTCGCCAAGCTCGGCGCCAAGGTCACCGTCGTTGAGGCGCTGGAACGCATCATGCCGCTCTACGACAAGGACCTCGTGCGCCCGGTCGAAAAGCGCCTGGGCGAGCTCGGCATCGAGCTTTTGCTTTCCGCCAAGGCCAAGGGCCTGTCCGGCGCCGGCGCGCTTCTGATCGAAACCGCTGATGGGTCAGAGCAGAAGATCGAGGCCGACGCGATCCTCGTCACGGTCGGGCGCAAGCCGGCGACCGAGAACTGGGGGCGCGAGGAACTGGTGCTCGACATGGACGGCCGCTTTGTGCGCATCGACGACGAGTGCCGCACCTCCATGCGCGGCATCTTGGCCATCGGCGACGTGACCGGCGAGCCGATGCTGGCGCACCGGGCGATGGCGCAGGGCGAGATGGTCGCGGAGATCGTCGCGGGCCATAAACGGAGCTGGGACAAGGTGGCGATACCCGCCGTCTGCTTCACCGATCCGGAGATCGTTTCGGTCGGATTGTCACCCGATCAGGCGAAGGCGGCGGGGCGCGAGATCAAGACGGCGCAATTCCCCTTCACCGCCAATGGCCGCGCCATGTCGATGGCCGACGAGGCGGGGTTCGTGCGGGTCGTGGCGCGGGCGGACAACCATCTGGTGCTCGGCATCCAGGCGGTCGGACGGGGCGTGTCGGAACTTTCGGCGGCCTTCGGCCTGGCGCTCGAAATGGGCGCACGGCTGGAGGACATCGCCGGCACGATCCACGCCCATCCGACGCAGGGCGAAGCCTTGCAGGAAGCGGCTTTGCGCACGCTCGGCCACGCCTTGCACATCTAGGAAATCAGAGCTGGAGATTGCCCGCTTCCTGCGCGGCCATCTCCAGCGCCATGCGGCCTTCGGAGAGCGAGCGGTGGCCATCGCGGACCTTGAGGCAGATGTCCAGCGCCTCGTCATGGCGCGGCCCGCGCTCCGGCCAGCCGGTGTCGGAGAGGGCGGCGATGGCATCGTCGAGCGAGGCGAGGCTGCGGCCGTCGGTGAGCAGGACGGGGGTGTCGAAATGCTTGGTCATGGCGAGGGCTCCTTCGCCTTCCAGAACTCGCACGGTGTGGACAGGTTTCCTGCGGACTTATCCACGCGTTGAAGATTTCGCCGCAAAGGCGTAACGAACGAGCTCAAAACCGGCCGGAACGGGCCGGAATTCCTTCAAACGGGGCCATCATGAACACAAAAGACATCGTTTTCATCGCGCTTTTCGCCGCTCTCACGGCAGCGCTCGGAGTTTTCCCCCCATTCACCCTGCCGGTCGTCGGCGTGCCGATCACGGCGCAGTCGATGGGCGCGATGCTGGCCGGTTCCGTCCTCGGCGCCAAGCGCGGTTCGCTCGCGCTCGCGCTCTTCCTCGTCCTCGTCGCGGCGGGCCTTCCGCTTCTGGCAGGCGGTCGCGGCGGCTTCGCGGTCTTCGCGGGACCGGGCGGCGGCTTCCTCGTTTCGTGGATTCTGGTGGCGTTCGTGGTCGGCCTTCTCTGCGAGCGTTTCTGGCGCAATCTCGGCTTCTTCCAGGCGCTCGGCATCAACATCCTCGGCGGTATTCTCGTGCTCTATCCGATCGGCATCGCCTGGATCAGCCTGACCACCGGGCTCTCCTATTTCGAGGCGGCGGCGGGTTCGCTAGGCTTCATTCCGGGCGATTTGATCAAGGCCGCGATCGCCGCGACGGTGGCGGTGACGGTGCGCAAATCCTATCCGCTGATCGAGGCGCCCCGCCGCGCATGATCCGCTTTTCCGGCGTCAGCCACCGCTTCGGCGAGCGCGAGGTCCTGAAGCCTTTCAGCCTCGAACTCGCCGAGCGGCGCATTGCCGTGATCGGCGCCAACGGGTCGGGCAAGAGCACCTTCGTGCGCCTGATCAACGGCCTGCTGGTGCCGACGTCGGGGAGCGTTTTCGTCGATGGGCTGGATACGAAAAGCGATGGGAAAGAGGTGCGGGGGAAGGTCGGTTTCGTGTTCCAGAACCCGGACAACCAGATCGTCTATCCGGTGGTCGAGGAAGACCTCGCCTTCGGCTTGAAGAACCGCAAATTGCCGAAGGACGAGATCGCCCGGAGGGTCGAAACGGGGCTGGCGCGGTTCGGGCTTTCCCACCTCGCCAAGGAGCAGACGCACCGGCTTTCAGGCGGCGAGAAACAGATGGTGGCGATTGCCGGCGTGACAATCCTCAACCCTGAGATCATCATCTTCGACGAGCCGACGACACTGCTCGACCTGCGCAACAAGAGGCGCGTCGCGCGGACGATTTCGGAGCTCGCCGAGATGGCGATCGTCGTGACGCACGACCTCGACCTCGTCGCCGATTTCGACCGCGCGCTGGTGTTCGACGAGGGCGGGCTCGTCTTCGATGGCAAGCCCTTCGATGCGATCCGCCACTATAAAGGCCTGATGGGATGATCTCCGCCTACCGGCCCGGTACGAGCCCGATCCACCGCCTTGCGGCGGGGCCGAAAATGGCCGCGTTGGCGATTGCCGGGACCGGGCTTTTCTTCGTCACCGGGCTGGTCGGAACGGCGGCGGCGCTCGCAATTGCGATCGCGCTCTACTTCGTGGCGCGACTGACTGTCCGTGATGTCTGGTCGGTGCTGCGGCCGCTGCTGGTCGTCATGGTCATCCTCGTGCTCGCCAATGCCTGGCTCAACGGCTGGGAAGCGGCGTTCGCGATGGGAATGCGGCTTGCCGCGCTCGTGCTGCTCGCCGGGCTGGTGACGCTGACGACGCCGTCCTCGGCGATCATGGCAGCGATCGAGGCCGGGCTGCAGCCGCTCGCAAAGCTCGGCGTCGATGTCGAGAAGATCAGCCTCGCGCTGTCGCTTGCCTTGCGATTCATTCCGCTGATCGCATCCGTCGGCGAGGAGGTGCGCGAGGCGCAGCGCGCGCGGGGGCTGGATGGCAGCCTTGTTGCGCTGGCCGTGCCACTTCTGGTCCGTACGCTGAAGATGGGTGAGGACATCGCCGACGCGATCGACGCGCGGGGCTTCGGCAGCACACGCAAATGAACTCTCGCGGCTTCGCGCTTTTCCGCGACGATTTTTCGGGACGCGAACTTCTGTTCGCCGAGCCGGATCGGCTAATCGTGGCGTGGGACGAACAAGAGTTCTTTCCGGCTTTGGGAGAAGCGCAGGGGGCGCGGGCTTCGGGCAAGTGGCTGGCCGGCTATGTCTCCTATGAAGCCGGCTATCTTCTGGAGCCGAAACTGCGGCCTCTGCTGCCCGAAAACCGCCGCGCGCCGCTTCTGTGCTTCGGGGTTTTCGACGGCCCGTTCGAGGGCGAGGCGGGCCAGATATTCCGGCCGCATTCCAACGCGGAGCCGGCCATCCTCGACGCGCGGGCGGCGTGGTCTGTATCGACTTACGAAGCGCGGTTTCGCAAGCTTCACGACCATCTGCGCGCCGGCGACTGCTATCAGGGGAATTTGACCTTTCCCGTCCATGCGCGGTGGGAGGGCGATCCGCTCGCGATCTTCCGGCAGCTTGCCGCGCGCCAGCCGGTGCGCCATTCGGCGCTGGTCGAACTCGACGGGCCGGTCGTCGTCTCGCGCTCGCCGGAACTCTTCTTCGACGTTTCGCGCGACGGCTGGATCGAAACGCTGCCGATGAAGGGCACGGCGCCTCGGGGGGCAACGGCGGAGGAGGATGCGCGCCAGCGCGATTTCCTCGCCGGCGACCCGAAGAACCAGGCCGAGAACCGGATGATCGTCGATTTGCTGCGCAACGACATTTCGCTGATCAGCGACGTCGGGACGCTCGACGTGCCGGATCTCTTCAAGGTCGAGACCTATGCGACGGTGCATCAGATGGTGAGCCGGGTGCGCGCGAAGCTGCGACCGGGGCTCGACATCGCCGACATCTTTGCCGCGCTCTTTCCCTGCGGGTCGATTACCGGGGCGCCGAAAATCCGGGCGATGGAGATATTGCGCGAACTGGAGGACGGGGCGCGCGAAGTCTATTGCGGTACCATCGGCTGGATCGCGCCGGGCCACCGGATGCGCTTCAACGTTGCGATCCGCACCCTGTCGCTCTATCCGTCGGGCGAGGCCGTCTACAATGTCGGCGGCGGTGTCGTCTTCGATTCCACGGCGCAAGGGGAATATGCCGAATGCCTGCTGAAAGCGCGCTTCGCGACGGGCAGCCCGCCGGCTACGCCCTGATCGAGACCATGCGCCGCGAGGCGGACGGTACGATCCCGCGCCGCGCGCGGCATCTGGATCGCATGGCGCATTCGGCCGGGATTCTGGGCTTCGCCTTCGACCGGCAGAATGCGGAAGATCTGCTTGGCGCGATTGGCGGCGACGCGGCGCTGCGGGTGCGGCTCGACCTTTCCGCGGACGGTCGGATTGGGCTGACGACGACGCCGTTTGCCGCGCTGCCTCAAGGAACTGTCTGGCGGCTTGCCATTGCGGCGACGCGGCTCGATGCGACCGATCCGCTGCGCCGGCACAAGACCGACAGTCGTGCGATCTATGCCGAGGCGCGGGGCGAGTTTTCGGCCGATGCCATCGACGAGGTTCTGCTCGTGAATGGCGATGGCGAGCTTGCCGAGGGGACGATCACCAATCTGTTCGTCGATCGCGGCGACGGGGTGCTGGTCACGCCGCCGCTAGACGCAGGCGCGCTGCCGGGCGTGTTGCGGGCGGAACTTCTGGACCAAGGCATGGCGGTTGAAGCGCGGCTTTTGCCAAGCGACATTGCGCGGGCGCGGACGGTTTTTGTCGGCAATTCGCTGCGCGGGTTGATCGCGGCGCGACTGGAGAGTGACTGAATGCGATACACGCCCTTCGACGGGTCGTCCAAGCCTTTCACGATCGGCCTGAAGCCGCTCGACCTCGCCACATGGCTGGAGGTCGACGAGGCGCTGGAGCCGTATCTGGCGGAGAAGGATCGGCTCTATGTCGAGCTGCCGGAGAAGGTGTTCGTCGAGCGCGGCGATACGCGGGCGGCGCAGCAGGAAGTGCTCGATTTGATCGTCGAGGACCTCGCCGAACGGCACAGCGCGACGCATGTCGTGGAGGGCGAGGAGGTGCGGGTCGGGAAGCGTACCGTATCGCTTTCGGGGGATATGCCGCCGCTGAAGATCGCCTCGCATCTGGTGCAGGAAGATCTCGTGCTGATGCGCAAGGATGTCGATGGCTGGCGGCTCGTCGCCGCTTCGCTGTGCTTTCCCTCGTCCTGGTCGCTGACGGAGAAATACGACCGCGCGCTGGAGGACATTCACCAGCCGGTGCCGCAATTCGGGCGCGGCACGCGCATGGCCGAACTGATCGCGCGGATGTTCGACAAGCTTCAGCCAGGCAATCCGGTGGAGCGGATGAACTGGTCGATGCAGGGAAATCCGGACCTCTACCACCCGCTGTCGCATGCGAGCCGCATCGACCGGGCGGGGGAGGGCATCCGCGAGCTTTCCGCGCAGGAGGTTGCGGCGCGCGCGTTCATCCGCGTCGAGCGCCAGACGCTGCGCAAGCTGCCGGAGACGGGCGACATCCTCTTCACCATCCGCATCTATCTGAACCCGCTGGCGCGGATCGCGGCGCATGAGGACCACGCGCGCGTGGCGGAGGGGTTTGCCGAACAGCTTGGCGCGATGGACCGCGACCAGCTTGCCTATAAGGGCCTGTTGCAGGACCGCGACCGGCTGGTTTCGGCGCTTCAGGCCATTTCACGCAACTGACACGGCGCTGCCGCATTGATGGCTATCGGCATCGCGCGATCTGTGGTTTAGCAAGTCATCATTCAACTGAAGAAGGAGACGTCCGGAAATGGCAGAACGCAATTGGCCCGTCCATGGTGAAATCACCGGACCGATCGTGCTGGTCGGGTTCGGCTCTATCGGACGCGGCGTGCTGCCGCTCATCGAACGTCACTTCAAATACGACAAGTCGCGCTTCGTGGTCATCGACCCGCGCGACGAGGACAAGGCGCTGCTCGACGAGCGCGGCATTCCCTTCATCCAGGAGCATGTGACGCGCGAGAATTATCGCGACCTCCTGACGCCCTATCTGACCAAGGGCGACGGGCAGGGGTTCTGCATCAACCTCTCGGTCGATACCGGCTCGCTCGACATGATGAAGATGTGCCGCGAACTCGGCGTGCTCTACATCGACACCGTGGTCGAGCCCTGGCTCGGCTTCTATTTCGACATGAGCGCGTCCAACGCCGAGCGTACGAACTATGCGCTGCGCGAGAGCGTGCGGCGCGAGAAAGCGGCCAATCCGGGCGGCACGACGGCGGTTTCCTGCTGCGGGGCCAATCCGGGCATGGTGTCGTGGTTCGTCAAGAAGGCGCTGGTCGACCTTGCCGCGGAGATGAAGCTCGACTTCACCGAGCCTTCGGTCGGCGACCGGGAGGGCTGGGCGAAGCTGATGCAGCGCGTCGGCGTCAAGGGCATCCACATCGCCGAGCGCGACACGCAGCGAACCAAGAAGCCGAAGCCGATGGACGTGTTCTGGAACACGTGGTCGGTCGAGGGTTTCATCTCGGAAGGGCTGCAGCCGGCGGAACTGGGCTGGGGAACGCATGAGACCTGGAAGCCGGCCAATCTCAAGGAGCACGACCATGGCTGCAAGGCAGGCGTGTTTCTCGAGCAGCCCGGCGCCAACACGCGCGTTCGTTCGTGGTGCCCGACGCCCGGACCGCAATACGGCTTTCTCGTCACGCATAACGAGGCGATCTCGATTGCCGATTTCTTCACCGTGAAGGGCGCCGACGGGGCGGCGGAGTTCCGGCCGACCTGCCACTATGCCTATCACCCCTGCAACGACGCGGTGCTTTCGATGCACGAGATGTTCGGCGCGGCGGGCAAGGCGCAGACGGTCCAGCACGTGCTCGACGAGGACGAACTGACCGACGGCATCGACGAGCTCGGCGTGCTGCTCTACGGGCACGGCAAGAACGCCTACTGGTATGGCTCGCAGCTTTCGCTCGACGAAACGCGCGAGCTTGCGCCCTACCAGAACGCGACGGGCTTGCAGGTGACCTCGGCGGTGCTCGCCGGCATGGTCTGGGCGCTGGAGAATCCGCAGGCCGGCATCGTCGAGACGGACGAGATCGACTATCGCCGCTGCCTCGAAATCCAGATGCCCTATCTCGGCCCGGTGAAGGGCTACTACACCGACTGGACGCCGCTCGACCGGCGGCCGGGGCTCTTTCCCGAGGACATCGACGAAAACGATCCCTGGCAGTTTCGCAACATTTTGGTCCACTGAGCATTAAAGGGGCGGGGGCGGCACGGCGACACGCCGTGCGACGCCTTGCTTTTGCCGCCGAAAGCGGTGACTTTAGGCTCGGGGACGAGGAGAATTTCCAAGATGACCAAGACACGAATTTGGGGTGCGGCCGGAAGCGCGGCTCTCATGCTGGCGCTCGCCGGCTGCCAGGGCATGGGGCCCGGACCCGGCCAGATGGCCTCGCGGCCGATGATCCAGGCGCCGCAGATGGCCGCTTCGCAGGTCGACGGCGAATGGGCGAGCACGGACGGCGTCGCCATCTCGCGGTTCTCCAACGGCCAGTTCGAGACGGTGGCGACCGATACGGGCAACCGGCTCGCCGAAGGCAGCTATGTCGATCGCGGCCAGGGCTCGGTCGAGATCACGCTGACCTCGCTGATCCGCCAGACGACCTCGCGCGTCAACTGCCAGATGGCGGGCGCGGGCCAGCTCAACTGCACCGGCGAGGCGGGCAACCAGTTCTCGCTGATCCGCAGCCAGGGCGTGTCGTAAGCCGCCGTCACCGGCTGGAAGATCGATCAGGGCCGTCCCGCCGGGGCGGCCCTTTTTCGTGGCCGTTAACCACGGGCACGCCGAAGGGGGCGAACTGTCCCGGCGTCAGGGACGAAAGCGCTTGCGCGGGCGGAACTGAGGTGTGAACATGTTCACCAACGATGCCGTAGCACGATCGTCATGGTCGTGTGTCAGGTGTCGATGGGTTCACTCCGGGAGCGTCAACTAAGATGAAGAAACTCACCCTCGTCGCAGCCATGTCGGTGTCGACGCTGGCCCTTTCGTCCAGCCAGTCCTTTGCCGACTACACATTGTCCATCCTCCACATCAACGACCTGCACTCGCGCATTCAGTCGATCAACGCCTCGGATGCGACGTGCTCCGACGAGGACGAGACGGCGGGCGAGTGCTTCGGCGGGATCGCGCGCGTGGCGACCAAGATCAACGAACGCCGCGACGCGCTGACGGGCGAGGATCGCAATGTGGTCGTGCTCGACGCGGGCGACCAGTTCCAGGGCTCGCTGTTCTACACGACCTACAAGGGCGAGGACACGGTCGAGTTCATGAACATGATCGGCTTCGACGCGATGGCCGTCGGCAACCATGAGTTCGACGACGGGCCGCAGGTGCTGGCCGACTTCATCGACGCGGCCGAATTCCCGGTCATTTCGGGCAACACGGTCGTCGCGGATGCCGAGACGAGCCTTGCCGGCAAGATCGAGGAATGGACGATCGTCGAAAAGGGCGGCGAGCGCATCGGCATCCTCTCGGTGCTTGCGACCGACACGGACGTGACCTCGGCCGGCGGGCCGAACGTGACCTTCGACGACGAGATCGAATATCTCAACGACGCCGTCTCGCGCATGGAAGGCGAGGGCATCAACAAGATCGTGCTCGTCAGCCATGTCGGCTTCGCGCGTGACCAGGAGATCGCGGCGGCGGTCGACGGCATCGACGTGATCGTCGGCGGGCACAGCCACACGCGCTTCTCGAACACCGAAGAGGGCGCGGAAGCCTATCCGACGATGGTCGCCAACCCGTCGGGCCGCGACGTTCCGATCGTCCACGCCTATGCCAACTCGAAATATGTCGGCGAACTCGAAGTGACCTTCGACGACGAGGGCAATGTCACGGCGGCCGCCGGCGACACGATCCTGCTCGACGCGTCGGTGGAGCCGAACGCCGAGATCGCTGCGCGGGTGGAAGAGCTCGCCGCGCCGATCGAGGAACTGATGATGCAGCCCGTCTCCGAGACCACGGCGGCGATCGACGGCAGCCGCGAGACTTGCCGCGCGCAGGAATGCACGATGGGCAACCTCGTCTCCGACGCGATGCTCGACCGCACCTCGGAACAGGGCGTTCGCATCGTCATCCAGAATGGCGGCGGCCTGCGCTCGTCCATCGATGCGGGCGAAATCACGATGGGCGAAGTGCTCGCCGTGCTGCCGTTCCAGAACACGCTGGCGACGTTCGAACTGACGGGCGCGGACATCATCGCCTCGCTCGAACACGGCGTCTCCGGCATCGAGGAAGGCGCCGGACGCTTCCCGCAGGTCGCGGGCATTCGCTACTCCTTCGATCCGAGCCAGCCGGCCAATGGCGGGCGCATCCAGTCGGTCGAGATCGAGGAAAACGGCGAATGGGTCGCGCTCGACGAGGCGGCGACCTACGGCGTTGCCACCAACAACTTCATGCGCGGCGGCGGCGACGGCTACGAACTCTTCGGCACCAACGCGCAGAACGCCTATGATTTCGGACCCGGCCTCGAAATGGTCGTCGCCGACTATCTCCGCGACAATGGCCCCTACGAGCCGATGCTCGACGGGCGCATCACCAATGTCGCAGAGGCCGAGCCGACCGAACCGGTCGTGGACGAAGCGGCGCCGAGCGATGCTTCGGAGGAACCGGCACCTTCGGCCGAGGAACTGACGACGCCGCAGCCCGAGGCCGCACCGGCCGAGGAAGCAGCACCTGCCGAGGACGAAGCTGCTCCGATCGAGGCGCCGGCCGAGGAAGCTGCGCCGGCAACCCCGGAAGCCGCACCGGCTGAAGACGCGGCGCCGGCCGAAGAAGCCGCACCGATGACCGAAGAAGCCGCTCCGATGGAGGACGAGGCCGATCCGATCGAAGCGGCGCCGGCTGAGGAAGCTGCGCCGGCTGCGCCGGAAGCTGCACCTGCTGAAGACGCGGCACCGGCCGAGGAAGCCGCACCGACGACCGAGGAAGCCGCTCCGATCGAGGAGGAGGCCGATCCGATCGAGGCGGCACCGGCCATGGATGGCGGCGCGCGGACCCATACGGTCGTCGCGGGCGACAATCTTTGGGAACTCGCCGAGCAGTATCTGGGCGATGGCGAGCGCTTCATGGAGATCGCCGAGGCGAACCCCGAACTGCGCAATCCCAACCGGCTCCATGTCGGCATGGAGCTCGTCATTCCGGCCAATTGATCGGCCGCTGGACCCAATCTGCGGGCCGCCTTCGGGCGGCCCGTTTCTTTTGATGGGTGATGACGGTGTGTCTGCGGCCACGCGCCATATTGATCGACGCGCGCAAACGCCTAGTTTCCGGCCACGAAATCCGAACAGGCGGGGCAGGCGACGCGCGAGCGGCGCCGCGCGAAGGAGACGGCGATGACGCTGCAAACGAAGATCGACGGTGAGGCTGCGCGGGCGATTGGTCCGCTGCCCGATGGGCATCCGCAGGTTGCCGCGAAGAAGGTCGGCGTGCTTCTGGCTAATCTGGGCACGCCCGATGGCACCGACTATTCGTCGATGCGGCGCTATCTCAAGGAATTCCTGTCCGATCCGCGCGTCATCGAGCTCAACAAGGCGATCTGGTATCCGATCCTCTATGGCGCGGTGCTGACGACGCGGCCTTCGAAATCGGGCGCGAATTACCGCAAGATCTGGAACACGGAAAGGGACGAGTCGCCGCTGCGCACCATCACCCGTGCGCAGGCCGAAAAGCTCGCCGCCGCGCTCTCCGGCGACGATCGCATCGTCGTCGACTGGGGAATGCGCTACGGTCGGCCCTCGATCGCCAGCGCGGTCGACAATCTGATGAAGGCGGGGTGCGATCGCATCGTGATGTTCCCGCTCTATCCGCAGTTTTCCGCGACGACGACGGCGACGGCGAACGACCAGCTCTACCGCGCGCTGATGAAGATCCGGCATATGCCGACCGTCCGCTCGGTGCCGCCCTATCACGACGAGCCCGTCTATATCGAGGCGCTGGCACGTTCGCTCGAAAAGCATCTGGAAGCGCTCGATTTCGAGCCGGAAATCGTGCTCGCCTCCTATCATGGCATCCCGAAGGCTTATTTCGAGCGCGGCGACCCCTATCACTGCCACTGCCAGAAGACGACGCGGCTTCTGCGCGAGCGGCTGGGGTGGGAGAAGGACCGGCTGATGACGACCTTCCAGTCCCGCTTCGGCGCGCAGGAATGGCTGCAGCCCTATACGGACAAGACGGTGGAGCGGCTCGCCAAGGAGGGGGTGAAGCGCATCGCCATCGTCAATCCGGGGTTCTCGGCCGATTGCATCGAGACGCTGGAGGAAATCAACGGCGAGGTGCGCGAGATCTTCGAGCATGCCGGCGGGGAGAAGTTCGCGCACATTCCGTGTTTGAACGATTCGGAGGAGGGGATGGCGGTGATCGAGACGATCGTGCGGCGGGAAATGCAGGGGTGGGTCTGACGGTGCTTGGGTAATGGCGCGTTGCGCCAATGGGCGTCATTCCGGCCGAAGTCCGAGCGCCGCGAGGCAAGAGCCGGAAGCCACTCCGTGAGGTTTTGGCTTGAGCGCGGGGGTCACGGCATGGATCCCGGATACGGTGCCCGCCGCTTCGCGGCGTTCACCGTTCCGGGATGACGCGGAAAGGGATGTGCCGGTCGTTCTGCGGGGTGACTTGGAGGTGGCTGCTCAACGGGTGTCATTCCGGCCGAAGTCCGAGCGCAGCGAGGCGAGAGCCGGAAGCCATTCCGTTAGGTTTCAGCTTGAAGACGACGGTCACGGCATGGGTTCCGGATACGGTGCCCGCCGCTTCGTGGCGTTCACCGTTCCGGGATGACGCCGGATGGGGATTTGTCCGTCGTTCTGCGGGATTTTCCGGGGGCGAGGGTTGCCTGTCGCGGCGTCTTACCGCTGCGCCCGAAGCCCCACGAACACGCTCGTCGTGTCGCTTTCGCGGCCGGGATCGCTGCTGGTTACGGTTTCGTAGCGGGCGCGGCCGGTCAGGCCGAGGTAGCGGTTGAGCCACCAGGTGAGGGCGAGCTGGCCGGTCCAGGTCATGTCGTAGGCGGACGAGTTGGCGTAGTCGCGGTAGTCGAGGCCTATTCCGGCCGTGCCGGTGAGGTTTGCGCGCAATTCGCGGGTGATCGAAAGGTTGCCGGCATAGAGCAGCGAGCCGCTGGCACCCGGCGCCGTCGTGCCTTCGACGGTCGTCAGCGCGTTGAGGTCGACGATCGTGCCGCGCAGAGGCGACCAGGCGAGGTTGCCGCCGATCTCGAGACCCGAGACCGAATCGAGTGCGTCGTCGTCGGGATCTTCCGAAAGCCAGCCGGCATAAGCCTCGCCGCGCCACTTTTCGGCAATGTCGATGCCGATGCCGGCGCGCAGCGCCAGCCGGTCGGCCGAACGTGCGAAACCGGCTGCGTCGATCTCGTTGTCGTAAATGCGTCGGCCGATCTCGACCTCGGCGAAGGGAATGAGGGCCGGCGAAATCTCGTAGCCGGTGCGCAGGCGCAGGCTTGCAAGCGTCGAGTTCCGGTCCTCCTGGCTGAGCACCGTCCCGTCGGGAAGCCGTGCGTCGGAGAACATGTCGCGCGTCACGTTGCCCGTCAGGCCAAGCCGCAGCCGCGCCACCTCGCGTCCGATGCCGAGTTCGCCCGCGAGCGTGTCGCGGTCGGGCCGCGAAGCGCCGGTCGTCAGCTCGACCGGCGAGGAGGCGGATTCGGGCCGGTGCAGATAGTTGAAGGCGGCGCGACCCTCGTAGCCGCCGGCAAGGTCGAGCAGCAGTTCGCCGTCGAGCCCGGCTTCGGTATCGCGGATTTCGGCGCCCGAAAGCTCGCGCCGCAGGACGCCGAACCCGTTCAGCCGCGCCTCGTGGCGCGACCAGTCGGAGCGCAGTTCGAACCGCGCGGTGGTTTCCGAAAAGACCGCGCTTTGCGCATCGGCGCTGCCGTTTGCGTTGGTCGTCGCGCCGATGCCCTGTTCGATCGAAGGGAAGAGCTCGAAGGTGCCGACGCGCAGGCCGATCGGCGCGTAAGGATTGTCGTCCGGCAGGCGCCGCGTCGTCTCGATCGAATTGACCCGCGACGCATCGGAGCCGATGCGCAAATTGCGTTCGAGGTCGAGCGAATCGACGGCGGCGAGCGGGACCGTTGCCGTCACCGTGTCGTCAACCCGGCCTTCGGCGAGCGCACGCGCCGCGCCGCGGTCCGGTTCGTTCTCGCGGCCTTCGCGAAGCTGCGGGCGGGCGAGATCGATCGCGGGCTGGCCGGCGAAAGGGTCGGGGGAAGCCTCCGTGTCGGTTGCGACCGGGCGGGGGCGTTCGCCTGCCAGCGGCTCGCCTTGCGAGAGCGCACCGTCGCTGAACGGGCGATACGCCTCCTGCGCCCGCGTCGCCTCTTCTTCGAGCACGCTGCGCTCAGCGAGCGAGGGACGGGTGAGAAGGTCGCGCGCGGGGTCGTCGCGCAGATCGCCGCGCAGTGGCAGTTGCGGCTGCTGCGCGAGCACCTGATGGCCGGCGAAAAGGGCCGCCGCCGCGCATGCGACACCGAGCGCGGCGGCAAGCCTGCGAAGCCGGAAACTCGTGTCTGCCATCGGGCCCGCGCCGCTTTCAGGTGAGGAAAATCATGCTTACGAAACCGTAAAGCGGCTTGGTTAACCAAGTGTTGAAATCGCGCCTGCCAACCGCGGTGAATGGACATGGGCGCGAAGGAGCGCTAAGCGCATCCCATGCTGCGCCAGAAAACGAACAAAGCTCCTGATCGCGACCAGATCGGCCAGTCGGCCGCCCGCACGCTGGCGACGGAGGCCGCAGGGCTCGCGCGCCTCGCCGAATCCTTCGAAAACGGACTTGCCGCGCCCTTTGCCGACGCCGTCGAGGCGCTAGAGGAGATCACCGGCCGCGTGATCGTGACGGGCGTCGGCAAGAGCGGGCATATCGGCTCCAAGATCGCCGCGACGCTCGCCTCGACCGGTACGCCAGCCTTCTTCGTCCATCCGGCCGAAGCCAATCACGGCGACCTCGGCATGATCGCTGAGGACGATGCGATCCTCGCCATCTCCTGGTCCGGCGAGACGAGTGAACTGACCGGGATCATCGCCTATGCGCGGCGCTTCTCGATCCCGCTCATCGCCATCACTTCGGGCACGCAGTCCGCGCTGGCGCGCGAGGCGAGCGTGGTGCTCGCGCTGCCGAAGGTGGCGGAGGCCTGCCCGCACGGGCTGGCGCCGACGACCTCGACGCTGATGCAACTCGTCATGGGCGATGCGCTGGCGGTGGCGCTGCTCGAGGCGCGGGGCTTCACGCCCGATCATTTCAAGACCTTCCACCCCGGCGGCAAGCTGGGTGCGAGTCTGACCCATGTGCGCGACCTGATGCATTCGGGCGACGAGGTGCCGCTCGTGCCGCTCGGCACGGCGATGACCGACGCGGTTCACGTCCTGTCGAAGAAGCGTTTTGGCTGCGTGTGCGTGGTCGACGATCAGGGCCGGCTGGCGGGCATCGTCACCGATGGCGATCTTGCCCGCAACCTTCACCGCAACCTGGCGGCGCTTTCCGTCGACGAGGTGATGACGCGCACGCCGAAGACGGTCGCGCCCGACATGCTGGCGGCCACCGCCACCGGCATCATCAACGAAAAAGGCATCTCCGCCCTCGTCGTCTGCGAGGACGAGCGGCCGGTGGGCATCGTTCATTTCCACGATCTGTTGCGGGTCGGGGCTGCGTGATTAAAGCTTTCGCCGCTTTTGCATCAGCGGCGAGGCCTGGATTCCTGTGACGAGCACAGGAATGACGGCGGCATAGAGTTCCGTGCCAAGTTCTGATCTTTCGGAGTTCGGCAGATTCCTTGATGCCGTCATTCCTGTGCTCGTCACAGGAATCCAGGCCTCGTGGGTTATGCCGCGCAAAGGTGCAACCTACCGTCGCAGCGCTCCCGTAATCCCAGCATCGAATGGCTCGGGTGCGGGGCGCTCGCGCATGAAATTGTCGGCACGGCCGGCGGGGGCACCCTCGGGCTCATCTTCCGTCTCGACCCTTGGGGCGGGTGTTGCACTGCGCGCCGGGCGCACGATGTTGCGGCCGAGCAATTCGCCGCTGGCGCCAGGAGTTGCGAACAGCGCGACGGGCTGGGTGCGGTCGATGCGGGGCGCTTCGCGCGGGCCGGCGACGAAGCCCGGGGGCAGGTCGGGGCCGAAGAAGACGAGTTCGGGCGCGGGCGCGGCGCCGAGCGCCTGCTGCAGCGGCTTTTCGACGAAGAACGCGATCTTGCGCTTGCCGGCGCGGGTGACGTTGATGCCGTCATCGGCGCGAAGCTGGGTCGGCTGGCCGTTCATGTCGGGGCCGCTGGCGACGAAGGCGCCGTTCTCGTCGACGAAGCCGTCCCAGACGTCGACGAACTGGCCGCCGGCCGCTTCGGCGACCTTGCGGTAGATGTCGTTGAAGGCGATCATGTCGGCCGACATGGTGGAGGGGCGGAAGGGGATCATGCCGACCCAGACGAGCGGGATGTCCTTTGCCGTCACCGCCTCGGCCATGAGGCTCGCGCGGCGCTCGTATTCCTTCAGCCAGGCGTCGCTGCGCGCCGCCTCAGACGTGCCGGCGACCGACATGGCCTGCCGGTCGTTGGAGCCGAGCATGACGACGACGATGGCGGGGTCGAGTTCGTCGAGCATGGCGACGAGGTTGCCGGGCCAGTCGTAATAATCGTCGCGCACGAGGCCCGACGAGCCGTTCGCGCGGGCGACGATCTCGACCGAGGCGTCCGCCTCGACGGCGGCTTCGAGGCCTTCGGCCAGCCCGCCGGCGACGAAGTCACCGACCACGAGCACCTTGCGTGCGTCGTCGGCCTTGGCGACGGCGGCGGCCGCGGCCGCGGGCGCGGGGGCCTGTCCCGGCGATGACGAGCGCTGGCGGCGCTGCGCCTGCCCGCCGCCCTGCTGCTGCCGGCGGGGCTGCGCGCGCTGGCGTTGCGGCTGGCGCTGGGGGGCTTCATAGACCTGCGGCGCCGGCTGGTTGCGCTGGAACAGGAAACGCAGAAGACCGCCGCCCTGTTGCTGCTGTTGCTGCGCGGCGGCGGGCGAAACGGCGAAAGGCGCGCCTTGCGGCACGCCTCCGAACGCCAGGATCATCGCCAGACAGATAAACGCTGCTTTGCGCAGACCTCGCGATGCCAAATCGTGCTCCGTTCCTACTGCCCCCGGATGCGGGACAGAACTTCCTTCGAGGGGTGGCCGTCGGCGCTCATTCCCATGCGCGACTGGAAGGCCTTGATCGCATCGCGCGAGGCGGGTCCGATCTTGCCGTCGATATTGCCGTCATAATAGCCGCGCGTCAAAAGATGCTGCTGAAGCTCCTGCGTCTCGTCGAAGGAGAGCCGCGTAAAGGGGCGGTTCCAGTCGCGCGCGAGTTGCGGCTGGCCGGCGATCTGGTCGGCGAGAAGCCCGACGGCGATCGCGTAGCGGTCGGCATTGTTGTAGCGCTTGAGCATGTTGAAATTGTGCAGGACGAGGAAGGCCGGGCCTTCGCGGCCGTCCGGCACCTTCAGTTCGGCGGCGTCGCCGGGGCGCGGATAGGCCTGGCCGTTGGCGCGCACGACGCCGATCGACTGCCATTGCTGGAGCGACATCGTGCCACCGGGGAACTTGCGGCCCGCCGGCAGCTTCACCTCGTAGCCCCAGGCATGGCCGGCCCGCCAGCCGTTGCTGGACAGAAGGTTTGCGGCCGTGGCGAGCGCGTCGGGCACCGAATTCCAGATGTCGCGGCGGCCATTGCCGTCAAAATCGACCGCATAGGCCTTGTAGCTGGTCGGGATGAACTGGGTGTGGCCCATCGCGCCGGCCCATGAGCCGGTCAGGTGGTGGACGTCGATGTCGCCGCGCTGGAGGATTTCGAGCGCCGCGATCAATTGCTGGCGCGCGAAGCGCTGGCGGCGCTCGTCGGCATAGGCGAGCGTGGAGAGCGAGCGGATGACGTTGCGCATCACGCGGTCGTTGGTGAGGATCGCGCCATAGTTCGATTCCATCGACCAGATGGCGAGGAGGATGTTGCGGTCGACGCCGAAGCGGCTCTCGATCTGGCCGAGCAGGCGATTGTGTTCATTGGCCTTCTGGCGGCCGATGCCGATCGAGTTCTCGTTGATCCGGTTGTCGAAATAGTCCCAGACCGGCGCGACGAATTCGGGCTGGTAGCGGGCCTTTTCGAGCACTTCGGGGTCGGGCGCGGTCACGCCCTGGAACGCGCGGTCGAATGTCGCGTTGGATATGCCGCTCTGCGCCGCCGTCGCACGGAACTGCGCGACCCACCTTTGGAACCCGGCATCGGCCTGCGCCGGCTGGGAGATGACAGAAAGGCCGATCGTCATGCCCGTCACGGCCAGAACCGCGCCCAGCGACCGCGCACCGGCGACGAGCGATCCCATGAATGTCTTCAAGCTCATGAATTCCTCCTTAATTCAGGATTTGAAGCGATTCTGCACCGATCGGGTTAGGAAAGCGTTTACCATGCCGTCCGGAGCCGCCCCTGGCTCAACCTTTCCGTGCGGCAAATCAGCCATTTTCGTTCAAGACAGATCAACATTGACATGAAAATGTCCGCGACGGAACGTACGCGGCCGCGCCGATCACGAAGTCGCGATCATCGATGAAACTCAGAATGGACCGTCAGATGAAGAAAGTCAGAAAGGCCGTTTTCCCCGTCGCAGGACTTGGAACCCGCTTCCTGCCCGCCACGAAGACGGTGCCCAAGGAAATGCTGACCGTCGTCGACCGTCCGGTGATCCAGTATGTCGTCGACGAGGCGCGCGAGGCGGGGATCGAGCATTTCATCTTCGTCACGGGCCGCAACAAGGGCAATATCGAGGACTATTTCGACCTTCAGTTCGAGCTCAACGAGACGCTTTCGCGTCGCGGCAAGACGGTGCAGATCGAGCTCCTGCAGTCGATGCAGCCGGCCGCCGGCACGACCAGTTTCACGCGCCAGCAGGAGCCGCTCGGGCTTGGCCATGCGGTCTGGTGCGCGCGCGACCTCGTCGGCGACGAGCCCTTTGCGCTGCTTTTGCCCGACATGATCATGCGCTCGGACAAGAGCTGCATGCGCGGCATGGTCGAGCTCTACGGGGAAACGGGCTCGAACGTCATCGCAGTCGCCGAATGCGACCCGGCCGAAACGCATAAATACGGCATCGTCGGCGCGGGCGAGAAGGCGGGCGCGGGCTTCGAGATCACCGGCATGGTCGAAAAGCCGAAGCCGGCGGACGCCCCGTCCAACCTCTACATCAACGGCCGCTACATCCTGCAGCCGGAGATCTTCGATCTTCTCGCCACGCAGGAGCGCGGCGCGGGAAACGAGATCCAGTTGACCGACGCCATGCTGCGCCTCGGCGACAGCCAGAAGCTCTACGGCTACCACTATCGCGGCGAAACCTATGATTGCGGCTCGCCGGAAGGATTCGTCGAGGCGAACCTCGCCTTCGCGCTCGGGCGTGCGGATCTGCGCCCGCAGATCGAGGCGATCGTGAAGCGTCTGGCGGGCTGAGGAACCTAGTGGTCCGAGCCCCGTTGGAGAGCGCAATCCAACGGGGCGACGATCTTCATGCGTAAACTCGATCTGCGAACCGGCACGCCGGTCTGGATGGCCTATCGGGCGCCCTCGGTGCCGATGCAGACGCTGACCCGCGACATCAAAGGCGAAGTGCTCGTCGTCGGCATGGGAATTTCCGGCGCGATGATGGCCGAGGCGCTGACCGGCGCCGGCCACGAGGTCGTCATGATCGATCGACGCGGGCCGCTGCTCGGTTCGACGCCGGCGACGACGGCACTCGTGCAGTACGAGATCGATACGCCGCTTTCCAAACTCAAGCTCAAGATCGGCCGCACCGATGCCGAGCGCGCGTGGCGCCGCTCGCGCCTCGCGGTGATGAATTTGAAGGCGCATATCGAGGCGCTGGGCATCCCTTGCGACCTCGCCACGCGGCCCACGCTCTATCTCGCCGGCAACGAATTGACGGGCCGCGCGCTGGAAGAGGAGGCCGAAGCGCGGACCGATGCCGGGCTCCTGTCGCGCTACCTGACCGCCAAGCCCTTGAAGGACGAGTTCGGCATCGACCGCGACGGCGCGATCCTGTCCCACGAGAATCTGGCGCTCGATCCGCGCAAGCTGACGGCCGGCCTTCTCAACACCGCACGCTCGCGCGGCGCGCGGTTCTACAAGAATGTCGAGGCGACGGCGTTCGAGCACGCGAAGGACGGCGTCGAGGTCGCGACCGGCGACGGCCCCGTCATCTCCGCTTCCCATGTCGTCCTTTGCACCGGCTACGAACTGATGCCCTTCGTGCCGGCCGACAACCATCAGGTGATCTCCACCTGGGCCATTGCCACGCGGCCGCAAAAGCAGAATCTGTGGCCGCAGGAGGCCTTCATCTGGGAGGCGTCGGACCCCTATCTCTACATGCGCGCGACCAAGGACGGGCGCATCGTCTGCGGCGGCGAGGATGAAGAGTTCCAGGACGAGGAGCGGCGTGACGCGCTGATCCCCGAAAAGACCGCCGCCATCGTCGCCAAGCTGAAGAAGCTGATGCCGAAGCTCGACACGACCCCGCAATTCGTGTGGGCCGGCGCCTTCGGCTCGACCTCGACGGGACTGCCGATCATCGGCGCCGTGCCGAGGAAGCCGCGCATCCACGCCGTGATGGGCTATGGCGGCAACGGCATCACCTATTCGCGGATCGCGAGCGAGATCGTGTCGGCGGCGATCGCAGGGCGCTCGGACAGCGAGGCGGACCTCTTCGCCTTCGGCTGATTTGCCTCGCACGCCTTGTCTCCCTAAGTTCGCTGCATAGGCAACGCATTTTGGGAGTCACCATGTTCTTGTCCGGTTTCGAGATCGCGATCCTCGTTTTCGCGGTTCTTGTGCTCCTCGTCATCTTCGCCGGCGTCAAGACCGTGCCGCAGGGCAACAACTACACGGTCGAACGCTTCGGCCGATACACGCGCACGCTGTCGTCGGGCCTCAATTTGATCGTGCCCTTCGTCGAGCGGATCGGCGCGCGCATGAACATGATGGAACAGGTGCTCGACGTTCCCACGCAGGAGGTCATCACGCGCGACAACGCGATCGTCGCCGTCGACGGCGTCGCCTTCTACCAGGTGCTGAACGCGGCGCAGGCCGCCTATCAGGTTTCCGGCCTCCAGAATGCGATCCTCAATCTGACGATGACCAACATCCGCTCCGTCATGGGCTCGATGGATCTCGACGAGCTCCTGTCGAACCGCGACCAGATCAACGACCGGCTGCTCCACATCGTCGACAATGCCACCAGTCCCTGGGGCATCAAGATGACGCGCGTCGAGATCAAGGACATCAACCCGCCGGCCAATATGGTGGATTCGATGGCCCGCCAAATGATGGCCGAGCGCAACAAGCGCGCGCAGATCCTCGAGGCCGAAGGCCTGAAGCAGGCGCAGGTGCTGGAAGCCGAGGGCCGCAGGGAAGCCGCGTTCCGCGACGCGGAGGCGCGCGAGCGTTCGGCCGAAGCCGAGGCGCGGGCAACGCAGGTCGTTTCCGAGGCGATCGCGGCCGGTGACATCCAGGCGGTGAACTATTTCGTCGCGCAGAAATACACCGAGGCGATGGCGAAGATCGGCTCGGCGCCGAACTCCAAGGTCGTGCTGATGCCGATGGAAGCGTCCGCGCTTGTCGGCTCGCTCGGCGGGATCGGCCAGATCGCCAAGGAAGTGTTCGGCGACGAGAGCCGGCAGCAGCAACCGCCGCGGCGCGGGCCGCGCCTGCCATCGGTGCCGGCGCATAGCGTCGCGACGACAAGCATCGACGCCGACACGCAGGACGCGCGATGAGCGAATTCCTCTCCGGTCTCGGCGCATGGAACTGGATCGTCCTCGGGGCGGTTCTGCTCGGCCTCGAAGTCTTTGCGCCGGGCGTCTACCTCCTGTGGATCGGCATCGCCGCGCTTCTGACCGGCGCGCTCTCGTTCCAGATCGGCGATGCCGCCTGGTGGGGCTGGCCGTCGCAGGTCATCGTGTTCCTGGTGCTGAGCCTTGCCAGCGTCATCGTCGGTCGCTTCGCGTTCGGTTCGGACAAGGGCGAAAGCGACCAGCCGCTCCTGAACCAGCGCGAGCGGCAGTTGATCGGGCAGATCTCGAGGCTGGAAGAGGATTTGCGCGACGGGCATGGGCGTATTCGGCTCGGAGATACGCTGTGGCTAGCGACGGGGCCGGATATGGCGGCAGGGACGCGTGTGCGCGTGGTCGGGGCGGAGGGGACGACGTTGAGGGTGGAGGCGGTTTAGGTTCGCAAGATTCGGGCGAAGGGGACCCCCACCCTTTGTTGGGCGAGCCGCGGGTCTCGCCCGTCCTTCGGACCCCCACAAGGGGGAGGGAGTTCGTCAGCGTCTTACGTGCCTTTCAATGCTCCACCCAGTTTGCAGGATAGAGCAGGACGCAGGTGCCCTCCCTCCCCCTTGTGGGGAGGGATAGAGGGTGGGGGTCAATTCGTGGAAAGGCCGCCGTCAGGCGGTCCGATCCAGCGCTTCCAACTCGTCGATCAGGCCTTCGATGACTGACAGGCCCTTTTTCCAGAAACCGGGGTCCGTCGCATCGAGCCCGAACGGGGCCAGGAGTTCGGCGTGGTGCTTGGTGCCGCCGGCCTTCAGCAGCGCGAAATACTTTTCCTGGAAGCCCGGCGCGGCGGACTGGTAGACGCCGTAGAGCGAGTTCACCAGGCAGTCTCCGAACGCGTAGGCGTAGACGTAGAAGGGCGAGTGGATGAAATGGGGAACGTAGGCCCAGAAGGTCTCGTAGCCCTCGCGGATGCGGATTGCGGGGCCGAGGCTTTCGGCCTGCACTTCCAGCCAGAACTGGCCGAGCTGGTCGGGCGTCAGTTCGCCGTTGCGGCGCTCGGTGTGGACCTTTCGTTCGAACTCGTAGAAGGCGATCTGCCGGACGACCGTGTTGATCATGTCCTCGACCTTCTGCGCCAGCATCGCCTTGCGCTCGGCCTTGTCGGTGGTGCGGTCGAGGAGCGAGCGGAAGGTCAGCATCTCGCCGAAGACCGACGCCGTTTCCGCAAGCGTCAGCGGGGTCGAGGCCATCAGCGCGCCCTGGTCGGCGGCGAGCACCTGGTGGACGCCGTGGCCGAGCTCGTGCGCGAGCGTCATCACGTCGCGCGGCTTGCCCATGTAGTTCATCATCACATAGGGGTGCACCGAGGGCACGGTCGGATGCGCGAAGGCGCCGGGAGACTTTCCGGGGCGCACGGCGGCATCGATCCAGCTGCGGTCGAAGAAGCGGCCGGCGATCTCGGCCATCTTCGGGTCGAAGCCTTCATAGGCGGACAGGATCGTGCGGCGCGCGTCCTCCCATGAGATGACGGCTTTCGGCGTTTCGGGCAGGGGCGCGTTGCGGTCCCAGTGGTTCATCTGGTCCATGCCGAGCCACTTGGCCTTCATCGCGTAGTAGCGGTGCGAGAGGCGCGGATAGGCCTCGCGCACGGCCGAGGCGAGCGCGTCGACGACCTCCCGCTCGACGCGGTTCGCCAAATGGCGGGAATCCGCGATGTCCTTGAAGCCGCGCCAGCGGTCGGAGATTACCTTGTCCTTGGCGAGCGTGTTGGTGATCAGCGTGAAGGTGCGCAGATTGTCCTTGAACACCTTTGCCAGCGCATGGGCCGCTTCCTCGCGCACCGCCGGGTCGGCGTCCTGCAGCTTGTTCAGGGTCGGCTCGAGCGGCAGGGTCTCGCCGCTTACTTCGAAGCGCAGCGACGTCATCGTCTCGTCGAAAAGGCGGTTCCAGGCGCCGCGGCCGGTGACGGATTTTTCGTGGAAGAGCTGCTCGATGCGGTCTTCGAGCTGGTAGGGCTTGTCGAGGCGCAGGTCGACGATCCACGGGCGGTAATGGCCGAAGGAGGGGTCGGCGGCGAGTGCGGCGTCGATGATGGCGTCGTCGAGGCGGTTAAGTTCAAGCGTGAAGAAGAGGAGGTGCGAGGAGGCGTCGGTGAGCTTTTCCTGCACGTCGCCATAGAGTTTGGCGCGCTTGGGGTCCTGCGTGTCGCCGGTGTAGAGGAGGGCAGCGTAGGAGGCGATCTTGCCGATCAGCTCTTCGAGCGCCTCGTATTCGGTCATGGCGCGGCCAAGGCCGCCGGCTGCGCCCTTTTCGGCCTCCTGCTGGAGCTTGCCCTTCCATTTGGCCTCGAAGGCTTCCGCGTCGGTGCGGGCGCGGGCGATGTCGGCCTTGAGCTCGGCTGAGTCCATCGAGGCGTAGAGATCGGCGAGGTTCCACTCGGGCAGGTTGCCGAACTCGCTCTCGGCGCGGGCGGCGGAGGCCGGGGCGCGGACGGGCGCGAGCGGCGATGTCGAAGATGTCATTGAATTTCCTCGTGGAGCGAGCTGGTTTTCGGCGCGGCCGGTAAGGGTTCGTTCACCGGTCTTCTTGAGCGCCTGTTCATGGAGTTGTGCCAGTGTGGAGCAACTAAAGCGGGATAGGCAACGCAAAAATCGCGTGGGCGGCATGGCAGGCAGCATTCTCATCATCGACGACGATCCGGTCCAGCGCCGACTGGTGGAAGCCGTCGTCACGCGCCTTGGCCATTCGGCGCTGACGGCGGAGAACGGGCGGATCGGGCTCGACAGGCTGCAGGCGGCGCGCACCGGCGAGATCGAGGCCGTCGTGCTCGACCTCGCCATGCCCGAAATGACCGGCCTCGAAGTCCTCGAGGCGATGGGGCGGGCGGGGATTTCGACGCCCGTCATCGTCCAGACCGGGCAGGGCACGATCGACACCGCCGTCTCGGCCATGCGGCTCGGCGCGTTCGACTTCGTGGTCAAGCCGGTGGCGCCGGAACGGCTCAAGGCGGCGCTGGAGGGCGCGCTGAAATTCGGCGCGCTTGCCGGCAAGGCAAAGGCGCGCAGGGCGGCCCGCGGCGCCGAGGGGCAGATCGGGCTCGACGATCTCGGCGCGTCGCCGGCGATGGCGCGCACCGCCGCGCTCGCCCGCAAGGCCGCGGCGACCGACATGCCGATCCTGATCGAGGGCGAAACCGGCGTCGGCAAGGAAATCGTCGCACGGGCGATCCGGGCTGCGGGGCCGCGGGCGGGCAAGCCGTTCGTCACCGTCAATTGCGGCGCGATCCCGGAAAACCTCGTCGAGAGCATCCTCTTCGGCCACGAGAAGGGCGCCTTCACCGGCGCGACCGAGAAGCATCTCGGCAAGTTCCTCGAAGCCGATGGCGGCACGCTCTTCCTCGACGAGGTCGGGGAACTGCCGCCTGAGGCGCAGGTGAAGCTTCTGCGCGCGATCCAGGAGGGCGAGGTCGATCCGGTCGGCGCGCGCCACACGATCAAGGTCGATGTGCGTCTGATCTCGGCGACCAATCGCGACCTTTCGAAGCGAATGGCCGAGGGGCTGTTTCGCGAGGATCTCTATTACCGGCTGAACGTGCTTGCCATTCCGGTGCCGCCGCTGCGCGAGCGGGCCAGTGAAATCGCGGCTCTGGCAGGACTTTTCCTCGACCAGGCAAGATCAGCCGCGCCGATCAGCGTGGCGGGATTGTCAAAAGACGTAGTAAACCTGCTCTCAGCCTATGATTGGCCTGGAAATATCAGGCAGTTGCAAAATGTGATCTTCCGCGCGGCGGTGCTGGCCGAGGGCGAGCGGCTGGAAGTGCATGATTTTGCGCAGATTGCCTCCGAAATCGGCACGATCCGGCCGGCGGAGACGCGCCGGGCGGACCTGCCGGCGCCAGTTGCCGAAAAATCGGCACAAGATATTGAAACGACTGATGAAATGACGCTTCCGCTGCTCGATTCACGCGGCGAGATGCGTTCGCTCGCCGAACTGGAGCGGCAGACGATCCAGGCGGCGATCGACCATTATGACGGCCGGCTTTCCGAAGTCGCCCGACGGCTCGGCATCGGCCGCTCCACGCTCTACCGCAAGCTCAAAGAGATGGGGATCGACGCCGACGAGGGCCGCCTCGGCCGGCTCGCGTCTTGACGGTGCCCCAGGGTTAGCGATAGCCCTTTTGCCAGGCAGTCGACCACAGTTTCGCCATCTGCGTCGCCTCCAGTCGCGACGCCCGCCAAACGTGAACGACTGCACTAAGTGCTGATTAACCATTAGCGCTGATATTTGGACGACAATTGCCGTCCGGAATCGGTCCGGGGACACTCAACAAGCCGACAAGGCGAGATGTTTTGATCAGTATCGCTGGAATGCCCAACACCTGGCAGATCATGAGCGGCGGGCTTGCCCGCCGGGCCGCTACGGCCCTGATGGTCGCCTTCGCCTTTTCCTTCTGCGCCATGGCGAATGCCGATGCGCAGACGCGCACGCTGAAGCTCTACAACATCCACACCAAGGAACGCGCTGACATCACGTTCAAGCGCGGCAACCGGTTCGACCAGAACGGGCTGACGCAGGTGAACCGGTTCCTGCGCGACTGGCGCCAGAACGAACCGACCAAGATGGACCCGCAGGTGATCGACCTGTTGTGGGAGGTCTATCAGCAGGTGGGCGGGCGCGAGCCTATCCACGTCGTCTCGGCCTATCGCTCGCCGAAGACCAACGGCATGCTGCGTTCGCGGTCCTCCGGCGTTGCGGAGAAGAGCCAGCACACGCTCGGCAAGGCGATCGATTTCTACATTCCGGGCGTCAAGCTTTCCTCGCTGCGCGCGGCCGGCCTGAAGATGGAAGGCGGCGGCGTCGGCTATTATCCGACATCCGGCGCACCCTTCGTCCATCTCGACGTCGGCAATGTGCGCCATTGGCCGCGCATGCGCCGCAACGATCTGATGGCGGTGTTCCCCGACGGCAAGACCATTCACGTGCCGACCGACGGCAAGCCGCTGCCCGGCTACAAGCAGGCACTGGCCTCCTATGAATCGCGCAAGCGCTCCGGCGGCTTTGCGGTAGCAAGCGCCGGCGGCAGCGGCGGCGGCTCCGGCAGGGGCCTGCTCGCGACGCTGTTCGGCGGTGGCGGCGGTGCGGATGACGAGGAAGACGTCGCGGTCGCCGCCGCGCCGGCACAGGCCGCGCCGCAGCAGCGCCAGGCGCCGGTTCCGGCCGCCCCGGTCGCGCAGTCGCCCGAAACCATCATCGCGGCCCTTCCGGCCCGCGCCATCCCGGTGCCGCTCGCCGCGCCGCGTCCGCAGGTCGAAGTCGCGGCCGCACCGGCTGCCGTTCCGACGGTCGCCGCCGCCGCGATGGCCGACGGGTTCGACGCCGCCGCAGGCGCCCCTGCAGAGGCGGAAGCCACGGCGACCGAAGTAGCGCTCAACATTCCGCTGCCCACGCGCCGCCCCGACTATCAGCCCGCACCCGCGGAAGCGGCCGACGCGCTGGCCGCCTCCATCAAGACGCCGGAGACGGGCGTGCCGGTGGCCGCACTTTTGGCCGAACGGCCGAGCCGCGGCGGATCGGATGCGATCACCCAGCTCCTGACGGACGCGCCGAAGCCGGCCAGCGGCGGAACGCAGGTCGTTTCGGCCGAGCCGGCCGTCGGCGACGGGCGGACGGCAGGCGAAATCTTCGCACTCGCGGCGCTTCCCGATGCCGTCACCGCCAAACCGTTCGACCTCGACGCCTCGCGCCGCGCCAATGGCATCAACGCCGAGGAAGCCGCACAGGCGATCAAGCAGCAGCAGGTCGCCGCGCTCGAATCCTCGCCGCGTGCGGCACTGATCGCGCGCACCGAAGGCACGTCGCCGATGCATGCGATCGAATCGGGCGTGCGCACGACGGCCAAGCTCGGCAAGCCGACGGCGACCGACGCACGCCAGCAGCGCCGCGCGCGCGCTGTCGACGCGACGCCGGAAATGGCGCGCTGGGCGCTCGAGCCGGGCCGCGTCGAACAGGTCCAGACGGGCACGACGGCGCCGTCCTTCGCCTACAACATCGTCCGCACGCCGCCGGCGCTAATCTACACGGCCGGCTTCCAGCGCAGCGACGCCCAGCCGGACGCCAGCCGGTTCTCGGGCAAGGCGGTGGAGTTCATGTCGGTGGCGCGGTTTAACTAGCCATCTTTGGGTTTGAATTGAGAACGGCAGCCGGGTGGCTGCCGTTTTTGTTTTTGCATGAAGTGACCCCCACCCTTTATCCCTCCCCACAAGGGGGAGGGAGGGCGTCTGCGTTGCGGCTGATCGTCAGGCTAGGACGGACGCCACGTGGTATGATTAATTGGAGTGGCAGTGGGAGTGGCTGCCGTTTTTGTTTTTACATGAAGTGACCCCCACCCTGTATCCCTCCCCACAAGGGGGAGGGAGGGCGTCTGCGTTGCGCCTGATCGGTCAAGCCAGGTGGTGCATCGAAGGTCACGCGCGACGCTTGCGACTCCCTTCCCCTCGTGGGGAGGGATAAAGGGTGGGGGTCGTCTTCGGCAAGACCGTCCGGCGGTTCCTTGACGTGCAGGGCTTTGGACTACGCCCGCAGCGCCGCGGCCTCGCGTGACAGGCGCTCCACCTCGGCCCAATCGCCGGCCTTGACGGCTGCATCCGGGACGACCCAGGAGCCGCCGACGCAGGCGACGTTGGGGAGACCGAGCCAGGTTGCGACGTTTGACGGCGAGACGCCGCCGGTGGGGCAGAACAGCATGTCGGGGATGGGGGCGGAGATGGCCTTGAGGAACGATGCGCCGCCCGATTGTTCGGCGGGGAAGAATTTGAGGAAGCCATAGCCTTCCTCACGCATCGCCATGATCTCGCTCGGGGTGATCGCGCCCGGCAGGAGGGGCGTGGGGGCTGTGCGCGCAGCGTCCAGCAGTTCCTGCGTCGTGCCGGGGCTGACGATGAATTTCGCGCCGGCCTTTTCGGCGGCATCGAACTGGCGCGCGTCGAGGATCGTGCCGGCGCCGACGATTGCGCCCGGCACCTCGTCGATGATGAGGCGGATCGCATCGAGCGCGACCGGCGTGCGGAGCGTCACCTCGATCGCGGGCAGCCCGCCCGCGACGAGCGCCTTCGCCATCGGGACCGCATGCGCCAAGTCGTCGATCCGCACGACCGGAATGACGGGCTGGGTTCCAATGAGGGCGCGAAGCCGCTCGGCCTGTGATGTCGCCATGACGCAATCTCCTTTTTCAACCGATTTAGCACGGCTGCGACGGGGAAGTCACCCTGACCTGAATAGCGAAATGAGCGCCTGGAGCAACCCGCAAGGCGTGATCCGCCGTGCTGCCAGCGCGGCCATGGTCGCAGCGTCGGCGATGCCGGTGGCGGGCAGGCCGCGCCGTGCCTGGAAGGCGCGAAGGGCGGTTTGCGTGAGCGGGCCGAACACGCCGTCTATCGCGAGGTCAGCGCCGTTGGCGGCGAGAAGGCGCTGCAGGGCGGCGACGTCCGTGCCGCGATCGCCGCGCCGCAAGACCCTGTCGCCCGCCGTCCAGTCGAGCCTTGCGAAGCGCGCATGGGCGGATGCGAGCTTCACGTCATAGGCGTTGCGGGCAAAGCCGGGGCCGTTGTAGCCGCGAGCGAAGGCGGGCCAGTCGCGGCGGGAAAGGGCGGGGGCGAGGCCGCCCTTCTCGATGTAGCGCGCCATCAGGCGCAACTGGCCTTCCGCTCCCGAACGGGCTTCGGTGACGAGCGCTTCGACCGAACCGAAACCGAGCCACGCCCAATGCGCGCCCATGACCTGACCCATGCCCCAGGAGGTGGATTCGTCGGCCGCGCGGGCGTCAATGGACCGAGCGCGGGCGAGCAGCGCCCAGCGGGCAGCCTGCGAGGCGGGATTGCGGATCGTGCCGGCGGTCGGCGAGGTAAGGCCCGCGGCGCGGGCTGCGGCCTGCGCGGCGGCGGACAGGCGGCGGTCGAAATAGTGACCCTCGAAGCGGATCAGCGGTTCGGCGCGGCCGTCGATCATGGCGTGGGCGACGAGGTCGCTTTCGACCGAAGCGACGGCGGCGAGCGCAGCGGGGTCGAGATCGAAGGCGCGGGCGACCTTGATGAGTGCGGCGCGGGTCTCGGGATCGAGCATGGGCATATCCTCTTCGATGGGTGAGGGATATTTTCCTCTCGTTTGCGCGGAGGGGGATAAGTTCGTTGCGCGTCTCGTCGGGACGGATTATCTGCGCGCCATGCACGCTGCTCACGACATGCCGATCAAGGTTGCCGCGCTCTACCGTTTCGCCCGCCTTGCGGACTGGCGGGAGATGCGCGCGCCGCTCGCCGCCTTCTGCACGGAGCGCGGCATCAGGGGTACGCTGATTCTGGCGCATGAGGGGATCAACGGCACGGTGGCCGGAACGCCCGACGCGATCGACGCGCTCGTTGCGCATCTCGATGCGATGCCGGCGCTGACCGGGCTCGACGTCAAATATTCGAGCGCGCGCGAGATGCCTTTCCACCGGATGAAGGTGCGGCTCAAGGCCGAGATCGTGACGATGGGCGTTGGCGGGATCGACCCCGAGCGCGACGCGGGCACCTATGTCGAGCCGGGCGACTGGAACGCGCTGATCGCCGATCCGGACACGGTCGTTATCGACACGCGCAACGATTACGAGGTCGGGCTCGGCACGTTCGAGCGGGCGCTCGATCCGAAGACGGCGAGCTTTCGCGAATTTCCCGACTGGCTGGAGGCCAATCGCGGGGCGCTGGAAGGCAAGAAGCTGGCGATGTTCTGCACCGGCGGCATTCGCTGCGAAAAGGCGACGGCCTATGCGAAGTCGATCGGGCTCGACGAGGTCTACCATCTCAAGGGCGGCATATTGCGCTATCTCGAAGAGGTTCCCGAGGAGGCGAGCCTCTGGCAGGGGGAGTGCTTCGTCTTCGACGAGCGCGTGGCCGTCGGGCAAGGGTTGCGCGAGGGCGATGCGGAGCTCTGCCGCGCCTGCAGGCGTCCGCTGACGCCAGCCGACAGGGCGTCGCCGCTCTTCGTCGAGGGAATTGCCTGCGCCGCTTGCCATGACGAGCGATCCGAGGCCGATCGCGAGCGCTATGCCGAACGGCAGCGGCAGGTGGAGCGGGCGAAGATGACGGGCGCGCGGCATATCGGCGGATGAGAGCTTTTCGCCGGGCCGCATTGCAAAAGCCGGGGTCGGCCCCTAGCTAATCTCGACTGCCGCAATGGCAAAAGAGAGATGAGGAGAAGCCGATGTTCGACCCGAAGAAGCTCATCGACGGCCTGTTGGGCTCGTCAGGTTCCCTTTCCAAGGGCGGCTTGGGCGGTCTTGCCGGCGGCGGGCTGGGCGGGCTTGCGAGCGGCGGCGGCATGGGCAAGATCGGCCAGCTCGCCAAGGACAACCCGATGGCGACGGCGGCTCTGGCCGGGCTTCTTCTTTCGGGCAAGGGGCGCAAGCTCGGCGGCTCGGCGCTCAAGATCGGCGGCATGGCCGCGATCGCCGGCCTCGCCTACAAGGCGTATAGCGATTACCAGAAGGGTCAGCAGCCGCAGACGGCCACGCCGGCGGGTCGTGAGCCCGAACTCCTGCCGCCGCCTTCCGACACGCCGTTCCACCCGGCTCGTGCGCCGCAGGGCGAAGATGCTTTCGCGCTGACCATCGTGCGGGCGATGATTTCCGCGGCGCGCGCCGACGGCCATATCGACGAGGCGGAGCGCGCGAAGATCGCGGGGCGGCTCGGCGATGCCGGCGTCGATGCCGAGGCCGAGCAGTTTCTGCTGGCGGAGCTGAACAAGCCGGTCAATCTCGACGACATCGTGCGCGAAGCGCAAAGCGAGGAGCAGCGGGTCGAGATCTATACCGCGTCGCGGCTGACGATCGATCCGGATTCGCGCTCCGAACGCGGCTATCTCGATCAGTTGGCCGGCCGGCTCAATCTGCCGGACGCACTCGTCGACCACATCGAGGCGAATGTCGCGAGCGTGAAGGTCTGACGAAACTTTGAGGGCGTTCGCACCGTTGCTGGGAGACCATCTTCCAGCCGCGGTGCCCATGTCCTGCCTTCGAGTCCTCCTTTTCGCCGTCCTGATCGTGCTGCCCGGCTGTGGTGGCGCGGTCGGGGTCGTCAATTCGATGTCGAACACCGACGCCGTCGCGGTGGAGACGGGGCTTGCCTACGGGCAGGGGCCGCGCCAGCGTTATGACGTCTACAGGCCGGTCGGTGCCGGCGCCGACGCGCCGGTGGTGGTGTTCCTCTACGGTGGCGCCTGGTCGAGCGGCGACAGGTCGATGTATCGCTTCGTCGGCAATGCGCTTGCCGAGCAGGGATTCATCGCCGCCATTCCCGATTACCGGCTCTATCCCGAAGTCCGCTTTCCCGATTTCGTCGAGGATGCCGCCCGCGCCGTGACCGCGATCCGCCGCGACGTCGCCGGCGGCCGGCCGGTCGTGGTGGTCGGTCATTCGGCAGGGGCGCAGATCGGGGCGCTCATCGCGCTCGACGAGCGGTATCTAGGTGGGGCGGCGTGCAGCATAATTTCCGGCTTCGTCGGGATCGCGGGGCCGTACGATTTCCTGCCGCTGACGAGCGAGCGCTACCGGCGGATCTTTCCCGAAGCGACGCGCGACCAGAGCCAACCGATCAATTTTGCGGACGGTCGCGCGCCGGCAACGCTTCTGCTGCACGGATCGTCAGATCGTACGGTCGCCGCGAAGGACAGCCGGGACCTGGCGCGCGCGTTGCAGGCGGCCGGCAACCGGACGGAACTGCGGATTTATGACGGGGTGGGGCATATCAACATCGTCGGGGCCATTGCATCGCCCCTGCGCGGGCAGGCGCCGACGCTCGCGGATATCAGCGGGTTTGTCAGGGAGCGGGCAGGGCGGCCGGGGTGTTAGGGGTTGGTGCATGTGTGGGCTTGGGCGGCGAGGTGTCCAGGGCGCCATTTTTCTGAAGTGACCCCCACCCTTTATCCCTCCCCACAAGGGGGAGGGAGGACGTCCGCGTTGTGATTTTCATTCCGCCAGGAGCTTCGTGGAGAGGACAGGCAGGACGATGGCGAACTCCCTCCCCCTTGTGGGGAGGGATAAAGGGTGGGGGTCAACTAGGAGGACTCTTTGCTCAGCTTGGGCAGCGGCGCGGGATTTTCAAATCTGGCTAAATCTTCGGCCCCGATCGGCGGATGATGGCCGAGATCAGGGCTTTGAACGCTGGGCGGGGCATGTCTTCGGGCAGGTGCAGCTTGTCGCCGATCAATAGTTCGGAGAGGCCGTGGACCATGGCCCAGGCGGCGATGACGTCTTCGCCGGCGGCGGGATCGGTGGCGTAGTCGCGGCCGGTCATCGTCGCGACGTTGCCGGTGAGGACGGCGAAGGCGCGGCCGCCGGCTTCGGCGAGGGGTGGGGATTCGTGGTCGGGACGGCGCGAGCCGAACATCAGGTGGAAGAGTGCCGGGTTGGCGCAGGCGAAGTCGACATAGCCGACACCCGATGCGACGAATTTCTCCGTCATGTCGCCGTCCACGGCGTCCATCGCTTCCACCATCGAGGCATTGAGGCGGTCGAAACCCTCGGCGGCCAAGGCGGACAGGAGCGCGTCGGCATCCTTGAAATGGTGGGCAGGGGCCGCGTGCGAGACGCCGGCGCGCTTGGCGCAGCCGCGCAGCGAAAAGCCTTCCAGCCCCTTTTCGATCAGTTCGGCTTCGGCGGCGGCGATCAGCGTCTGGCGCAGATCGCCGTGGTGGTAGGTCTTGCGGGGTGCGGCGGTGGGCAAATCGGTCTCCAGCATTGTCCCTTCTAGATGGCCCCGATTCTCGATGTTGACAATGGAAAGATTTCTGGCAGCATTCAATCTTGACGCTGTCAAGGAGCGGCATGGCCGCCAGACGGGGAAGGGGAAATGCCGATGAGTGCCGATTTGATCTTCCAATATGCCACGCTGATCGCCGTCGCCGGATGGGCGACGCTCTTGATCAGTCCCTTGATCCCACGCCTCAGCGACCTCGCTGCCGCCTATGCGATGCCGGCGCTGATCTCCATCGCCTATGCCGGGCTGATCCTCGCCTTCTGGACGCGGGCGGAGGGTGGGTTCGGGTCACTGGACGAGGTGGCGCAACTGTTCCAGACGCGTGAAATCCTGCTGGCCGGCTGGCTGCACTATCTCGCCTTCGATCTCTTCGTCGGGGCCTGGATCGTGCGGCGCGGGCGTGCCGACGGAATTCCGTTCTGGCTCGTCCTGCCATGCCTGCCGCTGACCTTCCTGTTCGGCCCGGCGGGCTATCTCGCCTTCGTCGCCGTCCGCGCGGCGCGGCTTCAGTTCCGCGCCGCGCCCGCCATCGGGGGACGCTGACCATGACAACGCTCGCACTCGACCATGCGCCCGTCCGGCCGATGTCCCAGAACCGCATATTCGGTTCGGAGCGCGCGCTCGCCGCGCTCGGTTTCCTGCTTCTGGCGCTTCTGTTGCCGACGCTTTTCGCGGGCATCGTCGACGGCCGGTTGACCAACGACGTTTCGGTCTGGTCGAAGCCGGTGAAGTTCCAGTTCGCGCTGGCGGTGTATGCCCTGACGCTGGCCTTCTTCGCGCGCTGGCTACCGGCGGGTACGCAGGCAAAACGGTGGTATCGGATCTATATCGACGCGGTGATTGGCGCGATCGTGCTCGAGACGATCTGGCTGATGGGCGCGGCCGCGAACGGGGTGCCGGCGCATTTCAACAAGTCGCCGGCGGGCGAGGCGATCTACATGTCGATGGGCGCGCTCGCCGGCGTGCTGACCTCGGCCAGCGCCGTCTATGCCGGGCTGATCGCAAAGAACCGCGAGACCGGCCTGCCGCCGGTGGTCAAGGAGAGCATCGTCGCAGGGCTTGGGCTCGTCCTGCCGCTGACGGTGATCACCGCCGGCACGATGAGCGCATTCGACGGGCACTGGGTCGGCGGTATGCGGTCCGACGCTGCCGGGCTCGCGATCTTCGGCTGGGCGCGGGATGGCGGCGATCTGCGCGTGGCGCATTTCTTCTCCACCCATGCGATGCATTTCCTGCCCGTCGCCGGTCTTGCCTCGCTCGCGATCTTCGGTCGAGAGGAGCGGCGGCCGATCCGGATCGCGACGATCCTCTTCGTCGCACTGGTGGCGTTTACCTTCGTCCAGGCGCTGTTGGGCAGGCCGTTCCTTGCATTCATGGGATAGGGCGACCGCATTTTTGATGGCGCATCGGAATGATCCAAGAACCGGCTTCACTTTTCGGTCCGATGCGGGAGTTAACCTTCGGTTAAGCTTCGTATCGCATTCTTAACGAACGAATCGGGTTGTTCCTCCTCCTCCCAAGCACCGATTCCAAACTCAGGCGGCCGCGAATGGCCGCCTTCCTTTGTGTCCTGCCCTTGCGCGCCCGCCGGGCTTCTGCGATCCGTCTGTCAACGGAGATGGGGGACACGACATGCAGGACAAATTCGCACTCGTCACAGGCGCGGGATCGGGCATCGGGCAGGCTGTCGCCACTGCGCTCGTCCATGCCGGCTGGCATACGGTGTTCACCGGGCGCCGGCAGGAAAAGCTCGACGAGGCGGTGGCGGCGATCGGTCACGCGCCGGCCCGCGGGCTGGCGATTGCCTGCGACGTGTCGCGTGCCGAGCAGGTCGAAAAGCTGTTCGAGCGGATCGAGGAGGAGTTCGGGCGGCTCGACCTTCTCTTCAACAATGCCGGCATGGGCTACAAGTCGACGACCATCGACGAGATTCCGGTCGAGGTCTGGCACGACGTCGTCGACGTCAATCTGACGGGCTCGTTCCTGTGCGCGCGCTCGGCCTTCGGCCTGATGCGCCGGCAAATCCCGATGGGCGGTCGGATCATCAACAATGGCTCGATCTCTGCCTATGCGCCGCGTCCGGGCTCGGTGCCCTATACGGCGACCAAGCACGCGATCACCGGCCTAACCAAAACGCTGGCGCTGGACGGCCGGCCGTTCGACATCGCCTGCGGGCAGATCGACATCGGCAATGCCTTCACCGAAATGGCGGCGCCGATGGCCAAGGGCGTGCCGCAGGCCAATGGCGAGATCGCGCCCGAGGCGGTGATGGATGTCGGCCATGTCGCCGACGCGGTGCTGCACATGGCAAGCCTTCCCCTCGAGGCCAATGTGCTGTTCATGAACGTGATGGCGACCAAGATGCCGTTCGTCGGGCGCGGGTAAATTTTCTGGCGGCCGGACCAATGCGCGCGATGCGGCGTTGGAAGGCGAGTTCGGGGTGCATGAGGGGACGATGGCGGATCTGTTTGCCGGTTACGAGGCGCTCGTCGCGCTGGGGCTGGTCGTGGCGCTGTTCGCCATGTTCATCTGGGAGAAATATCCGGCTGATGTGACGGCCGCTGCCGGGGCCGCGATCTTCATCCTGCTCGGCTTCGTGCAGAGCGACCAGGCGATGGCGGTCTTCTCCAATTCCGCTCCGCTCACCATCGGCGCGATGTTCGTGCTTTCGGGCGCGCTGGTGCGCACCGGCGTGCTGGAGAGCGTCGCCGGAATGGTGCTGGAGCGGGCCAAGAAGCATCCGATGCTGGCGCTCGGCTTCTTTCTGTTTGCCACGCTCGCGGCCTCTGCCTTCATGAACAACACGCCGGTCGTGCTGGTGCTGATCCCGATCGTGATCCGGCTCGCCGGCGCGCTCGACATCGCCTCGACGCGGCTCCTGATCCCGATCTCCTATGCCGCGATCCTCGGCGGCACGCTGACGCTGATCGGCACCTCGACGAACCTGCTCGTCGACGGCGTGGCGCGCGAGCAGGGGCTCGAGTCCTTCTCCATCTTCGAAATCACGCCGGTCGGCATCGTCGCCGCACTGACAGGCGTCGCGACCATGCTCGTCCTCGGACGGTTCCTGCTGCCCGACAGGCGCGAGGAGGGCGGCGAGGCGATGGACGCGGAGGAAACGGAGTATCTTTCCGAAGTGACGGTGCTCGGCGACGGCCCCTATACCGAAAAGCCGATCAAGGAGATCGCCGATTTCAAGCAGCCGGGGCTGCGCATCACCGGCGTGCGCTCGGAGGGGCGGACCATTCGGAAGGATGTCGGCGACATCGTCCTGAAGAAGAACGATGCGATCATCATCGTGGCGAAATCCTCCGAACTTCTGACGCTGAGCGAAAAGGAGGGGCTGCGGATCGGCCAGCGGCGCGGCGCGGTGCGCGAGGGAGACCAGATCGCGGTCGAGGCGGTCGTGGCGCCTGGTCGCTACAGCCAGGGCACGCGCCTTTCCAGCCTGTCGCTCGGGCGCCGCTTCGGCGTGCGCATCCTTGGCGTCCACAGGCACCGCCATGTGCCGGGTCCCGACCTCGGCAGCGTCATGCTGCGACCGGCCGACCGGCTGTTGCTGGAGGGAACGTCCGAGGGGCTCGACGAATTGTCCGACCAGAGCGACCTCGTCTCTGTGACGCGCTCGACCGCGCGCGCGTTCCGGCGCACCAAGGCGCCGCTGGCGCTTCTGGCGCTGGGGCTCGTCGTCGTGCTTGCGGCGTTCAACGTGATGGATATCGGCATTCTGGCGATGATCGCCGTCGCCGCTATTCTGGTCCTGCGCTGCATCGACGCCGACGAGGCCTGGGGCTCGATCGACGGCGCGATCCTGATCCTGATCTTCTCGATGCTGATCGTCGGCCAGGGGCTGCAGAACACCGGCGCGGTGACGCTGATCGTGGAATCGCTGACGCCGCTGATGACGACGGTGACGCCGTTCGTCCTGCTGCTGATAGTCTATGCGCTTGCCTCGACGCTGACCGAATGCGTGACCAACAATGCCGTTGCCGTGCTGGTGACGCCGATCGTCATCGGGCTCGGGCAGCAGCTCGGCGTCGAGCCGCGCGCGCTGGTCGTCGCGGTGATGTTCGGCGCCAGCGCGAGCTTTGCCACGCCGATCGGCTACCAGACCAACACGCTGGTCTATGGCGCGGGCAATTATCGCTTCTCGGACTTCGTCAAGATCGGCCTGCCGATGAACGTCATCGTCGGCATCGCGACGTGCTTTGCGATCAGTTGGTACTACGGCCTTTGAGGAAACCGTCGATCCGCTCCAGCGCGCGTAGGATGTTCTCTTCGGAATTGGCGTAGGAGAGGCGGATGTAGCCTTCGCCGAGCGTGCCGAAATCCGGCCCGCCGATGAGGGCGACGCCGGTCTCCTCGAGCAGCGCGGAGGCGAGCTTCTTCGCCTTCCAGCCGGTCTGCGAGATGTTGGGGAAGGCGTAGAAGGCGCCTTTCGGCACGATGCAGGAAATGCCGTCGATGGCGTTGAGGCCGTCGACCACGATTTTCCGGCGCCGGTCGAAGGCGCGCATCATCGTGGCCACCTCGTCCTGCGGGCCGTCGATGGCCGCGATGCCGGCATATTGCGACGGCGCGTTGACGCAGGACCAGCAATTGACGGCGAGCTTGCGCACCTTGCCATAGAGCGAATCCGGCCAGATCGACCAGCCCATCCGCCAGCCGGTCATGGCCCAGGTCTTGGACCAGCCGTTGAGCACGATCAGTCGGTCGCGGATTTCGGGGAATTGCAGGAGCGAGGTCGCGGTCTCGCCGTCATAGGTCATGACGTCGTAGATCTCATCCGACATGACCGCCACATGCGGATGGTCGGCGAGGCGGGCGACGAGCTTTTCGATCTCGGCGCGCGGGGTGACGCCGCCGGTCGGGTTGGCGGGGGAGTTGAGGATCAGGAGCCGCGTCTTGGGCGTGAGCAGTGCCAGCGTTTCCTCGGCGGAGAAGGCGAAGCCGTTTTCCTCGCGGATCGGGACCGGCACCGCCTTTGCGCCGGTGAAGTCGATCATCGACTTGTAGATGGGGAAGCCCGGATCGGGGTAGAGGATTTCCGCGCCCGGCTCGCCGAACATCAGGATCGCCGCGAACATGGTCGGCTTGCCGCCGGGCATGATCATTACGCTTTCGGGCGAGATCTCGATGCCGGTCGTCGTCAGCGTGCGGCGGGCGACGGCTTCGCGGGTGGCCAGAAGGCCGGTCGCCGGCGTGTAGCCATGATGGCCGTCGCGCAGGGCCTTGATGGCGGCCTCGACGATGTGGTCGGGCGTGCGGAAATCGGGTTGGCCGATACCCAGATTGACGATGTCCTTGCCGGACTGCGCGAGCTCGGTCGCGCGGGCCAGAACGGCGAAGGCGTTTTCCTCGCCGATGCGGTCGAAAGCGGAAATCGTCTGGAGCATATGTTGGCCAAGCCTCCCGTCTTGCAGATCGGGCTCGTTTGTGGGAGCGCTGGACGACAATGTCAAACGGGAGAGACGCATGGCGCAGGAGTTGAGCGGGTGGACGGCGCGACTGACGCCGCCGCGCCAGGCACATGACGGGCGCTATGTGCGGCTGGAGCCGCTCAATGCCGACGATCATGGCGACCAGCTCTTTTCGGCAAAGAGCGTGCCCGATGCGGGCGAGCGCATGCGCTATCTCTCCGACGTCCCGCCGGCCGATCGCGCCGCGCTGCAGCCCTGGCTCGACCGGTTCCAGGCCTCGCCCGATCCGATGTTCTTCGCCTGTGTCGACAAGGCGGACGGGCGGGCCAAGGGGCGCATGGCGCTGATGCGGATCGACCGGGCGAACGGCGTCGCGGAAGTCGGCCACATCTATTGGGGGCCGGAGATGGCGAAGAGCCGGCAGGCGACCGAGACCATCTATCTTCTCGCGCGTCACCTCTTCGACGAGCTCGGCTATCGCCGCTTCGAATGGAAGTGCAACGACCGCAACGTGGCATCGCGCCGCGCAGCGCGGCGGTTCGGCTTCGACTATGAAGGCGTCTTTCGCCAGCACATGGTGATCAAGGGCGAGAGCCGCGACACGGCCTGGTATGCGATGCTCGACGGCGACTGGCCGGCACGGCGCGCGGCCTTCGAGGCGTGGCTCGACGAGGACAATTTCGACCGCGACGGCCGGCAGAAAAAGAAGCTGGAAGACTTCGCGGCAGCAAAGAGCGAATGATGGACCGGGATACCAGGAATTCTGCGATAGCGGCGGCGATCATTCTCGCCTGCGTGGCGTTCGTAGCCTATTTCATGCCGGCGATCATGCTGGCGGCGATCGAGATTTCGCCGTGGCTGGCAGGCGCGGTGGCGGCGCTGTTTCTCGTGGCGTTCTTCATGATCTTCTGGGTTCGCGGGCGGATGAAGCGGTAGCGGCGACAGGTGTCATTCCGGCCGAAGTCCGAGCGCAGCGAGGCGAGAGCCGGAAGCCATTCCGTGGGGTTCCAATGTCACGGAATCGGTCCCGGATAGCCGCTTTTCGCTGCGCTCAAATGCGGCTTCCGGGATGACGCCTGACGATCAGACGCTCAAGCTCGCCGTGAGCAGAGTGACGCCCAGCAGGAACACGAAGGCGGCGCCGGCGATTTCGATGGTGGTGTGAACGCGGTTGCCGGTGCGGCCGTCGCCGGCGAAGGCGACCGCCCAGTTCTTGGCGAGGACGGCCATCGTGGCGAGGATCGAGACGGTGATGGCCGTGCCGATCGCCATGGCGAAGACCGAGAGGAAGCCGCCGAGCCACAGGCCGTTCAGGAACGCGAAGGACAGGACGACGAGTGCGCCGGTGCAGGGGCGCATGCCGACGGCGACGATCGCCGCCCATGCCGTTTTCCAGTCGAAGCGGTCGCCCGACAGCATTGCCGGATCGGGCGCGTGTGAATGGCCGCAGGTCGAGCAGACCGCGTCGTGGCTCGCATGGGTGTGGTCATGCGAATGCGCGTGATCGTGGTGATGATCGTGCGTGCAGGCCTGACCGTAGTGATGTTCGTGGCTGTGGGAATGATCGTGAACGGCAGCCGCTGCCGACAGGGCGCGGACAGGGTGGCCCCAGATCAGGCCGGCGAGGGGCGGGCCGGCCTTCTTCCAAAGGAGCCAGGCGCCGAAGGCGGCGACGAGGGCGAAGCTGGCGATTTCGAGGAAGCGCGTCGCATCGGTCATCGAGACGGCGGTGCCGCGCAGCATCAGATAGACAGCGCCCATCACGGCGATCGCGGTGACCGCCTGCAGCATGGCCGAGACGAAGGACAGCATGACGCCGCGTCGCAGCGCGACCTCGTTGGCCAGCATGTAGGACGAGATGACTGCCTTGCCGTGGCCGGGGCCGGCGGCGTGGAAGATGCCGTAGGCAAAGGAGAGACCGACAAGCAGCCAGACGCCGGAGCCACCGTCGCGCATGGAGCGCAACGCGCCAGTCAGCGAGCGATAGAAACCCTGCTGCTGAGCGTTGATCCAGTTGAGCGTGCCGGCGAAGAGACCGGTCGAGGGCGCCGCGACTTCCGCCGCGCCGATGCCGAGCGAACTTTGCGCATGGGCATGGCCGAGGAAATGCGTGGCGACGTAGACGAGCGCGACGGCGGTGAAGAAGACGCGCACGGTGCGCTTCGACAATTGCATCATCCGGCTGCTCCGCAGGAAATTTCGAGCCGGGTCGCGAAGAGTTTCGAATAGTCGACGCCGCCCGGTTCGGTGAAGAAGGCTTCAGTCAGGGATTGCTGGTTCATCGCCAGCGCCTCGTCCGGGTCCGGCCGGACGACTTCCTTGCTGCAGGCTTCGGGCATCGCGGCGACGACGAGGTTGGTATCGTCGTAGAAATCGATCGCGGTGTAGAAGGTCGGATCGTAGACGCCGAAGTGGAGATTTCCGTCGAGGGCGAGTTCTTCCTTCGGCGTCGATTCGAACAGGATCAGGAGCTGCTGGTCCTCCAGCGTCGCGACGATGCGCTCCGGCGGGTTCATCGCTATGTCCTTGCCGTTGGCCGTGACGAACTGGAAATAGCCGAATTCGGCGAGCGATTCGAGGATGACCGAACCGACCATTTCGAGTTCTTCGGCGTCGAGCTTCAGATCCTTGTTCTGGTCGAACTCGAAGATCACGGTCGAGGAGAACAGGTCGTCGAAGCGCCAGACATGGCGCAGCGCCTCGACCTTGTCGCCTTCGGTGGCGATTTCGAGCCTTGCTTCGGCGAAGACGTGCGGATGTGCGAAGGCGGGCGCCGTGCCGGCAGCCAGCGCGCAGGCGCCAAGCAGGAATGATCTGATGCGGATCGCCATCGTGCCCCTCGGTGATTTGCACGACGAGACTCTAGCAGAATCGCGGCAAGATTGGGGAGCGTATTCTCGGCCGGGCGATCAGCCGCGCTCATGCTCCTTGAACCATTGCGCGAGGAAGTCGACGAAAACGCGGATCTTGGCCGGCAGGTAGCGGCGATGCGGGTAGACGGCGAAGATGCCGCCATTTTGCGGCCTGAAATCGTCGAGCACGGAGACGAGTTCGCCGCTCTCCAGCGCAGGGGCCGCAATGAAATCGGGCAGCGGCGCGAAGCCGAGGCCGGCGCAGGCGGCGGCGCGCGTTGTCAGCGGGCTGTTGACCTCGATCGGGCCGGAGACCGGCACGCTCATCATCTCGCCGTTCTCGCGCTGGAACTGCCAGTTGGAAAGCCAGCGGCCATTGGTGTCGATGATGCAGGGCAGCTTGGCGAGGTCCTGCGGCTGCTTCGGCGTGCCGACGCGGGCGATGAGTTCCGGCGAGCCGCAGACGCGGACGCTGAAGGGCGACAGCCGCCGTGCGATCATCGAGGAATCGGCAAGCCGGGTGATGCGGATGGCAAGGTCGAAGCCCTCCTCGACGAGGTCGACGAAGCGGTCGTCGAGGTGAATTTCGAGCGTGATGTCCGGATGGGCGGCGGCGAAGTCCACCAGCGAGCGGCCGATCGGTGCGTCGCCGAAGGTGCGCGGCGCGGTGAGCTTGATGCGGCCCTTCACGTCGCCTGAGGATTCGCGCACCGTCTCGGCCAGGCTGTCGATCTCGCGCACCAGTTCGGAGGCGCGCTTGAAATAGGTGTGGCCGGCTTCTGTGAGCGAGAACTGCCGCGTGGTGCGGTTGAGGAGCAGCGCGCCGAGTTCGTCTTCCAACTCACGGACATATTTCGACAAAAGAGCCTTGGAGCGGCCGATCTTGCGCGCGGCGGCGGAAAAACCCTCCGCCTCCACCACGTCGATGAAGGCGCGCATGCGGGTGAGGGTGTCCATCAGGGAATGTTCCTTGCAATGCGGATGCGGGCGCCCCCTCCGGCGCTTCGCGCCACCTCCCCCGTAGACGGGGGAGGACCCACCGTCGGGGACGGCCGCGATGTAGATCCTCCCCTGCAAAGCGGGGGAGGGGGACCGCCGAAGGCGGTGGAGGGGGCGCAGAGGCCGAGCACGATGTCAGTTCGCCATGATGCGGGAGGCGAGCGCGACGAGCGTGCGGTCGAAATTGCGCGGGCCGATGAGCGAGATGCCGAAGGGCGCACCGTGGACCGTGCCGAGCGGGATCGTGATCTGCGGCAGGCCGGAGAGGCCGGAGAGGCAGAGGAGCCGGAGCGCGCGCTCGCGATAGTCGAGGAGTTCATCGCCGCTGGACGCGCTTTTCGGCGCTGCGCCGGGCATGGTCGGCAGGATCAGGAGACCGTCCGTGCCAAGGAGCGTTTCGAGTTCGGCGCGCAAGGCGGTGCGCTTCTTCGTCTCGTCGACGGCGACCTCGCAGCCGAGCGTCTTGCCGAACTCGAACCGGGCGCGTACGGCGGGGTCCATGTTGGCGGTTCTGGAGACGAAATCGCCATGGACCGCCCAGGCCTCGTAGGCCTGGATGCGGCGGAACATCCAGTAGAGCTCGTCGATGGAGAAGGAGAGGGCGGGGGCTTGCTGCGCGGCGCCGAGAGCGGCCTCGACGATTGCCACCATGCGGGCATATTCGGCGGCTTCGTCGGGGCCGAGAATGAGTGCGTCGAAGGCGGAAAGGCGTAGCGGCCGGACCTTCGGCAGCGCGGCGGGCGCTTCGCCCAGCATGATGTCGGCGACCTTTTCATAGGTCGCCGCGTCCTTCGCGTACCAGCCGAAGACGTCGAGGCTGGGGGCGAGCGGCATGGCCTTTTCGAGCGACAGGCGGCCATGGGTGGCGCGCAGGCCGATCAGGCCGCAGAAGCTCGCCGGTCCGCGCACGGAGCCGCCGGTGTCCGACGCCGTCGCGATGTCGCAAAGGCCGCCTGCGACGGCAGCGGCGGAGCCGGAGGACGAGCCGCCGGTGACGCGATCGCGCGCCCTCGGATTGACCGGGTAGGGGAAGTGGACGTTCTGGCCCATCAGCGAGAAGGTCAGTTCCTCGGTCTGCGTCTTGCCGAGATAGGTCGCGCCGGCGTCGAGCAGTTTTTGCACCGAAGGGGCGGTGGTCGTGGCGATCCTGGAGGCGCCGGGGAATTCGGGATTGCCGCCGCCGGTCGGGTGACCGGCGACGTCGAAGATGTCCTTGACGCCGAGCGTCAGGCCGGCGAGCGGGCCGGTCGCGGCGTGCGGAACTTCGATTTGTGGATAGTCGAGGAAGGCGTTCAGGTCGTCGCGTGTCGAGGTCATCGTTCAGTCTCGTTTGACGTTAACCGCAAGGTCGTTCAGCGCGCCCGGTTTTTCAAGGCGGGTGCAATTTTTCATTGAACGAATCATCGTTTCTGCCTATATCCGCGCTTGCCCAAAGTCGCACGTGCCTGTGGGTGTCCGCCGTAACCTCGTTTGGTGAGGGAAATCGGTAAGGTACCTGGAGCTAACCCCTCCAGTCGGTCTGGCGGCCAACCGCTGAGCCGAGGACACCTTGAAGCAACGACGGTGCGGGCCTTTCTGGTGTTCTGCCGGTCGTCCAAAGATCGGGGTTACTGAAGAGGCACACCTTCATTGCCGGCAGTGCGGACCGGGGGTTCTCCCATCCAAGCCAAGGCAGACAAAGCGAGTATTCGTCGCAAGACGGGTGCTCACCGCCACGTGAAGTGCGTTCGAGGTCTGGTGTTTCCACCAGCTGGGCCTTTGACCGCGCCTAACGTTCTTTGTCCCGCGGGTCGACGCCAGCGCGTTGACGCACGCACCTATGAATTGATGCGGAGAGAACCATGGCAACCCAGCGCATTCTCGATTTTCTTGCTACCCGTCGTCCCAGCGGCCCGTGCCTCGTTGTTGA
>JAEWET010000040.1:0-28500 GCA_023389195.1 Pseudomonadota bacterium
CTTCTCGAAGAAGCGCGAGGCCGGCGCCAACCCGTGGGGCGAGGGCGCGACGACGCTCGAATGGCAGCTCTCTTCGCCGCCGCCGTTCCACCAGTGGGAACAGCTCCCCAAGGTCAAGTGACCTTCGGATACGGCACCGAAACTCGAAACCGCCGGCCTTCCGGCGGTTTCTCCCAATGAAAAGTAACGAGTAGCAGATGGCCCAGGTCGAAAAGCACAGCCTGACGGACGCCGCGGAGTTCCGCGTTTCCGAAGCCATGCCCGGCGACTTTCTGGCGCTGTTGAAGCCGCGTGTGATGTCGCTCGTCGTCTTCACGGCCTTCGTCGGCCTTGCCGCCGCGCCGGGCACGATCGACCCGTTCATCGCCATCGTCGCCGTATTTGCGATCGCCGTCGGCGCCGGCGCGTCGGGCGCGCTCAACATGTGGTACGACGCCGACATCGACGCCGTCATGTCGCGCACGGCCAAGCGCCCGATCCCGGCCGGCCGCGTCACGCCCGATCAGGCGCTCGCCTTCGGCATCGTCCTGTCGGTCCTGTCGGTGATGACGCTCGGCCTTCTGGTCAACGCCTTCGCCGGCGCGTTCCTCGCGTTCACCATCTTCTTCTACGCCGTCGTCTATACGATGTGGCTGAAACGCTCGACGCCGCAGAACATCGTCATCGGCGGCGCCGCCGGCGCCTTCCCGCCCATGATCGGCTGGGCCGCCGTCACCGGCTCCGTCTCGCTCGAAAGCCTCGTCCTCTTCCTCATCATCTTCCTGTGGACGCCGCCCCATTTCTGGGCGCTGGCGCTCTTCAAGTCGCAGGATTATGGCAGCGTCGGCATCCCGATGATGCCGAACGTCGCTGGCGAGGCGTCGACCAAGCGCCAGATCTTCGCCTATTCGCTGCTCGTCGCCGCCATTGGCGTCGCGCCCTGGCTGATCGGCATGACGTCCGCGGTTTACGGCGTCGTCGCGCTGGCGCTCGGCTCGGCCTTCGTCTGGTATGCCTGGAAGGTCCTCAAGATGCCCGAATCGGACCGGGCGATGGGACCCGCCAAGGCGCTGTTCGGCTATTCGCTGGTCTATCTCTTCGCGATTTTCGCCGTGCTGCTCGCCGACGTGGCCGTCGGCCGCCTGATGGGGCTTTGATCATGGAGCCGCTCGAGACCGTCGAACTCACCGAACAGCAGAAGAAGGCGCGCCGCCGCCGCTCGGTTGCCATCGCGCTGGCGCTCGTCGCGCTGGTCGTGATCTTCTACGTCGCGACGCTGACGAAGTTCGGTCCCGAAATCCTCGTTCGGCCGATGTAGGGAGGCAGGCGATGGCTCAGAACTATACGCTCGACAAGGACAAGCAGAAGCGCAACCGCACCGTCGCGATCGCCTGTACCGTGTTCTTTTCCTCGATGATCGGCGTCGCCTATGCGGCGGTTCCGCTTTATGAACTCTTCTGCCAGATCACCGGCTACGGCGGCACGACGCAGCGCGTCGAGCAGTATTCGCAGACCGTGCTCGACCGCGACATCAACGTCCGCTTCGATGCCAATGTCTCGGGTGGCCTGTCGTGGAAGTTCGAGCCCGTCCAGCGTTCGACGACGCTGAAGATCGGCGAGACGACGCAGGTCGCCTACCGCGCGACCAATACCTCGAAGCGCCCTGCCATGGGCCGCGCGAGCTTCAACGTCTCGCCGCATCTGGCCGGCGCCTATTTCATGAAGGTGGAATGCTTCTGTTTCACCGATACCGAATTGCAACCGGGCGAATCCATGGATATGCCGGTTGTCTTCTATGTCGATCCTGAGATCGTGAACGTTCCCGAGCTCAAGGACGTCAGGACGATTACGCTGTCCTACACCTTCTTCCCCGTCGCCGAGCCCGCCTCGGTCGCCGCGAAGTCGGGTGAGGGGGGCAAGAACAACGCAGCGGCCGATTCCGAATTCGGGGGTTGAAATGGCAGACGCACACGCAAAGAACCACGACTACCACATTATCGACCCGAGCCCCTGGCCGTTCATCGCCTCCGTCGGCGCCTTCATCATGATGCTCGGCGGCGTCGGCTACCTGCAATACCTGAACGGCGGGCAGTTCCGTCTTCTGGGCATCAACCTGGCGGGTCCCTGGCTGTTCTATATCGGCCTCGCGATCATCCTCTACGTCATGTATGCGTGGTGGTCGGACACAATCAAGGAAGGCCGCGAAGGCCACCACACCCGCGTCGTGTCGCTTCACCTGCGCTACGGCATGATCATGTTCATCGCCTCCGAGGTGATGTTCTTCGTGGCCTGGTTCTGGGCCTTCTTCGACGCCAGCCTGTTCTACGACGAGGCCGCCCAGGTCGCGCGCACCGAGTATACGGGCGGTCAGTGGCCGCCGGCCGGCATCGAGGTCCTTGACCCGTTCCACCTGCCGCTCTACAACACGATCATCCTGCTCCTGTCGGGCACCACGGTCACCTGGGCGCACCACGCGCTGCTGCATGACGACCGCAAGGGCCTGATCTGGGGCCTGGCGCTCACGGTCATGCTCGGCATCCTCTTTTCCTGCGTCCAGATCTACGAGTATTCGGTCGCCCCGTTCGACTTCGCCGGCTCCATCTACGGCGCCACCTTCTACATGGCGACCGGCTTCCACGGCTTCCACGTCTTCATCGGCACGATCTTCCTGATCGTCTGCCTCGTCCGCGCGATGAATGACGGCTTCACCAAGGAGAAGCATTTCGGCTTCGAGGCGGCTGCCTGGTACTGGCACTTCGTCGACGTCGTCTGGCTGTTCCTCTTCGTCGCCATCTACGTCTGGGCCTCCATCGGCGCCCCGATCGCCCACCACTGACCGGTCCGGTCACGGAAACGGAAAACGGCCGCGCAAAAGCGCGGCCGTTTTGCTTTTGGGGGTCGGGCTTCTGGACCGCGTGAGCGTTGTGGACGGCGAGGCCTGGATTCCTGTGACGAGCACAGGAATGACGGTTGCAGGAGCCGGTTCCGCCAACCTTTAACGCCGACGATCGGCATCGACCCCAAGTGCCGTCATTCCTGTGCTCGTCACAGGAATCCAGGCCTCGCCATCTCCTCCGGCAGTCCGGCCAAGATGAACTCCCGGCTCACAGCAAATGCGAGCTGATATCGTGCCAATGCGGGTTGCGCGCTTCGATGGCATTGATCTTCCACTGGCGCGGCCACTTCTTCATGGTCTTCTCGGTGGTGATCGCCTGAGTGATCAACTCATGCTCATCAAACCAGACGAGCCGCATGACGCCATATCGGGCCGTGAATTCAGCACCTGTTCCACTCTGATGTTGCAGCAATCTTGCAGCAAGATCGCTCGTCACGCCGATGTAGAGCGTGCCGTTCTTCTGCGATGCCAGAATGTAGACATATCCCCGCCGAGCCATTCGATGGACTGTAGAGGCCTGGATTCCTGTGACAAGCACAGGAATGACGGTGGCAGAAATGGTCGCTCCAAACCTTGTGCATTGGAGACTGGCATCGACCCCGGATGCCATCGTTCCTATGACTTCCGTGACGGCATAAGGGCAGTCAAGTACAAGAATGACGATGGCAAGGGAGGGCTTCGCCAACCTTGAACGCTGACGAGGTGCATCCACTCCAGATGCCGTCATTCCTGTGCTCGTCACAGGAATCCATGCCTCGCCAATTCCACCGCGCTCACTAAACAGGTCTTGCGTCCCACCCACCCCTCCACCTGCGTCGCCATGGCGTTGGCATCTTTACGGCCGATCCGATAAAGGAACCGGCATGAACGACGACCGCGCACACCACCCGCCCGTCGACCCGGTCCGTGCCGGGCTCGCCGCGCGCTGCCCGCGCTGCGGGGAGGGGCGGTTGTTCTCGGGCTTCCTGGCCGTCGATGCGCGCTGCGGGGCTTGCGGGCTCGACTATTCGTTCGCCGATTCCGGCGACGGGCCGGCCGCCTTCGTCATTCTGATCATCGGCTTCGTGGTCGTCGGGCTGGCGCTTTACGTCGAAGTGTCCCACCAGCCGCCGCTCTGGCTGCACTTCCTGATCTGGGTGCCGCTCGCCATCGGCCTTTCTCTCGGCGCCATGCGCCTTGCCAAGGGCCTCCTCATCACGCTTCAATACGCCAACAAGGCGGCCGAAGGCCGGCTCGACAGACCGAAATGACCGATATCGAAACACCCCGCATGGGCCGCTTCTGGGCGGCCGGGCTTGGCATCGGCAGCGTCGTCGTGCTCGTTGCCCTGCTCGTCCTCGGCACCTGGCAGGTGCAGCGCCTCTACTGGAAGGAAGACCTTCTGGCGACGATCGCCGAGCGCATCGCCGGCGCTCCGCGCCCGCTCGTCGAGATCGAGGCGCTCGAAGCGAGCGCCGGCGATGTCGATTACTGGCCGGCGCGGGTCGAAGGCACGTTCGTCCACGGTTCGGAGCGGCATTTCTTCGCCACCCACCAGGGCGGGTCCGGCTATTACGTCTATACGCCGCTGCGGCTCGACGATGGCCGCTTCCTGTTCGTCAATCGCGGCTTCGTGCCTTTCGACCGCAAGGATGCCCAGACCCGCGCGGAGGGTCAGGTGGAGGGACGCGTCACGATCGAAGGGCTCGCCCGCGACCGCCTCCACGAAAAGCCGTCCTTCATCGTGCCCGAAAATGAGCCGGAGAAGAACATCTTCTTCTGGAAGGACATCGACCTGATGGCCACGACGGCGGGCCTGCCCGATGGGGCGCAGGTGCTGCCCTTCTTCCTCGACGCCGACGAGACGGCCAATCCCGGCGGTTTGCCGATCGGCGGCGTCACCATGATCGACATGCCCAACAACCATCTCCAATACGCGATCACCTGGTACGGCCTTGCCCTCGCGCTCGTCGGCGTCTTGGCCGCCCGGTTCTGGCGATCGCGGCGCAAACCTTGACACCGGCCGGTCGAGACCGCATGTCCGGGCCTTCGCGAAGAGAGATGTGATGACCGTCGAGAAGCGCCCCCTGACGTTGAGACTGTGCGAGCCGCGCGGCTTTTGCGCCGGCGTCGACCGCGCCATCCAGATCGTGGTTCTGGCGCTGAAGAAATACGGATCGCCCGTCTATGTCCGCCACGAGATCGTTCACAACAAATACGTGGTCGAGGGTCTGAAGGCGCGCGGCGCGGTGTTCATCGAGGAACTCGAGGAAATCCCCGCCGCCCACGCCGACAAGCCGGTCGTCTTTTCCGCCCATGGCGTGCCCAAATCGGTGCCGGCGGATGCGCAGGCGCGCAATCTCTTCTATCTCGATGCGACTTGCCCGCTCGTCTCCAAGGTCCACAAGCAGGCGATGCGCCATTCGCGCCTCGGCCGCCATGTCGTGCTGATCGGCCATGCCGGCCATCCCGAAGTCATCGGCACGATGGGCCAGTTGCCCGAGGGCGACGTGACGCTGGTCGAGACCGAGGCGGAAGTCGCCACCCTCGATTTCGCGCCCGAGACGGATCTCGGCTTCGTCACCCAGACGACGTTGTCCGTCGAGGACACCGCCGGCGTCATCCGTGCGCTGCAGGAGCGGTTTCCGCACATTCAGGCGCCCGCCGCCGAATCGATCTGCTATGCGACGACGAACCGCCAGGAAGCGGTCAAGGAAGCGGCTCCAGGCGCCGATTTCTTCCTCGTCGTGGGCGCCCCCAACTCGTCCAATTCGCGCCGCCTCGTCGAGGTCGCCGAGCGGGCAGGGGCGACGCGTGCGCTTCTGGTCCAGCGCGAGAGCGAGATTCCGTGGGACGAGATCGGCGACATATCGGTCCTCGGCCTGTCAGCCGGCGCCTCGGCGCCCGAGATCATCATCGACGAGATCATCCAGGCCTTCCGCGCCCGCTTCGACGTGACGCTCGACGTGGTGATCACAGCCGAGGAAACCGAGAACTTCCCCGTCATGAGCGCGCTGCGCGATGTGGAATTGACGAATGCCGACATGGCGTTCGTTAACGGAAGCGTCTAGACGATATCAAATCGCAAGCTTCGGGTTTCCATGGCCGTCTATACCGACATCAACGAGATCGAACTCGCCGACTTCCTGACGGCCTACGACATCGGCACGCTGACCTCCTACAAGGGCATCGCCGAGGGCGTCGAGAACACGAACTACCTGCTCCACACGACGGCCGGCGCCTATTTCCTGACGCTCTACGAAAAGCGGGTCAATCGCGACGACCTGCCGTTCTTCCTCGGCCTGAAGCAGCATCTGGCCGCGCGCGGCGTGCGCTGCCCGGTGCCGATCGCGCCGAAGGCCGGCCCCCTGATCGGCGAACTTGCCGGCCGCCCCGCCGCCATCGTCTCCTTCCTCGAAGGTATGTGGCCTCGCCGCCCGAGCGCCGAACAGTGCCGCGCGGTCGGCGAAGCGCTGGCACGCATGCACCTGGCCGGCGCGGACTTCACGATGACGCGCCCCAACGCGCTTTCGATCGAAGGCTGGCGCGCGATCTGGGACAAGGCGCATGCCAGCGCCGACGAGGTCGAGCCGGGCCTCGCCGCCGAAACCGATGCCGACCTTGCCCGCGTCGAAGCGAACTGGCCGCGCGACTTGCCCGTCGGCACCATCCACGCCGATCTCTTCCCTGACAATGTGCTCTTCCTCGGCGCGGAGCCCGGTCTGATCGACTTCTACTTCGCCTGCACCGATTTCCTCGCCTATGACGTCGCGATCTGCCTCAACGCCTGGTGCTTCGAGCGCGACCACGCCTTCAACCTGACCAAGGGCGCCGCGCTCCTGAAGGGCTACACCTCCGTCCGCCCGCTATCGGACGGCGAGGCCGCCGCCTTGCCGACGCTCGCCCACGGCGCGGCGCTGCGCTTCATGCTGACCCGGCTCTACGACTGGGTGAACACGCCGGCCGGCAGCCTCGTCGTCAAGAAGGACCCGCTTGAATATCTGCGCAAGATGCGCTTCCACCGGCAGGTGGCCTCCGCCGCCGAATACGGACTGCCCCGATGACCAAACATGTCGACATCTTCACCGACGGCGCCTGCTCGGGCAATCCCGGCCCCGGCGGCTGGGGCGCGATCCTGCGCTTCGGCGACATCGAAAAGGAACTGTCCGGCGGCGAAGCCGACACGACCAACAACCGCATGGAACTCCTCGCCGCCATCTCCGCGCTTCAGGCGTTGAAGGAGCCGGTCAAGGCCGATCTCTACACGGACTCCAACTACGTCCGCGACGGCCTGACCAAGTGGATTCACGGCTGGAAGAAGAATGGCTGGCGCACCGCCGACAAGAAGCCGGTCAAGAACGCCGAACTCTGGCAGGCGCTCGACGCCGCGCGCCAGAAGCACGACGTCACGCTGCATTGGGTCAAGGGCCATGCCGGCCACCCGGAAAACGAGCGCGCCGACGAACTCGCCCGCCTCGCCATGGCGCCCTTCAAGCCAAAGAAAAAGGCGCCCCCGGCAACCCCCGAGACGCCTCTCGCACCGGCCCGAAAGCCGCGCCTGATGGGCAATGCGACCCGTAAGGGCTAAAGCGTCTCCAAAATCTTCGCCGCGCCCGATTCAACCGCCTTGCCCGGCGCGTCGCCGCTGTTGAGCGCGGTCACCGTGCCGTCCTCCACGATCATCGAGAAGCGCGTTGCGCGCAGGCCCATGCCGGCGGCTGAAAGGTCGACGTCGAGCCCGCACTTCTTGGCGAATTCGCCGCTGCCGTCGGCCAGGAACACGAGCTTGCCCTCGCCGCCTGTGAAGCGCGCCCAGGCGGTCATGACGTGGATGTCGTTGACGGCGACGACGGCGATCGTGTCGACGCCCTTGGCCTTGAGCGCGTCGTAATTCTCCAGATAGCCCGGCAGATGGTTGTTCGAGCAGGTCGGCGTGAACGCGCCCGGCACGCCGAACAGCACCACCTTCTTGCCGGCCGTCAGTTCGGCGGTGGTGATTGCGACGGGACCGTCCGCGCCGATCGTCTTGAAGGTCGCGTCAGGCAGTTTGTCGCCAACCGAAATCGTCATGTCTTCGCTCCGAATTATTGGGAGTTCCGCGATAGCGGGCCGCGCCCGCCTTGGCAATGCGTCAGGGCAGGTCAGGCGTCAGGGCAGGGCGATCGTGCCGGCCACCGCCTCGTCGCCGGCCACCAGCGTATAGTCGGCGGCAATCGCGCCGCCCTTCGCCGGCGCCACGATGCGCGCGGTGAACGTCCCGCCCTTGGTCCCGGGCGCAAATTCCGGCGCGGCGAGCATCAGCCCGTCATGGCCGGCAAGGAAGAGGTCGGCCCTGTCGATCCCCTCGGGAAGGTCGACCTCGATGGCGAGCGCGTCCCCATTGCGCGTTGTCCCAACGACCTCGAACCCGTCCTGCGCCTCGGCCGGCAGATTGGCGAAGGCGGCCTTGATGCCGGCCTCGTCGATCGGGCCGATATCCTCGCCGGGCGTCACCGTCAGCGTGGCCTGCACGGGCACGCAGATCGTCTCGCAGACGCCGAGGAACACGTCGATTCCGAGCGCGCCGGGGTCGGCGCCCAGACCCGTCACGACGACGGGCAGCGTCACGTCGCCGGCATAGCCCGCCCATTGCGAGGTGCCGTCGTCGAAGCGTTGCGGCGCGGGAAAGAGAAGCGCGACGCCATCGGCCGACGCATCCTGGTGCAGCGAAATCTGCGGCGCGACGCCGCTTTCGCCCGGTTCCTGCCAATAGGTCTTCCAACCGTCGTCGAGCTGGATTTCGATGGCGCCGCGCAAGGTGCCGTCGCCGTCCGCCGTCCGCTCGGTCACCAGCCGCAGCTTGCCGCCGGTCATCTCGTGCCAGTCGCTGGCGCCGGCATGGGCGGCGACCGGCGCGAGCAGGAAAAAGCCGGCAAGGCGGAAGGATCGAAGGTTCATGCGTGGGGTTTTGGCCCGCCGCGCGCCCCTTGGCAATCTCCCGACGCCGTTCCCAAGATCATTTCGCGGTGATGCCCGTTCAACAAATGACATCCGCTTGACTTTCGCCTTTACCGGAAACGCGTTACGCTTTCGTCATGGACATACTCGGCCACAGGAAGGGTGCGACCGCTCAGGGGTTCCTGGAGAACCAGTTCCTGATCGCGATGCCCGGCATGCAGGACGAGCGTTTCGAGCGCTCCGTGGTCTATCTTTGCGCGCATTCGGAAGAGGGCGCGATGGGGCTGATCGTCAACCAGCCGCAGCAGCTTCTGTTTCCCGATCTTCTGGTGCAACTCGACGTGCTGGAGGAGGAGGAGGCGATCCGCCTGCCCGAACCCGCGCGCTCGATCATCATCCGCAATGGCGGCCCGGTCGACCGCTCGCGCGGCTTCGTCCTCCATTCGGACGACTACATGGTCGAATCCTCGCTGCCGGTCGCCGGCGACGTGTGCCTGACGGCCACCATCGACATCCTGCGCGCGATCTCGACCGGCAAGGGCCCGCGCCGCGCCCTGATGGCGCTCGGCTATTCGGGCTGGGGCGCCGGCCAGCTCGAGCAGGAAATCGCCGAAAATGGCTGGCTCACCTGCCCGGCCAGCCCCGGCCTGCTGTTCGACGGCGATCTTGGCAGCCAGTACGACCGCGTCCTCGCCTCCATCGGCATCGATTTGACCCGCCTCAGCGCCCAGGCCGGCCACGCCTGAGATTGCCGCGCTGCGGGTTGTCCTGAAGAAGACCCCCACCCTTTATCCCTCCCCACAAGGGGGAGGGAGACGTGATCGTCGAGCACTCGCTGCCGCTTGGCACCCAGCTTGACGGTTGGAATCGGCGCTGACGAACTCCCTCCCCCTTGTGGGGAGGGATAAAGGGTGGGGGTCACTTCAGAAAGAACAGGCGGCGCAGTCGCGCCACAGACTACTCCACGATCTTCCAGTACGAATCCTTGCGGATCACCTTTCCCTCCCGAAACGTATAGAAATCGCAGCCCCTGACGTTCGTCTTCGTCCCGTCACGGCTCGTCCCCGTCAGCGTCCACTTCGACATGCCCGCTCCGGCCGCCTCGTCGGCGAAATGCTCGGCATCTCCGTAGTGAACGTCCGGCAGCCCCTCGAACCGCCCGGCGATGGCCTTGCGCACGGCCTCCCGGCCTTCGAAGCGCGTGCCCCATGGCTCCGCTCCGCGCGGCATTTCGAGCACGCAGTCATCGGCGAAGAACGCCATGACGCGGTCGGGGTCGTGCGCGTTGAAGGCGTCGCACAGTGCTTGCAGGGTCGATCTGATGTCCATGGCCGGGCCTCCGTTGCAGAGGCGACCGTCAGCCGGCGGCGTGGGCTTCGCGGCTGTCCTGCGGTGCCTCGGCGCGGTCATTCATACCATAATCGCGCGCGACTTCCGCGATCCGCAGGCGATAATCGCTGAACACGCCGCCGCGTCCCTTCGCCTGCGTCTTGCGATGCGCCGGGCGGTTGCGCCAGGCGCGAACCGCCTCCTCGTCCCGCCAGAAGGAGAGGGAGAGGAGCTTGCCGGGCTCGGTCAGGCTCTGGAAGCGCTCGACGGAGATGAAACCGTCGACGGTCTCGAGTTCACCGCGCAGCGCGGCGGCGAGGTCGAGATAGTGTGTCTGCTCGCCCTTTGCGGGCCAGACTTCGAAGATGACGGCAATCACGATGGCTGCTCCGTTGCCGGCGCGCTCCGTCAGCGCGCCTCGGGCACGTCGATGCGTACGAAGATGCGCGTCTGCTGGGCGCCGGCCTGCGGGATCAGGACGGCGGGATCGTTGAAGACGAACTGCGTCGCGCCGGCCGTATCAGCGACCTGGACGCCGTAGTTCACCGGATTGGAATAGATCACCTCGCCACCGCGGCGCGCTTCGACGACGAGCGGCACGGATACCTGGCCGGGGCTGCCGACGGGGCCCGGGACGACGCGGCCGGCAACCGCGACGTTCACGGTGATCGCATCGGCGGAATAGGAACAGGCGCGGGTGGTCTCGGAAATCGTCGTGCGCCGGACGAGCTTGGCCGCGTCGCCTTCGCCGCCGCGTTCATATTGCGACCAGACCGTGCCCTCGGTTTCGAGAATGACCTGCGGGCAATAGGCGCGCAGTTCCTCGACATTGACGGCGGCGGCCTGCGCGGCTGTCGCCGAACCGTCATTCGACTGGCAGCCTGAGACGGCCACGAGCGAGCCCAGGCCCGCGAGCACGGCAAGATGACGGATCGACGAACGACAAATCGGCATGGACGGCCCTTCCCTCACGCAAAGCTGGTGTTCTATACCAACGCCGAAACCAAAAGGCGACCGGGCGGTTTGCATTACCAACAGTCCGCGGACCCGCCACACACTCCGCAAGGAAACCGATGCGCTTTTCGAGTACGCGCGGCGAGGCGCCGCAACTTGGCTTCGCCGATGTCCTCCTCGCAGGGCTCGCCCGCGACGGCGGGCTCTATCTGCCCGATGCCTGGCCGCATTTCTCCGCCGACGACATCCGCGCGATGCGCGGCCTTGCCTATCCGGAACTCGCGATCCGGCTTCTGACGCCGTTCGTTTCCGAAGACATCTCCGAGGCCGATTTCCGCCGCATCGTCGAGGAAGCCTACGCGACCTTCCGGCACGACGCGGTGTGCCCGCTCGTCCAGACGGGCGCGAACGAATATGTGCTCGAACTTTTCCACGGGCCCACGCTCGCCTTCAAGGACGTGGCGATGCAGTTGCTCGCCCGACTAATGGATCATGTGCTGGAACAGCGCGGCCAGCGGGCGACGATCTGCGGCGCGACCTCGGGCGATACCGGCGGCGCGGCGATCGACGCCTTTGCCGGGCGCGACCGGACCGACATCTTCATCCTCTTCCCGCATGGCCGCGTCTCGCCGGTCCAGCAGCGCCAGATGACGACGTCCACCGAGGCCAACGTCCACGCGCTCGCCATCGAGGGGAATTTCGACGACTGCCAGGCGCTGGTAAAGGGCATGTTCAACGACCACGCCTTTCGGGATCGGGTGATGCTGTCGGGCGTCAACTCGATCAACTGGGCGCGGATCATGGCGCAGATCGTCTACTATTTCTCGTCCGCGATTTCGCTCGGCGCGCCGGACCGGCCGGTTTCGTTCACCGTGCCGACCGGAAACTTCGGCGACATCTTCGCCGGCTACGCCGCCAAGAAGATGGGCCTGCCGATCGACAGGCTGGTGATCGCCACCAACGACAATGACATTCTCGCGCGCACCTTCGAGACCGGGCGCTACGAGACGCGCGGCGTTGTCGCCACCACGTCGCCCTCGATGGACATCCAGATCTCGTCCAACTTCGAGCGCCTTCTGTTCGAGGCGGCGGGGCGCGATGCGGCGACGGTCCGGCGCTATATGGAAAGCCTGAAGCAGTCGGGCGCTTTCACGATCGACGCGGGACCGCTCGAGGCGATGCGTGCTGAATTTGCCGCCGGGCGCTCAAGCGTCGGCGAGACGGCGAAGACGATCCGCAACCTGCTCGAAAAGTCCGGCTATTTGGCCGATCCGCATACGGCGATCGGCATCAAGGTCGCGCGCGATTTCGCCGGGGATTCTGCCGTTCCGATGATCGTGCTCTCGACTGCACATCCGGCGAAATTTCCCGACGCGGTGCAGGCTGCCAGCGGGGTCGATCCGGCGCTGCCGGCCTGGCTCGGCGATCTGATGACGAGGCCCGAAAAATTCGACGTCCTTCCATCAGACCTGAAAATGTTGGAAGATCACATCGACCGCCGTACAAGAGCGGCCGCAAACCAGTAAGGCGTGTCGCCATTCACAGGCACGCAATGTCCAGGGAGTACGACCCGCATGGGGGTTGAGGTTAGCCGTTTGTCGAACGGCCTGACGGTTGCCACCGAGACGCTGCCGCATATCGAATCCGTTTCACTCGGAATCTGGGTCAAGTCGGGCTCGCGCGACGAACGCGACGACGAGCACGGCATCGCCCATCTGCTCGAACACATGGCCTTCAAGGGCACGGGCAAGCGCTCGGCGTGGCAGATCGCGTCCGACATCGAGAATGTCGGCGGCGAGATCAATGCCGCGACGAGCGTCGAGACGACGTCGTTCTTCGCGCGCGTCCTGAAGGACGACATGCCGCTCGCGATCGACATCCTCGCCGACATTTTGATGGATTCGAAATTCGACGAGGACGAGCTGGAGCGCGAGAAGCATGTCATCCTGCAGGAGATCGGCGCGGCGCACGATACGCCCGACGACATCGTCTTCGACCGCTTCACCGAGACCGCGTTCCGGCACCAGACGCTCGGCCGGTCCATCTTGGGCACGCCCGAAACGGTTCGCGCGTTCACCTCGCAGCAGTTGCGGGGCTTCCTCGAGCGGCAATATGCGGCGGACCGGATGATCGTCGTCGCTGCCGGCGCCGTCGATCACGACGCCTTCGTGCGCGAGGTCGAAAAGCGCCTCGGCGCGTTCCAGCCGCGCTGCGAGGCGACGCTGCCTACGCTTGCGCATTATGTCGGCGGCGATTTCCGCGAAAGCCGCGACCTGATGGACGCGCAGATCGTGCTCGGCTTCGAGGGCCGCGCCTATCACGTGCGCGATTTCTACGCGAGCCAGGTGCTCTCGATGATCCTCGGCGGCGGCATGTCGTCCCGCCTGTTCCAGGAAGTGCGCGAGCAGCGCGGGCTCTGCTATTCGGTCTATGCCTTCCACTGGGGCTTTTCCGATACCGGCATCTTCGGCATCCATGCCGCGACCGGCAAGGAGGACATCGCCGAGCTGACGCGGGTGCTTCTCGCAGAACTCAAGCGATCCGGCGAGGCGATCCTGCCCGAGGAACTCAATCGCGCGCGGGCGCAGTACCGCGCCGGGCTCCTGATGTCGCAGGAAAGCCCGTCGAGCCGGGCTTCGCAGATCGCGCGGCAATTGCTGCTCTACGGCCGTCCGATCCCGATGGAGGAGTTGATGGACCGGCTGTCGAAGCTGACGACCGAGCGTCTTGCGGACCTGTCCTCGCGCCTGTTCTCGGCCCGGCCGACCATTGCCGCCGTCGGTCCGGTGGGTTCCTTGCCGGCCTTCGAGACGGTCACCGACATGCTGGCCGCTTCACCGGCTCCGGCCCGCAAGCTCGCCGTCTGACACGGCGATGGCGTTTGCGCCTTTCGCCAGAAGGGCCATGCCGGCGCTGTCGGGAGGCGGCGTCACCATCCGTGCGCCGCGCAAGCGCGACCATGAGGAATGGGCGCATCTGCGCCAGGAAAGCCGCGGCTTCCTCGAACCCTGGGAGCCGCGCTGGCCGGCCGACGATCTCGATTATTCGGCCTGGCGGCAGAGGCTGCGGCGCTACAATGCCGAAGCGGCGGCCGGCACCGGCCACGCCTTTCTGATCTTCGAAACCGAGCGGGGACGGCTCGTCGGCGGCATTTCCGTTGGAAACATCCGCCACGGCGTCGCCCAATCGGCCCAGATCGGCTATTGGATGGGGGAGCGTTATGCGGGCCGGGGGCTGATGCAGGCGGCGATGAAGCTTGCGCTGTCCCATGCTTTCGACACGCTCAAGCTGCACCGGCTCGAAGCGGCCTGCATTCCGGACAATGCACGCTCGATCCGCGTGCTTGAAAATGCCGGATTCCGGCGCGAAGGACTATTGCGATCCTACCTGCGCATCAATGGCGTGTGGCGGGATCATCTTCTCTATGCCCTGATTGCCGAAGAGCATCGGGCCAGACACGAACGAGGCTGAGGTTTGGGGCGTTTCAAGGCCAGCACGATTCTGCTCTTCCTTGCAGCCCTGATGGCGCTCGCCGCCAGCCCCGCACGCGCGCTCGATCCCGTCGCCATCACCGGCAACGAGGCGGCGATCGAACTGACGGATCGGGTCGACCTCTACCGCAACCAGGGTTCCAGCTTTCAGGTCTCGACCGCGCCCGGCACCGACGGCATCGTGCGCCGCATCGAAGTCGACGCCAACGACGAGCGCTCGTCGGGCGACTGGGCCGTGTTCTCGATCTCCAACCCGACCGACCGGCAGATCGACCGGCTGATCGTCGCGCCGCATTTCCGGCTGGTGAATTCGGGCATGATCTGGCCCGATCTCGGATCGAGCCGCATCGCCGCCATCACGCCGTCGGAAGGCTTCGCGCTCGACCGGCAGGCCGCGCCCGACGCCGACGTCTTCCTCGTCACGCTCAATCCCGGCTCGATCGTCACCTTCGTCGCCGAACTCGCCTCGCCGGACCTGCCGCAACTGCGCCTGTGGGAGCCGGAAGCCTACAAGGACAACGTCAACTCCTACACGCTCTTCCGCGGCATCGTGATCGGCATCGCCGGCCTGCTGGCGCTGTTCCTGACCATCCTCTTCGTCGTCAAGGGCACCTCGCTCTTTCCCGCCACGGCGGCGCTCGCCTGGTCGGTTTTGGCCTACATCTCCATCGATTTCGGCTTCCTGACGCGCGTCATCGAGATCACCCCCGGCAACGAGCAGATCTGGCGGGCAGGCGCGGAAGTGGCGCTTGCGACCACCATCGTCGTCTTCCTCTTCGCCTATCTGAACCTCAACCGTTGGCACTGGCACTTCAGCTATGCCGCGCTCGCCTGGGTGTTCGGCCTCTTGATGATCGCGGGCGTCGCGACCTTCGACCCGGCGATCGCGTCGGGCATCGCGCGGCTTTCCTTCGCCGTGACGGCCGTCGCGGGGCTCGGCCTCATCGGCTTCTTCGCCATCCAGGGCTATGACCGCGCGGTGATGCTGATACCGAGCTGGTTGATGATTCTCGCCTGGCTTTCGGCCGGCTACATGTCGGTGACCGGCGGCATCGACAACGACATCATCCAGCCGGCGCTCGGCGGCGGGCTCGTCCTCGTCGTGCTGCTCATCGGCTTTACCGTCATGCAGCACGCCTTTGCCGGCGGCGGGCTGCAGCAGGGCCTGTTCAGCGATCTCGAACGCCAGGCGCTCGCCGTCACCGGCGCCGGCGATACGGTCTGGGACTGGGACGTCACGCGCGACAAGATCGTCACCCGCCCCGACATCGCGCGCCAGCTCGGGCTCGAGGCCAACAGCCTGCACGGCCCGGCACGCAACTGGCTGCCCGCGCTGCATTCCGACGACCGCGACACCTTCCGAACCCTGCTCGACGTCATTCTCGAACATCGGCGCGGACGCATCAGCCAGGCGTTCCGCCTGCGCGGCGCCGACGGGCATTTCCACTGGTTCACGCTCAAGGCGCGGCCGGTGATCGGCTCGGACGGCGAGATCCTGCGCTGCGTCGGAACGATGGTCGACACGACCGAGCAGAAGAAGGCCGAGGAGCGCCTGCTGCACGATGCCGTCCACGACAATCTGACCGGCCTGCCCAACCGGCAGATCTTCGCCAGCCGCCTGGACGCGCTGCTCTCCGTCGCCAAGTCGGAAGACGCGATCCGGCCGTCGGTCTTCGTCGTCGACATCGACCGTTTCAAGCAGGTCAATGACAGCCTCGGCATCTCGGCCGGCGACACGATCCTGCTGACCGTCGCGCGCCGGCTGCACCGCATCCTGAAGCCGAAGGACAGCCTGTCGCGCATTGCCGGCGATCAGTTCGCGCTGATGCTCGTCTCCGAACAGGACCCGGTGCGCGTCGCCGCCATCGCCGAGGCGGTTCGCGACGCGATCAGCGCGCCGATCACCTTCGCCAAGCGCGAGATCGTCCTGACCGCCTCGATCGGCCTCGTCTCGTGGACGATCAACACGTCCAACGCCGCCGACATGCTGAAGGACGCAGAGCTCGCCATGCACCAAGCCAAGCGTTTCGGCGGAGACCGGATCGAGCCGTTCCGTCCGGCCTTCCGCACCGGCGGCAGCGACCGGCTGCAGATCGAATCCGACCTGCGCCGCGCCGTCGAACGCGGCGAGATGCAGCTTGCCTACCAGCCGATCATCCGGCTCGAGAACGGCACCATCGCCGGCTTCGAGGCGCTGATGCGCTGGGAGCACCCGCGCCGCGGGGCCATTCCGCCCGGCGAGTTCATTCCCGTCGCCGAAAGTTGCGGCCTGATCGTCCAGCTCGGCCAGTTCGCCATGCAGAAGGCCGCCGACGATTTGCACGAATGGCTGCAGCTTGCCGGCGACCTGCCGCTCTTCGTCTCGGTGAACCTGTCCAGCCGCCAGCTCCTGCGCCGCGACCTCGTCTCCGACGTGCGCTCCGTCGTCGCCCGCGCCTCCATCAAACCGCGCAACTTCCGGCTCGAGCTGACCGAGTCGCTGGTGATGGACAATCCCGAACAGGCCGCGCACGTGCTGGCCAAGCTGCGCCAGATCGGCATCGGCCTCTCGCTCGACGATTTCGGCACCGGCTATTCGTCGCTCGCCTACCTCACCCGCTTTCCCTTCGACACGATCAAGATCGACCGCAGCTTCGTCGAGGACGCGAGCCCGAAGCGGCTGGTGCTGCTGCGCTCGATGGTCAACATGGCGCATGAACTCGGCCTGTCGGTCGTCGCCGAAGGCGTCGCGCAGGACAGCGACGCGGAGGAACTGCGCGAATTCGGCTGTGAATACGTCCAGAGCTTCGCCTTCGGCAAGCCGATGTCGGCCGGCGAGATCATGCGGATGCTGAAGGAAAAGCCGGCCCCTGCGGCGGCTGCGGAGTAGGGCGCAGCGGGATGCTTGGTTGCGCCCGGGCCAAGGCCGTGCGGAGCTGCAATTCCTTAATGTGTGGAACTGTCGAGTTTTTGCTGCGCCCGGCCTTTGGCCGCGCGGACCCCCACCCTTCATCCCTCCCCCTTGTGGGGAGGGATGAAGGGTGGGGGTCACTTCAAAAAGAATCGCCCGCACTCCCCACTACAACCCCGCCAGAAACCCATCCCGAGCCCACAAGGCGAAGGGAGGACGTGCTCGCTAAACCCTTCCTGCAAACCAGGTGAGACGTTGAATGTCGAACCGCAGCGAAGACGAACTCCCTCCCCCTTGTGGGGAGGGATAAAGGGTGGGGGTCACTTCAAAAAGAATCCCCACACTCCCCACTACAACCCCGCCAACTCCGCCAGAAACCCGTCCCGAGCCCGCAATCCGCTCGGCCCTTCCGTTCGCTCCTCATCCTGGTTCAGCCTCGCAAACACGACGCTGCGGTCGCCCATGGTCGCCCAGCCCACATACCACCCCCAGGCGCGCGCCCGATCGAAGCTGCGGTCGGCGCGGCGCGGGTAGGCGGAGCCGGTCTTGCCCTTGACCGACCACTCGCCCGCCCGATGCCCTTCGACGATCGCGACCGTCATCTCCATCGCCGACGCGGAAGCGGGAAGGGTACGGTTGAACAAGCCGTGCAGAAACTTCACCTGCTCGGCCGGCGAGACCTCGAGGGACGACGCGATCCAGGCGCGTTCCAGCCCGTTGCCAAGGCCCGGATCGCCGGAGAAATCGGCGTTGCCGTAGCCCCAGGCGCCGGCATAGGCCGACAGGCGCTCGGCGCCGAGCGCCTTGGTGACCTGCTGCGAATACCAGACGACGGAATGGCGCATCCATGCCGCCGGATCGGTGGGTCGGCGCCATTCCGCGATCCAGTCCGGATAGCCTTCCTGAAAGTCGAGCACTGGCGCGTCGGGGGCGGTCAGGAAGCCCGCATCAAATCCCATCACCGCCAGCGGCACCTTGAACGTAGAGGCGGGCGTGACGCGGGTGCGGCAGTCGCCGCGCTCGAGGACCACCGCGCCGCTCTCGCCGTCGGCGATCAGCGTGCAGATCTCGGCTGCCTTGGCGCCTGAAGCGGCGATCAGGCACGAGGCAACGAGAGCGAGGAAGGTGGGCCGGCGCATCATGGCCTCAACCCTCCGACCAGGCGCTGAGCGCGGCAAGCGTCGCCGGCAGATCCGCATGGCGGCGGATGACGGTTTCCGCGCCGGCCTCGGTCAGCATGTCGGCGTGGCCCGGATGCGTATGCGAGGCGCCGGTGAAGCCGATCACCCGCATGCCGGCAAGCTTCGCGCCCTGGATGCCGTGGATGGAATCCTCGATGACGAAGGTCTTTGCCGGATTGGCGCCCAGCGCCTCGGCGGCGTGAAGGAAGACGTCCGGCGCGGGCTTCGGCTTTTGCGAGGGCGTGTCGCGCGAGGAAAAGATGACGCCCTCGAAGAACGGCTTCAGCCGCACGCGGGTCAGCATCATGTCGAGCCGTTCGGCACTCGAATTCGAGCAGATCGCGCGCTTGCCCGTCACCGAGGCGACCGCCTCGTGGACACCCTCGATCGGTTTGACCTCGGCCTTCAGGCGCTGGTCGACGCGCTTTTCCACCTCGTCCAGCATCGAGATCTGGAACGGGATCGCCGCCTCGCGCTCGATCCGCAGCATGATCTCGCGGAAGGTGAGGCCGGCATAGGTTTCCGCCAGTTCTTCCGGGCTGATCTCGTATCCGGCGGCCGACAGGATTTCGGCCTCGACGCGCGCGGCGATGATCTCGGAATCGACGAGTACGCCGTCGCAATCGAAAATGACGAGTTCGGGGGCAGCCATGGCAAATCCAGTCAGATTGGGAGTGCCCGCCTCCTACACGAGCGCGGGCGAGGGGGCAAATCGCCAGCCTTCACGCGATGTTAACGGTGATCGGTAACCATAACAGCCAGTAAATCGTGTGTTGTCGAGTATCGGGTATCCTCATGTCTGCCGTGCGTCACCTTGCCGACCTTTCCCCCTCAGCCGAAAGCTCCGTCTGGCTCGACACGATCCTGAAAGGGGATTGCGTCGCGGCGCTGAACAAGCTGCCCGACCACTCCGTCGACGTCATTTTCGCCGACCCGCCCTACAACCTCCAGCTCGAAGGCGATTTGCACCGTCCCGACCAGTCGAAGGTCGATGCGGTCGACGACGAGTGGGACCAGTTCGAAAGCTTCGCCGCCTATGACGCCTTCACCCGCGCCTGGCTGCTCGCCGCGCGCCGCGTCCTGAAGCCGAACGGCACGATCTGGGTCATCGGCTCCTATCACAACATCTTCCGCGTCGGCGCGATCATGCAGGACCTCGGCTTCTGGATTCTGAACGACGTCGTCTGGCGCAAGACCAACCCGATGCCGAACTTCCGCGGCCGCCGTTTCCAGAACGCGCACGAGACGATGATCTGGGCCTCGCGCGATCCGAAGGCCAAGGGCTACACGTTCAACTACGATGCCATGAAGGCGGCGAATGACGACGTGCAGATGCGCTCCGACTGGCTGTTCCCGATCTGCACCGGCAATGAGCGGCTGAAGGACGAGAACGGCAACAAGGTCCACCCGACCCAGAAGCCGGAAGCGCTGCTCGCCCGTGTCATGCTGTCCTCGACGAAGCCCGGCGACGTCGTGCTCGACCCGTTCTTCGGTTCCGGCACCACCGGCGCCGTCGCCAAGCGGCTCGGCCGTCACTTCGTCGGCATCGAGCGCGACCAGACCTATATCGACGCCGCGCAGGAGCGCATCGACCGCGTCAAGCCATTGGCCGACATGGACCTTTCCGTCCTGACCGGCAAACGCGCCGAACCGCGCGTCGCCTTCGTCAGCCTCATCGATTCCGGCCTCATCAAGCCCGGCGCCGTGCTGCACGACATCAAGCGCCGCTGGCAGGCCCGCGTGCGCGCCGACGGCACCGTCGCGGTCGGTGACATGTCCGGCTCGATCCACAAGGTCGGCGCCCTGGTGCAGGGCCTCGACGCCTGCAATGGCTGGACCTTCTGGCACTATGAGCGCTCCGGCGGCCTCAACCAGATCGACGAACTGCGCCGCATTGCAAGGCTCGGCATGGACCGCGCGGGGGCGTAGTCGCCCCACTCGGCGTCATCCCGGGCCGAGCGCGTCATCCCGGAAAATGCGCGACGCGAAGCGGCGTGAATTTATCCGGGACCCACTCCGTGACCTCTCCAATGTGACGGAATGGGTCCCGGCTCTCATCTCGCTTCGCTCGATTTCGGCCGGGATGACCCCCGTCGTCGACAACCATCCAGCCTGGCAACCTCACCCAATGCCGTCATTCCCGTGCTCGTCAAAGGAATCCAGGCCTCGTCGGTCGAGAGCCGAAAACGATTCCAGAACTTACAGAACGTCCAATCTCTTCAGGTCGTCCGTCAACGTCCCCGCATCCGTAAACTGCACCGCCTGCCACCCCGCCAGCTTCGCCCCCTCCACATTCTTCGCGCTGTCGTCGATGAAGAGCGTGTGCCGCGGGTTCAGCCCGAACGTCCGGGCGTGAAGATCGTAGATCGCGGCGTCCGGCTTGATCAGTCTGCACTCCCCCGAAACGGTGACGCCGCGCGGTTTGCTCAGAAACGCAAACCGCTCCCGGGCCTCCGCAAATGTGTCGGTGGCGAAGTTGGTCAGCATGGTCACGTCGTGGCCGTCCTCGATCAGCGCTTCGAGGATGGCGACGCTGTCGTCATAGGCGTGCGGCACCATCTTGTGCCAGTTCTGCCGGAAGGCGCGGATGTTCGGCTCGTGGTCGGGAAAATCGGCGACCAGCAGCGCCTCGGCATCCTGCCAGCTTCGCCCGCGATCCTGCTCGATGTTCCAGTCGCCGGTCGTCACCGTCTCGAGGAACCAGCGCCGCTCGTCCGCATCGGGGATGAGATCGCGATAGGCGAGGTCGGGATCGTAGTGGATCAGCACCCGGCCGATGTCGAAGACGATGTGGCGGATTTCGGTCAACGCGATTTTTCCTTCGCTCTGGCTTTGGTCGAGCCGGGTATGGCAGCCTCGATTGCCTTCTTCATGACAGTCGGAAGCGCCTCAGTGTGGATATCTTCAATCCGCGCCCACCAGCCGCTGTTTTGGACCGGTTTCTCGGTGATTTCGGCGCGAAAGACGGTCAGTTCCAGCGCGAAATGCGTGAAGACATGGCTGATCGAGCCCGAACTCTCCCAGTTCGCGGCAAAGGGCGCGGCACTGGGGACAAGTTCGCCGTCGGTGCGCGAATTCCAGCCCGTCGACGGCACTTCGGCCATGCCGCCGAGGAGACCCTTCGCCTCGCGCTTCCTGAGGAAGATCGCCCCGTCATGGATCGCAACGAACGCCGCACCGCGCCGCAGCGGCTTTTCCGCCTTCGCAGCCTTCACCGGGTAGTGCTCCGGGTCGCCCTGGCGCAAGGCGAGACACTCGTCATTGACCGGGCACATCAGGCATTTCGGCCGGCGCGGGGTGCAGATCGTCGCGCCGAGATCCATCGTCGCCTGCGCGAAGTCGCCGGGTCGATTCATCGGTACGGAAAGCGCGACCAAGTCTTTGATTTCGCTCTTGGCTTTCGGCAGCGGCGTCGCGATCGCCGCGAGCCGGGTGAAAACACGCTCGACATTGCCATCGACCACGGCGGCGGGCCGGTCGAAGGCGACGGCGGCGATGGCGGCGGCTGTGTAGGGGCCGATGCCGGGCAGGGCGAGCAGGCCGGTTTCGTTGTCCGGAAACGACCCTGCATGAGCGTTTTCAACGACTTCCGCGCAGGCCTTCAAATTGCGCGCGCGCGAATAATAGCCGAGCCCGACCCAGGCCTTCATGATGTCGTCGCTGTCCGCAGTCGCGAGATCGGAAACGGTGGGCCAGCGCTCGATGAACTTGAGAAAATAAGGCTTCACCGCCTCCACCGTGGTCTGCTGGAGCATGATCTCCGACAGCCAGACGCGGTAGGGATCGGCGCGCAATCCAGCGGCCAGATCACGCGGCGGGACGCGCCAGGGCAGGTCGCGATGGTGCCTGTCGTACCAGCCGAGAAGCGCGGCCGCGATGCGCTTTCCGCGCTCGGCATCGAACCATGTCCCGTCGCCCGATGGCGCCATTCTTCCGTTCCTGATAGGAGTTTGCCGAGACCCAAGCGCATAAAGGATTTACCCGATGGCATGCAAACCAAAAGGGCCGTGGGGCGCCCAGCCGGTTGCCGACCTGGCGACCCGCATCCTCGATCCGGTCCTGAAAAAGCGCGCCGGAATCTCGGTCGCGCTGATCCAGTCCTGGGAGGAGATCGTCGGGGAGCGCATTGCTTCTGCCTCGCGGCCGGAGAAGATCGTCTGGCCGCGCCGAATGAGCGAGGACGACCCGTTCGAGCCGGCGACGCTGATCGTCGCCTGCGAGGGCATGGCGGCGCTGGCGTTGCAGCACGAGACGGGTGAGGTGATCGCCCGGGTCAACGGCTTCCTCGGCTTTTCCGCCGTCGGCCGCATCCGTATCTTGCAGAAGCCGGTCGCGCTCGAAAAGCCGCGCCGCCCGCGCGGTCCGGCAAAGCTCGACGGTCGCCAGGAAGCGCATCTGAAGAGTGTTACGGCGAAGATCGAGGATGACGGCCTGCGCGCGTCGCTCGAACGGCTCGGTGCCGAGGTGATCGGCGCGAAACGTCGCAGCGCTTGAATCCGCGCCGCTGAAGTCGCACCTTTGTGAACACAGTGTCGCGCTTTGGCGGTAGGAAAGGGACGATCCTTGCCGTATTCGCTCATTAGAGGGATGGAATACAGGCAACACTGAAACTGGACGCAAGGTGATTCGAATGGCCTCTTATCTGTCGCGCAGACATATCCTGACCTCGCTCGTGGCCCTGCCCGTGGCGGGCCTTGCGCTTTCGGCATGCAGCGACAGCGGCAACGCCACCAACACCGCGGACGCCGCGACCACCGACCCGGTGACGACGGGCGCGACCGCGCCGAACCCGCAGGGTACGGTCGACATGGAAGCGCTGCTCGAGCCGGGGACGCTGGAAGACAAGGTGATGGGCGAGGCCGACGCGCCGGTGACGATCGTCGAATACGCCTCGATGACCTGCGGCCATTGCGGCAATTTCCACAACAACACGCTGCCGACGATCAAGGAAAAGTACATCGACACGGGCAAGGCGCGCCTCATCATGCGCGAGTTCCCGTTCGACCCGCGCGCCGAGGCCGGTGCGATGCTGGCCCGCTGCGCCGACGCCAACTATTTCGCCATGTCGGACGTGCTCTTCAAGCAGCAGAATAGCTGGGTTCCGGTCGACAATGCGCGTGAAGCATTGCTGAGGATTGCGCGTCTCGGCGGCTTTACACAGGAATCCTTCGAGGCTTGCTTGACGGATCAGGCGCTTCTCGATGAAATCCGTGCAGTAAGGGCTCGCGGCCAGAACGATTTCGGTGTCGAGGCGACGCCGACTTTCTTCATCAACGGCAACAAGTATTCGGGAGCACTGTCGGTTGACGAAATGTCGGCCATCATCGACTCGATGCTCTGACGTCCACATCGTAAATGCCGGGCGTGGCAAAGCCGCGCCCGGATTTCCGGCTAAGCGCTGATGCGCTTCAACCGGCTCCGCCTCCTCGGCTTCAAATCCTTCGTCGATCCCGGTGAATTCGTCATCGAACGCGGCCTGACGGGCGTGGTCGGGCCGAATGGTTGCGGCAAGTCGAACCTCGTCGAGGCGCTGCGCTGGGTGATGGGCGAAAGCTCCTACAAGAACATGCGCGCGTCCGGCATGGACGACGTGATTTTTTCCGGTTCCGGCACAAGGCCCGCGCGCAATACCGCCGAGGTGACGCTGTTTCTCGACAACAGCGACCGCACGGCACCGCCTGCTTTCAATGACGTTGACGAACTTCAGGTCTCACGCCGCATCGAGCGCGAGGCTGGATCTGTCTATCGTATCAACGGCAAGGAAGCGCGCGCCAAGGACGTGCAGCTTCTGTTTGCCGACCAGTCGACGGGCGCACGCTCGCCATCCATGGTCGGGCAGGGCCGCATTGGCGAGCTGATCCAGGCAAAGCCCCAGGCGCGCCGCGCGCTGCTGGAAGAGGCAGCGGGCATTTCCGGTCTCCACACCCGTCGCCATGAGGCCGAGCTGCGTTTGCGCGGAGCCGAGCAGAATCTTGAGCGTCTTGATGACGTTGTCGGCGAGCTCGAAAGCCAGATCGAAAATCTGAAGCGTCAGTCGCGGCAGGCTTCTCGCTTCCGCAATCTTTCCGCCGACATTCGCAAGGCCGAGGCCACGCTCCTGCATTTGCGCTGGACACAGGCCAAGGAGCAGGAAGCCGAGGCCAAGTCTGCGTTGGCGCAGGCGACCGTTCTGGTTGGCAATCAGGCTGCGGCCCAGATGGAGGCAGCCAAGGATCAGGCGATTGGCGCGCACAAGCTGCCCCAGTTGCGCGAGCAGGAGGCTGCCGCTGCCGCCGCGCTGCAGCGCCTGACCATTGCAAAGACACAGCTGGAAGACGAAGCGTCCCGATTGACCGCGCGTCGGGTCGAGATCGAAAAGCGCCTGTCTCAGCTTGATAGCGACATCGCCCGTGAAGAGCGCATGGTGCGCGACAATGCCGACGTGCTTGATCGGCTCACCGCTGAAGAACACGATCTTGTTGGCGAAAACGACGGCGCTGCAGAACGTGAGGACGAGACACGAGCGATCCTTGAGGATGCGCAGGTCTCGCTCGCTGAGGCAGAGACTGCGCTGGCGCGGCTCACCTCCGACCGCGCAGAGGCAGCAGCGGCCCGCACCCAGATCGAGCGCATGCTGCGCGACCTGACAGATCGTCGTGATCGCTTGCAGCGTCAGTTGGGCGAGATTGATCGGGAAGCTGACGAAATCCGTGGGCGCATCTCAGGCCTTCCGGACCCGGCTGAAAAGCGCGGGCTGGTCGATGAAGCTGAAATTGCCGCCGAGAACGCGGAAGCGGCAGTTGAAGAATATGAGCAACGGGTGGTCGCCGCGCGAGCCGGTGAGACCGCCGCCCGTCCGCCGCTTGCGGAGGCGCGCGCCGAACTCCAGCGGATCGACACAGAAGCCCGAACGCTCGCCTCGATCCTCAACGCGACGACGAATGACCTCTTCCCAGCAGTTCTCGAGCGGGTCACTGTTGAGCGTGGTTTTGAGACTGCGTTTGGCGCTGCGCTGGGTGAGGATCTTGATGTGCCGCTTGATACGGCCGCGCCGGTGCATTGGGCGGCACTTGTACCGCACGCGGATGATCCTGCGTTGCCAGCGGGTGTGCAGTCCTTGTCAGAAGTGGTGCAGGCACCGGACGCACTGGCCCGACGGCTTGCGCAGGTAGGGATCGTCGACGCCGCTTCTGGGCCTGTCTTGCAGGCCGAGTTGAAGGCTGGGCAGATGCTCGTTAGCCGAGATGGTGCAGTATGGCGCTGGGATGGTCTGACCGCCAGCGCTGACGCGCCGACTGCGGCAGCCTTGCGTCTTGCCCAGAAAAACCGTCTGGTCGAGCTTGAGGACGAGGCCGCGGCCGCAAGCGAGATCGTTGCCGTGGCAGAAGACGCCTTGGCGCGTGCAGAGGCTGAGGTGAAAGCGGCGGTCGACGCCGAGCGCGAAGCTCGTGACCGCTCACGCGAAACGCAACGCGCGCTCGCCGAGGCGCGTGAGATGCTGGTTGCGGCGGAAAAGGCCTCCGGCGAGCTTTCCAACCGGCTTGCAGCGCTCGATGAGACGCGCGCGCGCCTGTCTGACGATATCGAAGAGCTCAGCATATCGCTGGAGGAAGCAACTGACACGCTGGCTGCTGCGCCTGACGTGTCGGAACTGCAGGCGCAACTGGAAGAGCAGACGCGCCAGGTTGCCGAGCAACGCGCCAGCGTCGCCGATGCCCGCGCTGCGCATGATGGATTGCGTCGTGAGGCAGAAGCGCGGGCACGTCGTCTTGCAGCCATCAGCGTTGAACGGGCCTCCTGGGTCGAGCGTGCCGCCAACGCGGACCGTCAGATTGCATCGCTGCGCGACCGCCGCGAAGAAGCAGTCGAGGAATACGAACAACTGGCTGAAGCTCCCGACGAGATCGACGAGCGTCGTCGTTCGCTGTTGTCGGAGCTGACGAAGGCGGAAGCAAATCGCAAGGCCGCTGCGGACACGCTCGTTCAGGCCGAAACGCAGCAGGCGGAACTGGACAAGGCAGCAACCGCTGCGATCCAGGCGCTGGCTGAGGTGCGTGAACAGCGTGGCCGAGCCGAAGAGCGCCTCACTGCCGCCGACCAGCGCCGCGCGGAGGCCGAAGCGCGCATTCAGGAAGTGTTGAATGTTCCGCCGCATCTGGTGATCCAGCACACCGGACTGGCCGCTGACGATCCAATGCCGGATCTCGCCCACACCGAACGGCAACTTGAGCGGCTCAAGATCGAGCGCGAGCGTCTGGGTGCGGTCAACCTGCGCGCTGAGGAAGAACAGCGCGAACTCACCGAGCGCCATGAGACCATCGTGCGCGAACGCGAAGACGTGATCGAAGCGATCCGCAAACTGCGCCAGGCGATCCAGAGCCTCAACCGCGAGGGTCGCGAGCGGCTGCTGGCAGCGTTCGAGGTGGTCAACATGCAGTTCCAGCGCCTGTTCACCCATTTGTTCGGTGGCGGCACCGCAGAACTGCAATTGATCGAGTCGGAAGATCCGCTCGAAGCCGGCCTTGAAATTCTCGCGCGGCCCCCCGGCAAGAAACCGCAGACGATGACGTTGCTGTCAGGCGGCGAGCAGGCGCTGACAGCCATGGCTTTGATCTTTGCTGTGTTCCTGACCAATCCCGCGCCCATCTGCGTACTCGACGAGGTGGACGCACCGCTTGACGATCATAATGTCGAGCGCTTCTGCAATCTGATGGACGAGATGGCGGCCACGACCGAAACGCGTTTCGTTGTCATCACTCACAATCCGATCACCATGGCGCGCATGAACCGCCTGTTTGGTGTCACAATGGCGGAACAAGGCGTCAGCCAGTTGGTTTCCGTTGATCTGGAAGCTGCTGAACAATTGCGTGAAGCGGTGTAATCCCGCCCTGTCACGGAGACCCCCTATGCCAAATACCGACCTTTCGGCTGAGTTTGCAGTCAGCCTTTCGAGCGCTCTCAAGGATATGCACCGCGCACTCATCAGTGCCGAGACTGGTGATGATCCTGCGTTGCGCGAAAACCCCTACACGGTTCTGTTCGCCCTGATCGGTGATCCGCGCTTCGAGTGGATGGGTGTGTTGTCACAGCTCATCACGCGGCTGGACGAGGCAGTTGCAAAACCGGAAGAACAGGAGCCCGACGAGCTGGCCCAGATCGTTCGCGCGGTACAAAATCTGGTCGGCGAGGGTGATGGCAGCGCCAGCGCGTTCCGTATGCGTCACGTCATGGCGCTCCAGAAGGAGCCGGAAGTTGGTATCGCCACCGGCAAGGTGCGCAAGGCACTGGCCAATCGCCCGGTGGATATCGGCTAGGCTTTTTCAGATCGGCGGCCCTGCCTTCATCGACAAGGCAACCAGAGGCTCAGGTGTCTATTCGCTCCAGACCGCCAGTTCGTTTCCTGCCGGATCGGAGAAATGGAACCGCCGCCCACCGGGAAATGCAAAGATCGGTTTCACGATCTTGCCGCCCGCTTCTGTCACGGCCTCAAGGGCTGCTTCCAGATTGGCGGCGTAGATGATCGGCAGCGGCTTTGTTTGTGCAGTGGCGGCACCGTCGAAGCCGCCATCCAGCCCTTCTGAAAACGCGCTGTAGGACGTGCCGTAGTCAGTGAACGTCCATCCGAAGGCGGCGCTGTAGAACGATTTCACGCTGTCGATTGCGCCGCCAGCCGCCTGAAGTTCGATATAATTCAGCTTCCCATCGAGTTTCATCGCACACATCTCCGATGTTCTATTTTTGTTCTAATTCTGGTGCGCCAGATTTACAAGCGCAAATGCTCTTCCCGCCTTAATCGATTGTTTTGGTGACGTTGCCCGGTGGCCGCTTGCGTTTGGTCTTTCGTGACCTTATCGATCGCGCCAACCGGGGCCTGAAGGTGCCCCA
>JAEWET010000038.1:0-56525 GCA_023389195.1 Pseudomonadota bacterium
TCGAGCTGGCGAAGTCCAACATCCTCCTGATCGGCCCGACCGGCTGCGGCAAGACGCTGCTCGCCCAGACGCTCGCCCGCATCATCGACGTGCCCTTCACCATGGCCGACGCGACGACGCTGACCGAAGCCGGCTATGTCGGCGAGGACGTCGAGAACATCATCCTGAAGCTGCTTCAGTCGGCCGACTACAATGTCGAGCGGGCGCAGCGCGGTATCGTCTATATCGACGAGATCGACAAGATTTCGCGCAAGTCCGACAACCCGTCGATCACGCGCGACGTCTCGGGCGAGGGCGTCCAGCAGGCGCTCCTGAAGATCATGGAAGGCACTGTCGCTTCGGTTCCCCCGCAGGGCGGCCGCAAGCACCCGCAGCAGGAATTCCTGCAGGTAGACACCGCCAACATCCTCTTCATCTGCGGCGGCGCCTTTGCCGGTCTCGACCGCATCATCTCCGACCGCGGCCGCAAGACCTCGATCGGCTTCGGCGCCAACGTCGCCTCGCCGGAAGACCGCCGCACCGGCGATCTCTTCCGTCAGGTCGAGCCCGAGGATTTGTTGAAGTTCGGTCTCATTCCCGAGTTCGTCGGCCGTCTGCCGGTCCTGGCCACGCTCGAGGACCTTGACGAGCCGGCACTGATCCAAATCCTGACCGAGCCCAAGAACGCGCTCGTCAAGCAGTATCAGCGCCTGTTCGAGATGGAAAACGTGGAGCTGACATTCCACGAGACCGCGCTTTCGGCCATTGCCAAGAAGGCGATCGAGCGCAAGACCGGTGCGCGCGGCCTGCGTTCCATCATGGAAGCGATCCTGCTCGACACCATGTTCGAACTGCCTGCGCTGGAAGGCGTGCAGGAAGTCGTCATCTCCGACGACGTGGTGCAGGGTTCGGCTCGTCCGCTCTACATCTACTCCGAGCGCGAGCACGAAAAAGGCTCGGCCAGCGCCTGATCGCGATCCGGGCGCGGGTTTCTCCCGCGCCCGCCATGCGTCTTAGGCATGGCGACGTTGCGGCAGCCTGCGTCTTGATCTCCCATGATTGCGACGCCACCTAAGTGCTATTCGGGCGCCAGGTCTTCCGTGCTGCTCAATTCATGTCCTCTCCATCAGGACAATAGGCGGAAGGCCTTGACGCCGCTAATATGAGATTCGCGGCTGGCTGCTTCATGGCGGTCGCGGACAGAAAGGTTGGAACATGACCAAGCTCTCCAGCGCCCCTGACCAGACGACCTACGCGGTCCTCCCGCTGCGCGACATCGTGGTTTTCCCCCACATGATCGTGCCGTTGTTCGTCGGTCGCGAAAAGTCGATCCGCGCACTCGAGGAAGTCATGGGTTCGGACAAGCAGATCCTGCTTGCCACCCAGAAGAATGCGGCCGACGACGATCCGCAGGCCGACGGCATCTACGAGATCGGCACTGTCGCGAGCGTCCTGCAATTGCTGAAACTGCCCGACGGCACCGTCAAGGTACTGGTCGAAGGCTCCTCGCGTGCCCGCATCACCGCGTTCATGGAACGCGAGGAGTACCACGAGGCCGCTGCCGAACTGATGGCCGAGCCCGAAGATGAAGAGGTCGAGATCGAGGCGCTTGCGCGTTCTGTCGTCTCGGACTTCGAAAACTACGTCAAGCTGAACAAGAAGATCTCGCCCGAGGTCGTCGGCGCCGCGAGCCAGATCGAGGATTACTCGAAGCTCGCCGACACGATCGCCTCGCACCTGGCGATCAAGATTCCCGAAAAGCAGGAAATGCTGGCCACGCTCTCCGTGCGCGAGCGGCTCGAAAAGGCCATGGGCTTCATGGAAGCCGAGATTTCCGTGCTGCAGGTGGAAAAGCGCATCCGCTCGCGCGTGAAGCGCCAGATGGAGAAGACGCAGCGCGAGTACTACCTCAACGAGCAGATGAAGGCGATCCAGAAGGAGCTCGGCGAAGGCGAGGACGGCCGCGACGAGGCGGCCGAACTGGAAGACCGCATCAAGAAGACCAAGCTGACCAAGGAAGCCCGCGAAAAGGCGGATGCGGAACTGAAGAAGCTGCGCACCATGTCGCCGATGTCCGCCGAGGCGACCGTCGTGCGCAACTATCTCGACTGGCTGCTGTCGATCCCGTGGGGCAAGCCTTCCAAGGTCAAGAAGGACCTCGAATTCGCGCAGGAAGTGCTCGACACCGATCACTTCGGCCTCGACAAGGTCAAGGAACGCATCGTCGAGTATCTGGCGGTCCAGAGCCGTCAGAAGAAGCTCAAGGGTCCGATCCTGTGCCTCGTCGGCCCTCCCGGCGTCGGCAAGACCTCGCTCGGCAAGTCGATCGCCAAGGCGACCGGTCGCGAGTTCATCCGCATGGCGCTCGGCGGCGTGCGTGACGAGGCCGAGATCCGCGGTCACCGCCGCACCTATATCGGCTCGATGCCCGGCAAGGTCATCCAGTCGATGAAGAAGGCGAAGAAGTCCAACCCGCTCTTCCTGCTCGACGAGATCGACAAGATGGGCATGGATTTCCGTGGCGATCCGTCCTCGGCCCTGCTCGAAGTGCTCGATCCTGAGCAGAACTCGTCCTTCATGGATCACTATCTCGAGGTCGAATACGACCTGTCGAGCGTGATGTTCGTGACGACGGCGAATACGCTGAACATCCCGCCGGCCCTGATGGACCGTATGGAGATCATCCGTATTGCCGGTTACACCGAGGACGAGAAGGTCGAGATCGCCCGCCGGCATCTGTTGCCCAAGGCCATCCGCGACCATGCGCTCAACAAGGGCGAGTTCTCGGTCACGGACGAGGCGCTGCGCGAGACGATCCGCACCTATACGCGGGAAGCTGGCGTCAGAAATCTCGAGCGCGAGCTGATGAAGCTCGCTCGCAAGGCGGTGACGGAAATCCTGCGCACCAAGGTCAAGTCGGTCGAGGTGACCGCCGAAAACCTCGACGGCTATCTCGGCGTACCGCGCTTCCGCTTTGGCCAGGTCGATGGCGAGGATCAGGTCGGCGTCGTGACGGGCCTCGCCTGGACGGAAGTCGGCGGCGAATTGCTGACGATCGAAGGCGTCATGATGCCCGGCAAGGGCAAGATGACGGTGACGGGCAATCTGAAGGACGTCATGAAGGAGTCGATCTCGGCTGCCGCGTCCTATGTCCGCTCGCGTGCGATCGATTTCGGCATCGAGCCGCCGCTCTTCGACAAGCGCGACATCCACGTCCACGTGCCGGAAGGCGCGACGCCGAAGGACGGTCCGTCCGCCGGTATCGCGATGGTCACGGCCATCGTCTCGGTACTGACGGGCATTCCGGTCCGCAAGGACATCGCCATGACGGGCGAGGTCACGCTGCGTGGCCGCGTCCTGCCGATCGGTGGTCTCAAGGAAAAGCTCCTCGCTGCCCTTCGCGGGGGCATCAAGAAGGTGCTGATCCCCGAGGAGAATGCGAAGGACCTGGCCGACATTCCGGAGAACGTGAAGAACGCTCTGGAGATCGTCCCGGTCAGCCGCGTCGGCGAGGTGTTGAGCCACGCACTCGTGCGCCAGCCCGAGCCGATCGAGTGGACGGAACCGGCGACTTCCGCCCCCGTGACGGCCGACGATTCGGCCTCGGCGAGCCTTGCTCACTGACACGGTTGCAACAAAGCGTCTGATAATTGCGAAAGCCGGGCCCAGTGCCCGGCTTTTTGATTGAAAAACCGCAGAAAAGCTGGGATTTTGCGCGCCCAAGGCCAGCTTTTCGCTTGGTTGCAGGCGATGGTGTGCCTACACTCCGCCCGCTGCCGGCAGAACCCAGTTTTCCGGCCTTTCAACCGAAAGGAAGTTTTTCAATGAACAAGAACGAGCTTATCGCCGCGGTTGCCGAAGAAGCGAGCCTTTCCAAGGCCGACGCGCAGTCCGCAGTCGACGCGGTGTTCTCCGCTATCTCCGGCGAACTGAAGAAGGGCGGCGACGTGCGCCTGGTCGGCTTCGGCAATTTCTCGGTTTCGCGCCGTGAAGCCTCGACAGGCCGCAACCCGCAGACGGGCGCCGAAGTGCAGATTCCGGCCCGCAACGTGCCGAAGTTCTCGGCCGGCAAGGGCCTCAAGGACGCCGTGAACTAAGTTCACGGTTTGATGTCTGAAACGAAAAAGAGCCGGCGAAAGCCGGCTCTTTTTTGTGTCGACATGCGATGAAACGCATCAGTTCGCGCCGTCGATTTCCTCGGAAATCGTCGTGAAGGTCGCGTCGAGCGACGTGCCGACCATGCGCGCGCCGCCGATGATGACCACGCCGATGAGGGCTGCGATCAGGCCGTATTCGATGGCGGTCGCGCCGGATTCGTCGCTCTTGAAACGCTTCAGAAGGTTCTTCATTGGAATTTGGGCTCCTTGTCCCCGCTTTGTGACAAGGCCAAATCTACATGGGGCGTATTGCGATCTGTTTAATCGGGAAGGTTAACCAACCCCTACGTTCTTCGTAGTTAAAGTCGTGTGAAATCTAAAACTTGAATTAATTCAGTCCAGTCGCTCGGCGAGATTTCGCAAACGACAGGATCAGCCTCGCTTGGCGTCGGCAACGAGATCCAGCATCGCCCTCATGGCGACGCCATAGCCCTTCGGTCCGAGCCCGGCGATGACGGCGGTGGCGATCTTCGATACCAGCGAGTTGTGGTAGATGTCCTCGCGCCGGTGGATGTTGGAGATATGCAGCTCGATGATCGGGCGCGGGAACATCTTCAGGGAATCGAGGATCGCGATCGAGGTGAAGGTGAAGGCGGCCGGGTTTATGATGATGCCGGCGCCTGGACGATCGATCGCCTCGTGCACCCAGTCGATGATCTCGTATTCGCGGTTCGACTGTCGGAACTCGACCGGCACATCGCCCGCCGCCGTTTTGCAAAGCGCCTCGACCTCGCCAAGCGTCGTCGAGCCGTAGATTTCCGGCTCGCGCGTGCCGAGCCGGTTGAGGTTGGGGCCGTTGAGAACGTAGATCGGTGCGGTCATCGAAATTAGCCTTGGTAGCCGAACATGCGCGGCAGGAAGAGGACGAAATCGGGGAAGAAGGTGATGATCGCCAGCGCGCCCAGCATTGCGTAGAGGAAGGGCATAATCTCGCCGACGAGCGCGCGCAGCGACACCTGGCCGATATTCGTCATGATGAACAGCAGCAGCCCGTAGGGCGGTGTGATCAGGCCGAGCATGATGTTGACGACCGCCACGATGCCGAAATGGACCATGTCGACGCCGAGCGCCTGTGCAGTTGGGATCAGCACCGGGATGACAATCAGAAGGATCGTCGTTCCCTCAAGAAGGCAGCCGAGCACCAGCAGCAGCAGGTTGACGACGATGAGGAATGTCGTCGGCGACATGTCGAAGGCCTGCAGATAGGCCGAAAGCGCGCGCGGGATATTTTCGACGGTCACCACATAGTTGAACACCAGCGCGCCCGCGATCAGCATGCCGATGGAGGCGGTGGTCCGCGCGGCCGATAGAAGCGACTGGTAACTGCCCGCAAGCGTCGTCGTGCGATAGAGCAGCGTCGAGATGAGGAACGCGTAGGCGGCGGCAATGGCGGCCGCTTCGGTGGGCGTCGTCACGCCCGAATAGATGCCGCCCAGCAGGACGACGGGCATCAGCAGCGCGGGCAGGGCGCGCAGGGTGATCCCCGGTATCTCGCGCGCCGGCACCGGCGGCTCGACGGGAAAGTGGCGCCGGCGGGCGGACCAGGCGACGATGCCCATCATCATGACGCCCATCAACAGCCCCGGCAGCATGCCTGCGAGAAACAGGTAGCCGATCGAGGCGTCGGAGACGAGCGCATAGATGACGATCGGGATCGACGGCGGGATGATCGGCCCGATGACCGCCGTCGCCGCGGTCAGCGCGGCGGCGAAGCTGGCGGGATACTTGTTCCCGTCGGTCATCATCTTCTGCATCATCTTGCCCGTGCCGGCGGCATCGGCGATGGCGGAGCCGGACATGCCCGCGAAGATGATCGACTGGACGACGTTGACCTGCGCCAGCCCGCCGCGAAACCGGCCTACGAGCGCATTGCAAAAGCGCAGCAGCCGCTCGGTCATCGAACCGGAATTCATGATCTCGGCCGACAGGATGAACAGGGGAACGGCCAGCAGGATGTAGCTGGTGTACATGCCGTTCAGGAGCTGTTCGGCGGCCGTGCCCATGTCGAGCCCGGCGGCGTAGAGGTAGAGGATCGATCCGGCGATCATCGAGTGACCGATGGGCAGGCCGAGCAGGCTCAACGTGACGATCGCCGCGATGCACAGCGTGAAGGGATCGGTAAAGCTCATACGCCCGAACTCGCCTTGGTGGGATCGAACTCCTTCGGCGCCCGGCCGAACAGGGCCTTCCACAAGATGAAGCCGTAACGGCCGATCGCGGCCACCGCGAAGATCACATAGATGGAAAACAGGAAGTCGAACCGGATTTTCATATAAGCGGTCGACTGCACCTTCATGAAGGTGACGTAGTCCCAGACCGCCGGCAGCGACAGGAGATAGAGGCCGAGAAGCGCCAGCGCGCTCAGGATGGCCATGATGCGCCGCGCCCTGGGCCCGACACCGCCATAGACCAGGTCGAACCGGATTTCCTCTTCCTCGCGGACCACGAAGGCCGCGCCCCAAAGCACCAGCCACAGCCACATGACGACGGTCAGTTCCGACGTCCAGCCGATCGGGAGGTTGAGGATATAGCGGAAGATGATCTGCGCGAGGAAGGAGAGAAACATCACCGCAAGCATCAAGGCCAGGATGTTCTCGGCACGTCGATAAAGCCAATGTCCGATCGTTGCCAGACGCATGTCGATCCTCCCCGTCACGATGTCGCCGCGGTCCGCTTCGCGCGAACCGCGGCGCCGTTCAGATCAGATTAAAGGCCGTTGATGGTGTCGACCATGCCCTCCGGCCAGCTCTCGGCGAGCGCGGATTCGAGATACATCTTCTGCGCGTGCGTGCGGAAAGCGTCGAGATCCGGCTCGTAAATCTCGAGGCCCTTCTCCTTGAAGCCGGCAACCAGTTCTTCTTCCTGGCTGAGGTGCTCGGCCGTGCTCCACTCGATCGCGCTGTCGGCGGCGGCCTGAACCTTTTCCTGCTGCTCGGGCGACAGCTTGTTCCACGCGTCGAGCGAGATCGTCAGGAGATCGAAGCCGACGAGATGCGAGGTCAGGACGATCTGCGACATGACTTCGTCGAACTTCATGTTCTGGACGTTCGGCAGCGGATTGTCCTGCCCGTCGATCGCGCCGGTCTGGAGGCCGGTATAGACTTCCGCATAGGCCATCGGCGTCGGGTTCGCGCCCAGCGCCTGACCGAGGAACTGCCAGGCATCGCCGCCGGGCATGCGCAACTTGATGCCGGCCATGTCCTCGGGCGTGTTGATCTTCTTGTCCGTCTTCAAACCCACCTGACGTGCGCCGAAATAGGTCGGGCCGAGGATTTTTACCTGAAGCTGGTCTTCGACCATCTTCTTCATCTCGTCACCCGCTTCGGAAGCGAAGAAGGTCTTCAAATGGTCGGCGTCGCGGAAGAGATAGGCCGACGTCAGGATCGACCAGGCCGGAATCTGGTTGGAGATGTCCTGCGGCGCGATATTGCCCATTTCCAGATTGCCGCGCTGGAGCGCGACGAGCTCGGTGCCCTGCTTGAACAGGTTGCCGCCGTAATAGCCCTGGAAATCGAACTCCTCGCCGATCTCCTCCTGGAACTTCTTCATCATCTCGGCGCGGATGTCCTGCTCGGAAAAGACGGCCGAGAAGCGAAGCTGGACCTTGTCCTGCGCAAAGGCAGGCGCGGCCGAAACGAGCAGCATAGCTGCGCTGGCAGCCAGAACCGCGCGACGGGTAAATGAAAGCGACATGGTGATCCTCCCTGATCGAATGAAGTCGGTCGATGGTCCTCCCGGCACCACCTCTCGTCAATTCATTGCACCGGAAACGCGTCAGTTCAATAGGCAAATGCAATTTCGTATGAGATTATTCATTTTCTATGGCGCAACATGGCGGATCGCCATTGCCGTCGCCCGGCCGCTTGCATCGAAACCGTGCGCGGCGCAAACTCGTCGGACATTCGCATTTCTATCGGAAGACAAGCAGATATGGCTCTCCTCGAAGCATCAGTCGAAACCATCGGAGATAACACCTATCGCCGGATCAGGACGGACATCATCTTCGGCCGGCTGGCACCGGGGCAAAAACTGAAGCTCGAGCGGTTGAAGGACGAATACGGGGCCAGCGTCAGCACGCTGCGCGAAATCCTGAACCGGCTTTCCTCCGAGGCGCTCGTCCTTGCCGAAGGCCAGCGCGGCTTTGAAGTCGCGCCGGTTTCCATCGAAAACCTCAAGGAAATCGCCGCATTGCGGCTTCTTCTGGAAAGCCACGCGCTCGAACAGTCCTTCGTGGCCGGGGATATGGACTGGGAGGGGCGGGTGGTCGCCGCCCATCACAAACTGTCCTCGATGGAGCGCAGGATGAAGGAGGGCGACCGCTCGCAGACGGAATTGTGGAAGCGCTACGATTGGGAGTTCCACCAGGCGCTGATCTCGGCTTGCGGCTCCAGCGTCCTCATGGAAACCCACGCTGCCGTATTCGACAAATATCTGCGCTACCAGATGATCGCGCTGTCGTTTCGCGGCGACATTGCCGCCAAAGAGCACCGCGCGCTGCTCGACTGCGCGCTGGAACGCAATGCGTCCAGGGCGCAGGAATTGCTGGAACTGCACGTGCGCGGCGGGGTGGAGCATGCGCTGGCGACGGGCACCATCGCCTGACCAAACGAACACGAATTCAAAAACATATGACATAATCGATTTTGCCATTTGAAATTGGCTGCGATGCTGTGTAATCCTTGCCATCGAATGCGGCGTCGAACCGCATATGGGCGCCCAGGGAGGACGCAGTGATCCAGCTCGGTTTGATCGGCGACAATATCCGTCGCTCGAAGTCGCCCCTGCTTCATCGGCTGGCGGGCGAGTTGTGTGGTCTCGACGTTCGATACGAGCCGCTGATCCCCGCCGATCTCGGGCTTGATTTCGACGCCGCCTTCGCCCGATGCGCCGAGAGCGGCTACCGAGGCATCAACGTAACGTATCCCTACAAGGAGCAGGTCTTCGCTCGACTCGCGGTCGGTGACGCGCAGACGCGGTCTGTCGCGGCCTGCAACACCGTCCTATTCGGAGAGGGTGTCCCGCAGGGCTTCAATACCGATTGCACCGGCTTCGCCGCGGCGTTCTGCGCGAATTTCGGCAATTCGGCTCCCGGCCGCGTCGCCATGGCAGGGGCGGGCGGTGTGGGCAAGGCGATCGCCTTCGCATTGGCTGGCCTCGGCGCCGAGGAGCTTGCGATCTTCGATCCGGACCACCGCAAGGGCGATGCGCTCGCCGCCGCCCTGCGCCAGTCCGCGGACCTGCCGGTTCGATTGGCACCTACGGTGCAAGAGGCGATGGACGGTGCGGCCGGCCTCGTCAATTCGACGCCGCTCGGCATGGTCGGCCACTCCGGAAGTGCTTTCCCGGTCGACACCCTCAAGAGCGCACGCTGGGCGTTCGACGCCGTCTACACCCCGGTCGAAACCGAGTTCCTTATATCCGCCCGCGCCGCCGGTCTGTCGATCCTCTCAGGCTACGAGCTCTTCTTTCATCAGGGCGTCGACGCATTCCGGATTTTCACCGGCGTCGAGGTCGATCAGCCATCCTTGCGCGCGGCCCTCCTGCGCCCGGAACCAGCCTTCGCGCATTCGGCCTAGTCGCCGATCATCAATACCAGAACGACATCCCTCGTCCGGGGATACGAGCGTGTCCGACTGCGAACCCGGACCGGTCGTGGGCTTCGGCCCGGCGCCATATTCGGGGCGGAGAGCTCTGATCGTCTTGTCCGAATAGACGCTGTCAGGTGCGGGCACATTTCAAGGAGCTCCTGGCTCCGCTTGAACGGTCCAGCGTCCGGCCCCAGTCAGCCGGACGCCATGTACGCGAGATGCTTTAGCTGGCGCCGGCTGCGCTCTCGGCTCTGTCTGCTGTCAACGCGTGCCGTTCGACGACAGCAGACACAACAACGCCGGCCACGAGAGCCCAGAAGGGAGCGCTGATTCCCAGAAGCGTGATGTTGGAAAGGGAGACCGCGAGCGCCACGAAGGCGCCCGTCTGGTTGCCCAGGGACCGTCCGAAAGCATTCTGAAGCGCGGCGAGGAGCACCCCGATCATTGCAAGGCCTGCAACCGTGCCGATCAGCGCCCCAGGCAACGACATGACGACCGGCACTGCGGCCCCTGCCACGATGCCGAAGGTGCCGAACAGAACGCCGTTGACCACGGTCGCGGCATAGCGGCCTTCCTTGTTTTCGCCTGCCTGCTCGGAGGAGCAGATGGCGGTCATCGGGCCGGCGATGTTGGCATTGTGTCCGCCCAGAAGGCCAGCTGCCACGCCGCCGACGCCGGAAATCACCGTCATCATGTTGATCGGCGGCTTGTAGCCTTCAGCCATCAGGACACCGGTCGCCTGCGCGTTTTCGGCGCCGATGACGAGCAGGGCAAGCGGCACAGCGATCGCGAGAAACGCGTCGATGGTGAAGGTCGGCGCGGTGAATTCGGGAAAAACGAAGGCAATATCGGTTGCCGCACCACCAACCGATCCGGTGGCGAAAGCGGCGACAAGGCCGGCGACAAGTGCGGCGAGAACCGGCGGGATCGTTTTCGTCATTCGCATCGAAACGAAGAAGGCGATGATGGCGGCGCCGGCAATGAGCGGTGCCGTACCGAGCGAGCCGACGGCGCCGGTTGCAAAGCGCATCAGCGCGCCGGCGATCATGGCCATGACGATCGGCATCGGAATCCAGCGCATGACCTTGCCGATGAGGCCGGAAATGCCGAGGACGAAGACGATGACGCCGGCCAGGATAAAGGCACCCACCGCCTGGTCGAAGGAGAAGGTGGCGAGCGAACCGGCGACCAGCGCGGCGCCAGGTATCGAATAGGCGCCGGTGACCGGCTGCTTGTAGCGCAACGCCAGGAACAGGCTGATCAGCCCGCCAAGAAAATAGATGGCGAACAGCCACGCGACCGTCTGGCCATTGGTCAGTCCGCCGTCATTGGCAGCACCGATCACAATCAGGGCCGGACCGGAGCAACCGAAGATCGCCGCAACGAGACCCGCACTGAACGACTTCACGGTGAGATGCTTCGGCAAGTCTCGCAGTCCTGAGGCGAAGCCGGGTGCGGGTTCGATGATGTGTCTTGCTTCCGTATTCATTGAAAACTCCTCCCATTGTCGGCCGCGTCCCCTTGTGCGGCCCGGTGAAAAAATGCCGGACCCTTGGTGAGGGGCCGGCCTTGATGTCAGCGACCGACGAAGACGGCGGCCCGCTTTTCGTGAAAGGCGTTCACCCCTTCGCGGAAATCTTCGGACTGGCGCAGGCGGCTGTAGCTGTGACCTTCCAGTTCGATCGCGGTGGTGAGCAGGGCGTCGTCTGTGTCGTTCAAAAGCTTCTTGGCCGTGCGCTGGGCGATCGGCGAGAAGGCGATCAATTCTTCGACGAGCGCATCGACGCTCGCCTCAAGATCGGCGTCGGCAACCACCTCGGAGGCGATGCCCCAGTCGTATGCTTGCTTGCCGGTGATGCGCATGGACCGCATCACGATGTTCTTGGTGCGCGTGATGCCGACCATCTTCTGCAAGCGCGCCGAGCCGCCCGAGCCGGGAATCTGGCCCAGCTTCTGCTCCGGCAGCGCGTAGCGCGTCGTGTCGGTTGCGATCCGGAAGTCGCAGGCGAGCGACAGTTCGAAGCCTACCCCGAAGCAGTAGCCACGATTGGCGGCGATCACCGGCTTGGAGCAGCGGGCGGGCGCGGCGATGTTCCAGGCGAGCTTCGAGACATGCTCCGGGCTCGCTTCGAGGAAGCCCTTGATGTTGCCGCCGGAGGAAAAATGCTCGCCAGCGCCGGTGACGACGATGATGCGCACGCGGTCATCTTCGTCGAGTGCTTCGAAGACGAGGCGAAGCTGGTCGCGCGCCATCATCGAGACGACGTTGTAGGGCGGGCGGTCCAGTGTGATGTCAGCGCGTTGGCGCGCAGGATCGATGGAGACCGTGAAGCCGTCGAGGTCGGCCAGACGCTTGTCGTCGAAAGTGGCTTTATCTGCCATGTGAAAGGTCCTTCTGCTCAGTAATGGTGTGCTTATTGATGTTCGGGAGTGCGTTGGTCTTCGCGGTACTCGCCGGCGACGAGCATGCGGCGCAGGATTTTGCCGACGGGCGATTTGGGAATGTCCTCGACAAAGACGATGCGGCGGGGCCTGCGGAAATTGGCCAGGCCGGAGGTCCTGCAATGCTGGTCGAGCTCTTCGGCGGTGACGCTGCCGCGCCGCTTGACGAAGGCGGTGACGATCTTGCCCCAGCGTTCGTCGGGAAGCCCGACGACGGCGACTTCGGCAACGTTGTCGTGCAGCGACAGGCAGCTTTCGACCTCGACGGGCGAGACGTTCTCGCCACCGGTGATGATCATGTCGTCGGCGCGGCCGGTGACGAACAGATCGCCGTCCTTGTCGAAGAAGCCGGTGTCGCCGGTGAAGTACCAGCCGTGGCGCAAGGCCTTCTCGGTCGCTTCGGGCCGGTTCCAATAGCCCTCGAACGCCTCGTCGCTCCTGGCAAGCGCGACGATCTCGCCTTCCTCGCCGGTCTCTGCGAGTTCATCGGGGTTGGCCGCATTCAGCTTCACGACCCGGATCATCTGGTTGATGCCGGCGCGGCCCGCCGAGCCCGGCTTGGCCGCAGCCTTCTGCTCGATGGTAAACGTGTAAATCTCGGAAGATCCGTAATGGTTCACGAAAAGGTCCGGCTTGAACGCCCCGTCGAGCTTGCGCAGCAGCCCGTCCGTCATCGATGCGCCCGCATAGCCAAGCTTGGTCACCGACTTGACGCGTTCCGCGGAGAATCCTTCATGATGGACGACGTCGTGATAGAGCGTAGGGACGAGGTAGAGATTGGTGATCGCCTCGGCCTCGATGAGCTCGATCGCCTTGCCGGCATCGAAGCGCGGCAGGCAGATGAAGGCGCCGCCGATCAGCGAGGATGCGATCAGCGAGCGTACGCCCATCGTGTGGTAGAGCGGCATCACGCCCAGCGTGCGTTCGCCATGGCGATAGAGATTCTGCGCCACATGCGCGAGCGCTCCGGCGCGTTCTGCCCGATGGCGGCGCGGCACACCTTTCGGCTTCGACGTGGTGCCGGACGTGTAGAGCATCAGCGACCAGTCATTGGCCGACGCCTGCGGCACGGCGAGCGGCGTTTCCGCCTGCATCATTACCTCCAGTTCATCGGCCGATTTCCTGGCAAGCCCGGCTGCCTCCGTCGAGCCTGCGACGGCGTCTTCCGTCACGTCCTCGTAGAACACCGCTTTCGCGCCGGAATCGACGATGCCATGGTCGATCTCGTCGGCTTTGGCACGCCAGTTCAGCGGCGTAACGATGATTCCGGCGAATTGGCAAGCCCAGTGCAGAGAGGCGTTCTCCCAGCGGTTCTGCATGGCGGTCAGCACATGGTCGCCGCACGTCAGGCCCATATCGCCCAAGCCCGTCACCAGTGCCGAAATGCGCGTGTACCATTCGGCATAGGTCAGCCGCGTGTCTCCATCCACGATAGCCAGCGCATGCGGATCACGATCCACGCTCGCCACGAAACTCGTTCCCAGATCAAACATTGCTAATTGCCTCCCTCCGGATTTCATCGAGGGCCGACAGAGCGGCCTGCACGATCGTCGCGTATCCGGTGCACCGGCAGAGGTGACCGGAAAGGTGTTCGCGCACCTCCTCGCGTCCCGCGTCGGGCCGTGCGCTGATCAGCGCATCGAGCGACATCAGGATGCCGGGTGTGCAGAAGCCGCATTGAAGTCCATGGTGCCGCTTGAACGCGGCCTGGAGTGCCGAGAGCCGGTCTTCGCCGGGCGATAGCGCCTCCACCGTACGGATGTCGGCGCCTTCCGCCTGAACGGCGAGCATCAGGCAGGCACGCGCCGGCGCGCCGTCGACCTGGATCGTGCATGCGCCACACACGCCGTGCTCGCAGCCGACATGCGTGCCGGTCATGCCGATCTCGTGGCGGATGAAGTCGCTCAAGAGCATCCGGCTGTCGGCATTTGCCCTGACGGGCAAACCGTTGAGCTGGAACGTCACGGTCTTTTTCTCGTGGGCTTTCAGGCGAGACATGCGGCAGCCTCCTCGATGGTTCGGCGGCCCAGACGCCTGACGAGTTCGCGGCGATAGCGGGCCGAGGCGTGAATGTCGTCGCGGGCGTTGAGGTCCCAGGCGATTTCGTTGAGGGCATCGTCCAGGCCGGGATCGCTCGGCAACGGCACGTCGAACCGCCGCGGCCGGTCGTCCACGCCGGCAATGGCGATCGATGCGGATCGCTCGGTGACGACTGCGGCCACCGCCGTGATGGCGAAATCGCCGTGGCGCCGCCCGATCTCGTTGAAGCCGTAGCCGGTGCCTTCCTGCGCCGCTGGAAAGGACACCGCTTCGATCATCTCGCCCTCGGCGAGGTCGGTCGCCATCATGCCGAGGAAGAAGTCATCAGCGGCGATCGTGCGCTTCTTGCGCTTGCTGCGCAGATGCACGCGTCCCTGAAGGGCGATCAGCGACAGCGGCAGCTCCGCGCTCGGATCGGCATGGGCGAGCGAGCCGCAGACCGTGCCCCGCGCGCGGGTCTGGACATGGCCGAGCCAGGGCAAGGCCATCGCTACGAGCGGCAACCGGGCGGAAAGGTGCGGCCATGCTTCGAGCTGCGCCTGACGCACGCCTGCGCCGATCTTGATGTCGTTGCCGCTGGCCTCGATCTTGCACAGATCATCGATGCGCATGATGTCGACGAGAACCGCTGGCCGGGCGAGGCGCATGTTGAGCATCGGCACCAGCGACTGGCCGCCGGCGATGACGCGCGCGTCGCCGCCCCCCTCGTGCAGGGCGTCCAGGGCCTCGTCGAGCGTTTCGGCTTGCAGATAGTCGAAAGCTGCGGGTTTCATGCGCGCCTCCCCAGGAGCGATCGAAGTCGCGCCAAGATTCCGGACGAAGCGGGCTCGGCGGCCTTACCGCGCCCGGCATACCGAGCAAGCGATTGGAAGAACTGGCCGATGACTACCCGCGCCGCGCCGTCGAGCAGGCGTCCGCCGATGGACGCGACCTTGCCGCCGATCCCGGCTTCATAGCTGTAGGAAACGCGGGTGCCGTTCTCAGTTGCGGTCAGTGTGATGCGACCCTGGCCGCGGCCGGACCCGAGTGCGCCTTCCGTGCCGCCGGACAGCGTCACCGCTTCCGGTTCGACCATGTCCGACAGGGTGATATCGGCCCGGTAGCGCCCCTTGACCGGACCGACGCCCAAGGTGACGTCGGCGCGGAACTGGGTGTCGGAGATCTTCTCGACCGTGTGGGCGCCGGGAATGATCGCTTCGAGCGTCTTGGGATCGAGCAGCATCGCCCAGATCTCTTCGCGCGTGGCGGAAACCTCGGCCGATCCTTCTCCCGAAAGCGACCGCTCGCCCTCGCGGGCCTTTAGCGGTTTCGCCTCGCGCCTTGGCTGCGCGGAGGGCTTTTCGTCCGCGTGGATGAGCGCCACGATCTTGCTCGGCGAGAGCGGCAGCGTCAGGTCCTCGACCCCTGTCGCGTCGGCGATGGCATTGGCGATGCAGACGGGCGTTGACATGCAGTTGCCTTCGCCCACACCCTTGGCGCCAAGAGGCGTGAAGGGCGACGGGCTCTCATAATGGAGGATCACCGTCTCCGGCGTCTCCATCACGGTCGGGATCAGATAGTCCGCAAGCGTTCCCGTGAGAAAAGCCCCGTCGGCGCCATAGGCGTATTCTTCATAGAGCGCGGCGCCCACCGCCTGGGCAAAGCCGCCGCGGACCTGGCCATCCACCATGCCGGGATGAAGGATCGTGCCGCAATCATGCATGGTCACGTAGCGGTCAATGCGCGCCACGCCCGTGTCGCGGTCGATCTCGACGCCGCAGAAATCGAAGATGAAGCCGTGGCAAAGCGACGAATTGATGCCGTCCTGCGGTGTCGGCGCGGTCAGTTCGTCGGGCGTCCAAAACACGGTCTCGCGGATCGTCTGCCCGGTGCCTTCCGGCACCGTTCCGGGTGCCCAGTGGCTGGCCGCTGCAACCCGCGAGAATGAAACCGAATTGTCGGGATTTCCGCGGTCGAACAGCTTGCCGTCCGCAAACTCGATCTGGTCGGCAGTGACGTTCAGTTGCGCGGCCGCGATGGTCGCCAGTCTGCCGCGCAGCCGGTCGGCGGCGAGTTTGGCGGTGCCGGCGACGGCCGGCGCGAAGCGGCTGGCATAGTTTCCCGATGCGATCGACCAGGCGTCCCGGTTGGTGTCGAGCTCGGTGTTGACCCGCACGGCGCCGAGCGGCAGCCCCAGCCGGTCGGCGACGACCTGCGCGAGCACCGTGCGGTGGCCTTGTCCCTGCGGCACTGAAGCGACCTTGACGGTGACCGAACCGAGCGGATCGATCCCGACGGTTGCCACCGCCTGCGCGCCGTTCTTCGGCCCGGCCTTGGCGCGGGCCTCCGGCGTCAGAACGGTGGTGATGTAGCCCATGTTCGAGACGCTCGGCTCCACCGCCGCGGTGAGGCCGATGCCGTAAAGCCGGCCTTCGGCGCGGGCCGCGTCGCGCCGGGCGATCAGTTCGTCGAGCCCGCCTTTGGTGACGGCGCGGTCGAGCGCCGACTGGTAGTCGCCGGAATCGAGCAGGGCACCTGTCGCCGTGCGGTAGGGAAAGGCGTCACTCGGCACCAGGTTCTTGCGGATCACGTCAAGCCGGTCGAGCCCGAGTTCGTCGGCGATCTTGTGGACCAGACGTTCCAGCGGGAAATAGATCTGGGGGCCGCCGAAACCTCTGTTGAGGCCGGTGGGCGTCTTGTTGGTCAGAACGACCCGATTGCGGATGGTGACGTTCTCGATCGCGTAGGCGCCGGTCATGTTGCCGTGCATCCGGTAGAGCGTCGCCGGCTCGGGCGCCCGCAGATGTGCGCCGCAATCCTCGATCTGGTCCCAGGAAAGCGCCGTGATCCGCCCGTCGGATTCCACCGCCGCTTCCAGCGTCGTCACCCGGTTGGTTGCCGAGACGGACGCGGTCAGGTGTTCCAGCCGATCCTCGATCCACTTGACTGGCCTGTCGGCGACGCGCGCGGCGATCGCGACGAGCACCACATAGGGAAAGACGCCCTGCTTGACGCCGAAGGAGCCGCCCGAATCCGGCGGGGTGCGCAGCCGCATGCGGTTGCCCGGCACTTTGAGCGCGCGCGAGAGAACCGCATGGATGGAGAAAGGCCCCTGGAAATTCGCCGTGACGTCGTAGGCGTCTTCGCCGGGGTCGTATTCGGCGATCACGCCATAGGTCTCGATCGGCGTGCAGGAATTGCGCGGATAGGCGGTGGTGATCGCGATCCGGTGCGCGGCGGCCGCGAAAGCAGCGTCCGGGTCGCCGTAGCGGAACGCGCGTTCGTTGATCAGGTTCGTACCAAGCGAGGGGTGGAGGACCGGCGCGTCGTCGGCCATCGCCGCGCGCGGGTCGATCACGGGAGGCAACGTCTCGTAGGTGACCTCCACAAGGTCCAGCGCGTCTTCGGCAACATAGCGGTTTTCCGCCACCACCAGCACGACCGGCTCGCCGACATAGCGGACGCGGTCTCGCGCCATCGGCCAGCACTCGACATCGGCCTTCACCCCCACGACGAGGCTGTTGGTCAGGCTTGCGACGTCCTCGCCGGTCAGGACCGCGTAGACGCCTGGATGCGCCTTGGCCTTCTCGGCATCGATGGCGCGGATTTCGGCATGCGCATGCGGAGAGCGCAGGAATGCGGCGTAGGCCGTGTCGCGGCGTGTCGGAAGATCGTCGATGAAGCGTCCGCGACCCTTGAGCAGGCTCGCATCCTCGACACGTTCGACGGACTGTCCGACGAGGCTTTGGGGCCTCGTTTGCTCGTTCATGGCGTCTCCTCCCTGGCGCATGCGTTGGAAGCAGCACCATGCCGAAGAGGAAACAGCCGTTGAGCCTAACCGGCGATACCGGCGTGTCTCATGACTTACCGAGGAGTCTCAAATTGCGACCCTGCGAGACGCGTCACGGAGCGGAACACGCTCGGCGACGACCCGGCGTGATCGTGGAAGAAGCGAGAGAAATGCGCCGGAACCGAAAAGCCGAGCCGCTCGCCGATGTCGGCGAAGGTCTCTTCTCCGTCCGAGACGGCGCTCACGGCGCGTTCGAGCCGCTGGACGTTCAGATAGACGCGGGGGCTGACGCGCATGACACTTTCGAACTGCCGGAAGAAATGCGCCCGCGACATGCCCACATCGGCCGCCAGCGTATCCATGTCGGTGATCCCGCCGGGGTTCGCCGTCATCAGCATCACGGCCTTGCGGATCCGGAAATCGGAAGGTTGGCGCGCAACCAGTGCGCTCATCGACTGGGGCATGCCGCGCCAGGCGGTAAACCGCTCGATGACCGTGATCATCAGCCGACCTAGCATGTCCTCGTGCAGCGCAGCCGCCTCCGGCGCATGCACCATCGCCTCTGCCAGTTCGCGGGCGAGCCGCCTGATATCGGGGGTAATCGAGCCGGCCGCGGATTCGAAGAAGTCCGGTGCGTCGCTCGCACCCCAATTCTTGCGGAAATGCTCCAGCCACTGCGGTTCGATATAGAGCGCGAGGATCACCGTCTTGGGCCGCGCCTGATCGTGCTCGTAGGCGTGCGGCTCCCAGGCGTTGATCAGCACCGCCCTTTCATTAGTCAGGGGAACCGTGCGGTCGCGCACAGAGAACTGAGTGTCCGCACCCTCGACTTTGAGTAGCACATGGCAATGCGGGTGTGCGTGGCGCACCAGCGGCCTGTCCATATTGAGGAGGGCTACCCGCCCGAAGCGGCCCCTGGCGATGCGCAGTGCATTGGACATAATTGATGTCGCGACCGATTTATTGGGGGTGAGACTGCTGCGATCCGTTGAACCTGTCAAATATGGCTTGAGTCATGCGTCCGCAATTGCCGCATTGCGCGTGTCCAATCGAAGCGCTGGTCTCGGTGATGTAACCACCGCCGACCGCACATCTTTGGGCAATTGGCCGCGGGATGAAAACTACTCGATCTTCCTGGCCGGCCAAATCCGGCGATCGACGGCGTCGTGCACGAGTTGAATGACGAGTTGCTGCACGGCTTCCAGCGCGTAGGATGACGGGCGCTCGGCCATCTGGCACAGATAGAGCGTGCGCGACAGCTCCGGCTCGACGACGGGCCTGACCGCCAGCGCGCCAGATTCGATATATTCCTGCAGGAAAAGGCGCGTGCCGATGGCGCAGCCGAGGCCGGCGATCAGCGCGCCGCCGATCGCCTGAACCGAGTTCATCTGGAATCGCGCCTTGCTTTCGAGCTTCTTCAGGAGCGTTGCGTCGTCGACGAGCGCACGTGCCGAAATGCCCTGGCGCAGAATGATCATCGGCATGTCGAGCGTGTCGTGAAACGCGACAGGCCGGCCGTTTTCGCCGATGATCCGCTCCAGCCCGATCAGCACCATGCTTTCCTCGAGCACCGGAACGGATTTCAACCGCATGTCGGCGGGCGGGTTGTAGACCAGCGCCATGTCGACATCGGCGGCGAGAAGGTGCAGCAGCGTCGCGCCCGACAGGCTTTCGGACAGCGACAGGTTCAGCTTTGGATAATCAGTCAGGATGCGCTGGAGGAGCGGCACGCCGATCGCCTTCACCGCCGAATAGGCCATGCCGATCGTCACGTCGCCCGCGACCTCGCCGCCCGAAGCCTTGACGTCGCGCTCGGCGGCCTGCATCGCCCGCAGGATCGCTTTGGCGTGCGTATAGAGCCGCTCGCCCGCCGCCGTCGGCTCCAGCCCGCGCGGCTTGCGGTGGAACAGGCGATGGCCGAGTTCGGCTTCCAGGTTGGACAGGTGGTGGCTCAGCGCCGAGACCGCGACGCGCAGCTCGCCGGCCGCCGTGGTGAGGCTGCGTTTTTCGAAGATGGCCTCGAAATAGCGGAGCTGGCGCGAATCCATGGTTTCTTGAATCCAGAACGATGTCTTAGAAACTTTATAATTTTGCGATCCCCATTCGAGCGCTACCTTGCCTCCACGTCGTCGTCAAGCGACCGGAGGAGATGCAGTTGACGGAACCGTTCAAGCCGCTCGAAGGCATTCGCGTCGTCGAGATGAGCCACATGATCATGGGCCCGTCCTGCGGCATGTTCCTCGGTTTCCTCGGCGCCGAGGTGATCAAGGTCGAGCCGCCGGAAGGCGACAAGACGCGGCACCTGTCCGGCATGGGCCGGCCGATGTTCCCGCTGTTCAACCGCGGCAAGAAATCCGTCCAGCTCAACCTCAAGAGCGACGAGGGCCAAGCGGCACTTCGCAAGCTTCTCGCCACCGCCGACGTCTTCATCGAGAATTTCCGCGACCAGTCGCTGGCCAGGATGGGGGCGGACGGCGAGACGCTGCGGCGCGAATTTCCCGGTCTCATCGTCGCCTCGCACAAGGGCTTCCTGCGCGGCCCCTATCAGGACCGCACGGCGCTCGACGAGGTCGTGCAGATGATGACGGGCCTCGCCTACATGACCGGTCCGTCCGGCCGGCCGCTGCGCGTCGGCTCGTCGGCGAACGACATCATGGGCGGGCTCTTCGGCGCTCTGTCGGTCCTCGCCGCTCTTCTTGAGCGCAAGGACACCGGCAAGGGCCGCAATCTGCGCATCGGCCTGTTCGAGAACTGCCTCCTGCTCGTCGCCCAGCACATGGTCCAGTTCGAACTCGAGGGCAAATCGCCGCCGCCGATGCCGGAGCGCGATTTCTCCTGGCCGATCTACGATATCTTCGACACTGCCGACGGCGGGCAGGTCTTCGTCGGTGCGGTGACCGAAGGCCAGTGGACCGCGCTTTGCCGGCTTCTCGATCTCACCGACCTGATCGACGATCCGCGCCTCCAGACCCGAATGGACCAAATCAACGCCCGCGACTGGACGGTGCCGATCGTCGCCCGCGCCATCGCCGCGCGCGACGCCGGCGAACTCTTGAAGCGCTTTGAGGAGATCGGCATTCCCTATTCGCCGATCGCCAAGCCGGCCGACATGTACGAGAACCCGCATGTGATGCGGCCGGGCGGGCTCGCCACTTCGCGCATGCCGGACGGGTCGACCTTTCGTGCCCCCTCGCTGCCCTTCGAAGTCGATGGCACGATGCTGACCGGCGGCGGCGACCTGCCGTCGATCGGGCAGGACACCGATATCGTCCTCGCCGAAATCGGCCTCGACGCGGCTGCCATCGAAGCTGCGCGCGGCAAGCCGAAGGCGCGCGCCGCATGACCCGGCTGCGCGACATCTATCCCGCAGACAAGGTCGTCCTGCGCGAAGTGGGCCTGCGCGACGGTCTGCAGCTCGTCAAATCCTTCCCGTCGACCGCAGCCAAGATCGAATGGATCGGCCGCGAGCACGCCGCCGGCGTGCGCAATTTCGAGGTCGGCTCGTTCCTGCCCGCCTCGCGTTTCCCCCAGTTCGCCGACGTCCATGAAGTGCTCGCGGCCGTGAAGGCGCTGCCGGGTGCCCATGCGGTCGGCCTCGTCCTCAACGATCGCGGCGCTGACGACGCGCTGGCGTCGAAGGTCGACGAGATCATGTGCGTCGTCTCGGCGACCGAGGCGCACTCGCAGGCGAATACGCGCCGCTCGCGGGCGGAGGCCGTCGCCCACGTCAAGCGCATTTGCGGCATGCGCGATGCCAGCGAACATCGTCCGCTGGTCAATGCCGGTATCGCCATGGCCTTCGGCTGCTCGATCACCGGCGCGGTCGATGCGGACGCGGTGGTCGACCTCGCCTCCGCGCTCTTCGAGGCCGGTGCCGACGTCGTCGGGCTTGCCGACACGGTTGGCTTTGCAGGTCCTGACCAGATATCCGCGCTCGTCGAACGTATTCAAACCATCGCCGGCGACCGCGTGATCGCCGTGCACCTGCACGACACGCGCGGTATGGCCATCGCCAACGCGTCGGCCGCGCTCGATGCGGGCTGCCGCATTCTCGACGGTTCGCTCGGCGGGCTCGGCGGTTGCCCCTTCGCCCCCGGTGCGACGGGCAACGTCGTCTTCGAGGACCTCGTCTTCCTTTGCGAAACGAAAGGGTTTGCCACCGGCATCGACCTCGAGAAGCTGGTCGCGATCCGCGACATCCTGAAACGCGAAATGCCTGCCGAACCGCTCTACGGCCAGATGGCCCGCGCGGGCCTGCCGCGCGCGGCCGAACTCAGGACCGGCTGATTACCAAGACAAAATAAGGTCACGATTGGGAGGAGACCATGATGACGAAGACATTTCTTGCAACATTCATCGCAACGACGGCAATGGCGGGCGCAGCCAGCGCGCAGGAGGCCATGCGCTGCAGCCACCAGCTTCCGCCCGGCCACCACATCTCGACCGTGATCGACAAGTGGGCCGCCGAAGTCGAGACGCTGTCGAACGGCGAACTCGACGTCCAGGTGTTCGGCGCCGACAGCCTGATCAAGGCGAACGACAACATCCTCGCCGTAGCGCGCGGCGAGATCGAATGCGCCTTTTCACTGAACTTCCAGTGGGGCCGCACGCTGCCGCTGATGAACGTGACGGTCGGGCCCTACACCATGTCCTCGATCGAGGCGTGGAAGAAGTGGCCGACTTCGGAGGCCGCGGCCTATCTGGAGGACAAGCTCCTCGAAAAGGGCGTCAAGAACATCGCCTGGATGTTCCAGACCAATGTCAGCGTCTTCACCTCCAAGGGCAAGGCCATGACCAAGCCGGAGGACTTCCAGGGCGTGAAGATGCGCGGGCTCGGTCCTGCCTTCGACCGCGGGCTGACCGCGATGGGTGCATCGACCGTATCGCTGCCCGGCAGCGAGGTCTACCAGGCGCTGGCGACCGGCGTGATCGACGCGGCCGTGACCGACGTCGCCGCCGCCTATTCGCGCCGCTATTTCGAGGTGCAGGACCACATGACGGTCGTGCCGGTGCTCGCCGCCTACCTGCACGGCTACGTCACGCCGTCCTGGTATGACGGGCTGTCCGACACGCAGAAGGCGGCGCTCGACGAGGCCGGCCAGAAGGCGGCCGAATGGGCGCTCGAAGCTTCGCAGGAAGCATCGGCTGAGGCGCCGGCGCAGCTCGAGGAGATGGGCGTCACCGTCCACATCGCAACCGATGAAGAAAACGAGGCATTCCGCGCGGCCATGCAGCCCGCCTTCGAGGAAGGCTTCGCGGCTGAAACAGGCGACGAGGGCACCGAGCTCCTCTCGCTGATCGAGAAGATCCGGTAGCCCGGAATGCGGGAACCAGCCGAGATGGAAGGGGAGGCGCCCGTCGCCTCCTCACCGGTCGACCGTCTTGCCGCCGCGATTTCCGGCGCGGGCGGTCTCGTCAGTTCGGTGTTGATCGTGGTGGTGCTGGTCATCACCGGCGCCGGCGTGTGGATGCGCTACGTGATGGGTCGGCCGCTCGTCGGCATCGAGGAGGCGACCGGCTTCTTCGTCGTCGCCATCGTCATGTTCGGCGCGGCCGAGGCTTCGCGTCGTGACGACCACATCCGCATCGACATGATCCTCGACAAGGCGTCGCCTGCCCTGCGCCGCTGGCTCGACGTCTGGGCGCAGCTTTCGGTTCTGGTCTTCTCGATCGCGCTGCTAGCCACCGCCTGGCACACCGTCTCCTTCTCGCGCCGCTTCGGCGCCTATTCGGCAGGCTATCTCGAACTGCCGATGTGGATACCGCAATCGACCATGATCGCAGGCGGCGTCCTGATTTCGGTGGTGTGCCTTGCGCGCCTCTTCACGCTCCTGCGCGGAGGCCGGCCATGATCGTCTTTATCGTCGGGTTGCTGATCGTCCTGCTTTTGACCGGCATGCCGATTTTTGCAGCGCTCGGGATCACGTCGCTTACCGTCCTCTGGTTTTTCGAGGGCAGCATCTGGTCGATGGCGGACACCGTCTTCGCCTCGCTCAACAATCCGCTCCTCGCCACCATCCCGATGTTCGCCTTCATGGCGCATGTGATGATCAAGGCGAAGGTCGTCGACGATCTCTACGAGATGTCGAACAAGCTCGTCGGCCACATCAAGGGCGGGCTCGGCTTCGCGACGATCCTGTCCTGCACCATCTTCGCCACCATTTCCGGCTCGTCCGTCGCCACCGCGCTCACCATCGGCTCGACCGCGATCCCGCAGATGCAGCGCTACGGCTACCGCCCGCGCGACACCTACGGCATCATCGCCGCAGGCGGCACGCTCGGCATCCTGATTCCGCCATCGGGCCCGATGATCCTCTATGCCGTCGTCACCAACGCCTCGATCGGCGGGCTCTTCCTTGCCGGGCTTCTTCCCGGGCTGATGATCGCGCTCTTCTTCGCCGTCTTTTCGTGGTTCCAGGCAAACGCGCATGGCGAGACGCGGGCGCAGGACTGGCCCGGACTCCGCGCCGTCTTCGCGGCGTTCTGGAAATCGATCTGGGCGGTGATGATGCCGCCCGTCGTCCTCGGCGGCATCTATCTGGGCATTTTCACCGCTGCGGAAGCGGCAGCCGTGGGCGCAGCCTATGCGCTGTTCGTTGCGATCGCGATCTACCGGAACGTCTCGTTGCGCGACCTTGCAGACTGCACCTGGCAGACGATGCGCACCTGCGCGATGCTGTTCATGATCATCGCCGCGGCCGGGATGTTCGGCCATGCGATCACCATCATCCGCCTGCCGGCGGAAGTGATGGAAGCTGTGACCGCGCTCGGCCTGTCGCAGACCGGCTTCATCCTGATCGTCATGGTCGCGATCTTCATCCTCGGCATGTTCCTCGAGACGATCGCCATCATCCTGATCACCACGCCGATCATCCTGCCGGCAATGCTTGCGCTCGAGATCAACCCGATCTGGTACGGCGTCATGCTGATGATCAACCTGGAACTGGCGTTGATCACGCCGCCGGTGGGAATGAACCTGTTCGTCATCAAGGGGATCACCGGCGCGCCGCTGACGCAGATCATGCGCGGCGCCGCGCCCTATGTGGGCATCCTGATCGTCGGTCTTTTCATCGTCTGGGCCTTCCCGCAGCTTGCGCTGTGGCTGCCGCAGCAATCAGGCTTTGGGAGGTAAGAACGCGCACATTTGTTACACCTGGGTGGCGGATGCGCGAGCGGAACCGGTGTCGTCATGGCCTTTCAAGCCCTGCCTCCGGAAGCCGCATGTGCCTTGCCATCCGATGAGGACATCACGCTGGACAAGAGGTTTCAGCCGCAGGTGAGACGGAAATCGTTTTCCGTCACAAGTCGGGCCGTGTCTGGACGGTCCGCCTCTGGGCAAAGCTGACGTTTGGACTACGACGTCACATGGCTTGGTCAACCCGCAGCCCGAAACCCGCCTTCTGAATGGAACCCAGATTGGCTCGAGCGATGCCGAACGGAACGGCGGCGGTGAGCGGGTACAATGCTGACATTGCTGCGCAAGATACTCACGCAGGTTACTCCTAGTACAGCTATCCTCACTGGGCTGCCATGGGGCTCGTCGTAACCGCGTTGAAGTGCTAGCATCGTGATACCGAGGGGTGCCCCGCGAGGGGCTGAGATATTGCTGGCCGATCGGCAGCGCAATGACCCTTTGAACCTGATCCGGATCATGCCGGCGAAGGGACGGGTACTGCCTTGATCCTTTGCCGGCCCTTAGAGGGCCGCCCATGCCAGTTTTCACAGCCAATGTCCTGACCATTGCCGGCACCGACCCGTCCGGCGGCGCGGGCATTCAGGCCGACATCAAGACCTTTTCGGCACTCGGCGCCTACGCGACCTCGGCGATCACGGCAGTCGTTGCACAGAACACTCAAGGGGTGCGCTCCTTGGTGGCGCTCGAACCTGCCTTCGTGGCGGACCAGATCGATGCGGTGCTGGAAGATGTGCGCATCGATGCGGTGAAGATCGGCATGGTCGCCAATGCCGGCATCGCGGAGGCGATCGCCGGACGGTTGCGCCTCCATGCCGTCGTCAATGTCGTGCTCGATCCGGTGATGGTAGCGACGAGCGGGCATCATCTGCTCGACACCGACGCAGTTGCGGCAGTGCGAGACCTGCTGGTGCCGCTCGCCACCGTCCTCACACCCAACCTGCCGGAAGCGGCAGTGCTGCTTGGCGCCGAGGCGTCCTGGTCGCTGGACGAGATGCACCTGCGGGCGGGCGAGCTTCATCGCCTCGGCCCGCAATGGGTGCTGCTCAAGGGTGGGCATCTGGAAGGTTCGGCCGAGAGCATCGACCTGCTACATGACGGGCGACGCATGATCGAGCTCGCCGCGCCGCGCATCGACACGAAGAACGACCACGGCACGGGCTGCACGCTTTCGGCCGCCATCGCCGCCCTGCTGCCGTCGCGCGGCGTGGAAGACAGCGTGCGCGCGGCGAAGGCCTATATGCACGCCGCGCTGGCGGCGAGCGGCGAACTGCGGGTCGGCAATGGCCGAGGCCCGCTGCATCATTTCCACGCGCTTTGGCGGCCGACCTAGCGCCAGCGCGCTGTCGCCGCGATCCATTCGCTGACGCGCAATTCGGGGTCCTGATGGAGGGTGATGTCGGTGACCACGGCCGCGCTGTCTGCCCCGTTGGCAAAGACGCCGGCCAGCCGCTCCGGCCTCAGCCCGCCGATCGCCACCAGCGGCAGGGCTCCAATGCGGCGCTTCCACTCACCGAGCCGCTTGACGCCCTGCGGGGCCCATTTCATCTCCTTGAGGATGGTCGGGTAGATCGGTCCGAGCGCGACATAGTCCGGTTCTGCGGCCAACGCGACCTCGAGCTCGGCATGGTCGTGCGAGGAGAGGCCGAGCTTCAGCCCGGCGCGCCGGATGGCGTCGCGATCGGCGTCGGCCAGGTCCTCCTGACCGAGATGCACCCACGCCGCGCCTTCCTCGATGGCGAGCCGCCAGTGGTCGTTGATGACGAGCGCACAGCCATTCGCCGCGCAGATCGCCTTTGCTGCGCGCATTTCCGCGCGCAGTGTCGCCTCGTCGCTGTCCTTGATGCGGAGCTGCACCAGCTTCACGCCGAGCGGCACGAGCCGGGCGATCCACTCGGCGCTGTCGACGATGAGGTAGAAGGGGTCGAGACTCACGAGAAGACCGCCCTTCCGATGATGGGCGTGGAAGGCTCGGCCATGTCGCGCGGCGAAAGCAGGCCGGCCTGGAATCCTTTCCGTCCCGCGTCGATGGCCGTAGCGAAGGCCTTCGCCATCACAACCGGATCGCCGGCCAGCGCCACCGCCGTGTTGAGCAGCACCGCGTCGTAGCCGAGCTCCATCACCGCCGCCGCATGGGAGGGGCGGCCGAGACCGGCATCGACGATCAGCGGCACGTCCGGGAAATGCGTCCGCATGGCGCGCAGAGCCGCCGGGTTGACGGGCCCCGCGGCCGAGCCGATTGGGGCGCACCACGGCATCAGCACCTGGCACCCGGCCTCCAGCAGCCGTTCGGCCACGACGAGGTCGTCGGTCGTGTAGGGGAACACCTCGAAGCCGTCGTCGCAAAGCGTGCGGGCGGCGTCGACCAGCGCGAAGACGTCCGGCTGGAGCGTATCGTGATGGCCGATCACCTCGAGCTTGATCCAGTTCGTGCCGAACAGGTCGCGCGCCATCCGCGCCGTCGTCACGGCTTCCCTTGCGCTGTGGCAGCCGGCTGTGTTGGGCAGCACGCGCACGCCAAGTTCACGGATCAGCGCGAAGAAGGCACCGCCTGCCTTGCCGCCCGCCGTCTCGCGCCGCAGCGAGACGGTGACGATCTGTGCGCGCGAAGCGCGCACGGCGTCCGCGAGTATGGCAGGCGAAGGATAGCGCGCCGTGCCGAGCAGCAGGCGCGACGAGACTGCCGTGCCGTACAGGTCGAGCATGTCAGCCTCCCTGCATGGGTGAGAGGATCTCGATCCGATCGCCTTCTCGCAGATCGAAGCTCGCGCGCGCGTCGCGGAGGACGACCTCGCCATTGACCGCGGTGGCGAGCCAGGCGGCGTCATAATCGAGCTGACGCAGCAGTTCGGCCAGCGTGCGGGCCTCCATTGGCTGCGTCTCGCCGTTGATGATCAGTGTCTTCATGCCGCTTTCCCTTGCATGAGGTGGGCCGCCTGCCGCGCCGTGGCGGGGGCAAGCAGGAAGCCGTGCCGGTAGAAGCCGTTGACGAAGATGGTGCCGCCGTCGCGGATCACGCGTGGCAGATTGTCGTCAAAGGCCGGGCGGATGCCGGCGCGCGCTTCGATGAGCCGAGCCTCCCCGAAGGCCGGGTGCAAGGCGTAGGCCGCGTTCAGCAGCTCCATCAGCGAGCGGGCGGAAATCGGTCCGGCATCGTCGCTCTCGATCATCGTTGCTCCAACCATGAAACGCCCGCCGCCGCGCGGCACGATGTAGAGCGGGTGGCGCGGATGCAGAAGCCGGACCGGGCGCGCCAGCGTGACCTCCGCGGTTTCCAGGCACAGCATCTCACCGCGCACGCCCCGCAGGCCGGGCACGGCGCCGATCGCCGCCGCGCCCGTGCAGTCCACGACATGGTCGAAGCGACCGGTCGGCTCCGTGGCACCGAAATGAAGGCGCACGCTCTGCGCCTTCAGCCTCCCGGACAAGCCAAGAAGCGCGGCGCGCGGGTCGAGATGCGCCTCCTCGCGGAAGAACAGCCCCTTTCGAAAGCGCCCCTCGAGCGACGGTTCGAGCGCGGCGATGCCTGCTTCGTCAAGCCATTCGTATCCCTCGGTGCTCGCGGCGAAGCGCGCAAGCTCGCCCGTGTCGCGTGGTGGCGCGACGACCAGCGTTCCTGCGCAGACGACGTGGCCTGGCAGCACCGCATTCCACCAATCGGAGGCATGACGGCCGAGCCGCAGCACGTCCTCAGGCGCAGACTCGCGCTCGCAGTATGGCGCCAGCATGCCGCCGGCGAGTCCTGACGCGCCCGCACCGACTTCCGCCTGCCGCTCCACGAGCTCCACCGCGAAGCCGTGTGCGTGGAGTTCGTGGGCGGCGCACAGCCCCGCCACGCCGCCGCCTCGCACGAGGACACGTCCAGGAGTTCGCATCGTCACTCCGACGTCTCCCCGGCAGGCATATAGAGATCGCCGCCCTCGCGATATTTCTGCGCCATTTGAGCCATGCCGGCCTCGGCGCGGGCGGCGTCGCGTATGTCGTGGCTGATCTTCATCGAGCAGAATTTCGGCCCGCACATCGAGCAGAAATGCGCCACCTTGTGTGCCTCCTTCGGCAGGGTCTCGTCGTGGAAGGCGCGCGCCGTGTCGGGATCAAGTGAGAGGTTGAACTGGTCTTCCCAGCGGAACTCGAAGCGTGCCCGGCTGAGCGCGTCGTCCCTGATCTTCGCTGCAGGGTGACCCTTGGCGAGGTCGGCGGCATGGGCAGCGATCTTGTAGGTGATGACGCCGGTCTTGACGTCGTCGCGGTCGGGCAGACCCAGATGCTCCTTCGGCGTGACGTAGCAGAGCATCGCCGTGCCGAACCAGCCGATCATTGCAGCGCCGATCCCGGAGGTGATGTGGTCGTAGCCCGGCGCGATGTCGGTGGTCAGCGGCCCGAGCGTGTAGAAGGGCGCCTCGCCGCAGACGGCAAGCTGCTTGTCCATGTTCTCCTTGATCTTGTGCATCGGCACATGGCCGGGCCCCTCGATCATCACCTGGCAATCGTGGTTCCAGGCGATCTGCGTCAGCTCGCCCAGCGTCTCCAGCTCGGCGAACTGCGCGGCATCGTTGGCGTCGGCGATCGAGCCGGGGCGCAGCCCGTCGCCGAGCGAGAAGGAGACGTCATAGGCGCGCGCGATCTCGCAGATTTCCTCGAAATGCTCGTAGAGGAAGCTCTCGCGGTGGTGGTGGAGGCACCATTTGGCCATGATGGAGCCGCCGCGCGAGACGATTCCGGTGACGCGATCCACCGTGAGGGGGATATGCGCCAGGCGCACGCCGGCGTGGATCGTGAAATAGTCCACCCCTTGCTCTGCCTGCTCGACCAGCGTGTCGCGGAAGAGCTCCCATGTAAGGTCCTCGGCCACGCCGCCGACCTTCTCCAGCGCCTGGTAGATCGGCACAGTCCCGATCGGTACCGGGCTGTTGCGGACGATCCATTCGCGGATGTTGTGGATGTTGCGTCCGGTCGACAAGTCCATCACGGTATCGGCGCCCCATCGGATCGCCCAGACCATCTTCTCGACCTCCTCTGCCATCGAGGAGGTGACGGCCGAATTGCCGATATTGGCGTTGATCTTGACCAGAAAGTTGCGGCCGATCGCCATCGGCTCCAGTTCGGCATGGTTGATGTTGGCGGGGATGATCGCGCGCCCGCGCGCCACCTCGTCGCGCACGAATTCCGGTGTGACGTGATCGGGGATGGCGGCGCCGAAGCTCTCGCCGTCGCGCAGGAGCCTCTGCTTCAGTTCCGCGCGGCCCAGATTCTCGCGGATGGCGACGAACTCCATCTCGGGCGTGACGATGCCGGCTCGAGCATAGGCGATCTGGCTGACGGACTTGCCGCCGACAGCGCGCCTCGGATGATGCCGCACCGGGAACTCCGGCGTCAGTCCGTTCGCCGAGACGAAGCCGTTATCCGCCGGCTGCACGTGCCGCCCTTCATACGTCTCGACATCGCCGCGCGCGGCGATCCATGTCTCGCGCAGCCGTGGCAGACCGCGCTCGATGGCGATGTCGGCGGACGGATCGGTATAGGGCCCTGACGAATCGTAGACCGTCACCGGTGGCTCGCCGGCGCTCGGATGCACGGCGACCTGGCGCATCGGCACGCGGATATCAGCGTGGACCGCGCCGGGGTGGAAGATCTTGGTCGAGGCCGGCAGCGGGCCGGTGGTGACCGTGGGTGAGGTATCGGACATGTGAGGCTCCTCGCAACGCGCGTTGGAGACCCAGCACGGACTGGAAGGAGGAATGAATGCCCGGAACGTTGATCTGTCGCCGACAGCAGGGCATCCGCACCGTCCCTACGCCAGTATGAACTGGATCAGGTTCGTCGGGTCCCTGCGCTGCCTTGCGGCCCAGCAGTATCTCAGCCCCTTGTCGGGACACCCCTGGTGACGGCCCAAGCTTGAGCGCCCGATACTCCCTCTGTCAACCCGTCTTGCAGATTTCCTGCTCCTTTGCGAAAAGGCCGTACTTCAGACCGCGGACCTGCCCGTTCTGCCCATTCGTGCCACCACGCGCTCCACACCTTCTGGGATCCGCGACGCATCGATCGATGAGTAGGCCATGCGAAAAAAGCGGCAGGGACCATCCCGGAGCGCGAAAAACGGCGCGCCGGATTCAATCAGAACGCCGTCTGCACGCAACGTATCGGCGAGGGCATCCGCGTCCAGACCTTCGGGTCCCTCGATCCAGAACGAGGTGCCGCCGAAGCTGGAGCGTCCGGCGATCGTCAGGCCGCAGCGTTCGAGCGCCTGCGCCATCGCGTCGTGACGTTCGGCGAACTCGCCGCGCATGCGCCGGATGAGACTGTCGTAGTGGCCGAGAGCGAGGAAGTTCGACACTGTCCGCTGGAGGTGACCCGGCGGATGGCGAAGCATCAGGGCTCGAAGCGCCCGCGCCTCGCGGATGAGATCGGGCGGGCCGACGAGATAGCCGAGCCTAAGGCCTGGAAAGAGAGATTTGGAGAAGCTGCCGACGTAGATTACGCGGCCGTGTCGGTCGAGTGAGCGCAAGGCCGGCGAGGGCGCTTCGAGGAAGCTCATCTCGAACTCGTAATCGTCCTCGACGATCAGGAAGTCGTTGCGCTCGGCAAGCTCCAGCAACTGCCGTCGCCGTGCCATAGGCATGCGCACCCCGGTCGGCGACTGGTGGCTCGGCGTGACGAAGATCACGTCGGCATCCGCCGGCACCGCATCGGGCGCGAGCCCGTCGCCGTCGACCGGCACGGAGGTGACCTTGGCCCCGCTGAGGCGCAGCGTCGCGTGGATGTCGGGATGGGTCGGCTCCTCGCAGACCGCATGGCGGCCTTCGGCGAGCAGCAACTGGCTCGCGATCCAGATCGCGTTCTCGCCGCGCTCGCCGCGTTCCTCTTCGTCGGCGAAAACCCGATCCAGTTCGTCCAGATCGCGTTCACCTCGGCCGGCTCCTTCCCGCTGATGGCGCTGCCGGCCTTCATCCTGGCCGGGGCGCTGATGGAGGCGACGGGCATCTCGCGCCGCCTCATCGCCTTCGCCGAAAGCATTGCCGGCCCGTTCACCGGCGGCATGGGCGCGGCGACCGTCATCGCCTGCGTCTTCTTCGGCGCCATCTCCGGATCGGGCCCGGCGACGACGGCCGCCGTCGGCATGCTGATGATACCGGCCATGGCCCGGCGCGGCTACGACAAGGGCTACGCTGCCTCGCTGACGGCTGCGTCCGGCGGGCTCGGCATCGTCATCCCGCCGTCGATCCCGATGGTCATCTTCGGCATCTCCGCGATCGGCCTGCAGGCGCCGCCGGAGGCGATCGAGAGGTTCGGCACTTTCGCGTCGATCTCGATCGCCAAGCTCTTCATCGCGGGCATGATCCCAGGCCTGCTGCTCGCGACCAGCCTCCTCGTGATGAACTATGTGCTGAGCCGCAAGCGGGGCTTCGTCGGTAATGGCGAGGCATGGTCCTTCGCCAAGGTGCTGCACGCCGGGCGCCACGGTTTCTGGGCGCTGCTCGCGCCGGTCGTCATCCTCGGCGGCATTTATTCGGGCTGGTTCACGCCGACCGAAGCCGCAATCGTCGCGATCTTCTACACTCTGTTCGTCGGCCTCTTCATCTACCGCTCCTTGAAGTGGGAAGCACTCTTCCACTCGCTCGAGACAACGACCTGGATCACCGGCCGCGTGCTTCTCATCTTGTTCGCCGCAACCGTCTTCGGCCGGGTGCTGGTAACCTACGAAGTGCCGACGCTAATCGCCGACAGCATGCTGGCGCTTACCACCAACACCTACATGATCTGGCTGCTCTTCATCGTCTTCCTGCTCGCCGTCGGCATGTTCATGGAGACGCTGGCCGCGATCATGATCCTCGTCCAGGTCATGCTGCCGGTCGCCTACAGCGTCGGCATCGACCCGACCCATTTCGGCATCGTGATGATCTGCTGCCTGGCCGTCGGCTTCCAGACGCCGCCGCTCGGCGAAAACCTCTTCATCGCCTCGGGCATCTCCAACCGGACGGTCGAGGAAGTGGCGGTCAAGGCGCTGCCCTTCGTCGTCGCCAACACGCTGGCGATCCTTCTGATCGCCTTCTTCCCGCAGGTCTCGCTCTTCCTGCCGACGCTGCTCGGCTACTGAGCGCCCGCTTTTCGAAAGGACCCGGCCCATGTCGACCATGACCGCCACCAATCCCCTGACCGTGCAGGACCTGAACGACCTCTTCGACGCCTTCAACCGGCACGACATCGACGGGGTGATGGCCCATTTCGCCGACGACGCCGTGTTCGATGCGGTCGGCGGGCCAGAGGTCCACGGCACGCGGTTCACGGGCCGCGCCGCGATCGCCGAGGCGTTTGAGAATGTCTGGAAGACGATGCGCGACGCGCACTGGGACCACCGCGACCATCTCGTCCAGGGCGACCGTGCGGTGTCCGAATGGACCTTCTCGGGCACCAGTCAGGACGGAACGCGGATCGAGGCCGAGGGCGCCGACCTCTTCCGTCTGAAGGGGGGGCGGATCGTCCACAAACAGGCGTTCCGCAAGCAGCGGCCGCCGGTCGCAAAGTCCTGAACCGGAAACGCGCTCGCAAGGCGACCGACGATGCAAAAGCACATCAAGCCCCTCTTCGCCCCCTATGACCCGCATTACGACCCCGTGGTCGATGCCGGGCCGGGCACGAACCGCGACTATGCGCCGACCTACTGGATCGGCACCGCCGGCCGGCCGCCGGAGGATGACGGCCCGGTGATGGGCGACATCGACTGCGACGTCGCGATCGTCGGCTCGGGCTATACCGGCCTTGCGGCCGCAATCCACCTGGCCCGCGAGCACGGCGTCAAGGCCGTGGTGCTGGAGGCCAACCGGGTTGCCTGGGGCTGCTCCACCCGCAATGGCGGGCAGGCGCAGATCTCGTCGGGGCGGCTGAAGCGCTCGCAATGGATCGCGCGCTGGGGCCTCGACGTGGCGAAGAAGATGCACGCCGAAGTCGCCGAGGGTTTCGACCTCTTCCGCTCGCTCGTCGCCGAGATCGACTGCGAGCCGCAGGATGGCGGGCATCTCTACATCGCCCACAAGCCATCGGTATTGCCGACGCTACAAAAGGAATCGAACCTTTTGAACGAGGTCTTCGGCTATCGCAGCCGGATCGTCTCGCGCGGCGAGGTCTATGCCGATTTCGTCAAGGACGCCGAGGCGGCCGGCGCGATGTACGAGCCGGACGGGATGAGCATCCACGCGGCCAAGCTCGCCTTCGGCTATCAGGAGTTCGCGCGCAATCTCGGCGCGACGATCCACCCGTCGAGCCCCGTCAGCGGCTGGGAGACGCACGGCAAGGTGCATCACCTGGCGACGCCGGGCGGCACGGTGCGCGCGCGGGCGGTCGGCATCGCGACGGCCGGCTACACCAGCCCCGGCCTCAGCACGCTGACCGCGCATCGCCTGATGCCGATCCTGTCGAACTCCATCGTCACCCGCGTGCTGACGCCGGCCGAGATCGAGGCATGCGGGCTGAACTCGCGCATACCGCTGACCGATACGCGCACGCTTCGCCACTACTACCGCTTCCTGCCGGACAACCGCCTCCAGATCGGCAGCCGCAGCGCGATCACCGGCCGGGATGCGGCGAACCCGAAGCATCTCAAGGTCCTCATCGACGGCATGGAGCGCAAGTTCCCGGCACTTGCCGGCATCGAGCTCGATTATTCGTGGTGGGGCTGGGTCGATGTCAGCCACGACATGATGCCGCGCATCTGCCGGCCCGACCCGTCCCAGTCGATCTTCTACGCGATGGGCTATGGCGGCAACGGCGTCATGTATTCCGCCCAGGCCGGCCGCCGGCTGGCGCAGATGATCGCCGGCAAGGGCGAGGGTCTCGACCTGCCGATCTTCACCTCGCCGCTGCCCCATCACGGCCTTCTCACACCCTTCCGCCGGCTCGGACAGAGCCTGATGTACCGCTGGTATTACCACAAGGACGAACGCCCATGACCGCGCATATCTCGCCTGCCACACTCGACACTTCGGCCCGGACCGGGCCGGTCCGGATGACGACGGAGGAAGCCTTCGTGAAGGTTCTCCAGATGCACGGCATCCGCCACGCCTTCGGCATCATCGGCTCGGCCATGATGCCGGTCTCCGACCTTTTCCCGAAGGCCGGCGTCACCTTCTGGGACTGCGCCCACGAGACCAATGCCGCGCTGATCTGCGACGGCTACACGCGCACCACCGGCAAGATGGCGATGGCGATCGCGCAGAACGGGCCGGGCGTGACCGGCTTCGTCACCGCGATCAAGACCGCCTACTGGAACCACACGCCGATGCTGCTCGTCTCGCCGCAGGCGGCGAACAAGACGATCGGGCAGGGCGGCTTCCAGGAAGTCGACCAGATGGCACTGTTCGAGGAGATGGTCTGCTACCAGGAAGAGGTGCGCGACGCCTCGCGCATTCCCGAAGTGCTGAACCGCGTCATCGAGAAGGCCTGGCGCGGCTCCGCGCCGGCGCAGATCAACATCCCGCGCGATTACTGGACGCAGGTGATCGAAGTCGAGCTGCCGCAGATCGTGCGGCTGGAACGGCCTGCCGGCGGCGAGAAGGCGATCGCGGAGGCCGCGCGGCTTTTGTCGGAAGCGAAGTTCCCGGTGATCCTCAACGGCGCCGGCGTCGTCATCGGCGGCGCGATCGAGGCCTCGCGCGTGCTTGCCGAACGGCTCGACGCCCCGGTCTGCTGCGGCTACCAGCATAATGACGCCTTCCCCGGCAGCCACCCGCTCTCGGTCGGCCCGCTCGGCTACAACGGTTCGAAGGCGGCGATGGAACTGATCGCGCAGGCCGACGTCGTGCTCGCGCTCGGCACACGGCTAAACCCGTTCTCAACGTTGCCGGGCTATGGCATCGACTATTGGCCGAAGAACGCGAAGATCATCCAGGTCGACATCAATTCTGACCGGATCGGCCTGACCAAGAAGGTGTCGGTCGGCATCTGCGGCGATGCGAAGAAAGTGGCCGAGCAGATCCTCGCGCAACTGACGCCGGCGGCAGGCGATGCCGGCCGCGGCGAGCGCAAGGCGCAGATCCACCAGCGCAAGTCGGCATGGCTCCAGATGCTCTCCTCGCTCGACCACGAGGACGACGATCCGGGCACGGTCTGGAACGAGGAGGCGCGCCGGCGCGATTCTGACCGCATGTCGCCGCGCCAGGCGTGGCGGGCGATCCAGGCGGCGATGCCGCGCGATGCGATCGTCTCGACCGACATCGGCAACAATTGCGCGATCGGCAACGCCTATCCGTCCTTCGAGGAGGGCCGCAAATATCTGGCGCCCGGCATGTTCGGCCCGTGCGGCTACGGCTTCCCCTCGATCGTCGGCGCCAAGATCGGCTGCCCGGACGTGCCGGTGGTCGGCTTTGCCGGCGACGGCGCCTTCGGCATCTCGATGAACGAGATGACCTCGATCAGCCGCGAGGGCTGGCCGGCGATCACCATGGTCATCTTCCGCAACTACCAGTGGGGCGCGGAAAAGCGCAACACGACGCTCTGGTACGACAACAATTTCGTTGGGACCGAGCTCAACCCGAAGCTCTCCTACGCCAAGGTGGCCGAGGGCTGCGGCCTGAAGGGCGTGACCGTGGCGACGCAGGACGAACTGACGAACGCGCTGCGCGAGGCGATCGAGGAACAGGCGAAGGGCGTGACGACCTTCGTCGAAGTCATCCTCAACCAGGAACTCGGCGAGCCCTTCCGCCGCGACGCCATGAAGAAGCCGGTGAAGGTCGCCGGCATCGACCCGGCCGACATGCGCGAACAGGCGCCCGTCTGAGCCGATTTCACCTGAGCCGGGGCGGGAAGAATCCGTCCCGGCAATCCCTTTTCGGAACCACAAGATGACCGATCTGCCTTCCGATCGCAGCACTCTTCTCGCCGGCCGGCTCGCGCCGATGACGCGCCTTGCGCCGGGCGTCGCCGTCTGCGCGACCGTGGCACTCGCCGCGCAGTTCCTGTCGGACCATTACGGCACGCCGGCGATGCTGATGGCGCTCCTGATCGGCATCGCCTTTCACTTCATGGCCGAGGAGGGGCGGGCGGTGCCCGGCATCGCGTTCACCTCGCGCACCGTGCTGCGTCTCGGCGTCGCGCTGCTCGGCGTGCGGATGAGCGCGGAACTTCTGGTCGGCATCGGCCCGGCGACGATCGGCCTGATCGTTGCCGCCGTCGCTGCCACGATCCTGTTCGGACTGGCCGGCGCGAATCTTCTCGGCCGCGGCTGGCGGCTGGCGCTCCTGACCGGCGGCTCTGTCGCGATCTGCGGCGCGTCGGCGGCGATGGCGATCGCCGCCGTCCTGCCGCGCAACGAGCATTCGGAGCGCAATCTGATCTTCACGGTGATCGGCGTCACCGTGCTCTCGACCGTCGCCATGATCGCCTATCCGATCGTCGTCGCGGCCTTCGGCATGGACGACCGCGCCGCCGGCATCTTCATCGGCGCCACCATCCACGATGTCGCGCAGGTGGTTGGCGCGGGCTTCTCGATCTCCGAGGAAGCGGGCGAGACGGCAACGCTGGTCAAGCTGGTGCGCGTGACGCTGCTCGCCCCGGTCGTGCTGATCTTTTCGCTGGCGCTGCGCAATGTCGCGCCGGTAGAGCCAGGCGTCAAACGCCCGCCGCTCGTGCCGGGCTTCGTTCTCGGCTTCATCGCGCTCGCCGCGATCAATTCGACCGGCCTCGTGCCGGCCGCGCTGTCCGCGCTTCTGGTCGACCTGTCGCGCTGGGCGCTGCTGTTCGGCATCGCCGCCGTCGGCATGAAGACGTCGATGAAGAGCATCAAGGATGTCGGCTCCACCGCCATCGTGCTCATCGTCGCCGAGACGGTCTTCATCGCGCTCTTCGTCATCGCCGGCATGCGCTTCATCGGATGAGGACACGTACATGAAACCGCTCGACCGTCTGATCGAAATGGCCAGGGCCGCACCGCGCCACATCGTGCTCGCGGAAGGGGCGGACCCGCACGTGCTCGAAGCCGCCGTGCGCGCCGCGTCCGACGGGATCGCGCTGCCGGTCCTGGTCGGCGAGCGGGCGTCGATCGAAGCCGAGCTGCGCCAACGCGGCGCCAATGCCGGTCGCTTCCGGCTGGAAGACCCGAGCACGTCGCCGCTGCGCGACAGGTTCGCGGGCCGGTATCTCGACCTTCGCAGGGCCAAGGGCGCAAGCGAGGCGGACGCGGTTGCGGCCGTCGCGGACCCGATGGGATTTGCCGCGATGATGGTGCGCGAGGGCGAGGCGGACGGAATGGTCGGCGGCGCAGTGGCGACCACCGCGCATACCGTGCGCACCGCGCTCCAGATCATCGGCCGGGCGCAGGACGCGAAACTCGTTTCGAGCTTCTTCCTGATGATGCTCTGCGGACCGGAGCACAAGAAGAAGGGCGCATTCCTGTTTGCCGATTGCGGGCTCGTGGTCGATCCCGACGCCGATGAGCTTGCCGAGATCGCGCTCGCCTCGGCGCGCTCGTGCCGGGCGCTGACCGGCGCTGAACCGCGCGTCGCCATGCTTTCCTTCTCCACCATGGGAAGCGCCAGCCATGCGCGCATCGACAAGGTGGTGGCGGCGGCAGGGAAGGTGCGCGTGGCGGGCCCGACGCTTGCCGTCGACGGCGAACTCCAGTTCGACGCGGCCTTCGTACCGATTGTGAACGCGGCCAAGGCGCCGGGCTCGGCAACGCGCGGCGAGGCCAATGTATTCGTCTTCCCGAACCTGGAAGCCGGCAATATCGGCTACAAGATCGCCCAGCGCATCGGCGGGGCGGTGGCGATCGGCCCGGTGCTGCAGGGGCTGGCGAAGCCCGCGAACGACCTTTCGCGCGGCTGCGACGCGAACGACGTCCACGCAATGATCGCCATCACCGCCGTCCAGGCGGCCGATGGTCAGACGGCCAGCCGCTCCACGCCCGTCATGCTGGCCGACGCGTAGAGGCCCTGCCGCGAGGTCGTCACGCCCATCCGCACCAGCGTCGCGGCAAGACCGACCGCGCTCGCGATGCCGTCGATGACGGGCACGTCGAAGCGGCGTTCCAGCCGCGCGGCAAGGTCGGCCATGCCGGCGCAGCCGAGCACGACCGCCTCGGCGCCGTCCTGGATGATCGCGCGCTCGACGGTGGCTTCGAGCCGCGCGAGCGTTTCGCCGCTGGCGTGTTCGAGCTGGAGGACCGGAATGTCGGTCGCCAGGATCGATGCGCATTTGCGCGACAGGCCGTGCGTTTCCAGATTGTTGCGCAGGATCGGCACGGAACGCGACAGCGTCGTGACGATCGAGAAGCGATGCGCGACGAGTGAGGCGGCATGACAAGCGGCCTCGCCGATCCCGATGACCGGCACGTCGGCGACGCAGCGCGCGGCGTCGAGGCCGGTGTCGTCGAAACAGGCGATGATGAAGGCGTCGGCGGGCGTCGAGGCGATGAGCGAGAGGAGGCCCGGAACGGCGGCCGCGCCGTCGACGACGCCCTGGATCGAGGGCGGGCCGTCCGCGTTCGTCAGCCCGACGATCGTCACGTCCGGCCCGGCGACGCGGCGCGCGGCCGCGGCGATCACGTCGCTCATCGTGCGGGTCGAGTTGGGGTTGACGACCGCGATCCGCATGGCCGTCAGCCGGCGGCGCGGGCGAGGGGACGCTTCGTCGCCGCCCACTGGTCGACCTACATGGTCGGCAGGTCGAACTGGTCGCGCGTGGTCGAATAGCCGTGGCCGCCCATGCGGCCGATGGCGTCGAGTGCGAGCTGGTCGACATAGAAGCGCTCCTGGTCGACGAGGTCGGCGCGGATGTGCATGTTGACCACTTCGCCGAGCACGATCTCGCGCGAACGGCCAAGGCCGAGCGAGACGTAGCGCTTGCATTCGAGCGCGACCGGCGCCTCGAGGATATAGGGGCAGGCGACCATTTCGCCGGCGACGGCGGTCAGCCCCGCTTCCGCGAGTTCGTCGATGTCAGACGCGAACGGCACGGCGCAGACATTCATCGCGTCGACCATGGCGTGGTCGACGATGTTGACGGTGAATTCCTCCGTCAGGCGGATGTTCTGCGTCGTGTCCTTGAACGACATGTCGACATGATTCTCGACGCCGAGCGCAAGGATCGCCGGATCGGCCGACAGGCAGTTGAAGAAGGAATAGGGCGCGGCGTTGACCGTGCCGTCCGGATGGCGCGTGGTGACGAGCGCGATCGGGCGCGGAACCACCGTTCCGATCAGGAGCTTGTAGCGCTCGCGCGGGGTGATGGCCGAAAAGTCGATCGCGACATGGGTCTGGTCGGCGGTGCGGTCGGGCATGTCGGTTCCTTTTCTCAGGCCGTGCGGGCGTATTCGCTGAGGATCGAGCGGATGTCGGGCGCCTCGCCGGGATCGCGGATCTGCGCGCGCTCCTGCACGGCGCCGAGATGATGCTCCATGACGTGCATGGCCGTCTCGGGATCGCCCTTGCGTAGCGCGTCGATGAGCTGGAGGTGCTCGTCGACGCCGCACTTGCCCGAATGCGGGCGGCTGTAGAGCGCAAGGATCAGAGAGCAGCGCGAGACGATCTCGCTGACATAGCGCACCAGCGGCTTGGAGCCGGTGAGTTCGGCGAGGAGGATGTGGAATTCGCCGGCGAGCCGCATCGACAGCGGCCCCGACGTGTCCATCGCCTTCTCCTCCTCGGCGACATGCGCCTCAAGTTCGGCGAGTTCGCTTTCCGTGATGCTGCGGCAGAGCCGGCCGACGACCTCGCGCTCGAGGCAGCGGCGCAGGGAGAAGATGTCGAGCGCTTCTTCGAGCGTCGGCTCGGCGACGGCGGCGCCACGATTGGGGCGGATGTCGACGAGACCTTCCGCGTTCAGACGCACGAGGGCGTTGCGCACGCTGGTGCGGCTGACGCCGAACTGATCGCCGATCGCATCCTCCGGCAGCTTCATGCCGGGGAGCAGCGCCTGCTCGATGATCGCGCGGCGCAGCGAATAATAGATCGCGTCGCTTCTGGTCGCCTGTGTGTCCAACGGTCTTCCTCCCGCATTCAATGGGCTGAAAACTATATGCGAATCCGAAATGCGTCAAGATCGTATACGATTTGATTGCATATTGGAGACGATGTATGTATACGTCAAATCCACAGAGGCCGCCCGCATCCGAAAATGCGGAAATTCAAGAAGCCTCGGCGAACGGGAATTTACGCCGGCGCGGATGTCGCCGGACTTCGGGAATGCACGATCGAACAGAGGAACTTCGATGACCAGGACCAGGATTCTCGCAGGCGCTCTGGCAGCCTGCCTGCTTTCAACCGCCGCATCCGCCGAAACGCTTCGCTGGGGCGCGAACCGCGACATCTTCTCGCTCGACCCCTATTCCTACGGCGACAGCTTCACCATCAATGTCCTCAACAACGTCTATGAAGGGCTGGTGCGCTACAATCGCGACCTGAAGATCGAGCCGGCGCTGGCGACCTCGTGGGAAACGGTTTCGGACAGCGTCTGGCGCTTCGAGCTGCGCGAGGGGGTGACGTTTCACAACGGCAACCCGTTCACCGCCGACGACGTGATCGCCTCGCTGAAGCGCGTCAGCGACGAGACTTCGCCGCTGAAGGGCAACCTTCCCGCCTAAAAGGGCGTGACCAAGGTCGACGACTACACGGTCGACATCGAACTGAACGGCGCCTATCCGCTGCTGCTCAACGATCTGACCAACATCCACATCTTCGATGCCGAGTGGCTGGTCGAGAACAATGCCGAGAAGCCGACCGACGTAGGCTCGAACATCGAGGGCTACGCCACCCACAACGCCAACGGCACCGGCCCCTTCGTGCTGGAATCGCGCCAGCCCGACGCGCGCACCATCTTCGTCGTCAACGAGGCCTGGTGGGACGAGCCGCAGCACAATCTGACCCGTATCGAATTCACGCCGATCACCTCTGCCGCGACCCGCGTCGCAGCGCTCCTTTCGGGCGAGGTCGATTTCGTCGACGACACGCCGGTGCAGGACCTGCCGCGCCTCGAAGCCTCGCCCGACGTGAAGATCCTCGAGCGCACCGACATCCGCTCGATCATGCTCGGCATGAACCGGCAGCCCGAACTCGTCGGCGGCGGCGAGAACCCGCTCAACGACCTGAAGGTGCGCCAGGCGATGCAGGCGGCGATCGACCTCGACCTCCTGAAGGAGCGCGTGATGCGCGGCAAGTCGCGCGTCGCCGGCACGGTCGTCGCGCCCGAAATCCCCGGCTGGTCCGAGGAACTCGACGCGCCCGCCGCCCATGACGCGGAAAAGGCGAAGGCCCTGCTCGAAGAGGCCGGCTACCCGGACGGCTTCGAGTTCTCCTTCGTCTGCGCCAACGATCGCTACGTCAACGAGGAGCAGGTCTGCCAGGCCATCGCCTCGATGTGGGCGCGCATCGGCCTGAAGCCGAAGCTCGACATCGGTCCGCGCTCGGTCCAGACGCCGAAATTCACCTCCGGCAAGACGGACGTCTATTCGATCGGCTGGGCGACGGAACCGATGCTCGATTCCTATTCGATCCTGCTGCAGATCATGCATTCGAAGACGGGCACGGCGGGCGTCTTCAACTGGGGCGGCTGGTCCTATCCCGAGCTCGACGCGCTGGTCGACCAGGCCGGCAACGAACTCGACCGCGAAAAGCGCCTCGACCTTCAGATGCAGGCTTTGCAGATGGTCAAGGACGAGGTGCTGATGATCCCGCTGCACCAGCAGCCCATGGCCTGGGCGACCGGCGCGGATGTCGAGGACATGCCCCAGTTCGCCGACAACAAGCCGCGGCTGTGGTACGTTCGCAAGTAGATTGGCAGGCACGTCGCGCTCCGGCCCGGCCGGAGCGCATTTCTCCGGCTGGAGCGTGACGGCAGCCTTTGGCTCGCCTTACGGCCGACCCGCACGCTCCAACTCTTTTCGACTTGATCGCACGCAGCATCCCGGTGGTGGATGCGGCGACAAGGGAGCAGGCGCGATGCTGGTATTCCTCATGAAACGGCTCTTCAACGCGGCGATCGTGATGCTCGCCGTCGCCGCCATGGCCTTCATGATCTTCCGCTTCGTCGGCGATCCGGTCGAGATGATGGTCAACGAACAGGCGAGCCAGGCCGAGCGCGACGAATTGCGCGAACGGCTCGGGCTCGACCAAGGCGTCGTCACCCAGTTCGGACGGTTCGTCGTCGCCGCCACGCAGGGCGATTTCGGCATTTCCTATCGCAATCAGCGCGAGGTCTCGAGCCTGATCGCGGAACGCTTCCCGGCGACGCTCGAACTGGTGCTGGTGGCGACGATCCTGTCGCTGGTGATCGGCATCCCGCTCGGCGTCGTGACCGCGATCCATCGCGGCAAATGGTACAGCGAGGCGCTCCAACTCGGCTCGATCATCGGCGTGTCGCTGCCGAGCTTCGTCGTCGGCATCATGCTGATCCTGGTCTTTTCCGTCACCCTCGGCTGGGCGCCGGCCTTCGGGCGCGGCGACGTGGTCGATCTCGGCTGGTGGTCGACCGGGCTCCTGACCCATTCGGGCCGCGCGGCGCTGATCCTGCCCTCGCTCGCCCTCGCGCTCTTCCAGATCACGCTCGTCATGCGGCTGGTGCGCGCCGAGATGCTGGAGACGATGCGCACCGACTTCATCAAGTTCGCCCGCGCCCGCGGCGTGCCGGCGCGCGTCGTGCAGTTCCGCCACGCGCTGCGCAACTGCCTGATGCCGGTGATCACCATGACGGGCATGCAGTTCGGCAATCTGATCGCCTTCGCGCTGATCACCGAGACGGTGTTCCAGTGGCCCGGCATGGGGCTGCTCTTCATCCAGGCCGTGACCTTCGTCGATATCCCGGTGATGGCGGCGTATCTGTGCATCGTCTCCTTCATCTTCGTCGCGCTCAACACGCTGGTCGACGTCACCTATGCGGTGGTCGATCCCCGTCTGCGCCATCAGGGCCATTGAGGAGGACGTCATGGCATCGACCGAAATCTCGAAGGACCTGCCGGCAACGATGCCCGCCAAGTCCCGCTGGCGCGACAGCGACCTGTGGTGGTCGCTGGAGCACAGCCCGCTCGCCATCGCCGCCGGCGTGCTGCTCGTGGTGCTGATCGCCTCGGCCTTCCTGGCGCCGTTGCTGGCGGTTCAGGACCCCTACGACCTCGCCGCGCTCGAGCTGTGGAACGCGGAACTGCCGCCGGTCTGGGTCGAGGGTGGCCAGTGGCCCTATATCCTCGGCACCGACATCCAGGGCCGCGACGTTCTCTCGGCCATCCTCTACGGCTCCCGCGCGTCGATCATCATCGGTCTCGCATCGGTCGCCTTTTCGCTCGTGGTCGGCCTGACCTTCGGCCTGATCGCGGGCTATTCCGGCGGCTGGGTCGACAACATCCTGATGCGCGTCGGCGACATCCTGCTTTCGATCCCGACGATCCTGATGGCGATCCTCGTCAGCGCCGTCTTCCGCGAACTCCTGCCGACGGGCCTTCGCGAGGCGTTCGCGCCGGTGATCCTGATCGTGGCGATCTCGCTCGCCGCCTGGGTGCAATATGCCCGCACGGTGCGCGCGCTGACCATGGTGGAGCGCTCGAAGGAATACGTGCAGGCGGCGCGGCTGATTAAGGTCAGGCCCGGCAAGATCATGCGCAAGCACATCCTCCCCAACACGCTGACGCCGATCCTCGTCGCCGCGACGCTGAATTTCGGACTGGCGATCCTCACCGAAGCCACGCTCTCCTTCCTCGGCGTCGGCATGCCGCCCACCGAGCCCTCGCTCGGCACGCTGATCCGTATCGGCAACGAATATCTGTTCTCGGGCTCGTGGTGGATCGTCGTGTTCCCGGCCGCCCAGCTCTGCCTGCTCGTGCTCTCGGTCAACGTCCTCGGCGACTGGCTGCGCGATGCGCTCAACCCCAAACTCCGCTGATAGGTGACGAGAATGTCCGCAAGCCTCCTGATCAAGAACGTGCGCCCGATGGGTGCGGCGAGTGCCGACATCCTGATCGAGCACGGTCGGATCGCCCGCATCGCCCCCGGCATCGCGGCCGAGGGCGTGCCGGTGGAGGATGGGGGCGGGCGCATCGCCATCCCCGGCCTCGTTGAGGCGCACACCCATCTCGACAAGTCGCTTCTCGGCATGAAGTGGTATCGCAACGAGGTCGGGCCGAAGCTTCTCGACAAGATCGAGAACGAGCGCCAGGCCAAGACCGATCTCGGTATCGACCCGGCAAGGCAATCGCGGCGCCAGGCGCTACAGTCGGTCGCCTTCGGCTCGACCCATATCCGCTCGCATGTCGACGTCGACACGGTTCACGGGCTGGCCGGCATCGAGGGCGTGATGCACACCCGCGAGGAACTGGCCGACATCGTCGACATCGAACTCGTCGCCTTTCCGCAAAGCGGGCTGATGATCCGCGAGGGCACGCTCGACCTGATGCGCCAGGCGCTGGAGCGCGGTGTCGAGGTCGTCGGCGGGCTCGACCCCTGTGGCATCGACCGCGATCCGAAGGGCCATCTCGACGCGATCTTCGGCCTCGCCGACCAGTATGGCGTGCCGGTCGACATCCATTTGCATGAGCCGGCCGAACTCGGCGCGTTTTCGATGGAGATGATCTTCGAGCGCACCCGTGCGCTTGCCATGCAGGGGCACGTCACGGTCAGCCACGCCTTCTGCCTCGGCATGAGCGACGATGCCTATGTCGGCCGGCTGATCGACGAACTGGCCGATCTCTCGATCCGCATCGTCACCACCGGCCCCCCCTCGCGGCCCGCGCCGCCCGTGGCGCGGCTGCGGGCTGCCGGAGTCGTCGTCGGCTCGGGCAATGACGGCATTCGCGACACCTGGGGTCCGTACGGCAATGGCGACATGCTGGAGCGCGCCATGTTCGTCGGCCTGCGCAACAATTTCCGCCGCGACGACGAGATGGAAATCGCGCTCGAAACCGTCACCTCCGGCGGCGCAATCGTTATGGAACTCTCGGACTACGGGCTTTCCGATGGCTGCGGCGGCGACGTCGTCCTGCTCGAAGGCGAGACGGTTGCCGAGGCGATCGTCACCCATGCGCCGCGCGCGCTCGTCGTCAAGCGCGGCCGAGTCGTCGCTCGCGATGGCAAGCTCGAGGGCATCGCATGACGAACGGCCTCGACAGCCTGACGCTGGGGGCGCGGCCGCACGGCCCGACGCTTCTTCGCGCGCGCTGGATCGTCGGCAATGTCGACGGCCGCCACCGCCTCTACGAGAATGCCGAGCTGGTCTTCGACGGCGGCGAAGTGGTCTTCGTCGGCCACGATTTTGCCGGCGAGGTCGCCCGCCGCTTCGACCTCGGCAACGTGCTGGTCGGTCCCGGCTTCGTCGATCTCGACGCGCTCTCCGACCTCGACACGACCGTCCTCGGCCTCGACGCCCAGCCCGGCTGGAAGAAGGGTCGCGTCTGGCCGGAAAGCTATGTGAAGCGCGGGCCGTACGAGATGTACGAAGCGGAGGAACTGGCGTTCCAGAAGCGCTACGCCTTTGCGCAGCTTCTCCTCAACGGCATCACCACCGCCGCGCCGATCGCCTCGCTCTTCTACCGCGAATGGGCCGAGACGGTCGCCGAATTCGATGCGGCGGCGCAGGCCGCGGGCGAACTTGGCCTGCGCGTCTATCTCGGCCCCGCCTATCGCGCCGGCGGCATGGTGGTGGACGAGGCCGGCCGTCTCGACGCGATCTTCGACGAACAGCGCGGCCTCGACGGACTGGCGGCCGCGCTCGACTTCGCCGCCCGCCAGGACGGGCGCCATGGCGGGCTGGTGCGCGGCCTCCTCGCGCCCGACCGGGTGGAGACCTGCACCGAACGCCTGCTGCGCGACACGGCGCGGGCCGCCGAGGAGCATGACCTGCCAATCCGCCTCCACGCCGCGCAGGGCGCGATGGAGGTGGAGACGATGAAGCGCCTGCACGGCCGGACCGCGCCGCGCTGGCTTGCTGACCTTGGCGTCCTGTCTCCGCGCCTCATCGCCCCGCACGCGACCCATGCGAGCGACGACGACCTCGAACTCTACCGAGACCACGGCGTCTCGATCGTCCATTGCCCGCTCGTCTCGGCACGCCATGGCGGCGCGCTGCGCTCCTTCGGCAAGTGCCGCGACATGGGCATCAACATCGCGATGGGCACCGACACCGCGCCGCCCGACATGGTGATGAACATGTCCATGGCGCTGATGATGGCGCGCATGGTCGAGGGCAGGGCGGATGGGTTGAGCGCCGCGGACGTCTACGAGGCGGCGACGCTCGGCGGCGCCAAGGCGCTCGGCCGCGACGACATCGGCCGGCTCGCACCCGGTTGCCGCGCAGACTTCGCCATCTTCGATCTCGCCAGCCCGCGCACGGGACCGGCGATCGACCCCCGATCCGCACCCTCATCATCGCCGGTACGGGCGCGATCGTGAAGGCGACCTTCGTCGACGGCCGCCTGTCGATGCGCGATGGCCGTGTCGCCGGCATCGATCTCGACGCGGCGCAGGCCCGCGCGCAGGCGCAGTTCGACCGCCTCGTCGCCCGCTATCCCGACCGCACCCTCGGCCATCCGCCGGTCGCGGAGATTTTTCCACCTTCCTTTCCCATTCAACACAAGGAAAGCGACGATGCTGATGCAGGTTGAGAGACAATCGGCCGTCTGGTCGGGCACGCCGGTCGCAGAGCCGGTGCTTGAGGTGCGCGGTCTTCGGGTCTCGTTCCCGACGCGCCACGACACGGTCAACGCCGTTTCGGACGTCTCGTTTTCGATAGGCAGGGGCGAAATCCTTGGCGTCGTCGGGGAATCGGGGGCCGGCAAGTCGATGACGGGCCTTGCCACGCTCGGCCTTCTCGAGCCGCCCGGCCACATCTCGGCCGGTCAGATCTTCCTCGGCGGCCAGCGCATCGACAATTTGCCCGACCGTCAAATGGAGAAGGTTCGCGGCCGGCGCATCGGCGCCATCTTCCAGGACCCGCTGACGAGCCTCCACCCGCTCTTCACCGTCGGCGCGCAACTCATCGAGACGATCCGCTTGCACCTGCGGCTGACCCGCGCGCAGGCGAAGCGCCGCGCGGTCGACCTCCTGAAGGAAGTCGGCATCCCTGCGCCCGAAGATCGCGTCAACGACTATCCGCACCAGTTCTCCGGCGGCATGCGCCAGCGCGTGGTCATCGCCCTGGCCTTGGCGGCAGAGCCCGAACTCATCATCGCCGACGAGCCGACGACGGCGCTCGACGTTTCGGTCCAGGCGCAGATCATGGCGCTGCTCCGCCGGCTGTGCGACGACCGGGGCGCGGCCGTCATGCTCGTCACCCACGACATGGGCGTGATCGCCGAAACGGCCGACCGCGTCGCCGTGCTTTATGCCGGCCGGGTGATCGAGATCGGCTCGGTCGAGGAGATCACGCGCGCGCCGAAGCACCCCTATACGGTCGGGCTGATGGGCTCGATCCCGCCGCTGCAGGGCCGCGTGCCGCGCCTGACGCAGATCGACGGCGCGATGCCGCGGCCGGACGCGATCCCGGCGGGCTGCCCCTTCAATCCGCGCTGCGCCAAGGCCGGCCCACGCTGCATGAGCGACCTGCCGCCGCTGGTCGAATTCGCCGGCACCAGGGCCGCCTGCTGGCTCTACTCGGGAGGAGTGAACTGATGGCAAGTCTCGATGTCGCCCTGTCGGTGAAGGGCCTGACCAAGAAATTCGACATTTCCGCGCCGTTCCTCAACCGCATCGTGGAGCGCAAGCCGAAGCGCTATCTGTGCGCGGTCGACGACATCTCGTTCGAGGTGCCGAAGGGCGGCTGTGTCAGCCTCGTCGGCGAATCGGGCTGCGGCAAGTCCACCCTCGCGCGGCTCGTCGTCGGGCTCTATTCGCCGACCGGCGGCGCGGTCGAGTTCGGCGATCATCGCGACGGAAACGCGCTGTCGGTGCAGATGATCTTTCAGGACCCCTATTCGAGCCTCAACCCGCGCTGGCGGGTGCGCGACATCGTCGCCGAGCCGATCCGTGAACTGAAGCTGCGCGAGGGCGAGGCGGCGATCAACGCGCGCGTCGACGAACTCCTGCGCGTCGTTGGCCTGTCGCCCAAGGACGGCACGAAGTTCCCGCATGAATTCTCCGGCGGCCAGCGCCAGCGCATCTCCATCGCGCGGGCGCTCGGGGGCGAGCCGACCTTCCTCGTCTGCGACGAGCCGACATCGGCGCTCGACGTCTCGGTGCAGGCGCAGATCCTCAACCTGATGCGCGATTTGCAGGACCGGCTGGGCCTGACCTACCTCTTCATCAGCCACGATCTGAGCGTGGTGCGGCACATGTCGGACCGCATCGCGGTCATGTATCTAGGCCGCATCGTCGAGGATGCGCCGACCGAGGCGCTGTTCGACGAACCGCTCCACCCCTATACGCGGCTCCTCCTCGACACGATTCCGAACCTGGAAGCGCCGAAACGGGCGCGCGATGCGGCGGCCGGCGAGGTGCCGAGCCCGATCGACCCGCCCTCCGGCTGCACCTTCCACCCCCGCTGCCCGCTGGCGAACGCCCGCTGCAAGGCGGAACGTCCCGCCATTCTTTCCGTCGGCGACGGACGGCGCGTGGCATGCCACGCGGTTGAGGAAGGCCGTCTCATTAGTCCGGCTTGATCACTGCGATTGCAGCAAGAGGGAAGACCAGAGATTTCATAGAGGCAGCCGGGTCGCGCTGATACGTCAGGCGCTCCAGCGCGCCTCGCTGGTGTCCACAATCACCTTGCCTGCGCTGTTATAGTCGTCAACGAACCGACCGCTCGTGCGGTCCCGACACCGCCACACTATGCCACCATGCCCAGCTCGGAGCTGATCCCAATCAATATCTTGGCGAAGGGACGGTGAGCACGAGGAGGGAGGGACATCCCGAGGCGACATTACGGGGAGGTCCAAAGACCCCCGTTTTCGTGGCGGTGAGGGGAGCCGAATGGCACAACCCCTTGGAAATCATGGTGGGCGATGACGGGCTCGAACCGCCGACATCTTCGGTGTAAACGAAGCGCTCTACCAACTGAGCTAATCGCCCTCACGAGGCTGGAGATTTATGCGGTTAGCGCCGTGCGTGCAAGGCCGAATTGGCGGCATGCCAGGCTTCCGCAGCGTCGCGTCGGATCGCCGGCGAAATAACGTTCGGGCGCGCTTCGAGCGCTTGACACCTCCAGTCGAACCGCTTAATTCACCCACCAACGCGGGCCGCACGAAACGTGCCGCAAGCGTCAAGCGCGGGTGTAGCTCAGTCGGTTAGAGTGCCGGCCTGTCACGCCGGAGGTCGCGGGTTCGAGCCCCGTCACTCGCGCCATTTCTTTCAGCAAATCGCTGTCGAAATGTTTCAACTCGGCTCCCACGCCGGGTTTCGACTTCGCAATTCTACGGCTGTTGCTCCTCGCCGGTTTCGACCTGCGGCGCGATTTCGTCCGTCGCTTCGGGTGCCGGCTCGCGCGCCTGTTGCGTCAGGAGCAGCAGGACGAGCGCAAGACCCGCAAGAACCTTCCAGAATCCTGCCGCCAGCCGCTTGCCCGGATCATTGATCATCGGTCGACACTCCCGCGCGAACAGCCGACATGCAAGGCTGAAACGAAAAAGGCCGGGCTTGTGGCCCGACCTCTAAAGTCTCTACGGCGGTGCCAGTACATCCGTGGTCACCGGCCGGAGACGATCTCTCGTAGCACCATAGATGGGAATCGATTCCCCATCCTGCAAGGGGTCACCCGCGCGGGCGTCGCCGCTCGCGGCGATTTCCGTCGCCGCCGCTTTGCGAGGCCAGCTTGTTGCGCATCGGACCGATCCGCGCCTCTATCGCCTCGACGTTCGGGCGTTCGCCCTTGGTGTGGCCGTCGATCGCCGCGCGCATCGCGGCCAGATGGCCGAAGGACGTGCCGCAGCAGCCGCCGACGATCCGCGCCCCGCCGTCGACCGCAAGCCGCGCATAGTCGGCCATCAGTTCCGGCGTGCCCGAATAATGGATCTCAGAGCCGCGAAATTCGGGAATGCCGCAATTGCCCTTGACGATGATCGTCGCATCCGGCCGCGCCGCGCTGATGTCGAGCAGCGAGGCGAGGATGTCGGACGCGCCGACGCCGCAATTGGCGCCGACTGCGACGGGATGCTGCGAAAGCTGGTCGCCGACCTCGTGGATCGCATCCGGCGCAAGGCCCATCATCGTGCGGCCGGCGGTGTCGAACGATCCGGTATAGGTGTAGGGCAGGCCGACCTTGATCGCGGCCTCGGCCGCCGCCTTGATCTCGTCGGGCGCCGACATGGTCTCGATCCAGGCGACCTCGGCACCGCCGGCCTTCAGCCCCTCGATCTGCTCGACGAAGGCGGCGACCGCCTCGTCATAGGTCATCGCGCCGAGCGGGACGAGCAGTTCGCCGGTCGGCCCGACCGAGCCCGCCACGATGACGCGTCGTCCGGCCCGGTCCGCGACGCCGCGCGCGATCTCCGCCGCCTTGCGGTTGATCTCGTGCACGCGATCCTGCGCATGGTGCAGCTTCAGCCGGTGCCGCGTGCCGCCGAACGAATTGGTGAGGATGATGTCCGCGCCCGCATCGACGAAGCCCTGATGCAGCGCCTCGATCTTCTCCGGCGCGCTCTCGTTCCAGAGCTCCGGCGCGTCGCCGGCCTCGAGGCCCATGGCGAAGAGATTGGTGCCTGTGGCGCCATCGGCGAGAAGCACGCCTTTTTCGGCGATCAGGGCGTCGATCGGATTTTCCATGGAAGGTCTCGATTTGCTGTTTGCGGAAGATATAAAGAAATCCTTATATCCGGTCAATCGATCGCGGCGTCGGCCAGTTGCCGGCAATAGGCCGCGGCCTCGTGCGCGTTGATTTCGGCCGCGCGGATGAGATTGTCGAAATGCCGCGTCAGCGTGCGCACGGGCGTCACGGCGTTCAGCACCAGATACATCTCGCCGACATAGATCGCCGCACGGATCTGCCCGAAGATCGTGTAGGGGATCGAATAGCGCTGGCGCCCGTCATAAAGATAGAGTCGGAAGCTCGGATAGAGATCGTCGACCAGCCGCGCCATGTGCGAAAGCTGTTCGCGCCGCTCCGCCTCGGGAAGCCCGCTCCACACGCCGTTGCCTTTGGCAAAGATTTCCAGCATGTGGCGCGGCATGCACACCTCCATGTCGGTTTCCGGCCGCCGGTTGTAGTCGATCCGATAGTCCTTCTCGTCGATCTGGCTCTCGCGGTTCTTGCGCGTGATCCCCGCCTCGTAGTCAATCACGGCGTCGGTGCGCAGAAGATCGGGAATGCCGGCCGGCACGTAGCGGATCTTGGTCCCCGCCGCCTCCGCGTGCCACGCCGCCAGCAGCGTGCGGTCGAAACTGCCGGTGCCTTCCTCGATCTCGAGACTCTCGCGGATTTCCGAGGCCAGCCCCTCATCCTGGCTGATGCCGAGCAGCCAGTCGAGAGAGACATTGTAGGTCGCAGCCATGTTGAGCAGCGTTTCGGCGCGCGGCAGGCGCGTCGACTGGCCCGATAGAAGCTGCGACAGCGCCGACCGGTCGATGCCGACGCTGGCGGCGAAGGCCGACTGGTTCTGACCGCTGCGGGCCAGCATCAGCTTCAGCCGCTCGCGGAAGAGTTGGGACAGGTCACGTTTATCCATGCCGCAACCTATCGCAAATGTTGACTAAGCAAAACATCTGCCGCGCTCGGTTTTCACTATCAACGAAATATGCGCAAAGTCACATTGGTGTGAGCCTCATTTGATGTCAGCATTATGTCAGCAGGATCGGGGGATTCGGCGGTTCGGACTCGGGGCGGGACATGGAGATGAAGGAAGTCGAGAGACGGACCGGACGGCGCTCTCCAGCGGCGATTGGCGCCGTGGAATGGCCGACCGTCACGTTGATCGCAGGCTGTTATGGCGTCTGGCTTGCGGCCGGAACGATCGGCTGGATGTTGGCGCCCTGGCTGGCCATCATCATCCTCACGATCGCCATAGCGCTCCAGTCCTCCCTGATGCACGAGGCCGCCCACGGCCACCCGACCCGCAACGGGTTCGTCAACGAAATCCTCGTCGGCCTGCCGATCGGCCTCGTCTATCCCTATCGCCGCTTCAAGAAGTTGCACCTTTGCCACCATGCCGATGAGCGGCTGACCGATCCCTTCGACGACCCGGAAAGCTACTATCAAGCCTTCTGGAGGCATGAGACACTGCCGGATTGGCTGCGCGCGCTCCTGTCGTTCAACAACACCATGGTCGGCCGTTTCCTGATCGGTCCCGCTCTGTCGAACGTCGCGTTCCTCGCGTCCGACTTGAAGCTTCTGCACGCCGGCGATGTCGGCGTTCAGCGCGCCTGGCGCCATCACCTCGTCGGCCTCGCCGTCCTGGCGTCGATCCTCGTCTTCGCGTTCGAGATGCCGCTCTGGCTCTATCTCGTGCCGGTCTATCTCGGCCAATCGCTCATCGCGATCCGCACCTTCGCCGAGCATCAGTGGTCCGAACGCCCGGACGGCCGCACCATCATCGTCGAGCGCTCGCCGCTGGCATTCCTTTTCCTCAACAACAATCTCCACCTCGTCCACCACAAGCAGCCGACCGTGCCGTGGTACGAACTGCCGCGCCTCTTCCGCGCCCGGCGGGAAGACTGGGTCAGGATGAATGGCGGCTACGTCTTCCCCAACTACCTCGCGCTCTTCCGCGCCTTCGCGTTGAAGCCCAAGGAGCCCATCGTCCACCCCGTGCTGCGCCGCCAGCCCGAACAGGGCAGGGCATTCCGTCCGCGCATCCGTGCCCGCTCCGTCCACGGCCTCGGCACCGCGCCCGTCCCGGCCGAGCCATCGACCGAGTAGGGGGCTTGCATCCTGCCTTTGCGGCATCCGATAAGGTCTCATGACCGATCGCATCGCCGCCCTTCCCATGTATGACTGGCCGGAAGTCCGCGCCGAAACGAACGCCCAATGGGCCCGCATCCGCGACGCCCTGCGCACCGCCGGCATCGATGCACCCGAGACGCTGACCCGCGAAACCGGCGACCTCTACGATTTCTGGCGCCGCCCCGAACTCCTGTTCGCCCAGACCTGCTGGGGCCCGATGGGGGATGGCTTGGCGGAGCATGTCCACGTCATCGGCCAGCCGGATTATTCGGATGTCGAAGGCGGAGAGGGGGAGTTCTATCGCAGCGTGGTTCTGATGTGCGAGAGTGATCTTGATGAACTGTCGGGCTCTGTCGCGCCCCTCTCTGTCCTGCCGGACATCTCCCCCGCGAGGGGGGAGATCAGTCTCGTCGTCGCCGTGCCAAAGTTGGCTGAGCCCGTGACGCGCGTGATCTCCCCCCTTGCGGGGGAGATGTCCGGCAGGACAGAGGGGGGCGCCGTAGGGGAGCTACCTTCGCGAACCATTGCGCACCTCATCCGCAACAAGCGCTTCGCCTACAACGTCCCCGACTCCATGTCTGGCTACCTCGCCCTCCAGGCGGACCTGGGCTCCCTCGACCTCTTCAGCGAACAAATCCCCACCGGCGGTCACCGCGCCTCGATCCGCGCCGTCGCGTCCAACCACGCCGATGTCTGCGCCATCGACTGCCGCTCCTGGGCGCTGGCCCGACTCCACGAACCGGCCGCGGCAAATCTTATACCCATCGGCTGGACGACCCCGCGCAAGGGCCTCCCTTACATCACCAGCCGCAACACGCCGCCCGAAACCGTGGCCGCGATGCGCGCTGCCTTGATGGATGCCGGCTTGATCGTCGCCTGATCAGCCCCGCATCTTCTCGCCCGTCGGGTCGAACGGCGGCTCGACCGCGATCCGTGCCGGACGCCGATGCCCGAGGATCTCGATCTCGAACATCCCGTCGCTCGCGTCTTCCGCAAGCGCTGCAGGCACATAGCCTTGCGCCATCGACTTCTCGACGAAATGCGCGTAGCCGCCCGACGTCACCCAGCCGACCACCGACCACTCGCCATCGTGAATCCCGCGCACGGCCGAGGCGTCGGTCGCCGCCTGCGATCCGCGAACGTCCTTGCCGTCCGCGTCGAAGCGCGGCGCGCCATAGCCGTGCGGCTCGCCGACGGTGCCGAATTCCTGCCCGTTGACCTTCGCCCAGATCGGTTCGTCGCCCATCACGTCTGCGTCGAGCGCATCGACCGTGAATGACACGCGCCGCAGCTTGGACCCTTCGGCCTGCTCCTTCGCCGCCGCCTCGCGTCCGATGAAATCGTTCTTCTCCAGCTTGATGAAGCGATCCATCGCGCCCTCGAGCGGCCCGTAGATCGGCCGCAGTTCGCGGAACCAGGTCGGGAAGTTCTTTTCGAGCCGCATCGACAACAGCGCACGCATGCCGAAATCGACGATACCGAATTCTTCGCCCTCGCGCTTGATCGCCTCGTAGACGAGCCGCTGATAGGCCGGCTCCATCCAGATTTCGTAGCCGAGATCGCCCGTATAGGAGATGCGGTTGACCATGCACGGCGCGCCGGCAACCCCCATCTCGCGAAAATCCATGAACCTGAACGCCGCGTTCGAAACGTCGACATCGACCAGCTTTTGCAACAGGTCGCGCGAGCGCGGCCCGGCGATCGAGAGCCCCACCAGCGTCTGGTCGAAGCGGATGATCCGCACCGAACGGTCCTTCGGCAGGTGCTTTTCGAACCAGCGCATGTGGTACTTCTGCGCCGCCGAAGAACCCCAGACCATGAACCGGTCGTCGTCCGCCTTGGCGATGGTGAAATCGCCGATCAGCTTGCCGAACTCGTTCAGCATCGGCGTCAGGACGATACGGCCGGTCTTCGGCATGCGGTTCGTCATCAGCCGGTTGAGAAACTCCTCGGCGCCCGTTCCCTGCACTTCGTATTTGGCGAAATTCGCGATCTCCGTCACGCCCACGCGTTCGCGCGTCGCGCGAACTTCCGCGCCGATATGCTCGAAATCGTTGGAGCGGTGGAACGAGACGACATCCTTGGCCTCGGTGCCCTTCGGCGCAAACCAGAGCGGCGTCTCCAGCCCCCAGCTATCACCCATCACGGCATTGTTGTCGCGCACCATGACGTCGTAGAGCGGTGTCGTCTGTGCCGGCCTTGCAGCCGGCAGCTCCTCGTTGGGGAAGCGGATCGAGAAGCGCCGCGAATAGTTCTCGCGCACCTTGGCGTTGGTATAGGCCATCGACGCCCAGCCGCCGTAGCGCGAAACGTCCATCGCCCAGATGTCGGCGCCCGGATCGCCCTCGATCATCCAGTTTGCGATGGCAAGACCGACGCCGCCGCCCTGGCTGAACCCGGCCATGACCCCGCAAGCCACCCAGAATCCGGGCAGGCCGCGCACCGGCCCGACCAGCGGGTTGCCGTCCGGCGCGAACGTGAAAGGCCCATTGATGATCTGCTTGATGCCCGTCTTCTGGAACGCCGGGAAATGGCGGAAGCCGACTTCGAGCGACGGCGCGATGCGGTCGAGGTCCGGTTCGAGC
>JAEWET010000021.1:0-153309 GCA_023389195.1 Pseudomonadota bacterium
CCGCATCACCCGCGCCAATGGCGAGGTGCTGAACGTGGAAACCCTCTGCCGCATCGATACCGCCAACGAGCTGGACTATTACAAGCATGGCGGCATCCTGCACTACGTGCTGCGGAGCCTGGTGGCGGCGTAGCGCCTTTTCTCCTTCCGAATGCAAAAGGCCCCGCAAGCGGGGCCTTTTTCTTGCTGTTTTTTGCCGGCGCCGATCAGGGAATGTCGAAGCCGCGTTCGGAATAATCTCTCAGCTTGTTGCGCAAGGTCCGGATCGAGATACCCAATATCGCGGCGGCATGGGTACGGTTGCCGTCGGTCTGCCGCAGAGTGGCGAGGATCAGGTTGAGCTCGACGTCTGCGACGGGTAATCCCACCAGGGCCTCGGCGGCCGAGATATCGGGATTGAAGTCCTGCATGTCCTATCACTTTCTGAGCCCCCAATTTCTGCTCAGAACCCCCTCAGCATTTCCCCTAATGGTTAACCAAGAGTGAACGGAATGCCTCCGGGCGGGCAAAAGGCGTGTCTCACCCTCTTTTGACTAGCGAGTCGCGTCGCGCCCGGCTTACAAAAGTGCCCATGACCATCCGACCTCTCTTTGGCACCGTGCTGGGCCTTGCTGCGCTTGCCGCCCTCGCCCAGCCGGCTGGAGCCGACACGACACGGGCGCGTCCCAAGGCCGTTGTGGAGCTGTTCACCAGCCAGGGCTGCGCCTCCTGCCCGCCGGCCGATGCGCTGCTCACCGTGCTGGCCGAGAAGGAGGATGTGGTGGCCCTGGCCTATCACGTCGACTATTGGGACTATGTGGGCTGGGAAGACACGTTTGGCGATGCCGCATTTTCGGACCGGCAGCGCGCCTATGCCAAGAGCTGGGGCTCCTCGCGCATCTATACGCCGCAAATGGTGGTCAACGGCGCCAAGGCCGTGGTGGGCTCGCGCCACAACGAGGTGCATGGCGCGCTGGACGACGCCAGCCTTCCCTTGCCGGTCGAGATCGCCCGCGAGGGCGACATGCTCAGGATCGCCATTCCCCCCGATGGCGGGCTGGACGACGCGGTGGTGTGGCTGGTCAGCTATATCGGCCGCGCCGACGTCAGGATCGATTCCGGCGACAATGCCGGCAAGGCCATGGTCTATACCCAGGTGGTGACGGGGCGGCAGGCGCTGGGCATGTGGGAAAGCGCCAGCGGCGCCGATCTCAAGCTTCCTTTGCCCGAGTTGCTCGGCCAGGGCAGCACGGGCGTCGCCGTCATCGTGCAGCAGGAGCGCAACGGCCTGCCCGGACCGATCCTGGGCGCGGCCAGCTTGGAGCGCTGACGCGCCAAAAAAAATCCCGCCCCTTGGGGGAAGGGACGGGCAGACTGGTCAACTAATGGGGCGGCTGGCACCCGGGCTTCTGGGTTTGGGGGCTCGGTCGGCCCGGATGCCAGCCACTGGAGGCAATGGTTCATTGATGACGGTGCATTCGGGCGCCGTGAGGGACAAACTGTGTCCAAATTGGGGTTTTTGCCTCCAATGGCCATGCCGGCCGAACCGCTCTTGCCAAGCCGGGCGATTGCCGCAATCATGACCCTGTGATGACAGGGAGCTAGGGCTGGGTTGCAGAGTCCGGCAGATGAGGCCAAGGCGCGGCTCGCGCTGGTGCATGTGGGCGAGCCACAGCCGCAAGCCATGCGCGCCGTCCAGCCTATCGTGGCCTTCGACCGGCGCGAACTGGCGCTGATCCTTTCCGTCTACGGGCGGCATGTGGTGCGCGGCGAATGGCGCGACTACGCCATGGATTTCCTCAAGGACCGGGCGCTGTTCTCCATCTATGCCCGCGTCTCCGAGCGGCCGCTCTATGTGGTGGAGAAGAATCCGAAGCTCCGCAACCGCCAGGGCCAGTATCTGGTCTCCAACCAGCAGGGCACCATTTTGCGGCGCGGCCACGACCTGGCCCAGGTGCTTCGCGTGCTCGATCCGCATCTGGCCGTGGTGGGGTAGGCAGGCGGCGCGCGTCCCGGCGATCCACCTCTCACCCCAACATACTTCTCGCAAGAGAAACTTATCCCCGCCCGTTATCCCGCGCATTCTCGACGCCACAAGGCCGGACGGCGCTTCAGCGCGCCTAAAGCGCCAGTTGCAGATGCAGCGTGTCGAGCCAGCGGTCGAACTTGAAGCCCACGGCGTCGTGGCGGCCCACCGTGCGGAAGCCGAATTTCTCGTGCAGGCGCAGCGAGGCCTCGGTGCCGGCCGTGATCACTGCGATCATCTGCCGGAAGCCGGCGGCGCGGGAGCGGGCGATCAGCTCGCCCAGGAGCAAAGTTCCCAGGCCCTGGCCGCCCGCATCGGGATGCAGGTAGATCGAATCCTCGCAGGTGAAGCGATAGGCGGGGCGGGGCCGATAGAAGGAGGCATAGGCATAGCCCAGCACCTTGCCGTCCCCGGCCTTTTCGGCCGCCACGAGCAGCGGGTGGCCGAGTTCGAGCAGGTGCCCGAATTTTTCCGCCATGGCCGCCTCGCCCGGTGCCGTGGTGTCGAAAGTGGCGGCGGAGGTCTCGACATAGTGGCGGTAGATCGCGGTGATGGCCGGGATGTCGGACCATTGGAAGGGGCGTAGCTGGACGTCGCTCACGGGAGGGGGTTCCGGGCAAGAAAAAGACCGCGACCTTTGTAGGTCGCGGCCCGGGCATTCGTCCATCCGATTCGCCGCGAACGGCGAAGGGTGGCTGCAACAGCTATTCGCGGTTGCCGAACAGGCGGAGCAGCATCAGGAACAGGTTGATGAAGTCGAGATAGAGGCTCAGCGCGCCCATGATGGCGCCCTTGGCCAGCACGTCGGCGCCATGGGCTTCCGAATAGCTCTCCTTGATCTTCTGCGTGTCGTAGGCGGTGAGGCCCGCGAAGATCAGCACGCCGATCGCGGAAACCGCGAACTGCAGGGCCGAGGACTGCAGGAAGATATTGACGATCATCGCGATGATCAGGCCGAACACGCCCATGATCAGGAACGAGCCCATGCCCGTCAGGTCGCGCTTGGTCGTGTAGCCCCACAGCGACAGGGCGCCGAAGGCGGTCGCGGTGATGAAGAAGGTCTGCGTGATCGACTGGGCCGTATAGACCAGGAAGATCGACGACAGCGACACGCCCATCATCGCGGCATAGGCCCAGAACGTGGTCTGCGCGGCCGATACGCTCATCTTGTCGATGCGGAACGACAGGAAGAACACCATCGCGAGCGGCGCGAGCATGACGACCCAGCGCAGCGGCGAGCCGTAGAGCGTGGCGCCGAGCGCGGTCAGCATCGAGCCGTTGCCGAGCGTGGCGACGGCCTGGCTCGGATCGGAGGTGGTGGCGAGCGAGACGGTGCCGAGGGCGGCAACGCCGGTGATGGCGAGGCCGAGCGCCATCAGGTTGTAGACCCTGAGCATATAGGCGCGCAGGCCCTGGTCGATAGAGGCATCGGCCTGGACGCCGGCGGCCCCGTACCGCGCCTGATAACTACGAAGGTCAGCCATGTGAATGGTCCTCTTTGCTACTGTCCCGTCCGGTGTCGGGCTTGAATACATACATTCGCCCAGGCGCCGCTGGCGGGACTCCAGCATGCCTGTGGCGAAATATGCGCATTCTCTGTGGCGATCACAAGACCGATCCGGAACTGAAATACGCCGTGAACGGCGGCATATGGTCCCAGCGGCGAACCGCGCCGCCGCAGGATGAGTGATTTCTAAAGTTCGCGCAAGACGGGTGCCGCCTTGTGACCGAGCACGCGCCACGTGCCGACGAGGCCGAAACCGACCGTCAGCACCAGCGCGATGACGATCGTCGAGACGGCAACTTCGGGCAGGAATGCCGAGGGCAGCCCCATGATCCGCGCGATCACGAACCAGGCCGCGACACCGCCCGCGAACAGCGCGAAGATCGCGGTCGCCAGCCCGATGATGGTGTATTCGAGCGAAAAGGCGGTGATCAGCGTTCGCCGCGTCGCCCCGAGCGTCTTCAGCACCACCGCATCGTGAACCCGCGCCCGGTTGCCGGCGGCAAGCGCGCCCGACAGCACCAGCACCGAGGCGACAAGCGCGACGCCCGCCGCCGCGCGGATCGCGACCGCGAGCTGCGCGACGATCTGGTTGACGATGTCGAGCGCGTCCTTGACCCGCACCGACGTCACCGACGGGAAGGTCCGCGTGATCGCGTTGAGAATGCGCGCCTCGTCGGCATTGGTCGCCGTGTCGTCGGCAAGCGTCGCCAGCCAGGAATGCGGCGCGCCGGCAAACGTGTTGGGCGAGAACACCATGACGAAGTTGATGCCCATCGATTCCCACTCGACCTGGCGGAAATTGGCGATGCGTGCGGTGACGTTGCGGCCGAGCACGTTGACGGTGATCGTGTCGCCGAGCTTCAGGCCGATCTCGCCGCCCTCCTCGGCCGCGAAGGAGACGAGCGGCTCGCCGTCATAGTCCTCCGGCCACCATTGACCTTCAGAAAGCGTGGAGTTTTCCGGTGCGTTGCGCGCATAGGTTATGCCGCGGTCGCCGCGCAGCACCCAGGCGCCTTCCGGCGGAACCTGAATGTCCCGCACGTCGACGTCGTTGATCTCCATCACCCGCCCGCGCAGCATCGGCACGCGAATGAGCTTGCCCTCGGGCGCCTCGGCCTCGACCAGCGACGCGAAATCCTCGACCTCGTTCGCCTGGATGTCGACGAAGAAGAAGTTCGGCGCCTGCTCGGGCAGGTTGCCCGAAATCTGCCGGCGAAGATTGCCGTCGATCAGCGCCAGCGTGACGAGCAGCGTCAGGCCGAGCCCGAGCGAAAGCACGACCGAGGGAGTCAGCGCGCCGGGACGGTGGACGTTGCCGAGCGCAAGCCGCAGCGCGGTGGAGGAAACGCGCGGGCTGCGGCGCGCCAGCGTCTGCACCAGCACGCCGACGACGCGCAGCACCAGGAAGGCGAAGATGGTCGCGCCGACGAAGATGGTCGCGATGCGCCGGTCGCCGGAAAAGCCGACCGCAAGGACCGCCAGCATGATGGCGATCGCCGCCGCCGAAATCACATAGACCGCACGCGGCAGGCCGCGGCCTTCCAGCCCCAATTCCCGGAAGAGCGCGGTCGCCGGCACGTCACGGGCGCGGCCGAGCGGCAATATGGCGAAGGCGAGCGTAACCATCAGGCCGAACAGTGCGGCGAGCGCCAGCGCGCCGGGATAGATGCCGCCTTCGGACGGGATGGGCAGGACATTGGCAAGCATCGCGCTCGCCGCGAACGGCATGATCGCAGCCAGCACCAGACCAACGGCGATACCGACCCCGGCGATGATCAGGATCTGGATCAGATAGATGGAAAAGACCAGCGCGCCGGACGCGCCGAGGCTCTTGAAGGTGGCGATGACCCCGCGCTTGGCATCGAGATAGGCGCGCACGGCATTCGCCACGCCCACCCCGCCGACGACGAGCGCGGTCAGCCCGACCAGCGTCAGGAACTGCGAAAAGCGCTCGATATTGGAGGACAGCGACGGCGCGGCGTTGGTGCGCGAGCGGATCGACCAGCCGGCCTCGGGAAACTGCGCGCCAGCGGCCTCGCGGATGGCCTCGATCTCGTCTTCCGACGTACCGAGCGGCATGCGGATCTTGTAGCCATGCTCGACGAGGCTGCCTTCCTGCAACAGGCCGGAGGCGCGCAGTCCGTCGATCGACACCATCAGGCGCGGCGCAAGGCCGAACCCGTCCGAAATCGCATCGGGCTCATTCAGCAATTCGGCGCGCAGCTCGAAAACCTGATCGCCGAGGACGACACGGTCGCCGATCGCGAGCCCGAGCCGTTGGAACAGAATGTCCGGCGCCACCGCGCCGTAGACGCCCTCGCGTTCCTCGACCTGCGTCGCGATGGGGTCAGCGAGCGTGGTCTCGACGGCGCCATAGAGCGGATAGGCCGCATCGACGGCCTTCGCCTCGACCAGCGTCTGGTCCGACCCATCCTCGAGGCGCACCATGGACCGGATGCCGGCCGTGTGCGTCACGTCGCCGATCTCGGCGAGGAAACCCGCTTCGTCCGGCGTCGTCTCGCGCTGGTTGAGCTCGAAGCGCATGTCGCCGCCCAGCAGGGTCTGGCCCTGGTTGGAAACGCCGAGCGTGATCGCCTGCGCGACGGAGTTGACCCCGCCGATGGCGGCGACACCGAGGGCGATGCAGGCGATGAAGATGAGGAAGCCGGAAAGGCCGGCGCGCATTTCACGGCCGGCGAAACGGAAGGCGAGAGCGAGGTGGCGGGAGGTCATGGGAGCGGCCTCGCGGTGCGAGAGTCTTTGGTAGCGGACCCCCACCCTTTATCCCTCCCCACAAGGGGGAGGGAGGCATCCACGTTGCGATTTAAGCTTGATGCGTCGGCGCCATGGGATGCGCCGCGCTCACGTCCCCCTCCCCCTTGTGGGGAGGGATAAAGGGTGGGGGTCCTCTTCAAAAGACTCTCCCCCATCACGCCCGCACCGCCTGCAACTGCGGCTCGCTCTCGATCCGCCCCGACCGAATCGCGATCTGGCGCGAGCACCGCGCCGCCAGTGCCGGGTCATGCGTCACCAGCATCAAGGTCATGTCGCGCTCGACGGCCTTGGCGAACAGCATGTCGGCGATCTGCCGGCCCGTCGCCTGGTCGAGATTGCCGGTCGGCTCGTCGGCGATGAGAAGGCGCGGCGAGGGCGCAAGGGCCCGCGCGATGGCGACGCGCTGCTGCTCGCCGCCCGAAAGCTCGCCCGGATAATGCGTCAGCCGGTCCTTGAGCCCGACTTCGGCCAGCTCCCGCTCCGCGATGGCGAAGGCATCGTCGCGGCCGGCAAGCTCCAGCGGCACGGCGACGTTTTCGAGCGCGGTCATGTTCGGGATCAGGTGAAAGGACTGGAAGACAATACCGACATTGCGTCCGCGAAAGGCGGCAAGCTGGTCCTCGCTCATCGCGGTCAGATCTTCGCCGGCGATGCGAATCTGCCCGGCATCGATGCGCTCCAGCCCGGCGAGCACCATCAAGAGCGTCGACTTGCCCGACCCGGACGGGCCGACGATGCCGGCCGTCTCGCCGGCGGTGATGTCGAGGCTGATGCCCTTCAGGACATGGACGGACGACGCCCCCTCGCCAAGCGTGAGCGAAACGTCTTTCATCTCGATGACGGGTTTAGTCACGGCCGATCGCTCCTATATGCGCTTTTGAAGCGGGAACGGTCGTTCCCTGACGGGCCGGCGAACCGGCTGGTTTCATATGGGTTGTGGGTGATGGCGTTCAATTCTTCCATACGCGTTTTGGTCGCAGGCGCGCTGGCGCTTTTCGTTGGCGCCGCCTCGGCGATGGCCGAACCGGTGCGGATCGTCGCGTTCGGCGACAGTCTGATGGCCGGATACCAGTTGAACCCGGGCGAATCCTTCCCCGAAAGGCTGGAAGAAGCGCTGAAGGCGCGCGGTCACGATGTGGTGATCGCCAATGCCGGCGTCTCCGGCGATACGACCAGCGCGGGCCTCGCTCGCCTCGACTGGTCCGTGCCCGACGACACGCAGCTCGTCATCCTGGGCCTCGGCGCCAACGACATGTTGCGCGGCGTCGATCCCGGCGTCACCGAGCGCAACCTCACCCAGATGATGGAACGGCTCGACGCCCGCGACATCGACGTCATGCTGATGGGCATGCTCGCCGCGCCCAATCTCGGCGCGTCCTACGGCACCCGCTTCAACGGCATCTATCCGGGCCTCGCCAGCCGCTTCGACGTGGAGCTCTACCCCTTCTTCCTCGACGGCGTGACCACCGTTTCGGGCATGACGCTCGACGACCGGATGCACCCGAGCGCGGCCGGCGTCGACCGCATGGTCGAGGGCGTGCTGCCGATGGTGGAGGCCTATATCGAGGCGCAAGGGTAACGTTAACGGTTGATGAATTACGCTGCGCTGCAAAATCGCTTGCGGAACGAAGCCGCCGGTGATTCGCTTGTAGTCAGACGCAGTCGATTCGAGGAGGGCCAGAGCCGGTCTCGAAGTACCGGTGAAAAGTCCCGGACGGCAGATGCCGCACTGCAAGCGTCGTTTTTCGCCGACCGGTTCGCCGCCCGATCTTCGGGCTGACATCCCGGCTTCGGCGCCTTCCAGGCAACCATGCGTCGAAGCGGCCAAGGCCGCCTGCTCCCGTCAGCAGCCGGCCGGATTTGGGGAAGGACCAGACCATGCCGCGACTTTTCACCGCTCTCGAAATCCCGCGCGACGCCGCCCTTTCGCTCTCCCTCTTGCGCGGCGGCCTGCCCGGCGCACGCTGGATCGACCCCGAGAATTATCACCTGACGCTGCGCTTTTACGGCGACGTGCCCGGCCATGTCGCCGACGAGATCGCGGTCGCGCTCGACAGGGTCCACCGGCCGCCCTTTACGCTCTGCCTGTCCGGCGTCGGCGCCTTCGGCTCGAAGAAGCCGCATTCGGTCTATGCCCGCGTCGCGCCCTCGCCCGAACTCAACGCGCTTCAGGCCGAGATCGAGCGGATCGGCCAGCGCCTCGGACTGCCGGCGGATGCGCGCAAGTTCACCCCGCATGTCACGGTCGCGCGGCTGCGCAACGTCTCGCCGGGCGAGGTCGCGCATTACCTGTCCATGCGCGGCAATTTCTCGACCGCGCCGTTCCGGGTCGCCCGCTTCGTCATGATGTCCTCGCGCGATTCGATCGGCGGCGGCCCCTATGTGGTCGAGGAGGCATGGCCGCTCGACCGCGTCGAGCAGGCGTCGCGCGGCGGCTGGGCAAGCATCCCCCAGCCGGCATGGACGCCGCGCTGATGGCGACGGACGCCCTTGCGGAAACGGAAATCCCGGCAGCGCTCGAAACGCTGCCGGACTGGACGCGCGACGCGGATGGCAAGGGCATCTCGCGCAGCTTCAAGTTCAGAAATTTCAGCCAGGCCTTCGGCTTCATGACGCGCTGCGCGCTTGCCGCCGAAAAGGCCGACCACCATCCCGAATGGTCGAACGTCTACAACCGCGTCGACGTGCGCCTCACCTCGCACGATGTCGGCGGCCTGTCGCAGCGCGACATCGACATGGCGAAGCGCTTCGACAAGCTGTTCCAGGCTTGAAGCGGTTTCGCGACGATCCCATTTCTCAACCGTTGAACGGGATCGAAAACCGATGAAGCAGGCGACCATCGACGACATTCTGCAGCCGGGCGACCGGCGCACCAACGAGGAGCGCGCGCGCCGCGTGGCGGGCGGCTTCTGGCGCACCTTCAAGCGCGCCTCGCGCCACATCCCCTTCGCCGACGAACTCGTCGCCGCCTATTATTGTGCCCTCGACCCCAAGACGCCCTTGCGCGCCCGCGGCACGCTTCTGGCTGCGCTCGCCTATTTCGTCCTGCCCTTCGATTTGGTGCCGGATTTCATCCTCGGCCTCGGCTTCACCGACGACATCGCGGTGCTGACCGCAGCGATCGCCAACATCCGCGCCCATATCACGCCCGAACATCGCGACGCCGCGCGCGGCGCGCTCGAACGCTTCGCGCGCTCGGCCTGATCAGTCCGCCGTATCGACCTGCGCATCGGCTTCCAGCGCCTTGCGCAGCCGTGAGAAGGCCAGCCTGATCCGCGACTTGACGGTGCCGAGCGGCAGTCCGGTGCGCTCCGCGATCTGGCTGTGCGTCAGCCCGGCGAAGAAGGCGAGGCGGATCAGTTCGATCTGCTCGGCCGGCAGCGCGGAAAGCGCCAGCCGCACCCGCTCGTCGCGACGCGCGCCGTCCACCGCCTCGTCGGCGGGTTCGGGCGCGTCCGGCTCGAAGATCGGATCGGCGGGATCGAGCCGATGCGATTTGTCGCGGCGCAGGAGGTCGATCCGCCGGTTGCGCGCGATGCGGTAGAGCCATGTCGCGAGCGAGGACTTGGCCGGATCGAACAGATGCGCCTTGTGCCAGAGAACCGACATGACCTCCTGCGCGAGGTCCTCGGCCTGCCCCCGGTCCATCCCAAGACGCTGCAGATGGCCGTTCAAGCGTGGCGCGAAATGGTCGAACAGGAATTCAAAGGCGGCCCGGTCGCGGTCGACGGCCACGCGAGCGGCCAGCCTTGCGTGGTTCTGTGCAGGCGTCGTCGTCATGCGATGCGGAAAACTCTCCCGAACGGCCTTGCTGCCGCTGTTTCGGGCAAGAGTAAGCGGCGTGTCTGGCGCGCGCAACCGTCAACTTCGCAGCCAACTTCACGGCCTGACACATTCAGTCAAAATCTTGCCGCCTTTGCCCGGTTCAACATCCGGTCAGGGACGACGGGCGCGCAAGGCCACGGCACGGATGCGCCCGTGCAATCAGAACTGACCCTGAGGCCGGGCGACCGGATGAGGGGAGGGGAAGCTCGGGGATCGGCAAGCCAGCGCCAGCCGGTTTATTCTTTGGTAACCCCGTTTCCGTAAAATTCGAGGCAATCCGGGCCTCGGGGCCCGTTTCGTTAAGCAGTCCAAAACGATCAGACAGGGATCAAAGGTAAGCCATGCGCAGAACAATCGCGACACTCTCCTGCCTCAGCATGGTCGCTCTCGCCACGCCGGCGCTCGCCCAGTCCGCAACCAAGATCGGCCAGCACAATGCCTGGGGCACCTACTCCTACGAGGGTGATGGCGGGCGCGTGTGCTATGTGCTGACGGTTCCGACCGACAAGCAGCCGACCAGCCTCAACCACGGCGACATCTTCTTCTTCGTCAGCCAGAAGCCGGGCCAGAACGTCTCCTACGAGCCGCAGTTCATTGCGTCCTACAATCTGCAGGACAATTCGAAGGTGACGGTTCAGGTGGGCAATTCGACCTATTCGATGTTCACGCGCGGCACCTCAGCCTGGCTCGAAAACGCCGCCCAGGAAGGCGAGCTGATCGCCGCCATGCGCGGCGGCGCCGACATGAAGATTTCGGCGCGATCCGGCCGCGGCAACGAGACCAACTACACCTTCTCGCTGCGCGGCATCACCGCCGCCCTCTCCTCGATCCAGAACTGCAGCTAGGATCGATTTGCGAAACGCCGAATGGGCCGGGGCGAAAGCTCCGGCCTTTTCATTTGCCGCAACGTCGCTTATGTGAGCGCCACCGACCGGCCGGCCCTCGCGCCGCCCGATTAGCGGCGACGTTTCGTTCGTGATAGGAACGATTGACGTTCAGCCGCAGCGATTGTCCCGATTTCCGAGATCACCGACCGATGACCCTGACGCTCGACCTGACCCAGCCCGCCACCCGTGCCGCCCTTCGCCCGAAGAGCGCCGAGAAGCCGTCGCTGATCGGCATGTCGCGCGAGGAGATGGCCGCGGCGCTGGGCGAGATCGGCATTCCCGAAAAGCAGCGCCGCATGCGCGTCCAGCAGCTCTGGCACTGGCTCTATGTGCGCGGCGTCGCCGATTTCGCGCATATGTTCAACATCTCCAAGGAACTTCGCGGCAAGCTGGCCGAAGCCTTCACCATCGCCCGGCCGGAAATCGTCGAGGAGCAGATATCCGAGGACGGCACGCGCAAATGGCTGTTCCGCTTTCCCCCGCGCGGCGCCGGCCGCCCGGTCGAGATCGAGACGGTCTACATTCCCGAGGAAGGGCGCGGCACGCTGTGCATTTCGAGCCAGGTCGGCTGCACCTTGACCTGCACCTTCTGCCACACCGGCACGCAGAAGCTGGTGCGCAACCTGACGGCGGAGGAAATCCTCACCCAGTTGATGACCGCCCGCGACCGGCTCGGCGACTTTCCCGACCGCGACACGCCGGACGGCGCGATCGTGCCCGCCGAGGGGCGCAAGATCACCAACATCGTCATGATGGGCATGGGCGAGCCGCTCTACAATTTCGAGGAAGTGAAGAAGGCGCTGCTGATCGCCTCCGACGGCGACGGGCTGTCGCTCTCCAAGCGCCGCATCACGCTCTCCACCTCCGGCGTCGTGCCGGAAATCTACCGCACCGGCGACGAGCTCGGCGTCATGCTGGCGATCTCGCTCCACGCCGTGAACGACGATCTGCGCGACCTTCTGGTGCCGATCAACAAGAAGTATCCGCTACACACGCTGATCCAGGCCTGCCGCGACTATCCCGGCCTGTCGAACGCCCGCCGCATCACCTTCGAATATGTGATGCTCAAGGACATCAACGATTCGATGGAAGACGCCAAGGAACTGGTGAAACTCCTGCGCGGCATTCCCGCCAAGATCAACCTGATCCCCTTCAATCCGTGGCCAGGCTCGAACTATCAGTGCTCGGACTGGGAGCAGATCGAGAAATTCGCCGACTACGTCAACGCCGCCGGCTACGCCTCGCCGATCCGCACCCCCCGCGGCCGCGACATCCTCGCCGCCTGCGGCCAGTTGAAGTCCGAATCCGAGCGCATGAAGAAGTCCGAGCGCCTGGCGCTCGAGGCGATGATGATCGCGGGCCACGGCGAATAGGCCGGCGAGGATGGATCGCCTCGTCACCTACATCGTCCGCTTCATCGCGATCCTTGCCGGTTTCGTCGTCGCCTGCCTCGCCGCAAGCTTCTTCCTCAGTTTTCTCTTCGCCTCGACGGTCGTCGCAATCATCCCGGAACTGTCCGAGGCGGCACGCCCGACGCTCTTCGTCACGGTCCCGTTCCTCGCCCTGATCATCGGCAATTTGTCCTTCGGGGCCTTCCTGCTGGTCGCGGTTGCGGCCGAGCTTCTGGGCTGGCGCTCATGGCTCGCCCATGCGCTCGCCGGTGCGCCGGTCGCGCTTTACGCCGGCTGGCGGATGGCCGAAATGCTTGATGCGCCAGGCGCTGCCAACGATCCCGGCCTGATGCTGCTGACGGTCGCCGCCGGCCTCGTCGGCGGCATCGCCTATTGGCTCATCGCCGGTCGCAATGCAGGAATGTGGAGAGACGACGCCGGCCGGGCTCCGTCTTGATCCGGACCGTCACGATCGTGACGGGGCTCGTCCTCGCATTCCTCACTGCCGCAGCGACGCTTCTTCTTCCCGCCTTGCTCGGAACGTTTCTCACCGGCGGGTTCACGCAGTCGATGACCGGTCTGGCCGATCGAGTGACGACGACCATCGCGATCCTAGCCGCATACGCCCTCATTCCTGCGCTGAATTTCGTCGTCCTGGCGGAGTGGCGACGTTGGCGGCACTGGCTGGTCTACGTCGCGACGGGAGCCTTCATTCCCGCGCCGATCGGTCTGCTGACCGTCTTCAATCCGCGCGCATCGGAAGAAGGCCTCTCCATGGCGATCCTGTTCTCGATCGCCGGTGCAGTTGGCGCGTTCACCTATTGGCTCGTCGCCGGTCGCAATGCGGGCCGCTGGCGCGACGAGGCTAGCGCGCCTGCGTCATGAGAATGCGTAGCGCGAAGGCCGAGAACACGCCTGCGAACACATAGTCGATGACCCGCGTCACGCGCGGCGAGCGCTTCAGGAACGCCGAAAAGCGGTCGGCCGCGATCACCATCGGCACGGTGATCGGCAGCGACAGCGGAATGAACAGCGCGCCGAGGAAGAACAGCTTGGCCGGCGCATCGGGGTCGGATGCCGAGACGAACTGCGGCAGGAAGGTCATGAAGAACAGGATGATCTTCGGATTGAGCAGGTTGATGCCGAGCCCCGTCGCCCAGTTGGCGAAGAAGGAGCGCTTCGCCCGCGCCTCCCCGGTGCCGGGCGAGAAGGCCGATCCGTGCCGGATCGCCTGATAGGCGAGCCAGACGAGGTAAAGCGCCCCGACGAGCTTCAGGACGAAGAAGGCCTCGGGCGAGGCGACGATGAGCGCGGAAAGCCCGAGCGCGACCAGCGCCGTGTGGATGACGATACCCGTCATCGCGCCCAGCATGCATGCAAACCCAGCCGCCCGACCCTCCGACAGCGCGCGGCCGACGAACAGCGTCATATCGGGCCCGGGCGTGATCGCGATGACGATCGTGGCGATGGCGAACTGGACAAGCGTGGCGGTGTTCGGAAGGAATTCCATGGGCGTCATCCGGATCAGAAAAGGCAGTCGCGATCATATTAGCCATTAGTCGTATGCGCCACACATCGCGCGACGGCCGCTTGCGTTACTTAACGTAATAGCTATCCTCCGCGGCAGGGCCGGCGAGAAATGCCGGCGCTGTCTTTGGGAGGAGACCAATATGGAAAACAGATCGCTTTCGCGCCGGAAGTTCCTCGGCGCAGGTGCAACCACCGTCGTCGGCGCGACCGCCGCCAGCGCGCTGGCCGCGCCCGCCGTGCTCGCGCAGGCACCCGTCACCATCAAGATGCAGACCTCGTGGCCTTCATCCGACATCTGGATGGATTTCGCGCGCCAGTACATCGAGCGTGTCGAGAAGATGTCGGCGGGCCGCATCAAGTTCGAGCTCCTGCCGGCCGGCGCCGTCGTCGGCGCCTTCCAGGTTCTCGACGCCGTCAATGACGGCATCATCGACGCCACCCACACCGTTCCGGTCTACTGGTACGGCAAGCACAAGGCGGCCTCGCTGTTCGGCACCGGCCCGGTCTTCGGCGGCAGCGCCACGACCATGCTCGCCTGGTTCCACCAGGGCGGCGGCAAGGAGCTCTACCAGGAGCTGACGCAGGACATCATGGGCCTCAACGTCGTCGCCTTCTACGGCTTTCCGATGCCGGCCCAGCCCTTCGGCTGGTTCAAGGAGCCCGTCACCACGGTCGCCGACATCAACGGCTTCAAGTACCGCACCGTCGGCCTTGCCGCCGACCTGCTGCAGGAAATGGGCATGAGCGTCGCGCAGCTTCCCGGCGGCGAAATCGTGCCGGCAATGGAGCGCGGCGTCATCGACGCCTTCGAGTTCAACAATCCCTCGTCGGATCTTCGCTTCGGCTCGCAGGACGTCGCCAAGCACTACATCCTGTCGTCCTACCACCAGGCGAGCGAATCCTTCGAGTTCATGTTCAACCGCGACGTCTTCGACGGGCTGGACGACGATCTGAAGGCGATCCTCGAATATGGCGTCGAAGCTGCCAGCACCGCCAACACGGCGCTCGCGCTCGACAACTACTCGGCCGACCTCGTCAAGCTGCAGGAAGAAAGCGGCGTGACGGTGCACCGCACGTCGCGGGAAATCCTCGCCGCGCAGCTCGAGGCCTGGGACAAGATCATCCCCACGCTCGAGGCCGATCCCTTCATGAAGAAGGTGCTCGACAGCCAGCGCGAATGGGTCGAACGTGTCACCTTCTACGAACTGATGAACTCGGCGGACCTGGCGCTTGCCTACGAGCATTATTTCCCCGGCAAGCTGAAGATGGAAGGCTAAGGGCCGAGCCCGGAACCTTCTTCTTGTCCGGCTCCTGTTCGTCAGGGGCCGGACTTTATCTGTAACGGGATTGGCAGTTCATGCTCCGCTTCATTGCATTCGCCGACGAGTTGTCGGCGTGGTTCGGCAAGGTTTTCGCCTGGTGCATCGTCATCATGGCTCTTGGCGTCGGATACGAAGTTCTCGTCCGCTACGCATTCCGCGCCCCGACCCCCTGGGCCTTCGATCTGAGCTACATGATGTACGGCACGATGTTCATGATGGCCGGCGCCTACACGCTGTCGCGCAACGGACATGTGCGCGGCGATTTCGTGTACCGGCTCTGGCAGCCGCGCACGCAGGCCAAGATCGAGTTCGTCCTCTACTTCTTCTTCTTTTTCCCCGGCGTGCTCGCTCTCGTCATTTCCGGCTGGAAATATGCCAGCCGCTCCTGGGGCTACATGGAAGTCAGCACGATGAGCCCGGCGGGAATGCCGATCTACCAGTTCAAGACCGTCATCGTCGCCGCGGGAACCCTGCTCCTGATCCAGGGCATCGCGCAGGTCTGCCGCTGCCTCGTCACCATGAGGACCAACGAATGGCCGCAGCCCGCGCCTGACGTCGAGGAACTCGAAACCATCATGCTGCGCGAAAACGCGCCGGTGCTTCAACACGGCAGCGAAGCCGTCGATGTCGTCACGCCGAAGGAGCCCCGCCCATGAGCGATCCCGTCATTGCCCTGGTGATGCTCGGGCTGTTCATCTTCGTCATCATGCTGGGCTTTCCGATTGCCTTCACCTTGATGGCGCTGGCGATCGGCTTCGGCTACTACGCCTATTTCGACGCCGGCCGCATGTGGGCGCCGTACAACCGGATGCTCGATCAGGACGTGTCGTCCTTCGATCTGTGGCAGTCCTGGATCGGCGGCTTCTTCAACAACCGCATCTTCGATCTCTTCGTCAACCAGACCTATTCGGTCATGGCCAACGACGTCCTGACCGCGATCCCGCTGTTCCTGTTCATGGGCTACATCGTCGAACGCGCCAACATCGTCGACCGCCTGTTCGAGACGTTGAGCATCGCCACCCGGCGCGTGCCCGGATCGATGGCGGTCGCCGCGCTCATCACCTGCGCGCTCTTCGCCACCGCCACCGGCATCGTCGGCGCCGTCGTCACGCTGATGGGCCTGCTCGCCTTCCCGGCCATGATGAAGGCGCGCTACGACACAAGCTTCGCCTCGGGCGTCATTTGCGCCGGCGGCACGCTCGGCATCCTGATCCCGCCCTCGATCATGCTGATCGTCTACGCGGCGGCGTCGGGCACCTCGATCGTGCGGCTCTATGCCGGTGCGCTCGTTCCCGGCTTCCTGCTGGCGGGCATGTATCTCGTCTACATCATCATCCGCGCGGTCATGCAGCCGAGCCTCGCGCCAAAGCCCGTCGAGCCGGCGGAGCCGATTCCGCTCGGGCGCCTCATGTGGATGATGCTGACCTCGTTCTTCCCGCTCGCCGTTCTCATCATGTCGGTGCTGGGCGCGATCCTGTTCGGCCTCGCGACGCCGTCCGAGGCCGCGGCCATCGGCGCTCTGGGCGGTCTCGTCCTGGCGATCGCCTACCGCGCGCTGACGTGGCGAAGACTGCGGGAATCGGTCTATTTGAGCGTGCGCACGACGGCGATGGTCTGCTGGCTGTTCGTCGGCTCCTGGGTCTTCGCCTCGGTGTTCTCCTATCTCGGCGGCGAGCATGTCGTGCGCGACTTCGTGGTCGGCATGGACCTGACCCCGTTCCAGTTCCTGATCCTGGCCCAGTTCATCATCTTCCTTCTGGGCTGGCCGCTCGAATGGTCCGAGATCATCATCATCTTCGTGCCGATCTTCCTGCCCTTGCTGGTGATCTTCGAGATCGATCCCCTGTTCTTCGGCATCCTGATCGCGCTCAACCTGCAGACGTCGTTCCTGACACCGCCGATGGCGATGTCGGCCTACTATCTCAAGGGCATCGCCCCGCCGGAGGTCCGCCTGACGCAAATCTTCGCCGGATCGCTGCCCTATGTGGGCATGGTCTTCATCACCATGGCGCTGCTCTACATCTTCCCGCAACTCGTCTACGGCCTGCCCCAGGCGATCTACGGAAGATAGGAAAGGACGCTTCGATGCTTGCCAACAGACTGGCTCCGCCGCTCGCCCTGATCGGGTTCGTCGCCTTCTTCGCGGTCATCTTGTGGAAGGTGCCGCGGCTCGACCTCGGCATGGTCATCGCGATCGGCATCGCTGCCGTGCTCTACGATCTCTACGAGACGGCCCGCCGAGGGGTCCGCTCGAAGCGGGCACGCGCGCACGACCTGTAAGATACGGCTCGGGCCGGACGCCTTGTCCGGCCCGCCATTCCTGCTAAAAGGGCGACCGGACGGGCTTTGGCGCCCGAAACGGAATTCATCGCAGGCAGGTTCCCGAATGTCGAAATGGAAAGACGTCAAGAAGGTCGTGCTCGCCTATTCGGGCGGTCTCGACACCTCGATCATCCTGAAATGGCTCCAGACGGAGCTGGGCGCGGAGGTCGTGACCTTCACCGCCGATCTCGGACAGGGCGACGAGTTGGAGCCGGCCCGCAAGAAGGCCGAAATGCTCGGCATCAGGGAAATCTATATAGAGGACGTCCGCGAGGAATTCATCCGCGACTTCGTCTTCCCGATGTTCCGCGCCAATGCCGTCTATGAGGGCACCTACCTTCTCGGAACTTCGATCGCCCGGCCGCTGATCTCTAAGCGCCTCGTCGAGATCGCCGAGGAGACTGGCGCCGACGCCATCGCGCACGGCGCGACCGGCAAGGGCAACGACCAGGTCCGGTTCGAGCTTTCCGCCTACGCGCTCAACCCCGACATCAAGGTCATCGCGCCATGGCGCGACTGGACCTTCAAGTCGCGCACCGACCTGATCAATTTCGCCGAGCAGCACCAGATCCAGGTCACCAAGGACAAGAAGGGCGAGGCGCCCTTCTCGGTCGACGCGAACCTCCTGCACTCCTCCTCCGAGGGCAAGGTGCTGGAAGATCCGTGGGTCGAGCCGCCGGAATATGTCCACCAGCGCACCATCTCGCCGATGGACGCCCCGGACAAGGCGACGGATGTCACGATCACCTTCAAGAAGGGCGACCCGGTCGCTCTCGACGGCAAGGCCATGTCGCCCGCCACCTTGTTTGCCGCACTCAACGACCTCGGCCGCGACAACGGCATCGGCCGTCTCGATCTCGTCGAAAACCGTTTCGTCGGCATGAAATCGCGCGGCGTCTACGAGACGCCCGGCGGCACGATCCTCATCGCCGCGCACCGCGCCATCGAATCGATCACGCTCGACCGCGGCGCCGCGCATCTGAAGGACGACATCATGCCCCGCTATGCGGAGTTGATCTATAACGGCTTCTGGTTCTCGCCCGAGCGCGAAATGCTGCAGGCGCTGATCGACAAGAGCCAGGAAGACGTGGAGGGCGAGGTGCGCCTGAAGCTCTACAAGGGCAACGTCATCGTCACCGGCCGCCGCTCGCAAAAGTCGCTCTATTCGGATGCGCTGGTCACCTTCGAGGACGACCGCGGCGCCTACGACCAGAAGGACGCCGAAGGCTTCATCCGTCTCAACGCCCTGCGCCTGCGCACGCTGGCGGCAAGAAAGCGGCAGGGCTGAGCCCCGAATACGATCCATAAAAAAGGGCCCCTCGCGGGGCCCTTTTTCTTGTCCGGATTTTCGGTCTCAGTTCGCGTCGATCTGGCGTCCGAGCACGGCGATCGCCTGCTGGTAGACGCTGGCGGCGTTCCAGCCCTGGATCGCCGCGAAGTTCGGCTCGCCCGGCTGGTAGCCGGCGCCGGCGCGCCAGCCATGGCCGCGCAGGAAGTTGGCGGTCGAGGCCAGAGCATCGGCGCGGCTGTTGATCAGGTCGATGCGCCCGTCGCCATCCCCGTCGACGCCGTAGCGCACGACGTTTGCCGGCAGGAACTGCGTCTGGCCGATTTCGCCATGCGCCGCGCCTTTTGCCGCCGGGTTGAGGTTGCCCTGGTCGACGAGCTGCAGCGCACCGATCAGGTGGCCGGAGAAGAATTCGGAACGCCGGCAGTCATAGGCGAGCGTGGCGACGGCGGACAGGATGTTCTCGTTGCCGAGGAAGCCGCCGAAGCCGGTTTCCATGCCCCAGATCGCCATCAGCGGACCGGCCGGCACGCCGTAGACGCGTTCGATGCGGGCGAGAAGATCGGCATTCTGGCGCTTGAGCTGGGTGCCGCGCGAGACGATGGCGTTGCCGCCGCGTCGCTCGAGGAACTGGTCGAGCGTCAGGGTGAAGCCGCCACCCTGCTTGCGATCGGCCGCGATGGTGCGCGTCGCGTAGCTGGTGCCCTGGAGGGCTGAGACGCCGCGCTGCCCGATGCCGTTCGATGCCGCGCGCTGTGCGAACTGGCCCTTCCAGGCCTCGAAGCCCGCACCGTCATTGCCGCATTGCTGCGCCTGGGCGAGCGACACGCTCGCTGCCAGTGCCACGACTGCGCCCAGCAAAATCTTTCCCCGTCCTGCCATCCGTCTGCCTTTCGAAATGCCTGAGATGAAGTGTGGCCCCTGCGGGCGCGTGGACGCAAAAGCGTCGGCATGCCGATCACTCTTGCATACGCTTCTTACCCGCACGTTATCCCGTCGTGGTTGTCCGATCATGTTGACCGAATTGTGATCCGCCCGCAAACAAGCATCGCGCCGCGGAACCAGGGGGCTTTCACGCCGTTGTTACCGCGAAGGTGACACCCCCTGCGGAGAACACGAACATGAAGAACATCCTGACCTCGTCGGCGGCCATCGCCGTCGTGCTGCTGGCCTCGTCGACGGCCTTTGCACAGACCGCCGTGACTGCCACGACCGACCTCAACGTGCGCGCCGGTCCCGGCCCGCAATACCCGATCGTCGGCTCGATCGCCGCCAGCGGCGAAGCGACGCTCGCGGGCTGCCTCGAAAATTCCAAGTGGTGCCAGGTTTCGGCCGCCGGCGCTGAAGGCTGGGCCTATTCCGACTATCTGATCGCCGACAATGCCGGCGCACAGATCGTCGTCACCGAGCGTCCGGCCGAGATGATCCCGGTCGCGACCTATGAGGAAAGCACCGCCACCGGTGCAGGCGCGATTTCCGGCGCCGCAACCGGCGCGATCGCCGGCGCCCTCGTCGCAGGTCCCATCGGCGCTGCCGTCGGCACCGTCGCGGGCGCGGCGACCGGCGGCCTCACCGAAGGCGTGCTGACCGATCCGGACCCGCAGCTTCGTTCCTATGTGGTCGAGAACGAAGTCGAGCCGGTCTATCTCGACGGCGAAGTCGTCGTCGGCGCGGGCGTACCGGACACGGTCGAGATCCGCGAAATCCCGGACTACGACTACCGCTACGCCTATATCAACGGCCAGCCGGTCGTCATCGAGCCGGAATCGCGCCGGATCGTCTACATCGTCCGCTAAGCCCGGACATCTCGCAGGAAGAGCCGTCGGCCCCGTGCCGGCGGCTTTTCTTTTGCGCCGTGCCCCGATCGCCGGAACGGCTGCGATTGTCGCGAGTTTCCCGGTCTCGACGCCCTCTCCCGGATGATCCTCCCATGAAGCTCTTTTCCTGCCCGCAATGTTCGAGCCGTCTCTATTTCGAGAACGGCATGTGCCTCGCCTGCGGCACGGCCGTCCTCTACGACCCGATGCAGGAGAATTTCGTCGTGACGGGACAAGGCGGGTTCACCTGCACCAACGCCCTCCCGGCCGCCTGCAACTGGGTCGCCGAAATCGAGGGCGGCTTTTGCCGTGCCTGCTCTCTGAACCAGACCATCCCCGACCTGTCGATCCAGGGCAATCCGGAGCGCTGGGCGCATACGGAAGCGGCCAAGAAGCGCGCCGTCTATCAGCTCCTCCATTTCGGTCTCGACGCCTTTCCCAAGGCGAATCCCGGTGATGAGGTGGGCCTCGCATTCGACTTCCTGGCGGACCCGATCGGCGCGGGGCCGGGAGGCGAACGCGTCCTGACCGGCCACGACAATGGCCTCATCACGCTCAACGTCGCAGAGGCCGACAGTCCGGAGCGCGAGAAGATGCGGGTCGCGATGGGCGAGGCCTATCGCACGCTGCTCGGCCATTTCCGCCACGAACTCGGCCACTATTACTGGGATCGCCTCATCCGCGATGACGGGCAATGGCTCGACCGTTTCCGCGCGCTCTTCGGCGACGACACCGAGGACTATATGCAGGCGCTGCAGCGCCATTACGAGGCGGGCCCCCAGCCCGGCTGGGAGCAGAACTACATCTCGCACTATGCCGCAAGCCATGCCTGGGAGGATTGGGCCGAGACCTGGGCGCATTATCTTCACATCTACGACACGCTGGAGATGACGGCGGCCCTCAACATGCCGCTCGGCCGTCTCGACACCGCCGTCGAGCACGATCTGCCGCCGAACGAAGGCGAATTCGCCGACCAGCCCGTCGCAGCGCATGCCGCCGACCCCGAGCCGCCGGTCGATTTCGACGAACTCCTGACCCGCTGGCTGATCCTCTGCGAGGCGTCCAACCAGATCAACCGCTGCATGGGCCTGCCGGACCTCTACCCGTTCGTCATTTCCGAACCGGTCGCCGAGAAACTGCGCTTCGTCCACGAATTGATGGCGGAGACGCGCGGGCGTTCAGGGCCGCATTGAGCGGGGAGTAGGGGAGTAGGGGAGTAGGGGAGTAGGGGAGTATTTGGACGTGCGAATGCGGGCGCAAGTCGCTCGCTTTGTTCGCCAGACCTTTTTCTTCACCTACTACCCTATTCCCTTACTCCCTTACTCCCCTCCTCTCCCGATTGACTCCGCCACAGAACCGCGTAAAACCCCCGCCGAACGGGAAACTCGCAATGCGCGGCCTCATACTGGCATTCATGGCCTCTTCGCTCGGTGCCTTCGGGCGCGGCGAGGCACGCGCGCGCGCTCGTTCCACCCCGGCCACAAAGCTCTCCAAAACCACCACCAAAACCGTCTGATCTTCTGGCCTTTCCGCTCTCTCCCCGGTCTGGCCAGGGAGAAGGTCCGCTCATGGCCGGCGGACGGTCTCAGGGTCGAAGCGCGGAGAGATCGAGGATCAACGATATGGGTTTCAAGATTGCAGTCGCAGGCGCCACCGGCAATGTCGGGCGCGAAATGCTGAACATTCTGGAAGAGCGCGGCTTTCCGGCCGACGAAGTCGTGGCGCTCGCCTCGCGCCGCAGCCAGGGCACGGAAGTCTCCTATGGGGACCGCACCTTGAAGGTGCGCGACCTCGCGCAGTACGACTTTTCCGACACCGACATCTGCCTGATGTCGGCCGGCGGCAACGTGTCGAAGGAATGGTCGCCGAAGATCGGCCGACAGGGCTGCGTCGTCATCGATAACTCGTCCGCCTTCCGTTACGATCAGGACGTGCCGCTGATCGTGCCCGAAGTGAACCCGGACGCGATCGACGCCTTCACGAAGAAGAACATCATCGCCAATCCGAACTGCTCGACCGCGCAGCTCGTCGTCGCCATGAAGCCGCTGCACGACAAGGCGACGATCAAGCGCATCGTCGTTTCGACCTACCAGTCCGTCTCCGGCGCCGGCAAGGAAGGCATGGACGAACTCTTCACTCAGACCCGCGCCGTCTTCGTCGCCGATCCGGTCGAGGCCAAGAAGTTCACCAAGCGCATCGCCTTCAACGTCATCCCCCACATCGACGTCTTCATGGATGACGGCTCCACCAAGGAAGAGTGGAAGGTGATGGCCGAGACCAAGAAGATGCTCGACCCGAAGATCAAGGTCACCTGCACCGCCGTGCGCGTGCCGGTCTTCATCGGCCATTCCGAAGCGGTCAACATCGAGTTCGAGAATCCGATCACCGCCGACGAAGCACGCGAAATCCTGCGCGACGCCCCCGGCTGCCTCGTCATCGACAAGCGCGAGGACGGCGGCTACGTCACCCCCCTCGATTCGGCCGGCGAGGACGCGACCTATATCAGCCGCATCCGCGAGGACCAGACCATCGAGAACGGCCTCAACATGTGGGTCGTCTCCGACAATCTGCGCAAGGGCGCCGCGCTGAACGCCGTGCAGATCGCCGAATTGCTGGTCGCACGCGGGCTGATCCAGCCGAAGAAGCAGGCGGCCTGATCGAACTGGAAATTGAACGCAAAAGGCCGGGTTCACGCCCGGCCTTTTTTGTTGCGGTTTTCTCGAAGAGCGACCCCCACCCTTTATCCCTCCCCACAAGGGGGAGGGAGGCATCCACGTCGCACACCCTCCTTCAAACCGGGCGATGCATCGAAGGGCCCTTACCACGCCGGCGACTCCCTCCCCCTTGTGGGGGTCCGAAGGACGGGCGAGACCCGTGGCTCGCCCAATAAAGGGTGGGGGTCCCTATCCGGCCCGGCAGGCCGGATTGGCAACCAATAACCAATCCGCTCACCCCTTCGGCGCCGGCCCCACCACAGCCCAATTGTGCCCGAACGGATCATCGAACGTCCCGTAGAGATCCCCCCAGAACGCCACTTCGAGCGGCATCTTCACCGTGCAGCCCGCCGCGATCGCGCGGTCCCATACCGACCGCGCGTCGTCGACGATGATGTTCAGCGTCGTGCCCTGCGGCTCGACCCAGGGATAGCCATATTCGGGCATGGCATCGGCGATCATCAGCGTGCCGCCATTGATCTTCAGTTCGCAGTGCATGATGCGCTTGCCGTCATCCATCAGCATGCGCTCACCCTGTTCCTCGGCGCGGAGCGCGCGCTTGTAGAACTCGATGGCGGCGACCGCATCCTTCGACATCAGATGCGGCGTCACGCCCGGATAGTGATAGTCCGACATCGCTGCCTCCTCCGGTTCAGCGTTCGATGAACGCGTCGAAGCCGCCATAGATCATCCGCTTGCCGTCGAACTGCATGTTCTCCATGGCCGGCTTCATGCGTGGGTCCTCGAACACCTTCTTCATCACCTCGTCGCGCTTGGCCTTGTCGGGATAGGTCGCCCAGGCGAAGACCACGATCTCGTCGTCCTTGGCCTGCACGGCGCGCGGAAACGAGGTGAGTTCGCCATAGGGCACGTCCTCGGCGAGGGACTCGACGTAGCTGGCCGCACCATGCTCCATCCAGACATCGGCCGAAACGCGGGCATGCTCCTTGTAGGCCTCGAGATTGGCCTTCGGAACGGAAAGCAGGAATCCGTCGACATAGCTCATGAGTGTTCTCCTCTTTCATCGTGTTGCGACAGGATGACGAACGGCCACGCCTCCTCCCGACATGGTCCTCGGCAAATATTTCGCCACCCGCCCGGCCGGAACCGGAAGCGCGCGGAACGATTGTACTGCGGCGATCGGAGGAATGAATGCGCGCGAGCGGAAAATTGCTGGCCCTTGGCGCCGCTCTCGTCGCGGCCGCCGCCATCCGCCGCGCTTTCACGCTGCCGCCGCGCGCCTTGCCCGAACCCGGCCCCGCCCCTGATGTGAGCCAGACGACGCTCGCCCGCATGACCCGACCTTCGGTCGACGCGCACCCGGGCCTCTCCGGCGTCTATCTTCTCGCCGACGGACCGGAAGCTTTCGCCACGCGCATGTCGCTCGCCCGCCAGGCCGAAAAGACGCTCGACCTGCAATATTACATCTGGCGCGGCGACCGCACCGGCACGATGCTTCTCGAAGAAGTGCTCGACGCCGCCGATCGCGGCGTGCGCGTCCGGCTTCTCCTCGACGACAACGGCATCGACGGGCTCGACCAGGTGCTGTTCGCGCTCGATCGCCACCCGCGCGTCGAGGTACGGCTGTTCAATCCCTTCCCTGTCCGCTGGCCGAAGGTGCTGGGCTATGTCTTCGACTTTCCGCGCCTGAACCGGCGCATGCACAACAAAAGCTTCACCGTCGACGGACAGGCGACGGTCATCGGCGGCCGCAACATCGGCGACGAATATTTCGGCGTCGCCGACGGCCCGCTATTCGCCGATCTCGACGTCCTCGCCATCGGCCCGGTGGTGGATGAGGTGGCGATGCAATTCGAGGCCTACTGGAACGCCGCATCCTCCTTCCCGGCCCGCCTGCTCCTGCGCCGCGTCGGCCCGCGCAGCCTGCGCCGCCTGCGCAAACGATCCTCCATCGTCGAGCGCGACCCGACCGCGCGGCGCTATCTGAAGGCCGTGCGCGACCTCGAGATCGTGCGCCAGCTCGCCGAGGCGCGGCTGCCGATGGAATGGGCGAAGGTGTCGCTCCTGCACGACGATCCCGGCAAGGCGCTCGGGCATCTGAAAAGGGCCGAGGGCAGCGACGCGCGGCTTTCAGGCCTGCTCGAAAACGCCATCGGCACGCCGAAGCGCGAGCTTGCCATCATCGCCGGTTACTTCGTGCCGGGCAAACGCGGCGTCGCCAATCTGCGCGCACTGAGAGCGCGCGGCGTCGACGTCTCGATCCTGACCAACGCCTACGAGGCAACCGATGTCGGCGCGGTCCACGCCGGCTACGCCCCCTACCGGCGGCAGTTGCTGCGTGCCGGCATCCGCCTGTTCGAGATGTGCGACGGCGCGCGGCAGGCGCCCTCCCGGCGCGAGCGGCGCAAGGGTTCGCGGCTCGGCGTCTCGGGCCGCTTGCGCGGCTCGGGCAGCGGCTCGGCCTCGGCCCTGCGCGCTGGCGCGTCGACACTGCACGCCAAGACCTTCGCGGTCGACCGCGAGCGCCTTTTCGTCGGCTCGTTCAACTTCGACCCGCGCTCCATCGACCTGAACACCGAAATGGGCATCGTCATCGAATCGCCGCTTCTGGCCGGCCTCGTCGCCGACGCCTTCGACGACGTGGTGCCGGAGAACGCCTATGAACTTGCGCTGTCCGAACACCGCGGGCTCATCTGGAAGCGGCCCGACCTATCGGCCCCGCTCCGGCGCGAACCCGGCATGGGGCTGCGCGACCGGCTGGCGATCGGCATCCTGAAGCGCCTCGACATCGAGTGGCTGCTCTAGCTCAAAGTGTCTTCGCCAGTGCCTCGAGCTGATCCGCGCAAACGCCCCAGCCTTCGTGGAAGCCCATCTTCTCGTGGGCTTCCTTGTCTTCTGACCGCCAGTGGCGCGCCCGCGCGGTGTAGCGGGTCTTTCCGCCCTCGTCGGCAAAGGTGACGATGCCGGTGAAGAACGGCTTTTCCGACGGCACCCAGCCGGCCGTGTAGGCGTCGGTGAAGACGATCTTCTCGTTCGGCACGATTTCCAGATAGACGCCGTCATTTGGATATTCATTGCCGTCCGGATCGCGCATGACGATGAACGACCGTCCGCCGGGACGTGGATCGACGTCGACCTTCGCGATCGTCCAAGGCGCCGGCACGAACCATTTCGGCAGGAGCTCGGCGTCGGTCCAGCAGCGGAAGAGCGTCTCGCGCGGGGCGTCGAGAAGGCGGGTGAGGACGAGTTCGTGTTCGGTCTCGGGGGTCATGGCGATCTCCTTCGTGATGTCTGATCCAAGGACGAACCGCAGCCCCGCACACCGACATTCGGCAGACGAAAATCTAGTGCGTCTTCGCCTGCATGCGGTCCAGATGGCGGCGGATATGGGCGGCTTCGGCCGGGTTGCGCGCGAGCGCGATGGCGCGGTCGAACGCCTCGCGCGCCTCGCGGCAGCGTTCGAGCTCGAGCAGCAGCCCGCCGCGCAGGCCGTGATAGTTGAAATAGCCGGAAAGCCGGTCGCCGAGCGGTTCGATCAAATCGAGCGCGACCTGCGCGCCCTGCACCTTCGCCACAGCGACGGCGCGGTTGAGCGTGACGATCGGCGAGGGTTCGACGCGCTCCAGCATCCGGTAGAGGAGCTCGATTTCCGCCCAGTCGGTTTCCGCCGCCGTCTTCGCGCGGGCATGGAGCGTGGCGATGGCCGCCTGGATCTGGTAGCTGCCGGGCTGGCGGTGGCGAAACGCCTTGTCGACCAGCGCCAGCCCCTCGCCGATCATCTTGGCGTTCCAGCGCGACCGGTCCTGATCGTCGAGAAGGATGATCTCGCCTGCCGCATCGATGCGCGCTGCGATGCGCGAATTTTGAAGCAGCATCAGCGCCAGCAGCCCCATGATCTCGGGCTCGGTCGGAAAGATGCGCAAGAGCAACCGGCCGAGTCGGATCGCCTCCTCGCACAGCACCGTCGCCGCCTGCCCCGCTTCCGGACGCGACGAATAGCCCTCGTTAAAGACGAGGTAGATCATCGCCGCCACCGCACCGACGCGTTCCGATCGCGCAATGGCGTCCGGCGTCTCGAACGGCCGGCCGGATGCGGCGATCTTCGCCTTGGCGCGCGTGATCCGCTGCTCCATCGCTGCTTCCGAGACGAGGAAGGCGCGCGCGATCTGCGGGACGGTGAGGCCGGAGACAATGCGCAGCGCCAGCGCCACCTGGTGCTCGGCCGGCAGCGCCGGGTCGGAGCACACGAAGAGCAGGCGCAATATGTCGTCGCGATAGTCGGCGCCGTCGAGACGTTCGGCGAGCGGCGTTTCGACGTCGTCGAGGTCCGACAGCGCGGGCTCGTCCGGCAGCGCAACGAGGCGCTTGTCGCGCCGCACCGCGTCGATGCCGACATTGCGCCCGACGAAGATCAGCCAGGCCGCCGGATCGCGCGGGGCACCGTTCTTCGGCCAGTTCTTCAGCGCCCTCAGGCACGCCTCCTGAAACGCCTCTTCCGCGCGGTCGAGATCGCGGAAGTAGCGCAGCAGGGCACCGACCGCCTGTGGGCGGGCGGCGGAAATCAGCGTCTCGATGGCGCGGGCGTCGGTCATGAAGCGTGTTTGTCCTTGTCCCGCTCGCGCATGTAGCCGACCGGTCGGATTTCATAGGAGCCGCCGCCGGGATTGGCTTCGGCCAAATCCTTCGAGAAGGCGAGCGCCTCGTCGAGAGTGTCGAAATCGACGAGGTAGAAGCCGAGAAACTGCTCCTTGGTCTCGGCGAAGGGCCCGTCGATGACGAGCGGTTCGCCGCCTGCCTTGCGCAGCGTGGTGGCGGCCGTCGTCGGCAACAGGCGCGCGACAGGGCCGAGCCTGCCCGACCGCTCGACAGGCTGCAGCACGGCGTCGAGACGCGCCATGACGGCGTCGTCCTCCTCCTTGGTCCACTGGCCGACCGTGTCTTCATGGTTGTAGCAAAGAATGGCGTAGAGCATGTCCTGGCCTCGCGCGCTTGATGAAAAGACGAACGACGACAGGCGTAGCCGACAGATACCGCTGCGGCAATTTGGAAAATTTGCGCGGCAGCGCGCAAACAAAAGCCCCGCCGGCAGGACCGGCGGGGCTTTTGAATTTTGCTGAAGCCTCGCTTACGAAGCGGCTTCTTCCGAAGTCTCTTCGGCGGCCGGTGCCTTGGCGGCTTCGGCTGCAGCAGCCTCGTCGGCGGCCTTCTTGGCGGCGGCGTCTTCCTCGGCCTTCTTCTGGGCGGCGACGCGCTCCTGGGCCTTCTGGCCGGGCTCGGCCTTCTTCGGGTTGTTGCGGGCTTCGCGCTTGACGATGCCGGCCTGGTCGAGGAAGCGCAGCACGCGGTCGGTCGGCTGGGCGCCGTGGTCGAGCCAATGCTGGATGCGCTCATTGTTGAGCTTCACGCGCTCGCCATCCTTGGGCAGCGTCGGGTTCCACGAGCCGACCTGCTCGATGAAGCGGCCGTCGCGGGGCGAACGGACGTCGGCGATGACGACGTGGTAGTAGGGGCGCTTCTTGGAGCCGGCGCGGGCGAGGCGGATTTTCAGTGCCATTTCAGTTCTCCTGGAAAAGTTCGGTTTTTATGCGTTTTCGTGTTTCTCAGAGGCGATCGCCTCGTGATGGCGGATGACTTCGCGGACGATGAAGTTCAAAAACTTCTCCGCGAAATCGGGGTCGAGATTGGCGTCGTCGGCAAGCCGGCGAAGCCGTTCGATCTGTGTCTTCTCGCGCGCCGGATCGGCCGGCGGCAGGCCGTGCTCGGCCTTCAGCTTGCCGACCGCTTGCGTGCAGCGGAAGCGCTCTGCGAGCATGTGGATCAGCGCCGCATCGATATTGTCGATCGAGGCGCGGTAGCCGGCGAGGAGGTCGCGCGCGCGTTGGGTATCGTCCTGCATCATCGTCTCCTCACTTCTTCTTCGGCAGGCCTGGAAGGCCGCCGAGACCCGGCAATCCGCCGCCGCCCAATCCAGGAAGACCACCGGGCAATCCACCGCCCATGCCGGGCAGTCCATTGCCCAGACCGGACGCCTGCACCTGCTTCTGCAGGGCTTCGAGCTGCTTGGGGTCCATCTTGGAAAGGTCGGGCATGCCGCCGCCAAGTCCGCCGAGACCGCCCATGCCGCCGAGCCCCATCTTGGAGGCCATGCCGCCCATCAGGCCGCGCATCATGCCGCCGCCCTTGCCCTTGCCGCCCATGGCTTTCATCATGTCGGCCATCTGGCGGTGCATCTTCAGGAGCTTGTTGATCGCCGCGGCGTCGGTGCCGGAACCCGCCGCGATGCGCTTCTTGCGCGAATGCTTCAAGAGGTCCGGATTGCCGCGCTCGGCCTTGGTCATCGACTGGATGATGGCGATCTGGCGGGCGAAGGTCTTGTCGTCGAAACCGGCGGTCGCGATCTGGTCCTTCATCTTGCCCATGCCGGGCATCATGCCCATGATCCCGCCCATGCCGCCCATCTTCTGCATCTGGCGAAGCTGGTCGGCGAGGTCGTCGAGATCGAACTTGCCGGCCTGCATCTTCTTGGCCATCGCCTGCGCCTTTTCGGCGTCGATGGTCTCGGATGCGCGCTCGACGAGCGAGACGATGTCGCCCATGCCGAGGATGCGGTCGGCGATGCGCTTGGGATAGAACTCCTCCAGCGCATCCATCTTTTCGCCGGTGCCGATCAGCTTGATCGGCTTGCCGGTGACGGCGCGCATCGAAAGCGCGGCGCCGCCGCGCCCGTCGCCGTCCATGCGGGTCAGGACGAGGCCGGTTATGCCGACTCTGGCGTCGAAGTTCTGCGCGAGGTTCACCGCGTCCTGGCCGGTCAGCGAATCCGCGACCAGCAGGATTTCATGCGGCTTGGCGACGGCCTTGATCTCGGCCATCTCCGCCATCAGCGGCTCGTCGATATGGGTGCGGCCGGCCGTGTCGAGGATGACGACGTCATGGCCGCCGAGCTTGGCCGCCTGCACCGCGCGCCGCGCGATGTCGACCGGCGACTGGCCGGCGACGATCGGCAGCGTCGCAACCTGCGTCTGCTCGCCGAGCTGGCGCAACTGCTCCTGCGCGGCCGGGCGGCGCGTGTCGAGCGAGGCCATCAGGATCTTCTTGCCCTGGCGCGCGGTCAGCCGCTTGGCGATCTTGGCCGAGGTCGTCGTCTTGCCCGAGCCCTGCAGGCCGACCATCATGATGACGACGGGCGCGGGCGCATTGAGATCGATGGTCGCGCCTTCCGCGCCCAGCATCTCGACCAGCTCGTCATGGACGATCTTGACGACCATCTGGCCGGGCTTGATCGACTTCAGAACTTCCGCGCCGACGGCCTTGGCCTTGACCTTGTCCGTGAAGGACCGGACGACTTCGAGCGCGACGTCGGCCTCGATCAGCGCACGGCGAACCTCGCGCAGCGCCGCCGAGACGTCTGCCTCGGAAAGCGCGCCGCGGCCCGTCAGGCCGTTCAGGATGGAGCCAAGCCGCTCCTGAAGTGATTCAAACATCCGCCGTCCTTTATTCTCGTGCGTCGTCGCCCGAGAGGTAGTGCGTGCCGCGCCGAAACCCAACAGCCAAAGCAGAACGACACCCGGGGGCGCATGGCGCTGCCGGGTGTTGACCTCCGGGATCGGCCCTCCTACTCTGGAAAGGGTGCCCCGGTCGGCTGCTCGGAGTTGTCACTCGTCGCGGAAACTGGGGCCTTTGACCGCAAAAACCCGGCGGAGTCAAGGCAAGCGCTCTCTCCATCGTGATGTGCAACCCATGGACGCATGTCGCGAACGACCTAAGGTTAGGTTCGGCCAGGCACAGGAGGTCCCGCCATGCGACATTCATTCTTGCGCGTCTGCGTGCTCGCAAGCACGCTTGCAGCGGCAGCGGTTCCGCCCGCGAGCGCCCATCACGGCTGGTCCTGGGCCGAGGAGGAGTTCTCCGAATTGACCGGGACCGTCCGCGCCGTTTTTCTCGGCAATCCTCACGCGCGCATCGAAATCGAGGTCGAGGGCGAAATCTGGTCGGTCGAGCTCGCGCCGCCCGCGGCCACCGCCCGCGCCGGCTTCACAGAAGGGGCGGTGTCGACGGGCGAAGAGGCGACCGTCGTCGGCCATCGCTCGCTCGACGCCAACGAGCGCGTCTTCAAGGCCGTCCGGGTCATCGTCGGCGACGAGACTTACGACGTCTATCCGCGCAGGCTGCCGCCGGCCTGACGCATGGAGCTCCTCGCCGCGCTGGAAACGCTGGCGCCGATCGAGGCGCTCAAGGTCTCGTTCTACGCGTACCCGATCGTCAACGGCCTGCATATCCTGTCGATCGGAACGCTGGTCGTCTCGGTCATGCTTCTCGACCTGCGCCTTCTCGGCGCGTTCACGAGCCTTCCCGAAGCGGCCGCGACGCGGATCTTCCGCCGCCTCGCCTTGACCGGCTTCGCCGGCGCCGTTCTGACCGGCGTTCCGATGTTCGCGATCCAGGCGACGACCTATGCGTCGAACCCCGCCTTTCGGCTCAAGATGGCGCTTCTCTTCGTTGCCGGACTGAATGCCGTGCTCTTCGCGATGCTGCGCGCGCCGGGGGCACGGCGCGGAATCGCCGCGCTCTCCCTCGTCCTTTGGCTTTCCGTTCTTTTTGCCGGACGCTTCGTCGGCTTCGTCGAATAGAAAACGCCGCCCCGGCGAACCGGGACGGCGTCGTGTCACGAAGCAAAGCGCTTCAATTTACCAAGGACGGACCCAGCCCTGGATGATCGTCTGCTTGTCGCGGTGATTGCCGCCGAGAACGGCGCCGAAATAGGCGGCGGCGGCGGAGATCAGCAGCGAGGCGGCGGTGATGAAGGCCGCGATCATGCCGATGCGTCGTGCCTGGTCGGCGGTTTCACGGGCAGTTGCCTCGAGTTCCTGGGCCTGCGCCCAGACTTCGTCGACACGGGCCTGCGCTTCGGCTTCCTCGACGCCGGTACGGGCAGCGACGACGCTTGCCAGATAAGCGCGATCGTCCTCGGCGAGTTCGCCATCGGTGACGGCGGTAACGAGGATGCGGCCGACTTCCGAACGCAGCTCTTCATTGGCCGTGTCGGTCGCGGTGCCCGGACGCAGCAAGCGGTCGGTCAGCAAAGTGTTGGGGTCGATTTCCTGGACCAGCGTTGCGGCACCCGAAGCTGCGCCACCGACGGCATTGCCGACGGCGTTGGTCGCCGAGCCGAGCACGGCAGACGCGCTGGAGAACGCCAGCACCGCGCCGACGAGGACGCCGAGGCCCCAGACCAGGAGGCCGTGCGAGCCGTCGCGGATGTCGGATTCGTCTTCGGTGGCATCGTAGTTGCGGCGGCGAAGGCGACCCGTCAGGTAGCCGCCCGCCATGAAGGACGAAACCTGCACCCACAGCAGCCAGAGAGCCGCGGCGATGGCGAAGCCGACGAGCGACATGCCCGAGCCTTCATAGGCCGAGCTGAAAGTCAGGCCGAGCGCCGAACCGAATGCGAGGAGGACGAAGGAGATGGCGGAAGCCAGGACCGTGCCGCCGATGATGGCAGCCCAGTCGACATAGGACTTCTCGTCGCCGGTCGCGATTGCGGTCGCGCCGACGGGCGGCGTCGGGGCCGCGCCGTAATCTGGATTCATGATACGTCTCCGGGTGGGCGCTTAGCGCAGGCCGAGAAGGGACAGAAGGAACAGGACGACCACGACGAGGCCGACGAGATAGATGATGCCGTGCATATTGGGCTCCCAAGCGTTCAGTTGCTTCGGATCAACACGTGAATGTGACCTTCGTTCCCTTGCCGCCACAAAATCGCCACCTGGGCGACGGGTTCAGGCGCCCACGGCCGATATGGGCTGGCGCTTGGTGATCGTCCCCCTGCTCTCGTCGAGATGAAGGTAGAGCGGATCGAACAGGGCAAAGGTCGCGAGCTGGTCGATGTCGAGGATCGTCAGCATCTGGCCGTCGAAGGTGATCAGGCGCCGCTTGCGCAGTTCCTGCAGCACGCGGTTGACGTGGACGACCGAGAGGCCCGACATTTCCGCAAGATCCGTTTGGCGAAGCGGCAGCGGCACACTGTTGCCTTCGACGAGGCCGACCGCCCGGGCCCGGTGATGGATTTCGCAGAAGATGTGCGCGATCCGCTCCGCGGCGGTGCGCTGGCCCATGCTCAGGAGCCACTCGCGGCTGATCGATTCCTCGACCAGCGTCGCCCACCACAGCGCCCGCATGATGCGCGGATAGCGGTCCGTCATGTCGAGGATGCGCTGCTCGGAAATGACGCGGACGGCGACCTGCGTCAGCGCGGCGATCGAATGATCCATTCGCTTGAGAACGAAGACGCGCAGGTCGCAGATGTCGCCGGCGACGAAATAGCCCAGAATCTGCCGCCGCCCATCCGGCAGCGCCTTGTAGCGGATGGCGTAGCCTTCGACGATCAGGTTGACGCCGGTCGGATTGTCGCCCTCCCGGATGATGTCCTGGCGCGGGCCAACCATAACCGGCAGGTCGGAAAGCGTTCCCAGCGCGCGTCGCTCCTCATCGGTGAATTGGCTGAAATGCTCCAGTTTGCGGATCAGCGCGTCCATTGGCCCTTTCTCCGGTTTGCGCGTTTTCGATGAGTTGCTGAAACGAGCTTACGCGCAAATGGTTCGAGCCCCAAATCCTCGGGAACAATTCCGAAGCCGCGCGGATTGCCCCTTGAGATCACCGGGAAGCCGAGGAGTGACACATGCAACCCAATCACGCACGGACGAAGCGGGGCGCCCGACGCGGCCGGGCGACGGCATCGTGACCGGCCGCAAGACCGATGGGGACCGGCACCGGGTAAAGATCGAGCCCTACGACCAGCCCGCCGGCGGCTGGGGCTCGATGAAGTCGCTTCTGCGCCACCTGAAACGCAACGGCCGGATGGTCAACGGCCCGGCGCTTCTGGCGAAGCAGAACAAGCCGGACGGCTTTTCATGCGTCTCCTGCGCCTGGGCCAAGCCCGCCAAACCCCATGTCGCCGAGTTTTGCGAGAACGGCGCCAAGGCGACATTGTGGGAACTGACCGACAAACGCACGACGCCCGAATTCTTCGCCCGTCACACGGTCTCCGAGCTGCTCGGCTGGAGCGATTTCGATCTCGAGGCCGAGGGTCGACTGACCCATCCGATGCGCTATGATGCGGCGACCGATCGCTATGTCGAGACCGACTGGCAAAGCGCCTTCGCGGCCATCGGCGCCGAGCTCAAGCGCCTGCGCGCCGTCGCTCCGAAATCGGTCGTCTTCTACGCCTCGGGCCGCGCGTCGCTCGAAACGTCCTACGCCTATTCGCTCCTTGCCCGCATGTTCGGCAACAACAACCTGCCCGACAGTTCCAACATGTGCCACGAAAGCACGTCCGTCGGCCTGAAGGCCGCGATCGGCGTTCCGGTCGGCACGGTCCTCTTGGAGGATTTCGAGCGCACCGACTGCATCTTCTTCTTTGGCCAGAACGTCGGTGCCAACAGCCCGCGCATGCTGCACAATCTACAGGAAGCGTCGGAGCGCGGTGTGCCGATCGTCTCGTTCAACCCGCTGCGTGAGCGCGGGCTCGAAGCCTTCGTCAATCCCCAGCGCCCATTGCAGCTCGCGACCAACCGGTCGAAGCGCATCTCGTCGAATTACTATCAGCCCCGCGCCGGCGGCGACATCGCTGCGATCGCCGGCATGGCAAAGGCGCTCATGGAAATGGACCGTGCCGACCCGTCGGCGGGCGTCATCGACCACGCCTTCCTCAAGGAGCACACCGCCGGCGCCGACGAGTGGCTTTCCTGGCTGGACGGGCTCGACTGGGCCGATATCGAAGCCAACAGCGCGCTTTCCCGCGGCGACCTCACCGAGGCAGCCCGCATCTACGCATCGGCGCGCTCGGCCATCCTGATCTATGGCATGGGCCTGACCCAGCATCGGCTGGGCGTCGACAATGTCCGCATGATCGCCAATCTGGCGCTGATGCGCGGCAATATCGGCCGGCCGGGCGCCGGCCTTTGCCCCGTGCGCGGACACTCCAACGTGCAAGGGCAGCGCACCGTCGGCATTGCCGACCGGCCGGACCTCGTTCCGCTCGACCGCCTTGCCGCGCAATACGGCTTCGAGCCGCCGCGCGAGCGCGGGCTCGACACGGTTTCGGCCTGCGAGGGCGTGATCGACGGCTCGGTCAAAGCCTTTATCGGCCTCGGCGGCAAATTCGTCCGCGCCGTGCCCGATCGCAACCGCATCGAACCCGCCTGGCGCAATCTCGACCTGTCGGTGCAGATCGCGACCAAGCTGAACCGCGCCCACCTCATCACCGGCCGGGCAAGCTACCTTCTCCCCTGCCTCGGCCGCACCGAGATCGACCGTCAGGCAACCGGCGAGCAGGTGGTGACCATCGAGGACAGCCTGACCTCGATCCATGCCTCGCGCGGGCAGGAAGAGCCGGCGAGCGAGCACCTGCTGGCCGAGATGAGCATCGTCGCCGGTATTGCCAGGGCGACGCTCGAGCCCAATCCCAGGCTCGACTGGGATGCCTGGGCGGCCGATTACGGTCTCGTGCGCGACGCCATCGAGGCGACCTATCCGGGCCACTTCGCCGACTACAACCGGCGCATGTTCACCCCCGGCGGCTTTCCCCGCCCGCTGCCCGCCCGAAAGCGCGAATGGGACACGAAAACCGGCAAGGCGAATTTTGCCGTACCGTCGGCGCTCGATGCGAGTTTCGCCGCCGGTTCCGGCGACGACGTCTTCCGGCTCATGACCCTGCGGTCGAACGACCAGTTCAACACCACGGTCTATGGCTATCGCGACCGGTTTCGCGGCATCGAGGGCACGCGCGACGTGGTCCTGATGAACAGCTCCGACATCGCGGCACTTGGCCTTGCGGCGGACGAGACCGTCGCCTTGGAGGCCGCTACCGGCGACGGCGTCGACCGGCAACTGCCGGGCGTGCGGGTCGTCGCCTACGACATCCCGCGCGGATGCGTCGGTGCGTACTACCCAGAAGCCAACGTGCTGGTGCCGCTTTCCCAGCGCGCGGAGGAAAGCCACGTACCAGCCGCGAAATCTGTCCCGGTGCGCATTCGAAGCCTGCGGCAACACTGAACGACTTGTCTTATTGTTTGAGGACGCGATTCAGGCGGCGAATAGTTGAGTATCGACTAACAAATGTAAAAGCCTGCTCATTCAGACTTCGCTAAAGCGAATAGCCTTCCTGCGCAATGGTGTCGCGGGAGCCTTGATTTGTGCGGCCAGGTCTCAATTTGCTCGATGTTCTTCTTCTGAAATTCGGCCGTCGGGGCCACGACTGCGCACCCATCGCCGGTTTGGCGCATTTAGGCTTGCGCGATCGCCAGTTCAGCCAGGATCAGGACCTGACCCGCGAGGGCGATCGTTCCGCCAACGTGATGCTTCTGACCGAAGGTCTGGCCGCGCGCTACAAGCTGCTTTCGAGCGGCCGCCGCCAGATCACCACGCTCCTCGTTCCGGGCGATTTCCTCGATCTGTCGAGCTTCCTCGTGCCGCGGCGCGATTTCGGCGTCGTCGCCGTGACGAATTGCCGGACCGTCGTGATCGAGCACGAGCAGTTGCGCCGGGTCTGCGAGGCCAATCCGGCGGCGACGCATCTGCTCTGGACCGAAACCTCCATCGAAGCCGCAATCCAGCGCGAATGGCTGGTATCGATGGGCCGACGTTCGGCCAAGGGACAGATGGCGCATCTGTTCTGCGAGCTGATGGTGCGCCTTGCCGCCGTCGGTCGCAGCGAGGCGGCGGCATTCCACCTGCCCCTGACCCAGAACGAACTTGCCGACGTGCTCGGCCTGTCCCCGGTCCACGTCAACCGCGTCCTCAAGGAATTGCGCCATGACGGCGTGATCGCCTGGACCAACTACTGGATCGAGATTCTCGACTGGCCGGGACTGGCCGAGATCGCCGAGTTCAATCCGGCCTATCTTGGCCTCGAATCGCCGGTGCTCGCCCGCAGGAACGGGCCGGCACGCGCGCAGGACACGGCCACCACGACACCCGCCAAGTAACGGACGGACGGTTCAGCCGTAGGTCGGCGCCCTGACAGGGCTGGTCGACGGCAGATGCGCGTCCGCCTCGACCGAGGCGCGCGCGTCGATCTCGCCGATCTCGACGAGCAGCCTTGCCCGGGCGCGGTTGAGCCGGCTCTTGATTGTGCCCATCGCGCAACCGCAGATCTGCGCCGCCTCCTCATAGGAGACGCCGAGCACGCCGATCAGCATGATGACCTCGCGCTGCTGTTCGGGCAGCCGCTCGAGCGCGCTGCGGATTTCATGCCCCCGCGCCGACCATTCCTGCGTGGCGAGCACGGCCGGGCGGCCGGCGGCGTCGTCGGCGAGCGCAGGGGCTTCGCGGCCGGTCTTGCGGATCTTGGTGTAGAAGCTGTTGCGCATGATCGTGAACAGCCACGATTTCATCGCCGTACCCGGCTGGAACTGATGGATGTTGGCGATGGCCTTGGTCAGCGTTTCCTGCACCAGATCGTCTGCGTCGCTGACGTCGCGATGGAAGGTGCGGGCGAACGCGCGCAGGGCGGGGATGAGGCCGACGACTTCGCGGCGCGACATTTCCGAGCTCGAAAGATCAGACGATCGGTCAAGTTCACCGGCCGCTGTCGGCATTCGCTGGCTCCGTCCCTGGCAATGCGCACGGGCACCGATGCTCGTGCGAGCAAGCCCACGGGCAGAAATGTTCCACCGCCCGGATCGTTCCAGCCGCCGCCGCCGATTTTCGACGAATCCGATGTTCGTCCCTCTGGCAATCTTTTCACACCCTCCCTAATCTCCGCCGCGTTGAGGGAGGACGACCGTGACTGCACCATTTCGACCGCTGATGGCCATCTATCGCGACTGGCTGGAGGAAAGGCACGGGCTGTCCTTTGCCGACTATCCGGCCATGTGGGAGTGGTCGACGACGGACCTCGACGCATTCTGGCAATCCATCTGGGATCATGACGGCGTTCATTCGCCGACCCCGCACGGGGCCGTTCTGGCCAAGGACCGGATGCCCGGCGCGGTCTGGTTTCCCGGCGCGACGCTGAATTATGCCCATCAGGTGTTCCGACACTGCGAAGAGGCAGACGCGGCCGGCCAGCCGGCGATCGTCGCCGCGGACGAACGCGGCAACCGCGCCGAGATGTCGTGGGCCGAGCTGAAGCGCCGCACGGCATCGCTTGCCGCCACCTTGCGCGACATGGGCGTGGGGCGGGGCGACCGCGTGGCGGCCTATCTGCCCAACGTGCCCGAAACCGTCATCGCCTTCCTGGCCACCGCCTCGATTGGCGCGGTCTGGAGCGTCTGCGCGCCCGACATGGGCACCCGCGCGGTCATCGACCGCTTCCAGCAGATCGAGCCCAAAGTGCTGATCGCGGCCGACGGCGTCTTCTATGCTGGCCGCGCGCTCGACCGGTCCGGCGAGATCGAGGAAATCCGCAACGCCCTGACGAGCCGTCCGAAACTGATCCTGAAGGAAAGCGGCTACGCTTCGGTCGAACTCGCGCACGATCTGACGCTCGACGACGCCCTCGCCCGGGACGATGCGGCAATGCTGGCCTTCGCGCCGGATTTCGTCCCCTTCGACCACCCGCTCTGGATCGTCTATTCCTCGGGCACGACCGGCAAGCCCAAGGCGCTCGTCCACAGCCATGGCGGCATCATCCTCGCCGTCTATGCCGCGCTCAAGCATCTCGACATCGGTCCCAGCTACGCGCCCAATTCGCTGGGCGAGCGCTTCCACTGGTATTCGAGCACCGGCTGGATCATGTGGAACTGTCAGGTCAACGGCCTTCTGGGCGGCACCACGATCTGCCTTTTCGACGGGTCGCCGAGCGGAGCCAGGGACGCGCCCGACTGGGGCACGCTCTGGCGTTTCGTCGCCGAGACGCGCGTGACGATGTTCGGCGCCGGCGCGGCCTATTTCGGCAACTGCATGAAGGCGGGGCTGGACCCGGCCGCCACCGGCGACCTGTCGGCCGTGCGCGCGCTGGGCTCGACCGGCTCGCCGCTTCCCGAAGCCGTCCAGAACTGGGGCACCGAGGCTTTCGCGCGGATGGGAAGGCCCGACATCTGGTGGTCGAACATTTCCGGCGGCACCGACATTTGCGGCCTCTGGATCGCCGGCAACCGCGAACTGCCGCTGGTGCCGGGGCGGATGCAGTGCCGCCAGCTCGGCGCGCGCGTCGAGGCCTGGAACGAAAACGGCGAAAGCCTCGTCGGCGAGGTCGGCGACCTCGTCTGCGCGCGCCCGTTTCCGTCGATGCCGGTGTTCCTTTGGGGCGACCCGGACGGCAGACGCTATCTCGATTCCTATTTCGACATGTTCCCCGGCATCTGGCGGCACGGCGACTGGCTGTCGATCGGCGCGGACGGAAGCTGCGTGATCTATGGTCGTTCGGACGCGACGATCAACCGGCACGGATTGCGGATCGGAACGAGCGAAATCTACTCCGCCGTCGAGGATCTGCCTGAAATCCTCGATTCCATGCTGATCGACCTGGAATATCTCGGACGCGAGAGCGAGATGCTGCTCTTCGTCGTGCCGCGCCCGGGCGAGACGGTGGATGCCGCGCGGATCAAGACGGCGATCCGCCAGGCGGTCTCGCCGCGTTTCGTGCCGGACCGGGTGATCGAGGCGCCGGCCGTACCGCGCACCCTTTCAGGCAAGAAGCAGGAGGTTCCCATACGCCGCCTCTTCCTCGGCCACCCGCTCGAAAAGATCATATCGCGCGAGACGATGGCCAATCCCGAATGCCTGGACTTCTACGTCGCGGAAGCACAGGCCCGGCTCGAAGGCGCACGCAAGGCGGGCTGACCTCCGGACGACTCAATCCGAAACTCTTCGTGATTTCATTGGAACCGCGAAGGGGGCCGGACGTTTTCCCGGCCAGAAGACGACTGCCGTATGGCAGCCCCCGATTGGAAGGCCGAACAGATGATCCCGACGACCCGCACCGCCAAGCTCGCAGCACTTGCCCTGGCCTCGGCAATCGCCCTGCCGGCAGTCGCCGGCGCCGTCGTCCTTCCCGATCTCGGCCCGGTCCCGATGCCGCGCCCGGCGGTGGAGGCGAGTGCCCCCGTTGCCGCCGCGCCGCTCGCCCCGCGCGAAGTCGTCCGCATTTCCACCAATGCGCAGGAAATCCCCGATGCGCGGCGCGACGTCCGCGTCGTCGGCGCGAATTTCCTGCCGGACGCCAACGAGGAAATCGACTTCTCGCGCTCCGGCGAGCAGAACTTGGCTGCCGTCGGCTATGCGGAATGGTTCGTCATGACGACGGTGCAGCGCATGTTCGAAACCCCGCAGGAAGACGAGACGCTGCAGGTCGCGTCCAACGAGCAGTAAGCCTTACAAGACTTCGAGCTTAACGCGGGCGACGCCCTGGTTGATCATGCCGACCGCCTGCGCAGCGCCGCGCGACAGGTCGATGACGCGCTTGCCGACGAACGGCCCGCGATCGTTGATGCGCACCACGACGGCCTTGCCGTTGCGCTCGTTGATGACCCGGACCTTGGTGCCGAAGGGCAGCGTCTTATGGGCCGCCGTCAGTTCGTTCATGTCGTAGCGCTCGCCATTGGCCGTCGTCCGGCCGTGGAACTTGCCGCCATACCAGGACGCCGATCCGGTGATCGTCTGCAGGACTTCGATCTTCTCGTCGGCTTTGGCAGCCACGCCCGAAAATCCGAAAATCGATGCGATGAGGACGGCCCGCGCCGTCATGGACAAAACCCCGGCACGCGCAGTTCTGGAATGGAACATTTCTTGAAGACCCCGGTTAACTCGATGTTTACGGCTACGTTTCACGGGGGTGTGAACTGGCGGGCGGGTTTGACCAGAGCTTGAGACTCATGGGGCGATTCCAAGGCCATTTCCGGGCATCGACATCGCGCGCAACACACCTGCCCCTGCGGCAGGGTGGCGATTTTTCGGCATGACCACATCCAGGCGCGCCCATCCTGAAACGCCCGGCTTTCTGCGCGATGCAGGCCGCGCGATCGGCGGCGCGCTCGTCTTTTCGCTGCCCATGCTGATGACGATGGAAATGTGGCAGCTCGCCTACACGATGGATGCGTGGCGGCTGGCCGTGCTCCTCGCCGTCGCCGTGCCTTTGCTCGTCGGATTGTCCCATGTCATCGGCATCGAGGACCGGCGCAACCTCGCCGATACCGCGATGGACGCCTTTTTCGCGCTCGGCATCGCCGCCTGTACCAGCGCCATCGTCCTGACGACGCTCGGCGTCCTTGCGCCCGGCATGTCGGCCGACGAGGTGGCGGGCAAGATCGCCATCCAGTCCGTGCCGGCGGCGATCGGCGCGCTTCTGGCCCGCAGCCAGCTCGGCGACGCGGATGATGACGCGCTCGACGAGCGCGAGGAGACCTATGGCGGCGAACTCTTCCTGATGGCGGTGGGCGCGCTCTTCCTCGGCTTCAACCTCGCGCCGACCGAGGAGATGATCCTGATTTCCTACCAGATGAGCGAATGGCACGCGATCGCGCTGATCGCGATCTCGGTCGCCGCCATGCACGGCTTCGTCTTCGCCGTCGAGTTCAAGGGCGGCAGCGAACTCTCCGAGGAGACGCCCTGGTGGAGCGCGCTGTTGCGGTTCACCCTTCCCGGTTACGCGATCGCCGCGCTGATTTCGCTGTTCCTGCTCTGGGTCTTCGGCCGCACCGACTGTCTCGGGCTTGAAATGATCGTCATGGCCGTGGTCGTACTGGCCTTCCCGAGCGCCATCGGCGCGGCGGCCGCCCGCCTGATCCTGTGAGTTCCGCATGAACGACGAACCAGAGTCCCATCCCGTCAACCGTCCGCCGCATCCGGCGGAGTGGATCATCGGCGCGGCCTCGGCGCTCGGCGTCCTGGCGCTGATCGGTTATCTCTGCGTGACGGCACTCACGGAAGCGGACGGCCCGCCGGTCTTCGAGGTCACGGTCGACGAGGTGCTTGCCGGTTCGAACGGCTGGCATGCGCGCATCAGCTTGCGCAATACGGGCGACAAGACCGCCGCCGACGTCGTGCTGCGCGGCGAGGACGGGGCGGGCGAGACGAGCGAGATCACCTTCGATTACGTCCCCGCCGGCTCGATGCGACAGGGCGCGTTGCTCTTCGCCCGCGAGCCGGCCGGGCTGGAGCTGACGGTTCGCTCCTATACCGACCCCTGATCGGCGTCGGCAGCGGAACAACTGGCCGGGTCTGGCGGTTGTCAGACAGATCGCGCGCGACGCGCAGCCTGCCCCCGAAGGAGAGACTGTCCAGATGATCCGTTTGATGCTCATGGCGCTCGGCGCCTATACGCTCTATCGCATGTACGTGCCGCTTGAAGGCGAGAGCAGTCCGCGTGCGCTCCTGTCCGACACGCGCGGCCCAGACCGCGGAACCCGGCGCGTTCGGGCGGGTGGAAACCGGTCGTGACCAGGCTCGTCTACGAGGTGGTCGAGCATGATGGCGGCTGGGCGTACAAGCTCGGCGACGTCTTCTCCGAGCCTTACCCGACCCACGACGCCGCGAAAGCTGCGGCCGAGAGCGCCGCGGCCGAGCAGCAGCTCGGCGGCGACGACGAAGCCATCGAGTACCAGGACCGCGACGGCGTCTGGCACGAAGAGCAGTCGAGCGGCGGCGACCGCCCCGAAGTCGACGTCAAGGACGGCGACTAGGCCTTCGCAAACGCCCGGCTGAGATAGGCCGAGCCGGCCGCGCCGAACCGCCATTCGAGATCGACTGCCTTCGAAATCCCGATCCGCCGGCCCGCAATCAGTGCGGGCCGGCGTTTTTGCGTCAGCATGTCGTGCAGCGGCCGCCCGTTCCAGGCCATGTCGACGCCAAGCGCCTGCGCCAGCCGTCCCGGCCCCGCGCAAAGAAGCCGGTCGGCTTCGAGCCCACGCCGCTCACGCATCTTGTCGAGCCCGTGCGACGGCTCGAGCGCTCGCAGAAGCACCGCGCTTCCCGGCATGCAGACGATGTTGAGGCACCAGTGCAGCCCGTATGAACGATAGACATAGGCCGTACCCGCCGGGCCGAACATTGCCGCATTGCGCGGTGTCGGCCCGCGAAAACTGTGCGACGCCGCGTCGTCATGGGCATAGGCTTCGCTCTCGACGATCATCCCGCCGACACCGTCGGCGATGAGGCTCGCGCCGATCAATTCGCGCGCGACCTCGACGGGATGTCGGTCGAAAAACGCCGCCTCCAGCCCCTCAGACATGAAGCGGCGGATCGTTCTGCTCGTCCGGATTGGGATTGGGCGTCTCGTCCGGCAGATGCTCCGGCTGCGGCTCCTCGATGGGCGGCGGCGACGGATCGGGCGGCAGGTCGGGACCGGGTTCGTTCGGCTGGCGCGGATCGGGCGGGTTCGGCATCTGGGACATCGGTTGCCTCCTTGCCGTTCCAACCGCCGGACGCGACAACCGTTCCGCGAACGCGTCACCCGATGGCGAAATCGTAGATGAGCTTGATCGCGAGGACGCTCAGGAGGGCGAGGATCGCGCGGTCGAAGGCCTCCTTCGAAAAGCGCCGCGCCAGCGCCGCGCCGACCGGCATGAAGGCGAGGATCGGCAGCATCGCCAGGAAGGACAGCGCCAGCCCCTGCCAGGTCAAGAGCCCCAGCGCGCCCATCATCGGCACCTGCGCCAGGGTCATGACGGCGAAGAAGATCGACACGGTGGAGATGAAATGCGGGCGCGTCAGGCCCATCGCGTTGAGAAAGGTCAGCGACACCGGCGCGGACAGGCCGCCCGAACCCTGCAGCACCCCGGCAACCGCACCGGCCGGCACCGCAAGCCGGGTCGCCAGTTCGCGGCTCAGCAGGAGATCGGGCCGCGCCAGCCTCGCGGCGATGTAGAGCAGCACGGCGATCGCCACGATCAGGAGCAGCACGCGCGGCGAGAACGCCGCCAGCATCACCGTTCCGCCGACGACGCCGATCGCCCCGGCGAGCGAAAAGGCCAGGATGAAGCGGTTCGGCAGGCGGTCGCCGCGAAACTGCCAGGCCTGCCAGACATTGGTCAGGAGGTTCGGCACCAGCATCGTCACGACCGCGACGCGCACGTCGAACATCATCGCCAGCGCCGGCACGGCCAGAACCGGCGCCCCGGCCCCGGTCGCGCCCTTGAGCACCCCGCCGGCGGCAAGGCACAAGAAGGCGATCAGGATTTCGGGCAGGAACTCGGACATCGTGCTCATCACGCCGTTGGCTACGCCTCGCGCGCGCCGACTGCAACGCAAATTCTTCTCATGTGAACGAAATCCCGTTGGACCAGCCCTTTAATTCGGGAGAAGTCGATCCATATATCGTCTGAAGCCGAAATAAGAACGCGATTGTCCGATGCCCGACGACGACCTGATCCTGAAAGCGCTCTCCCATCCCGTCCGGCGCGACATGCTGGCCTGGCTGAAGGAGCCGGAACGCCACTTCGCCGGTCAGGAGCATCCGCTCGAAATGGGCGTCTGCGCGGGTCAGTTCGCGCGCTGCGGCCTGTCGCAATCCTCGGTGTCGGCCCACCTTGCCGCCCTTTCGGAGGCAGGGCTCGTCACCCAGCGCCGCGTCGGCCAGTGGATTTTCTACAAGCGCGACGAAGACGCGATCGCCGCCTTCCGCGCCTCCCTCCAGTCCCTCTGATTCCCCCCAGAAGAAAGAAGAACCCCATGTCCAAGCTCTTCGAACCCGTGCGCGTCGGTGACATCGACGTTGCCAACCGCATCGCCATGGCGCCGCTGACGCGCAACCGCTCGCCCAATGCGGTGCCGACGCAGATGGCGGTCGACTACTACCGCCAGCGCGCCTCGGCCGGCCTCCTGATCACCGAGGCCACCGCGATCACGCAGCAGGGCCATGGCTATGCCGACGTTCCGGGCCTTTATGGCGCCGACCAGCTCGCCGCATGGAAGAAGGTGACCGATGCGGTCCACGCCGAGGGCGGCAGGATCGTCGTCCAGCTCTGGCATGTCGGCCGCATCAGCCACGAGACGCTTCAGCCGGAAGGCCGCAAGCCCGTCGCGCCCTCGGCGATCCGTGCCAACGCCAAAACCTATCTCGTCGACGAAGACGGCTCCGGCGGCTTTGCCGAGACGTCCGAGCCGCGCGCGCTGGAGACCGAGGAGCTGCCCGGCATCGTCGCCGCCTATGCGAAAGCGGCGAAGGCCGCCGTCGAGGAGGCCGGCTTCGACGGCGTCGAGATCCACGCCGCCAATGGCTATCTGATCGACCAGTTCCTGCGCTCCGGCTCCAACAGGCGCACCGACGCCTATGGCGGCTCGATCGAAAACCGGTCCCGCCTTCTGTTCGAGGTCGTCGAGGCCATCACGGCGGCGATCGGCGGCGGGCGCACAGGTATCCGCCTGTCCCCGGTCACGCCCGCCAACGATGCGGCCGACCCTGAGCCGCAGCCGCTTTTCGACCATGTCGCCAAGGGTCTCGGCAAATACGGTCTCGCCTATGTCCACGTCATCGAAGGCGCGACCGGCGGCGCGCGCGACCACAACCAGGGCGAGACGCCCTTCAACTGGGCGCAGTTCAAGGCCGCCTACCGCGATGCGGGCGGCACCGGCGCTTGGATGGGCAACAATGGCTACGACCGCGAGCTGGCCGAAAAGGCCGTGGCGGACGGCCGCGTCGACCTCGTCGCCTTCGGCCGCCTCTTCATCGCCAATCCCGATCTCGTCGAGCGCTTCGAGCAGGATGCGCCGCTGAACGAGCCCGACCGCAAGACCTTCTATGGCGGCGGCGCCAAGGGCTATGTCGACTATCCGTCGCTGAACTGACCGAAATCGAGGGCGGCCGCAGGGCCGCCCTTTTCACATCAGCGCGCGCCGAGCGCCCTGAGGACGAATTCCGAAACGCCCTGCGCATAGGCCTCGGCGCCCACGCCGCGCTTGGCGTATTTCGGCCGCTTCACATACCAGTCCTGCAAGAGTGGCTTGATCAGCGCCGCCGCGAAATCGGGATCGTCGGTCCTGAACACGCCGCGCGCCGCGCCTTCCGAAAGCACCTTGGCGAAGATCGCCTCCGTCGCCGCCTCGCTGGCGATGGCGCGCTTGCGTGCCGGCGCGGGAAACGACTTCGCCTCCATATAGGCGAAGACGAAGAAGGGCTGCATCGCCTCACTCAAAAGCACATGCATCTCGATCAACCAGGCGAGATGCGCCGCCGGGTCGTCCCGGACCTCGTCGGGCGCCGCGGCCAGAAGGCCCTCGGCAGCCGACGACACCTCACCGAGGATCATGACCAGCAGCGTCTCCTTGCCGTCGAAATAGGAATACAGCCCGCCCATCGACAATCCCGCCGCCTCGGCAAGGTCGCGCAGCGACATCGCCTGGAAACCCTGCCGGTTCGAAAGCTTCAGCGTCGCCTCGATGATCCGCGCGAGCTTCGCGACGGCGACATGCGGCTTTTGCGTGCGGATACGGTCGCGATGCCGCGCCAGGATGCGGCCGGCAGCGGCTTCGAGCGAGTAGTCGCCATAAGGGGCCAGTCGTTTTTCCGGCGGCACTGAACGGACCTTTCAACAACGCGCGAAAGCGACACGCGGGAGCCTTCGCCTTAACGCGGACGGGCCTCGATTGCCAATCTCGCACAGATGCGATAATAAATCGAGCGCTCGCTCGATTTTTGCACCGACACCGGACGATCGCTCCCGCTGTCTCGTTCCAAGGACCCAGCCCATGGACTTCACCATCCCGCCCCGCGTCGAGGATTACCGCCGTCGCATCGCCGCCTTCGTCGACGCGCATGTCCTGCCGCTCGAAGCCGACCGCGCGAATTACGATGCGCATGAGAACATCCGCATCGACGTGCTCGACGCCGTGCGCGAGAAGGCGAAGGCCGAGGGCCTCTGGTGCCTCCAGTTGAAGAAGGAGACGGGTGGTCAGGAACTCGGCCGCATGGGCATGGCGGTCTGCTACGAGGCGATGAACCGCTCGCTCTTCGGCCCTGCCGTCTTCAATTCCGCCGCGCCGGACGACGGCAACATGATGGTGCTGGAAGCCGTCGGCACGCCCTATCAGAAGGAACGCTGGCTGCAACCCATCGTCGAGGGCAAGGTGCGCTCGGCCTTTGCCATGACCGAACCTTCGCCCGGTTCCGGCTCCGATCCGTCGATGATGCAGACCAGGGCGGAAAGGCGCGGCGACACCTATGTCGTCTCGGGACGCAAATGGTTCATCACCGGCGCGGAGGAGGCGCAGCATTTCATCCTTCTCGCCCGCACCTCGGACGACCCGCGCAAGGGCCTCACCGCTTTCCTCTTCGACCGCGACCAGCCGGGCTGGAAGATCGACCGCCGCATCGAGATCATGGGCCCTGAGGAACATGGCGGCCACTGCGAACTCACCTTCGACGGTCTCGAAATCCCGGCCCGCGATGTGATGCTGAACGAGGGTGACGGCCTCAAGGTCACGCAGATCCGGCTCGGGCCGGCACGGCTGACGCACTGCATGCGGTGGCTGGGTCTGTCCAAGCGCTGCGTCGAGATCGCGACCGAATATGCCGCCCGCCGCGAAGGTTTCGGCCAGCGCCTTGCCGACCGCGAGAGCGTGCAGTTGATGCTTGGCGATCTTGCCATGAAGATCGAGATCGCCCGGCTTCTGGTGATGAAAGCCGCCTGGGCGCTCGACCAGGGCTCGTTCGCCCGCAAGGAAGTGTCGATGGCCAAGATCCAGGTGGCGAACGTGCTGCATCAGGCCGCTGACACGGCGCTGCAGATCAACGGCGCCCGCGGCTATTCCAAGGACACGGCGATCGAGTGGATCTACCGCTACGCTCGTCAGGCCCGCCTTGTCGACGGCGCCGACGAGGTTCACAAGATGGTGCTGAACCGGCACCTGAACGAAGAGGGCCAGGATTTCTGGCGTTGGCCCGTCGAGGCCTAATCGGCCTGAGAAATGAAAAAGCCCGGCATCGCTGCCGGGCTTTTTTTTCTTGGCTTATTCCGCCCGCTCGGCCCAGTCGGGGATCGAGCCGACTTCGACGCCGAAGAAAGTCGTCAGCACCGCATAGCCGAGCGTCGAGATGACGACGATGGCGGCGAGGTTGAGCCAGATGCCCTGCGTCGCCATCTGCGGGATCGTCACATGGCCCGAGCCGAAGACGAGCGCGTTGGGCGGCGTCGCCACCGGCAGCATGAACGCCATCGAAGCTGCCAGCGCAGCCGGCACCGCCAGCATCAGCGGGTTCTCGCCGAGCGAAATGGCGAGCGCGGCCACGAGCGGCAGGAAGGTCGCCGCCGTCGCCGTGTTCGAGGTGAACTCCGTCAGGAGCAGGATCACGCCCGACACCAGCACCACGATGCCGATCAGCGGCAGCACGCCGGCGATCGTGCCGACCTGGCCACCGATCCACTGGTCGAGCCCGGTCGAGACGACCGCCGCGGCAAGGCTCAGCCCGCCGCCGAACAGCACCAGCACGCCCCAGGGCAGGCGCAGCGCGTGCTTCCACTCGATCAGCGCGCCGCCCTTGCCGTCGCCGGCCGGCAGCACGAACAGCACCAAAGCGGCGAGGATGGCGATCGACGTGTCGTTGAGGCCGGGAATGTAATCGTCGAGGATGGTGCGGAACACCCAGGCGAACGCGGTGACGACGAACACGACGGCGACGCGCTTTTCCGGCACCGACCAGGCGCCGAGCTTGGCGATCTCGGAGCGGAAGAGCTCGGCCGCACCCGCGACCTCGCCCTTGTCCAGCCGGATCGTCAGCTTGGTCAGGAACAGCCAGGCGGCCAGAAGCATCAGCACCGCCACCGGTACGCCGATGATCATCCAGCGGCCGAAGCCGATGTCGTAGCCGTAGGTCTGGTTGAGCGCACCGGCCAGGAGCGCGTTCGGCGGCGTGCCGATCAGCGTCGCGACGCCGCCGATCGAGGCTGCGTAAGCGACGCCGAGCAGCAGCGCGAGCGGAAATTTCGACTTCGCTTCGCCGGTGTCGTCCTCCAGGAGGCCGACCACGGAAAGCGCGACGGGCAGCATCATGACGACGGTCGCGGTGTTCGACACCCACATGGAGACGAAGGCGGTCGCGAGCATGAAGCCGGCGACGATGCGGCCCTGCTGGGTGCCGGTGCGCGCGACGATGTTGAGCGCGATGCGCCGGTGAAGGTTCCAGCGCTCCATGGCGAGCGCCAGGATGAAGCCGCCCATGAAGAGAAAGATGATCGGGTCGCCATAGGGCGACGTCGCCGCACCGCCCGTCGTCGCGCCGGTGATCGGGAACAGCGCGATCGGCGCCAGCGCCGTCGCCGGCACCGGGATCGCCTCGGTGATCCACCACACGATCATCAGGCTCGCCACCGCGACCACGCGCCAGCCTTCGACCGAAAGGCCGTCGGGGGCGGGAAGAAAGAGGAGAAGGATGAAGAGAGCCAGCCCCGCGAAGATCGGGATGGGCTTCAGGGGAAATCGTTCGTTTCCGGTCGCAGCTTCGCTCAAGCTCGGATGCCTCCTTAAGGTTGCGTTGCGCCCGTATTCAACAGGAAGCGCGCGGGATCAACCCCAAGGACCCAACCGACCTCAACCTAGGCCCGCATCGCGAACCGGCTTCAGGTAGCTGCGGCTGACCGGAATTTCGCTTCCGTCCGCTAGATGGAGATACAGTCTGCCGTCCCGCCGCGCGCTGCGCAGCACCGCGTCTTTCGCCACCCAGTGGGAGCGATGGACCTGCAGGCCCTCGGCTCCGTCGGTCTCGGCAATGGCGTCCGAAAGGCGCATCAGCAGCATATGCCGCCCCTTCTCGGTCCGCACCTCGACATAGTGGTCCTGCACCGAAAGATGCGTGAGCCGACCGCGCGCCTCCAGCGGCAGCCGGTCGAGAAGGCTCGGCCTTCGTGGCGCGACGGACGGAACCGGCTGCGAAGCGAGCGAGCGCGTGAAGGTCGCGATCAGAGCGGAGCCGACCGCCGCGATGACGGTCGCATAGGCAAGGAGCGGCCAGAAACCGATCGCCGACCCGCCGAAGACGAGGCGGTTGAAAAGCCAGACGAACAGCGCGATGGGCAGGCCGCCCGCCGCGCCGAACAGGGCATAGGTCGGAACCGAACCGCGCGGATGCCACGCCCGTTCGAGGCCGGCGATGACGGCAACGCAGATCAGGTAGGTGATGACGACGGTCGCGCCCCAATAGCCGATCCGCGGCAGGAGGGGCAGCGCCGAATAGGTGCCGAATGGTCCCGCCAGTCCCAGCACGGCCGACACGCTGCCCAGCGCGGCCCACAGTAGCGGCGCGCGCAGATGGCGTTGCAGTTCGCGTATCGTGAAGTGCAGGTCGTTGCTGGCCACGAAGCAATCCGGTCGTTGACGAAGTCGCCGTTGAGAAAAGGCCGCGGCCGCCCGAAAGGTCAAGCCATTCGATGCCCGGCAGAACAGGAGACGCCGTCTTGAACCTCGAACCGCTCGCCCAGGCCGATTTCGCCATCCAGCTTCATGTCGCGGCCGCGACGGGCGCGCTCGCCCTCGGGTCGGTCGTACTCTTCCGCCGCAAGGGGGACCGCTTGCACAGGCTCGGCGGGCGCGTCTGGGTTGCACTCATGGTCATCGTCGCGCTGTCGTCCTTCTTCATCCACGAACTGCGCGTCTTCGGTCCCTGGAGCCCGATCCACCTCGTTTCGCTCGCCACGCTCTGGTTCCTGGTCGACGGCGTCCGGCTTGCCCGGGAACGGCGCATCGTCGCCCACCGCCGAACCATGCAGGGGACGTTCTTCGGCGGCCTGATCGTCGCCGGCGGCTTCACCTTCCTGCCCGGCCGGCTGATGCACGAGGTCATGCTGACCGAGCTTGACGGGTCTTGGGCGGCGGCGCTGGCAATCGTGATATGCCTCTGGGCGTTTTGGACCTACCGATCTTCGCAACGGACGCGGATATGAAAAAGGGCGGCCCGCAAGGACCGCCCCTTCATCAGATCCGTCGCATGGGATCAGAAAGGCGAATCGGGATAGTAGTACTGCTCGGCATTGTCGCCGGTGATCAGCACAGAGCCGATGATGAACTCGCCCGAAACCGGCGCATTGCCGACGAAGTTGAGCGCGGTGAGCTCGATCGCCGTGCCGATCATCGCCGGCGGGTAGGTGACGTTGGCCGGAACCATCTCGTCGCCGTCCATCACGCGCTGGATCATCTCCTTCATGCCGGCGCCGCCGAGCACCCACATCTCGCCTTCACGGCCGGCCTGGTTGATCGCCTCGATGGCGCCGACGGCCATGTCGTCGTCCGAAGCCCAGACGGCGACGACGTCCGAGTTGCGCGACAGCAGATCCTGCGTGACCTCGAAGGCGTCGTCGCGGTTCCAGTTGCCGTGCTCCATGCCGACGATCTCGATGCCCGAGCCCTCGATGGCGGCCTCGAAGGCCTCGACGCGCTCATTGTCGATCGTGGTCGGAATGCCGCGCAGGACGATGATGTTGCCGCCCTCGGGCAGCTTCTCCTTGAAGAACTCGCCCGCCACGCGTCCGAAGCCCGGATTGTCGCCGGCGACATAGAGGTCTTCGATGTTCTCCTGGCTGAGCCCGCGGTCGACGACCGTCACCCACTTGCCGGCTTCCTTGACGCGCGCGACGGGGCCGGTCAGCGGCTCGGATTCGAACGGCAGGACGACCAGCGCGTCGATGTTGCGCGTCGCCATCATGTCCTCGATGTCGGAGACCTGCTGGCCCGGATCGGACGCCGTCGACAGGACGAAGTCGAGGTTTTCGTAGCGCTCTTCCAGCGCGTCGATGGTCGCCTGCGCGTGGAAGTTCATGCCGCCGGCCCAGCCATGCGTCGCCGCCGGGATCGAGACGCCGATCACGGCCGTCTCGGCGTCCTGCGCGTAGAGTGGGGTGGCAAATGCGACGCCGAGCGCCAATACGCCGGCCAATGCTTTCAGTTTCATGGTCTCTCTCCCTTGGTTAGCTCTGCTTTTCGAGCGCTTTTGCCCGTCACCGTTCCGCCTTGCGCTGGCGTTGCAGGACGACGGCCAAAATGATGATCACGCCCTGGATCGCCCCGTTGAGATAGGGGCTGACCAGGTTCGCGAGATTGAGGATGTTGCCGATCAGGCTGAGGATGAGCACGCCGACGACCGTACCCCAGACGCGCCCGAAGCCGCCCTTGAGCACCGTACCGCCGATGATGACGGCCGCGATGGCCTCCAGCTCCCACAGAACGCCGGTCGAGCTCGAGGCCGAGCCGAGGCGCGGCACGTACATGATGGTCGCGACGCCGACGAGAACGCCGAGCAGCACGTAGGTCATCAGCCGGACGCGGTCGACATGCACCGCCGAATAGCGCGCGACCTGCTCGTTGGAGCCGATCGCGGCGCAGTGCCGGCCGAACGGCGTCTTGCGCATGATGATCTCGCCCAGGATCGCGACCAGCGCGAAGACGATGATCGGCCAGGCGACGCCCAGGATGCCGCCATAATAGACCGGCCGGTAGACCTCGCGCACCGCATAGTCGAGCGACAGCGTGCCGCCGTCTGCAAGCCAGGTGATCAGCGAGCGGAAGATGCCCATCGTGCCGAGCGTGACGATGAAGGCCTCGATCCGCGCCTGCGTGATCAGGAGCCCGTTGACGAGGCCGGCGACGAGCCCGACGACGAGCGCCGCCGCCATGCCGACGAGGATCACGCCCCAGCCGACGCCCATCGACGGCACCAGCGCGTTCATCACCAGGATCATCACCCCGGCGATGAAGGCCGCCATCGAGCCGACCGACAGATCGAGCCCGCCCGACGTGATGACGAAGGTCATCCCGACCGCGATGATGCCGATGAAGGCCGAGCGCGCCAGAACGTTGGTGACGTTGCCGTAGGACAGGAAGTTCGGGTTGAGGAACGCGCCCAGTGCGATCAGCGCGAGAAGCGCGATCACCGGCCCCCAGATGTGGAAGTCGATGCGCAGGCCCGACCGGGCGGATGCGGCGGATGCGGTTTCGCTGGTCATGCTGCGGCCCTGCCTTCAAGTCCCATTGCGTGGCGCACGATCTGGTCCTCGTTGATTTCGTCAGCCTGGAGCACGCCGGTGATGCGGCCCGAGCGCATCACGACGACCCGATGCGAAAGCCCGATGATCTCGGCCATCTCCGACGAGATGACGATCACGCTCTTGCCCGAGGCGGCGAGCTTCTGGATGAATTCGTAGATCTGCTGCTTGGTGCCGATGTCGATGCCGCGCGTCGGTTCGTCGATGATGACGATGTCCGGCTCGGCCAGCATGGTCTTGGCCAGAAGCAGCTTCTGCTGGTTGCCGCCCGAAAGATTCCCGACGCGGATGTCGCGGCTTGGCGCGCGCACGTCGAATTCGGCGATCGCCTTCGTCAGCGCCGCATCCTCCGCCTTGGCGTCGATCGCATAGCGACCGAACCGGTCGAGCGCGAGAAGCGTCAGATTCTCGCGCATTCCCTGCGTCAGCACGAGACCGCGCCCCTTGCGATCCTCGGTCAGGTAGACGATGCCCGCCCGCCGCGCATCCTTGACCGAACCGATCGCGACCTCGCTGCCGCCGACCGCGATCCGGCCCTGCGCGTCCCGCACGCCGATCAGCCCTTCCATCAGTTCCGTCCGGCCCGCGCCGACGAGCCCGGCAAAGCCGAGAATTTCGCCGCGCTTGAGGTCGAAGGAAGCATCGCGGACGATGTTCCCGACCGAGAAATCCTTCACCGAAAGCACGACATCGCCATCGGCCGGGATATGCTTCGGCGGAAACAGATTGGAGAGTTCGCGGCCCACCATGGCCTGCGCCATCTGGTCCTCGTTCATCTCCCCGGCGCCCGCCACCGCGACGCGCGCGCCATCGCGGAAGACGGTGACCCGATCGGCGATCTTCGCCACTTCGTCGAGCTTGTGCGAGGTGTAGAGGATCGCCGTGCCCGTCGCCTTCAGCCGCTCGATCTGGCGGAACAGCACCGCCGCCTCGCGATTGGTCAGCACCGCGGTCGGTTCGTCCATGATCAAGACGCGCGCATTGCGCGACAGCGCCTTGGCGATCTCCACCATCTGCTTGTCGGAAACGGAGATGTCGGAGACGCGGGCATTGGGGCTCACCCGCGTCTCCAGCTCGGACAGAAGCCGTTCCGCCTCCGCCCGCATCGCCTTCTTGTCGAGAAAGAAGCCGCGCTTCAGTTCCCGACCGAGAAAGATGTTCTCCTCGACGCTCAATTGCTCGGCGAGGTTGAATTCCTGATGGATCAGGATGACGCCCTGATCCTCGGCGTCTTCGGACGACGAAAAGGCGACCGGCTTGCCGTCGAGCAGCAATTCGCCCTTCGTCGGCGCCAGATAGCCCGACAGGATCTTCATCATCGTCGACTTGCCGGCGCCGTTCTCGCCGATCAGCGCATGGACCTCGCCCGCATTGAGCGCCAGCCCAACCTCGTGCAGCACTTCGATCGGCCCGAAGGACCGTGAAACGTCGCGCGCTTCGAGGATCGGAGTGCCGGTCACAGCTTGACGAAGCTCCCGTTCTTTGCCGACGAACGAACGCAGGCATCGATGAATTTCAGCCCGTCCACACCGTCCTCGACGGTCGGATAGACGACATCCGCCGGCACGGCCTCGCCGGCCTGCTTCGCCCGGATCGCGCGGGCGGCCTCGGCATAGATATTGGCGAAGCCCTCGAGATAGCCTTCCGGATGGCCGGGCGGGATGCGGCTGACGCGCGCTGCCGCCGCGCCCGCGCCGGCGCCATTGCGGGTGATCAGGCGCTTGGGCTCGCCGAAGGGCGTGTACCAGAGCTTGTTCGGCTCTTCCTGGCACCATTCGATGCCGCCCTTGTCGCCGAAGACGCGCAGCTTCAACCCGTTCTCGCAGCCCGGCGCAACCTGGCTCGACCAGAGCATCCCGCGCGCGCCGCCGTCGAAACGCAGCAGGATATGCGCATTGTCGTCGACCCGCCGGCCCGGCACGAAGCGGTGCAGCTCGGCGGCCAGTTCCTCGGTCGTCAGCCCGGTCACGAAGGACAGAAGATTGTAGGCATGCGTGCCAATATCGCCGATCGACCCGCCCGCGCCCGATTGCGCCGGGTCGGTGCGCCAGGTCGCCTGCTTGGAGCCCGTTTCTTCGGCCGCTTCCGTCAGCCAGTCCTGCGCATATTCGGCCTGCACGACGCGGATCGCGCCGAGGTCGCCATTGGCGATCATCTCGCGCGCCTGCCGCACCATCGGATAGCCGGTGTAATTGTGCGTCAGCACGAACAGCGCATCGCTCTCGCCTGCAAGCCTGGCGAGCTTCTTCGCATCCGCCAGCGTCGAGGTCAGCGGCTTGTCGCAGATGACATGGATGCCGCGCTTCAAAAACTCGCGCGCGATCGGAAAGTGCATGTGGTTCGGCGTGACGATGGCGACGGCCTCGATGCCGTCCTTGCGCCGCGCCTCGCGCGAAGCCATGTCGCGGAACGAGCCATAGATGCGCTTGTCGTCGAGGCCGAGTGCGCGCCCGGATTCCAGCGCCCGCTGCGGCGTTGAGGAAAGCGCGCCGGCGACGAGCTGGAACTCGCCGTCGATGCGCGCGGCGATGCGATGCACCGCGCCGATGAACGCATCCTTGCCGCCGCCCACCATGCCGAGCCGGATCGGCCCTGCGCGCTTCTCGGAGGTTCCGGTGATCGCCATTATGCGCCGAGCCCCAGCATGCGCCGGTTGGCCGCTTCGTCCGTCCCGCCATCGGCGAAATCGTCGAATGCCTTTTCCGTTACGCGGATGATGTGGTGCTTGACGAACTCCGCGCCTTCGCGCGCGCCGTCCTCGGGATGCTTGAGGCAGCATTCCCACTCGACCACGGCCCAGCCGTCGAAATCATTCGCGGTGAGCTTGGAGAACACCGCGCCGAAATCGACCTGACCGTCACCCAGCGAGCGGAAGCGGCCGGCGCGGTTCACCCAGGGCTGAAAGCCGGAATAGACGCCCTGCCGCCCGGTCGGATTGAACTCGGCATCCTTGACGTGGAACATCCGGATGCGCTCGGCATAGATGTCGATATTGTCGAGATAGTCGAGGCACTGAAGGACATAGTGCGACGGGTCGTAGAGCATGTTCGCGCGGGGGTGATTGCCGACGCGCTCCAAAAACATCTCGAAGGTCGTGCCGTCGAACAAATCCTCGCCCGGATGAATCTCATAGCAAATGTCGACGCCGCATTCGTCGGCATGGTCGAGGATCGGCTTCCAGCGCCGCGCGAGTTCGTCGAACGCCGTCTCGATCAGACCCGCCGGGCGCTGCGGCCACGGATACATGTAGGGCCAGGCGAGCGCGCCGGAGAACGACGCCATCGCGCCAATCCCGAGGTGCTTCGACGCCGTCAGCGCCTTCTTCACCTGGTCGACCGCCCATTCCTGCCGCGCCTTGGGGTTGCCACGCATCGCCGGAATGGTGAAGCCGTCGAAGCCTTCGTCATAGGCCGGGTGAACGGCGACGAGCTGGCCTTGCAGATGCGTCGAAAGCTCGGTCACCTCGACGCCGTTCTCGCGCGCCTTGCCCGCGAACTCGTCGCAATAATCCTTGGAGGATGTGGCCTTGTCGAGATCGATCAGGCGCGCGTCCCAGCTTGGAACCTGCACGCCGGCATAGCCGGTGTCGGCCGCCCATTTGGTGATCGAATCCCAGGAATTGAACGGCGCTTCGTCGCCTGCGAACTGCGCCAGAAAGAGCGCTGGGCCCTTGATCGTCTTCATGCCTCTCCTCCCGGACGCCTCCACGCCCGTCTTCCGATTTTTCGCTAATGCAGCGTAAAAACTGCTGCGTTGCAGCGATGTAATCGATTGCATGAAACTAAAACAGAGAATGTAATGGATTACAAGCGGCTTTCGTTTCGACGCCGAAAACGCCGATTGCCAAGCGCGGCAAAGCCTTGCACAAGCCCTCTCACAGGACGGCCGGAGAGAAGATGAAGGGATACCCACAAAACAGCCCCCGGATCAGGGACGTGGCGGATGCCGCGGGCGTCTCGACGGCCACCGTCAGCCGCGCGCTGTCCGCGCCCGATCGCGTCTCGGCCGATACGCGCGCCATCGTCCTGAAGGCGATCGAGGAGACCGGCTACCGGGTCAACCACGCCGCGCGCAATCTGCGCCGCCGGCAGGCAGGCGGCATCGTCGTGCTCGTCCCGAACCTTGCCAATCCGTTCTTCTCGCAGATCCTGTCGGGCATCACCTTCGCCATGGCGACGTCCGGCTACAACGTCCTCATCGCCGATACGCGACAGGCGCCGAATGCCGAGCACCGCATTCTCGACTATCTCCACAACAACCGCGCCGACGGCCTGATCGTGCTCGACGCCAACCTGCCCGAAGACGTGCTATCGGCCGGCGACACGCCGAACCACCACCCGCCCATCGTCTTCGCCTGCGAATGGCTCGACGCCGATCCGCGCCCGACCGTAACCATCGACAACGAGGAAGGCGCAAAACTCGCCATCCGCCATCTGGCGGACCTCGGCCATACGCGCATCGGCCACCTGATGGGCCCGCCCGACAACATCCTCACCATCACGCGGGCGAAGGGCGCACGCGCCGCGCTCGCCGATCTCGGCCTTGCGCTGCGCGAGGACTGGTTCTTCGATGGCGACTTCTCGCTCGCCTCCGGCGCCTCCGCCGCCCATGCCTGGCTGGCGCTGGACGACCGCCCGACGGCCGTGTTCTGCGCCTCCGACGCGATGGCCTGCGGCTTCATCGGCGAACTGCACCACAAGGGCGTGCGCGTGCCCGACGAAGTCTCGGTCGTCGGCTTCGACGACATCGAGATCGCCGCCCATTTCGTCCCCTCGCTCACCACAATCGCCCAGCCCCGCGCACTGATCGGCGAAACGGCGGCGCGCAAGCTTCTGGCGCTCATCGCGGAAGGCCGCGAAAACGGCAGCGCCACCGGCGCATCCGATATCCTCCCGGTCCAGCTCGTCCCCCGCGAAAGCTCCGCCCCGCCGCGCTGAACCATCTGCGTTGGAAAACAATTTCCGAATCGGACCGATAATCGGATCGAAATTCTCGGTGACGCCAGCAGATTAAACGGCGCATACCCCTCTCCGCGCCATCGCATCGCTTATATTGAGCCTGGAAATTCCACTTTTTCAGGAGAGACGGCAATGCGCATCGCAGCTTTGGCCATGACCCTTGCACTCGGCGCCGCCGCGCCCGCCTTCGCCCAGACCGCAGAGGTGACCCCGCTCGTCACCGCCGAATGGCTGAAAACCAATGCCGGCGGAGAGAATGTCGTCGTGCTCGACATCCGCGACGAGATCGAAGGCACCGACCTCGGCGAGACGCCCTATATCGAAAACGCCGTCGTCGCGCCCTATGCCTCGGCCGGCTGGCGCACCGAGCAGGAGGGCGTTCCCGGCCAGCTTCCGCCGCTGGACCAGATCACGGCGCTCATCGGATCGCTCGGCATCGACAATGACGACCATGTCGTGATCGTGCCCTGGGGCACGGATTCGTCCGAATTCGGCGGCGCGACCCGCGTCTACTGGACCCTCAAGCATCTCGGCCACGACGCCGTATCGATCCTCGACGGCGGCTGGCGCCAGTACGACGCCGCCGGCCTGCCGCGCGTCGCCGAAGCCGCGACGCCGGAAGCGGCCGAATTCACCGCCGAGATCAATGACGACATCCTCGCCACGACCGAGGAAGTCCAGGCCGCGCTCGACGCCGGCGTCACCCTCGTCGACGGCCGCCCGGCCGAACAGTACGAAGGCAAGTCGAAGAGCCCGGTCGTGCGCACCGAAGGCACCATCCCGGGCGCCGTCAACATCGAGCATTCGAAGCTCTACAGCGCCGAATACGCCACCTTCGCCAAGCCCGAGACCGTCGAAGCCCTGTCGACCGCCGTCGGCCTCGCCAAGGACCAGGAAAACATCGCCTTCTGCAACACCGGCCACTGGGCCTCGATCGCCTGGTTCGGCCTCTCCGAAGTCCTCGGCAACAAGCAGACCGCCATGTATGACGGCTCAATGGCCGAATGGACCGTCGACGAAAGCCGCCCGGTCGAGAACAAGTCGGGCACTTAAAAGAAACGCGCGACGCCCCCTCCGGCCCTCCGGGCCACCTCCCCCGTAAACGGAGGAGGAGCCCCGTTGCGGATGGCCGCGACCTCAATCCTCCCCTGCGAAGCGGGGGAGGGGGACCGCCGAAGGCGGTGGAGGGGGCGCTGCTGCGTTCCCACGCCGCCCCTCCCTTGCCCAATCCGCCAAACAAGCCGAATGTGCCAAATGTCCGGCCTCGCCGGGCATTCGCTTTTTGACCGAGACGAACCGGACATCATGACCGACGCCGCCTTTCCCCGCCCGAACTACCTGCCGCCCGCAATTCCCGACCGCGCGCCGATGCTCGTCGCGGCGACCGCGCTCGTCGCCGGCTTTCTGCTGATCGCCTGGCTCGTCGACCTGCGCCAGGCCTCGCTCTTCGTCCTCGGCGGCCTTCTCGGCGCGACGCTCTACCACGCCTCGTTCGGCTTCACCGGCGGCTGGCGGCGCATGGTGGTCGAAAAGCGCGGACGCGGTATGCGCGCGCAGATGCTGATGATCGCCGTCGCGGCGGTCGCGATGATCCCGCTCCTGGCTGCCGGCAGCCTCGGCGGCCAGGCGCTCGCGCCCGCCACAGCACCGGTCGGAATCTCCGTCCTCGTCGGCGCCGCGATCTTCGGCCTCGGCATGCAGCTTGGCGGCGGCTGCGGCTCGGGCACGCTCTTTACCGTCGGTGGCGGCTCCTCGCGCATGCTCGTCACCCTCGCCTTCTTCATCGTCGGCGCCGTCATCGGCACGGCGCACCTTCCGTGGTGGCTGGCGCAGCCTTCCCTGCCCGCAATCAGCCTCGGCAACGAAATCGGCATCGGCTCGGCAATCCTCGCCACCCTCGCCGCACTCGGCCTCGTCGCGCTGGTGACCGCGCTGATCGAGCGCCGCGCCCATGGCAATCTCGAAGCCGAGCCCGCCCCGGCGCGTCCCGGCTGGACATGGATTCTCTCCGGCCCCTGGCCGCTCGTTGGCGCCGGCGTGCTGCTCGCGCTCCTCAACATCGCGACGCTGCTCCTTGCCGGCCACCCCTGGTCCGTCACCTTCGGCTTCGGCCTTTGGGGCGCCAAGGCGGCGCAGGTCGCCGGCATCCCGGTCGAGACCTGGGAATTCTGGAACTGGCCGGGACCGCAGCGCGCACTCTCGTCCTCGGTCCTCGCCGACACCGTCTCGGTGATGAATTTCGGCATCATCCTCGGCGCCGGCCTTGCCGCGAGCCTTGCCGGCAAGTTCGCGCCCAAGGTCGCCGTGCCGTTCCTGTCCATGCTGGCAGCCGCCATCGGCGGCATCCTGATGGGCTATGGCGCACGGCTCTCCTTCGGCTGCAACATCGGCGCACTCTTTTCCGGCATCGCCTCGGGCAGCCTTCACGGCTGGCTCTGGTTCGCCGCCGCCTTCGCCGGCTCATGGGTCGGCGTCTGGGCCCGTCCCCTCTTCGGCCTCGACGGATTCGCCAGGAAATGAGCGCACGCAACACCGTCCTCTTCGGCGCCGCTCTCGCCGCCGCCGCCGCGGCGATCGCCGTCGATCACGTCAATCATCCCGTCCAGCGCGCACCGGCGCCCGTCGCCGGGCAGGCCCAATCCAGCGCCGCCCCTTGCGCCGCAGCAGCGCCATGTGCGGCAGCAGCTCCGTGTGCAGCGACAGCCCCTTGCGCTGCCGGCGCGCCGCTGGCCGCACCTCCGCCCCCACCCGCGCAAGCACCTTGCGCGGCAGCAGCTCCCTGCGCAGCCGCCGCACCGCAGGCCCTGCGCGCACCGCCTCCACCGCCCGCCGCACCACCGGCAGAAGCCCCCCAACTCGCGCCCCCGCCTCCGCCGCCGACGCCTCTGCCGGACCCGAACGCGGAAGCGCCCGACCTCGTGGTGGAGTAATGAGCGACGCAAAGGCCCGCGCGCTCGACGAGATCGCTTTTTGCGAAGCGATCCTCGCCAAGGGCGGGCAGAACGTCCTGACGGAAACCTTTCGCGACGCATCCGGCGTCACGGTCTGGGATCATTACCCGCAAGGCGACGTCTTCGACCCCGCCTCAGGCGCGCAATGGTTCTACCACTGCCACCCCGCCGAAGAGGGAGCGGCCGAGCACGGCCACTTCCACTGCTTCCTCCGGCCGGACGGCATCGCCGGCCCGATCCATCACCTCGCGGCCATCGGCGTCGATGCTTACGGAAAACGCCTGCGCATCTTCACGGTCAACCAGTGGGTGGTCGGCGACGACTGGCTGGACGCCGAAGCGACGATCCCGCTCGCCCGCCGCTTCGACATGCAGATGCCGCGCCCGTCCTATCTGGTGAACCGCTGGCTGACCGCGATCTTCGCTGCCTATGAGGACGAGATCGCGCACCTCATCGCCGAGCGCGACCGCGTCCTCGCCGCCCACGTGCCCCCGCAGGGCATCGCCGCACGCGAGGATCGCGCGCTCGAAGTCACCTCCGAGCTACTGCTCGCCCAGCTTCATTGACGGATCGTATTCGACGCCCGGCACGTCCTTGACCACCGCCTGCCCGCACCGCATCGCCTTGGCTTCCGCGTCGAAGGCATAGGTCGGCGAGCCGTGGAGGTGCCAGCCCCTGGCGAGCGCGTTCGACACCTTGTGGCAAAAGCTCGAATCGTCGGGTCCGGTCAGCAATCGGTAAAGCCGCATGGGGTCTTCCTTATTTTCCAGCCTTGGCGAGCAACCGCTCGGCCTGTTCCAGATGAAGCCGCTCGACCATCTTTCCGTCGGGCGAGATGACGCCCCTGTCGCGATGTTCCGGCAGGGCGAAGGCAGCGCGGATAGCTCGCGCCTCTGCAACCGCCGCCTCGCTCGGCGAAAACGCCGCATTGGCCGGATCGATCTGCGCCGGATGAATCAGCGTTTTGCCGTCAAAACCCATATTCGCGCCCTCGCGGCACTCGGCGCCGAACGCGTCGAGATCGCGAAAATCGTTCGACACGCCGTCGAGAACGTCGAGCCCGCCGGCGCGCGCCGCAAGCACCATCTGCATCAGCCACGGCGTCAGATAGCGCCGGTCCGGCGTGGCCAGCACGCCGGTATCCTTGACGAGATCGTTTGTGCCCGCGACCAGGCAGGCGAGCCGCGCCGCATTGTCCCGCCCGAGTTCGGCGATGGCGCCGAGATTGAGCATCGCGCGCGGCGTTTCGATCATCGCCCACAGCCAGCATTCCGTGTCGCCCCGGTCGAGCAGCCGGTCGGCGTCGAGAATGTCGCGCGGTCCGTCGACCTTTGGCAGCAGCACCGCATCGGGCGAAGCCTCGCGCGCGGCGCGCAGATCGTCCCGCCCCCATTCGGTCGAGAGCGCATTGATCCGCAGCACGACCTCCTTCGCGCCCGCTCCCCGCTCCGCGATGAACCGGCACGCCGCCTCCCGCGCCTCGATCTTCTGCGACGGCGCGACCGCGTCCTCGAGGTCGATCACCACCGCGTCGCAGGCAAGCGTCGCGATCTTGGCGAGCGCCTTGGCGTTGGTGGCAGGAACATAGAGCACCGAGCGGCGCGGACGGGTGGGTCGCATGGTCATGCCGTTTTGTGACCCGGCGCGGCCGTAGCTGCAAGTGTCCGATGCTTGCACCAGCATCGAACGAAGAGGCATGGACCCCTGTGACAAGCACAGGGGTGACGGCGGAAATCGATATGCCGATCTCAAACCTATCCGATTGGCACCATGGATGATGCCGTCACCTCTGTGCTTGTCACAGAGGTCCATGCCTCGCCCTCTCCGCCCCAAATTCAGCCGACACCACACTTGCCCCCACCCCGCGAACCTGATTCCCTCTCCGCCCAAACGGGAACCCATCCATGCACCGCGACATCGTCATCGTCGGAGGCGCGATCGTCGGCGCGTCCATTGCATACTTCCTGCGCGAGGAAGGCTATGCCGGCACCATCGCCGTCATCGAGCGCGACCCGAGCTTCGCGCAGGCCGCGACCACGCTCTCCTGCGCCTCCATCCGCCAGCAATTCTCGATCCCCGAAAACATCCGCCTGTCGCGCTTCACGCTCCGGTTCTTCCGCGAGCTTCAGGCCCGGTTCGGCGCAGCGGCCGACATCGCCTTCCGCGAAAAGGGCTACCTCATACTTGCCAGCGATGAAGGCCGCGACATCCTCGCCGCCAATCATCGCGTGCAGATGGCCGAGGGCGCCGACATCGCGCTTCTGTCAGCCGCCGAACTCGAAACCCGCTTCGCCTGGCTCTCGGCCGATGGCATCGCCGCCGGCGCGTATGGCGTGAGCGGCGAGGGCTGGTTCGACGCCCACGCGCTGCTCGCCCTGTTGCGCACCGCACTCAAATCCCGCGACATCGACCTCGTGAAGGGCGAGGTCAGCGGCATCGCCCGCAGCGGCGACCGCATCACCGGCGTGTCGCTCGCCGATGGCGCCACCATCGAAGCCGGCCTCGTCATCAACGCCGCCGGTCCCAATGCCGGAAACCTCGCGGCGCTCGCCGGCCTCGCGCTCCCCGTCGAGCCGCGCAAGCGCTCGGTCTTCGTCTTCGAGGCTGCCGACCGCTTCGACGATATGCCGTTGTTGGTCGATCCGTCCGGCGTCTATGTCCGGCCCGAAGGCTCGGTCTACATCACCGGCGGCGCCGAAGACGCCGCGACCGACGGCCCGGCTGATCCCGCCGATTTCGAGCCCGACTGGCCCCTCTTCGAGGAAGCGATCTGGCCGGTCCTCGCCACGCGCATCCCTGCCTTCGAGGCGCTGAAGCCCGGCCGCGCCTGGGCCGGGCACTACGACTACAACAGCCTCGACCAGAACGCCGTCATCGGCCCCCATCCCGACGTCGCGAACTTCCTCTTCGCCAACGGCTTTTCCGGCCACGGCCTGCAGCAGGCACCGGCGGTCGGCAAGGCGCTCGCCGAATGGATCGTCCACGGCGAATACCGCACGCTCGACTGCACCGTCTTTGGCTATGCCCGCATCGCCGAAAGTCGCCCATTCCGCGAACTGAACGTGATCTGACGTCGCCTGGAGCGCCCATTGACGTCGCGTGAGCGAACCCCTATCTGCGCGTCGGGCCGGAAGCGCCCGCCGCCCGCAGGCATCTTGCCATGGTGAAGCTTCCCTTGATCCTTCGTTTCCCTGTCTTGTGACGGTCGAAACGGCAAAGCGGGCACCCGTTGCGTGAACTTGCCGTCCTGTCCCGATAGGAGAAATGAGATGACGATCCAATCGTCTGACCTGAAGACCCATGCCCGCCGCCTGCGCACCGCGCTCGGCGAGGAGGGCATCGCGATCACCCATTCGCAAGCGCTCGAGCTCGTGGCCTGCCAGCATGGCGAGCGCGACTGGAACACCTTGTCCGCGCAGTCCCGGCCCGTCGCCGAGACACCTGCTTCCGTGCCCTTCGCGGTCGGAGATGCCGTTTCCGGCACCTTCAACGGCAAGCCGGCGCGCGGTCATATCCACGGCATCGCGCAGACGATCAAGCCGGACCTGTGGCGTCTCACCGTCGCCTTCAACCCGCCGGTCGACGTCGTCACCTCGCCGCTCTTCTCGGCCGAGCGTCGCCGGGTCGAGATCGTTGTCGGTGCCGATGGCCGCTCGCGCCGCCTGACCGGCACCGAGACCGGCGTGATGGAACTGGCGCGCGCCTGATCACGAAAGGGGCGGCGGCTTTCGCCGCCCCTTTACCTTCCGATGCGCCTTGCGGTAAACGAGACGCAACAATCGCACCAGAAGCGGGCTTCGGAAGATGGAAAAGTTCACGAAACTGACGGGCGTCGCCGCCCCCCTGCCCATCGTCAATGTCGATACCGACATGATCATCCCGAAGGATTACCTGAAGACGATCAAGCGCACCGGCCTGTCCAAGGGCCTCTTCGCCGAGATGCGCTTCAACGAGGACGGCACCGAGAACCCGGATTTCGTGCTCAACAAGCCCGCCTACCGCAATGCGCAGATCCTCGTCGCGGGCGACAATTTCGGCTGCGGTTCCTCGCGTGAACACGCTCCGTGGGCATTGCTCGATTTCGGCATCCGCTGCGTGATCTCGACCTCGTTCGCCGACATTTTCTACAACAACTGCTTCAAGAACGGCATCCTGCCGATCACGGTCAGCCCCGAAGACCTCGACAAGCTTCTGGACGACGCCTCGCGCGGCGCCAATGCGACGCTGACCGTCGACCTCGAAGCCTGCGAAATACGCGGCCCCGACGGCGGCATGATCAAGTTCGACCTCGACGCCTTCAAGCGCCATTGCCTGTTGAACGGCCTCGACGATATCGGCCTGACGATGGAAAAGGCGCCGTCGATCGAAGGCTTCGAGAAGAGCTACGCCGAGACCCGTCCCTGGGCCTGACCGCACATATGGCGCCCTTCGTCCCCAAGCGTCTGGAGCCGGTCGCCTTCGGCCTGTTCCTCACATTCTTCATGACCTTCATCATCACCGGCATCTCGACGGTGCTGGTCGCGGGCGTGGATGCGCCCGGCTTTGCCGCGCTCTGGTTCCGGGCATGGATGTCGTCCTGGGCCGTCGCCTTCCCGGCCGTCCTCGTCGTCGCGCCCTTCGTGCGGCGCATCCTGCGGGTCATCGTCCGGCCCGCCTGAACCGCGAAAACCGCCCCTGAAGGCGGATTTCCTTGTTCCGCCACGAAAAACGGCTAAACCGTCGCCAAAGCTCTCCAATCGAGGATCGCACGCGTGACGAACCAGACCCTGACCCGCTTTCTCGTCGAACAGCAGCGCCAGCAGGACGCACTCCCCGGCCAGCTTCGCCTCCTGATCGAAATCGTCGCCCGCGCCTGCAAGGCGATCAGCCATTCGGTCAACAAGGGCGCGCTCGGCGGCATGCTGGGCGATCTGGGCAGCGAGAACGTGCAGGGCGAAGTCCAGAAGAAGCTCGACGTCATCGCCAACGAAATCCTGCTCGAGGCCAATGAATGGGGCGGCCACCTCGCCGCCATGGCGTCGGAGGAAATGGAATCGATCTATTCGATCCCGAACCGCTTTCCGCGCGGCGAATATCTCCTGCTCTTCGATCCGATCGACGGCTCGTCCAACATCGACGTCGACATCTCGGTCGGCACCATCTTCTCGGTCCTCAAGGCACCGGCGGGCGCGGAAGGCCGCGAGATCGACGAGCACGACTTCCTGCAGAAAGGCGCGACGCAGGTCGCCGCCGGCTACGCGATCTATGGCCCGCAGACGCTTCTCGTCCTCACCGTCGGCACCGGCGTCTACGAATTCGCGCTCGACCGCGACATGGGCTCCTGGCGCATGACGCACAAGGACATCAAGCTGCCGAAGGGCTATGCCGAATTCGCCATCAACATGTCGAACTACCGCCACTGGGCCCCGCCCATGCGCCGCTATGTCGACGAATGCCTCGCCGGCAAGGACGGCGCGCGGGGCAAGAACTTCAACATGCGCTGGACCGCCTCCATGGTGGCCGACGTCCACCGCATTTTGAAGCGCGGCGGCATCTTCATGTATCCCTGGGATGCCCGCAAACCCGAGATGCCCGGCAAGCTGCGCCTGATGTACGAGGCCAATCCGATGGCGTTCCTGATCGAGCAGGCCGGCGGCGCCGCCTATGACGGGCGCACCCGGATCATGGATATCGACGCGACCGCGCTGCACCAGCGCGTCGGCGTGGTGCTCGGCGATCCCGACGAAGTCGCCCGCGTCGTCGACTACCACCGCGAGGCGGATGCTGTGCCCGCCCCTGCACCGGCCGCGCCGCGCGCCTGATCGGGGAACCGATCGGCATCGCCGGGCTTAAACCCCTGCCATGCCGATCGCCCGCCGCCTGCCCGAACTCGCCCTTCTTCGCATCAAGTCCCTTTTCGCGCGCTTTCGCCGCTTGCGGCCGCTGGCGCGCACGCCGCCGTGATCGGCACGTTGGGCGTCGCCTTGCTTGCTGCGCTCACCTTCATCCCGGACCACATCCTCTTTCGCCAAAGGCTCGCCTTCTCGATCCTGGAGATGAGCAGCGCCCGCGAGATGATCGCGCTCGACCAGCGCACCCATGACGGCCTGACGCTGCGCTCCTGGTACGTCGCACCGCAGGAAGGGCGGCCGGTCATCGTCTATTTCGCCGGCCGCGACGGCGACATCCTGCGCAAGCCCGCCCATCTCGTCGAGCGCGTGGAGGACGGTTTCGGCCTCGTCCTCGTCGGCTATCGCGGCTATGGCGGCAATCCCGGCCTGCCGCGCGAGATCGACATGCACCGCGACATCCAGGGTCTCGTCGCCCGCCTGCGCTCCGACGATCTCGCCGGCAGCGGCCTCATCTTCTACGGCTATTCGATGGGCTCCGCCTTCGCCGCCAATGCCGCCGCGCAGGTCGATCCGCTGGCGGTAATCCTCGAGGCGCCGCTGTCGAACTTCCTCGCCGCCGTGCGCCAGCAGGCCGGCTACGTGCCGGGCTTCCTCGTGCGAACAAGGCTCGACAATCTGTCGCGCATTCCGCAGATCCGCGCGCCGATCCTGCTTCTGGCCGGCGGCCGCGATGCGGTGACGCCACCCTCCTTCGCCCACGCACTGGCCGCCGCCAACCCCACCTTCGCGTCCGTCGAGACCTTCCCCGAGGCCAATCATTTCAGCATCGTGCGTCACGGCGGCCGCGAGGCGATCGGTGCCTTTCTCCAGGCGATCGAGAACCGGACGATGGCGTCGGCGGCCGCGTCTGGCGCATCGATCTCCTGACGGAAAGGCTGGACGGATCGGCGCTCGCGCAATATCAGCGACGGCGACACAATCTGTCGCGGCGCATGCGTGCCGGGCAATCTTTCACGATCGGAGGTTCTTCATGGCATCGCGCAAGCTTCTTCTTCTCCCCGGCGACGGTATCGGCCCCGAGGCCATGGCCGAGGTCCGCAAGCTGATCGCGGTCATGAATGCGGAGATGAACGCCGGCTTCGAGATCGAGGAAGGCCTGGTCGGCGGCGGCGCCTACGACACGCACGGTCAGTCCATCTCCGATGCCGACATGGAAAAGGCGATGGCGGCCGATGCCGTTCTGTTCGGCGCCGTCGGCGGGCCGAAGTGGGACGGCGTGCCCTATGACGTGCGCCCCGAGGCAGGCCTCCTGCGCCTGCGCAAGGACATGGAGCTCTTCGCGAACCTGCGCCCGGCCATCTGCTATCCCGCGCTGGCGCAGTCCTCGTCGCTGAAGCCCGAAGTCGTCGAAGGCCTCGACATCCTCATCATCCGCGAACTGACCGGCGGCGTCTATTTCGGCGAGCCGAAGACCATCACCGATCTCGGCAACGGCCAGAAGCGCGCCATCGACACGCAGGTCTACGACACGTTCGAGATCGAGCGCATCTCGGGCGTCGCCTTCGAGCTCGCGCGCACGCGCCGCAACGAAGTCTGCTCGATGGAAAAGCGCAACGTCATGAAGTCGGGCGTGCTCTGGAACGAGGTCGTCACCGCCACCCACAAGGCGAAATATTCCGACGTCAAGCTCACCCACATGCTGGCCGATGCCGGCGGCATGCAGCTCGTGCGCTGGCCCAAGCAGTTCGACGTCATCGTCACCGACAACCTCTTCGGCGACATGCTCTCCGACGTCGCTGCGATGCTGACCGGCTCGCTCGGCATGCTGCCCTCCGCCTCGCTCGGCGCGCCGGACGCCAAGACCGGCAAGCGCAAGGCGCTCTACGAGCCCGTCCACGGCTCGGCGCCCGACATCGCCGGACAGGGCATCGCCAACCCGATCGCGATGATCGCCTCCTTCGCCATGTGCCTGCGCTATTCCTTCGAGATGATCGCCGAGGCGGACCGGCTAGAAGCCGCCATCTCGGCCGTGCTCGATGACGGCATCCGCACGAAGGACATCGCGTCCGAAGGCATGAAGACCGTCTCGACCACTGAGATGGGCGACGCCATCGTGGCCAAATTCCGCGCCGCTTCGGCCTGATTCCAAGCAGCGCCGGTTTGGCGAAACAAACGGGTCGCGCATGGCGCGATCCGCGACAAAGCGATCCTTTCCGGCCGATTGACCCCTGATCGGCCGGAATGCTATTCCAACGGCAACTGTCCGCGCCCGCCACGCGTTTGATCGCGAAGCCGCCCGAGCGCTCCTCACAACAGCCTCAAGGATGATCATGCAGACCGCCGCACTTGCCGTGACGACCGCCGATGCTCCCGAATTCCCGATCCCGGCGAACACCTATGCCGAGCGCGTCGTCTCGGTGACGCACTATACCGACAGCCTGTTCTCCTTCCGCATCACGCGCCCGGCCGCCTTCCGCTTCCGCTCGGGCGAGTTCGTCATGATCGGCCTGCCGAATGCCGAGCGCCCGGTCTTCCGCGCCTATTCGATCGCCAGCCCCGCCTGGGACGAGGAGGTCGAGTTCTATTCGATCAAGGTCGCCGACGGCCCGCTGACCCAGCACCTGCAGAAGATCCAGCCCGGCGACACGGTGCTGATGAAGCACAAATCGACGGGCACGCTGGTGCTCGACGCACTGACGCCGGCCAAGCGCCTCTGGATGGTAGCGACCGGCACCGGATTTGCGCCCTGGGCGAGCCTGCTGCGCGATCCGGAAACCTATGAGAAGTTCGACGAGATCGTCGTCACCAACACCTGCCGCGACGTCGCCGATCTCGCCTATGGCGACCAGCTCGTCGCCTCTCTCGAAAACGATCCGCTGATCGGCGAACTGACGGCCGGCCGGGTCAGATATGTAGCCACCACAACGCGCGAGACCTCGCCGCAGATGGGCCGCATCACCACGCTGATCGAGAATGGCGACCTCTTCCGCATCGTCGGCTGCGCACCGTTCGACCGCGAAACGGACCGCGTCATGATCTGCGGTTCGATGGCGATGCTCAAGGACGTCAAGGCGCTGGTCGAGGCGCATGGGCTGGAGGAAGGCTCCAACAACAAGCCGGCCGATTTCGTCGTCGAGCGCGCCTTCGTCGGCTGACGCGATTCCACTTCGGCGGGCAGCGGAACCGCCAATCGGACCGCACGTTTTCCTTGACGCTCAAGGAGAACAATTATGAGAATCGACGATATCCGCGTCTCGCGCGCCGCCAGTGACGGCGGTTCCGCCGAAGTCTTCCTTCGCGACGACGATGGTGCGGAAATCCGCGTCGGTCTGCCGCTCGGCCCCGCCTCCAGCGACGACCGCGCCTCCATCCTCGACGAGGTGCGCAGCCTCTTGAATGCCGCCGTCGAGGCGATCGGCGCGACCACCGCGCTTCCCGACGGGCTGACGCCGGCCAACGGCAACGAGGAGGTTTCCCTCGATTCGCTGGACATGCCGAATGACGGCCGCCCGCTCGAATCGCTCGAGGAAGACGACGACAATGCCTACCAGGAATCGGATGAGGCGCTGCCCGACGAACGAGCCGAACAGGCTCTGGCTGCCGGCCTGACACGCGGACGCTTCGGCGACCCCGCCTAGCGGCAGTTCAGGTTCGGACCTGGTCGCGTCGGTGATGGCGGATATCGAGATCCGCTTCGCCGCATCGCGCCTCAGGCGGGCTCGACGCTTTTGGTCGTGTGCGTGACGAGAGCGTCGCCGAGTTCTTCGGCAAGCGTCGTCAAAGCCGTCGGCACCGCTTCCTGTTCGATCGGTGTCATCAGGAAGTCGAGTTCACCGACCGCGTCCTGATCCTGATTGCGCTTGGGGGTGTCCAGCATGCCGGGCACTCTTTTTAACATATGTTAGTCGCCTTCAAACGCAGCTATAGGCGGAATGATCCCGTCCTCAAACCGCCGAAGCGCGTTTTTCACGCAAAAGTCAGGGCTGCGGACGCAAAAGGCGCCCGGATGGGGCGCCTCTGCAACAGTCGGCGAAAGCCTGGATCAGCCAATGGCTGGCAGATGTCCGAGCAAATCTTCCATGTGGATCGGGAACTTGCGCACGCGATGGCCCGTCGCGGCGAACACCGCATTGGCAATCGCCGGTCCCGCGCCACAGATGCCGAGTTCGCCGATCCCCTTGGAGCCGAGCGGATTCGAGTTCTCGTCGAAGCCTTCGATCATGTGAACGTCGAGCCGCGGCACGTCGCGATTGACCGCGACATGGTACTCGGCGAGGTCGCGGTTCATGAATGCGCCGTAGCGCTCGTCCATCAGGCTCTCCTCCATCAGCGCCGCACCGATGCCAAAGATCATGCCGCCCATGAGCTGCGAGCGGGCAGTCTTTTCGTTGAGGATGCGGCCGGCATCGAAGACGCCGGTCAGCCGCCGCAGCCGGATTTCGCCGGTCACGGCATCGACGGCGACTTCGGCAAACTGTGCGCCGTAGGAATACTGCGCCATCGTCTTGTATTCCTTGCCGGGCTTCGCCGCGCCCTTGGCGGAAACTCCGCCCGACCCGTCGCCCAGTTGCGCGATCGGCAGCGAGCGGTTGCCGAGCGCGATATTCGCGCCATCGATCCGCAGCTCCTTCGAATTCGCGCCCTTCCACTCGCTGTCGGCCTTCGCCGCCCGCTTGAGAAGATCGTCCTTCAACGCCCGGGCGGCCTCGAACACGGCCGTGCCGGTCGAACCGGCCCCGAACGAGCCGCCCGAGCCGCAGGTCTCGGGGAAATCCGTATCGCCGAGCTTCACCGTCACATGCTCCGGCGCGACGCCCATCGCCTCGGCGGCGATCTGCGTCAGGATCGTATAGGTGCCGGTCCCGATATCGGTCATGTCGAGCCGCACCGTCAGATGACCATCGGTCGAAAGCTCGATTTCGGCCTCGGCCTCCTGCATCAGGTTCGGTCGGATGGCAGCAGCCATGCCGTGGCCGATCAGCCAGTCGCCTTCGCGGCGCGAAACCGGTCCCTTCCAGCCGAATTTTTCCGCGCCTTCCTGCAGGCAGCGGCGCATCTTGCGCGTGGAAAAGGGCTTGCCCGAATGCGGGTCCTTTTCCGGTTCGTTGCGCACCCGGAACTCCACCGGATCGACCCCGCAGGAATGCGCCAGCTCGTCGATCATGCTTTCGAATGTCAGCGTCCCGACCGCTTCGCCCGGCGCGCGCATCGAATCCGCCTTCGGAATGTCGCCCTCGACCACGCGATGGCTGGTGCGCATCGCCTTGGTGGCATAGCTCGCGCGCGTCGGCGAAGCGGCTGCCTCGGCAAAGGGGTAGTCGCGGGCCATGATCGACAAGGTGGTGTGGTCGATCGCGACGATCTTGCCATTGGCGTCGGCGCCCAGTTTCAGTCTTTGCCGATGACGGGGCCGGTGCGGCCCGTTGGAAAAGACGTTGCGGCGGTGCTGCGCGATCCGCACCGGCTTTCCCGTCAGCTTTGCGCCATGCGCAGCGAGGATCGCCTCGTTGTGGACGCCGAGCTTCGAGCCGAAGCCGCCGCCGATATAGGGCGAGACGATCCGAACGTCTTCGGGGTCGATGTCGAACGTGTTGGCGAAGGCCTTGCGCCCGTCGCCGAGAATCTGGATCGACATGTGGACGGTCAGCTTGTCACCATCCCATTGCGCCACCGTCGCATGCGGCTCCATCGCGGCGGCATGCTGGCTCGGCGTATGGAACTCGCCCTCGACCCGGTGCGCGGCCTTCTCGTATTCGGCCTCGAAGTCACCCGTCTCGGTGTCGACTTCGGGCGTGCCGTCAAGCTCGTCCGGCTTGACCGCCTGATCTTCATGCTTTTCAGGGTTGAAGATGCCGTCTTCCGCCGCGATTTCGCACCGGACGAGGGAGGCGGCATGTCGTGCCTGCTCGAATGTTTGCGCGACGACCAGAGCGACGGGATAGCCGAGATGGCGAACCTCGTCGGACCGCATCATGGCATGCGATTGCGCGAAGCGGCCTCCTTTTGCGCGCTCGCCGAACGGGATCTGCTTCGGCGTGGTCTCATGCGTGACGACGACGTGCACGCCTTCTGACGCCTCGGCCGCTTTGGTGTCGATCGAAACGATCCTGCCCTTGGCGACCGGCGACTCGACGATGAAGCCGATCAGATGCGGTTCGTCCCCGCGCCAGTCGGCGGCATAGGTCGCCCGTCCCGAAACCTTGAGCGGGCCTTCGACGCGGTCGAGCGGCTGGCCGACGAGGCCCTTGAACTCGTGTTCGCTCATGCCGCCTTCTCCTGCTTTTGCGTCATCTCGGTGAGGCTGGCGACGATCAGCCGGCGCATCAGCGGAATCTTGAAATCGTTGTCACCCTGCCCCTTCGCCTCGGCGAGTTCGGCATCCGCCGCTTCCTCGAACAGAGACTGGGATGGCTTCTTGCCTTCCAGCACCTCCTCGGCACGCGCCGCCCGCCAGGGCTTGTGCGCCACGCCGCCGAGGCCGATCCTGATTTTCAGGAAATGCCCTTCCAGAAGATCGAAGGCGATGCCGATCGAGACGACCGCAAAGGCGTAGGACGAGCGGTCACGCACCTTGCGGTACATCTGGAATTCCTGCGCCTTGTGCAGGACGACATGCGTGATGAGTTCGCCCTGGCCGAGTTGATGGTCGACATGCGGCGTGTCGCCCGGCAGCCGGTGCAGCGCATCCGCAGGGATGGTCCGCACGCCGCCCTGCGGCAGCACCGTTTCGACATCCGCGCCGAGCGTCACCATCGCCACCGCCATGTCCGATGGATGGACGGCGATGCAGTTCTCGCTCGCGCCGAGGATCGCGTGGAAGCGGTTGAGGCCGCCGATCGCGTCGCAGCCAGAGCCCGGCTCGCGCTTGTTGCAGGCCCGCTGCGTGTCGTAGAAATACTGGCAGCGCGTGCGTTGGAGGAAATTGCCGCCGGTCGTCGCCCGGTTCCGCAATTGCTGCGTCGCGCCCGACAGAAGTGCGGTCGAGAGAAGCGGATAATTCTCCCGCACCACCGGATCGGCCGCAAGCGCGCTGTTGGTCACTGCCGCGCCGATGCGCAGTCCGTTCTCCGTCGCCTCGATTTCCTCATGCGGCAGGCGCGAGACATCGACCAGCGTTTCCGGTCGTTCGATCTCGTGCTTCATCAGGTCGACGAGATTGGTGCCGCCACCGAGAAATTTGGCGCTCTTCGCACTGGCGGCGGCGACTGCCGCCTTGTCGTCGGAAACGCGGGAATAGCTGAACGGCGTCATGTCCGCGCCTCCGCAATTTCCATGATCGCATCGACGATGTTGTTGTACGCCCCACAGCGGCAGAGGCTGCCGGACATGCGCTCGCGGATTTCCTCGTCGATCAGCTCGACCTTTTCCTTGGTCACCACACTCGGCTCACCGCGCTTCAATTCGTCCAAAAGAGCAGTCGCCGAGCAGATCTGCCCCGGCGTGCAGTAGCCGCACTGGAAGGCATCGTGCTTGATGAACGCCGCCTGCAGTGGCGATAGCGCTTCGCCATCGGCCATGCCCTCGATCGTCGTCACCTCGTCGCCCTCATGCGCGACGGCGAGCGACAGGCACGAATTGATCCGCCGCCCGTTGACGATCACCGTGCACGCGCCGCACTGGCCATGGTCGCAGCCCTTCTTCGAGCCGGTCATGGCAAGGTTTTCGCGCAGGAGGTCGAGCAGGCTCACCCTTGGATCGATCTTGAGATCGTGGGGCGTGCCGTTGACGGTCAGTCGTAACGGGTGCATCCGCTGCCTTTCGTGGTTCCGCGCGCAAGGCGCGCGGCGATGGGTGGCACAGGCATAGCGCGGACGGGACTTGAGGCTCGTCTGCCATTTCGTTGGCCGAGGCGGGAAATCGGGAAAATCGCCTCGTTCCCCGGTACCGTCGTGCCCGATTGACACGCGCCATGCCTGCTCGACGGACTAACCGCAAAGCGCCGGTCAATGTTCCTGCGGAAATTTCAGAAGCGCTGGATCACCAGTTCGAAAGTGATCAGAACGGCAACGTCGCGGGCAAGCCGGCCATGGCTGACCGCCCCGTCGAGGCCGACGATGGCGACGTCGAGATGGCAGCGTCCGTTCTCATACTGGCCGTCGGTGACGAGGAGTTCGGTCGCGTAGGACGCGACCTCCAGGCCGTCCTCGAACCGTGCCCCGACCGTGCTGCCGACCCCGAATATTCGGGCTCGTTCCACCGAATTTCGAGCGCAAACTGCCTCGATTGCAGCCAGAACGGGCTCGTTCGGGCGTAGAACGAGCGCAAAACCATCCGGTTTGGAGGTGGTTTCAGCCCGCTTTGGAGCGAATAATCGGAAATTGGTCTCGGAATTGTCCTCCACCTCGAACCGCGCGCCGCCCATCTTGAGGCCGGGAACAACGCAATCCGAGGCGACGATGCTGTCGAGCGGAAGGAGGTGTCCCATCCGCCCCGCCCACTCCCCATGGCAGTGCAGGAACGGCTCTCCATCGCGGCTTCCCACGATCGCCCCGGCCCGCTCGATGGACGCCGCGTCAAGCGTATGGGTTTGCGAATACCAGGCGACATGATCGGCATCCGGCGCGGCGCCGGGGATGACGTAATCGAGCGGCGCAAGCGGTACGCCCGAAAGGTCGACATAGCCGGAAAACCCTTGCATTCCATGTGCTTGGGCTATCGCGTCATTGACCGTCAGCCCGGCCTTCAGATGCAATTCGACCGGCTCGATCCGGCACGGAACGGCAACCGCGCGCTCCGCCGCGACAGGTCCGGGCTGCCGCATCGTCCGCATTCAGACCGCCAGCCCCGCATTGACGAACCCGCCATCGACCGCCAGCACCTGCCCATTGACGTAGCTCGCCTCGTCGGAAAGCAGGAAAGCCACCGCCTGCGCGATTTCACGCGGCTGGCCATAGCGGCCCTGCGGTACGCGCTCGTTCCATTGCCGGCGCACGTCGTCGGTATGGATCGACCGGGCGAGCGGCGTGTCGACCGGGCCGGGCGCGACGGCGTTGACGCGGATGCCGTGACGACCGAGTTCGGTCGCCATGATCATGGTCATCAGATTGACGGCCCCTTTGGACGAACCATAGGCAACGCGGCCCTTGTTGCCGGTGAGGCCGGAGACAGAACTGATGTTGACGATCGACCCCGACGCGGCGGCCGCTAGCCATTGCCGCGCGGCGGCGCGCGCGACGATGAAGGAGCCGGTCAGATTGACGTCGACGATGCGGCGAAAGTCGGCAACTTCCGTTGCGACGGCCGGCTTGTCCATGCCGATGCCGGCCGAATTGACGACGCCGCTAAGTGTGCCGGCGCTGACGAAGGCCGTTTCGACGTCCGCCTCATCGGCGACGTTTCCGGCAAGACCCGAAGCGCTCGGGCCGAGTTGCGCGCAGGCGGCGTCGATCGCGTCCTGTTTCAGATCGAACAGAAAGACGGAAATGCCGCGCTCGACGAGGATCGCGGCGGTGTCGAGGCCGATGCCAGAGGCGCCGCCGGTGATGAAGACCGCGCCCGCCATCAGCTTGCCTTCGCGGTGAGGGCGGCGAGGTCGCCGCGCTTTTCGAGTTCCTCGCGGATCAGCTTCTTGGCGATCTTGCCATAGGCCGATTTGGGCATCTCGTCCCAGAAGACGAAGAGCTTCGGCATCTTGTAGCGCGCGATCTTCGGCTCGAGAAAGGCGCGCATGTCGATGGTCCTTGCATTCGCGCCTGGCCGGGCGACGCAGACGGCAACGCCGATCTCGCCCCACATCGGATCGGGCACGCCGAGGACGGCGGTTTCGGAAATCTCGGGATGGGTCAGGATCTTCTCCTCGATCTCGCGCGGATAGATGTTGGAGCCGCCGGAAATGTACATGTCCGAGGCGCGGCCGGTGAGGTAGACGAAGCCGTGCGCGTCCATATGGCCGAGGTCGCCGGTGCGGAACCAGCCATTGCGGAACGACTTGGCATTGGCCTCCGGATTGTCCCAGTAGCCGGCGAAGACGGCCGGCCCGACGACGCAGATCTCGCCGGTTTCGCCAAGGCCGACCGCCTCGCCCGCATCGTTCTGGATCTCGACCTCGATGCCGGTGCGCTCGAAGCCGCAGGAGCCGATCCGCACGAGCGAATCGTCCATCGAATGGTGGGCGGACGGCAGGACGGTGATGTTGCCGGTGACCTCGCCGAGGCCGAAATACTGGACGATGACCGGACCGAGCTTCTCCAGCGCCTTGACCTGATCCGTCCTGTACATCGGCGCACCGGCATAGATGACGTAGCGCAGCGAGGAATGGTCGAAACGGTCGACCGACGGGTCCTCGACGAGCAGCTTCAGGATCGTCGGCACGGTGAAGGCGTTCGACACCTCCCACTTTTCGACCAGTTGCCAGACGGTCGGAACATCGAGCTTGTCGGTCGGCAAAAGCACCGTCTTCACCCCATGCGCGACCTGCGCGAGCTGGTGAACGCCGGCGCCATGCGACAGAGGCGCGACCACGATCGAGGCGTCCTCGTGGGTCGTTCCGGGCATCAGGTCGCAAAGATGATTGGTGACGACGAACCCCATCTGGCCATGCGTCAGCACCGCAGCCTTGGGACGTCCGGTCGTACCGGAGGTGAAGAAGAACCAGCATGGATCGTCGCGGTCGACGACGGCCATCGGGACCGTCCGGCCCTCGTTGCGGGCGACGATGGCGTCGTAATCCTCGCCGAATTCCGCCTCGCCGATGGCAATGAAGAAGCGCGCGTCCGGCGCCTGCTCGCGCACGCCCTGCGCGTGGCCGGCGAAAGGGGCGGCGCAAATCATGCCCACGGCGCCGCTCGCCTTTGCCAGATAGGCGACCTCATCGGGCGACTGGCGGTAATTGGTCGGGACCCAGACGGCGCCGATGCGAAAGCACGCGAACATCGACTCGAACATCTGATTGTTGTTGGCCGACTGGACCAGCACCCGGTCGCCCTTCTGAACGCCGAATTCGGTGGCGAGCGCATGCGCGAAAGCCTCGACGCGCGCCTGCATCGCCGCCCAGGTCCATGTCTCATCACGCCAAACGAAACCGATCTCGTCCGGATGGCGCCGGGCGGACTGGGCGAGGAAATTCGCAAGGTTCATCGCGCGGGTGGTGACTGGTTTCATCGAGGAATCCTGAAGGCTCATGCGGTTTTGCGCCCGGCCTCTGGCACGGGCGTGAAATAGACGGATTGGCGCTGGGCCAGCTTCTGCTCGACCCGGGTCGCCTCGGCGGCCAGCAGCGCGCCAATCTCGGCCTGCCGGGGTCCTTGCAGCCGGCTGTCGATGGCGGCGATGGAAAGCGCCCCGATCGCACGACCAAACGGATCGCGGATGGCGACGCCGACCCCCCATGAATTGGCGACGATTAGGCCCGGATTGAGGGCGTAGCCCTGCGCACGCGTCTCGGCGACGTCGGCGCGGATGCGTTCGGGCGGATAGAGCGGGTAGCTTGCCGCCAGCACCGACGCATTGGCTTCCAGTACGGCTTCGATCTCCGCGTCGGGGAGGGCTGCCAGAATGGCGAGCGAGCCCGCACCGCAGCCGAGCGGATGCTCGAAGCCGGTCTGGAGGGCATGGGTACGAACGGGATAGGTGCCTTCCTCGCGGTGCAGGCAGACCGAGACGAGGTCGCGGCGGACCGAGACGAACGCGGAATCCTGCGTCTGGCGCGACAGGCGCACGACGCTGTCCATGGCGAATTGCAAAAGGCCGTAGCGCGGCGCGGCGAGCGAGCCGAGGACGTAGGATTCGGCGCCGAGATAATAGCGCCGCGTCGCCTCATCCTGCTCGACGAAGCCGGCGCGTATCAGGGCCAGCAGCAGGCGGCGGGCGGTCGGCTTGTTGAGCCCGGATTCCTCGACCAGCGACGACAGGGCGGCGCCACGCCCGGCATGACGACCTACCAGGGCCAGAAGGCCTAGCGCCCGATCCACGCTCTGGGCTCCGCCGAAATCCAACCGATGCTCCTCCCGTCCCGCACCAGTGCGGTCCACATCATGGATAGGCAGCGTAGTCAGCTCCTCGCCGGCTGTAAAGCCGCAACGAATTTCGCCTTGCAATCTCGCCCCGCATCCGTATCGTCACTCCGTTCGCGGCAGGATGCTGCGGTCCATATCGTGGACCATATCGTCGGCGGGAGAGAGAAACCCGGCGGTGCGGTCCAATTAACGGAGGAAAACCAATGAACTTCCTGAAGACGGGCGCGACCGCGCTCACCTCGGTTCTGGCGGGTCTCGCCATGATGTCGGCCGCCTCGGCCGAAACGTTCCGCCTGTCGCACAACACCGGCGACACGACGACCTGGCATCGCGGCGCCGAGAAGTTCAACGAACTCGTCAAGGCGGCGACCGGCGACGAAATGGATGTGCGCACGTTTCCGAACGCCCAGCTTTCCGGCGGCGACCAGATGCGCCAGGCCGAAATGGTCGGTCGTGGCGCCATCGATTTCGTGATGACCTCGGCGATCAACGTGACGCCGCTCGAGCCGCAGATGGCTGTCTTCTCGCTGCCCTATCTCTATTCGTCCTACGAGGAAGTCGACGCCACCGTCGACGGCGCGCCGGGCGATGCGATGAAGGAGATCATGCTCAAGCACAACATCGTCGTGCTGGCATGGGGCGAGAACGGCTTTCGCGAAGTGACCAACAGCAAGCAGCCGATCACCAAGCCGGAAGATCTGGCCGGCCTCAAGATGCGCGTCGCGGGTCCGATGTATATCGACGTGATGAACGCGCTCGGCGCCAACCCGCAGCAGATGCAGTGGACGGAAACCTTCACCGCGCTTCAGCAGGGCGTGGTGGACGGCCAGGAAAACCCGGTCGGCGCCGTGATCATTCCGCAACGCGTCTATGAAGTGCAGAAATACCTGACCACCTGGAAATATTCCTACGACCCGGTGTTCCTCGGCGTTTCCAAGCAGCTCTGGGATTCGTGGGACGCGGAAACCCAGGAAAAGATGCAGACGGCGGCCACGGAGGCCATGGCCTACCAGAAGCAGATCACACGCGAGGACACCGACAAGGGCCTCGAGACGCTGCGCGAGAACGGCATGGAAGTCTACGAGCCGACGGCCGAGGAACTTCAGGCCTTCCGCGATGCGACCAAGCCCGCCTTCGACACCTGGGCCGAAAAGGTCGGCACGGACCTGGTGCAGACCTTCCAGGATGCGATATCGGCGAATTGAGTCTGAGACCCGGCTGGCAGGTTGGGCGCTTTATGGCGCCCCCCCCTCTGCCCTGCCGGGCATCTCCCCCGCATGGGGGGGAGATCACGCGGTGTCGTCGACGAGACTAATCTCCCCCCTCGCGGGGGAGATGCCCGGCAGGGCAGAGGGGGCGTCGTAAAGCGTGTCCGCTTCAAACCCGCGAAACGAAAGCGAGCGCATGAACTTCATCCTGCGTGACTTCGAGAAGATCGTCTGCGTGGCGATCTTCGCGGCCATGACGGCCCTCGGCTTCGTCAACGTCGTCGTGCGCTACCTGACGAGCTATTCGCTCGCCTCGTCAGAGGAATTGCTGACCAACGGCTTCCTGCTCCTGACCATCTTCGGCGCGGCGATCGCGGCACGCAGCGGCGATCATCTCGCGGTGACGCTTCTCTACGATCTAGTTCCGGCGCCGGTGCGTAAGGCGATCCTGCTGCTCGCCACGGCTCTTTCGGCGCTGCTTCTGGCGCTGTCGGCCTGGTTCTGCTGGCAGCTCGTCACCAACCAGATGTCGAGCGGCATCCGCTCCTACGCCCTGCAGATTCCGGCGTGGTACTACAGCGTCGGCCTGCCCTTCGGCTTTGCTCTGATCCTGATCCGCTATTTGCAATATGCGCGCGATGCCCTTGCCGGGCGCGCGGAGCCGGAGGCGGCCAATGGCTGAGATGATCGGCATCGAGATGGGCGCCGGCACGCAGATGGTGCTCGTCTTCTTCGTGCTCCTGTTCCTCAAGGTTCCGGTCGCCTTCGCGCTCGGCCTGTCCTCGATCTATGCGATGTGGGTGCTGGGCTTCGGGCTCGACCTCGTCGGCGACCTGATCGCCACCGGCATCGCCAAATTCTCGCTGCTCGCCATCCCCTTCTTCATCCTCGCCGGCACGCTGATGGGCGCGCTCGGCATCGCCGAGCGGATGATCCGCTTCTTCCGGGTGCTGATCGGCGGCCTGCCGGGCGGCATGGGCGTGGTGGGAACCGTCGTCTGCCTGTTCTGGGGCGCGGTCTCGGGTTCGGGCCCAGCATCCGTCGCGGCGATCGGCCCGCTGATCATCAAGGGCATGCACGAGGACGGCTATTCGCGCTCCTTCGCCGCCGGTCTCGTCTGCACCGGCGCAGCGCTGTCGATCGTCATCCCGCCCTCGATCGGCCTCGTCATCTACGGCGTCATCGCCGAAACCTCGATCTCGCAGCTCTTCATCGCCGCGATCATCCCCGGGCTTTTCCTCGGCGTGCTGATGCTGGCGACGCTGCCTTTCGCGAAGAAATCCTCGCCCGCAGCCGGCAGCCCCAGCGTCGAGGCGCTGATGCCGATGCCGGACGCAGGCCTGCCTTATGGAAAGCGCCTGTGGCGCTCCTTCATCGATTCCTTCTGGGGTCTGGTGACGCCGGTCGTCATCCTCGGCGGCATCTATTCGGGCGCCTTCACCCCGACCGAAGCGGCGATCGTCGCGACGGTCTATGCGATCCTCGTCGGCGGTCTTGCCTATCGCACGCTCTCAGTCTCCAAGCTCTATGAGGCGACCGTCGCGGCAAGTGCGTCCTCGGCGGTCGTCATGCTCGTCGTCGCTTATGCCAGCCTCTTCGGCTGGGTCGTCACGGTGGACGATCTGGTCGGCCAGTATTCGAGCGCGCTGCTGAGCCTCTCGGACAATCCCTGGGTGATCCTCGCCGTCATCATGCTGATCCTGCTGATCGCCGGCATGTTCATGGACGCGATCACCATCATGTTCATCGCGCTGCCGATCTTCCTGCCGGTCTCGCGCGAACTCGGCTGGGACCCGGTCTGGTTCGGTGTGCTGGTGATGGTGAACCTCGCCATCGGCTTGTTCACGCCGCCAGTCGGCATCAACCTCTACGTCGCGGCCAACATCACCAAGCTGCCGCTGGAGCGGATCGCCTATGGTGCACTGCCGTTCCTGGTGACCTGCTCGATCGGCCTCGCGATCATCGCGGCCTTTCCGCAGATGTCGCAGTTCCTCGTCAATGTCCTAAGGTAATGAGCGTTTCCAATGGGTTGTATGGCAGGCCAGAATGACGCAGGCACAATTGCATGGCTGCCATGCAATTTGTTGCATTGCACCATCGAGGCGGTGCTCCTATCTTCGGATTGTCAACGGCCAACCTCCTCCCTGGCCCGAGACAATGACTGCGGTGCACCTCCTCCCGCACCGCACGAAATCAGGCCCGTCGGACCTCCTCCCCCGACGGGCCTTCTTTTTTGCCCAAATTCCAGTCGCCGCCGCCCGTTCTTCGGGGTGGCTCTCGCGCGCGTTCGGCTTTATGAACGGCGCCGACGCAAGATTGTGACCGTTCGCGGCCCTCGCAGCGACGTTTCGTTGCCGAACCGCGCGATGAGGAGATTCTGATGCCCCCCTATCGTTCCAGAACCACCACCCATGGCCGCAACATGGCCGGCGCGCGCGGCCTGTGGCGCGCGACGGGCATGAAGGATTCCGATTTCGGCAAGCCGATCATCGCGGTGGTGAACTCGTTCACCCAGTTCGTGCCGGGCCACGTCCACCTGAAGGACCTCGGCCAGCTCGTCGCGCGCGAGATCGAGGCGGCCGGCGGCGTCGCCAAGGAGTTCAACACCATCGCCGTCGACGACGGCATCGCGATGGGCCATGACGGCATGCTCTATTCGCTGCCGAGCCGCGAGATCATCGCCGATTCGGTCGAGTACATGGTCAGCGCGCATTGCGCCGACGCCATGGTCTGCATCTCCAACTGCGACAAGATCACGCCCGGCATGCTGATGGCCTCGCTGCGCCTCAACATCCCAACCATCTTCGTCTCCGGCGGGCCGATGGAGGCCGGCAAGGTGAAGCTGTCGGACGGCAAGATCCATGCGCTCGACCTCGTCGACGCGATGGTCGCCGCCGCCGACGACACGATGTCGGACGAGGACGTGGCCGTCATCGAGCGCTCGGCCTGCCCGACCTGTGGTTCGTGCTCGGGTATGTTCACCGCCAATTCGATGAACTGCCTGACCGAGGCGCTCGGCCTGTCGCTGCCCGGCAACGGCTCGACGCTCGCCACCCATGCCGACCGCAAGCGGCTGTTCCTCGAGGCCGGCCAGCGCATCGTCGGCCTCGCCAAGCGCTATTACGAGAGCGACGACGCGACCGCGCTGCCGCGCAACATCGCCTCGAAAGGCGCGTTCGAGAACGCGATGGCGCTCGACATCGCCATGGGCGGATCGACCAATACGGTCCTCCACATCCTCGCCGCCGCGCATGAGGGCGAGATCGACTTCACGATGGACGACATCGACCGGCTGTCGCGCAAGGTGCCGTGCCTGTCCAAGGTCGCGCCGGCGAAATCGGACGTCCACATGGAAGACGTTCATCGCGCCGGCGGCATCATGGCGATCCTCGGCGAACTCGATCGCGCGGGGCTCATCCATCGCGACCTGCCGACCGTTCACGAGCCCACGCTTGGCGATGCGATCGACCGCTGGGACATCGCGGTGACCGACAATCCGGCCGCGCTCGAGCTGTTTTCAGCCGCGCCGGGCGGCGTGCCGACGCAGGTCGCGTTCAGCCAGAGCGCGCGCTGGAATGAGCTCGACCTCGACCGCGAGAAAGGCGTCATCCGCGACGCGCAGCACCCGTTCTCCAAGGATGGCGGCCTCGCGGTGCTGAAGGGCAACGTCGCGCTCGACGGCTGCATCGTGAAGACGGCAGGCGTCGACGAATCCATTCTGAAATTCTCTGGGCCGGCGCGCGTCTTCGAAAGCCAGGACGACACGGTCAACGCGATCCTGACGAACAAGATCAATCCGGGCGACGTGGTGGTGATCCGCTATGAGGGGCCGCGCGGCGGGCCGGGCATGCAGGAAATGCTCTACCCGACCAGCTATCTGAAGTCGAAGGGGCTCGGAAAGGCCTGCGCGCTTCTCACCGACGGCCGCTTTTCGGGCGGAACGTCGGGGCTTTCGATCGGCCATGTTTCGCCGGAAGCGGCCGAGGGCGGCACGATCGGCTTGGTGCGCGAGGGCGACAGGATCGAGATCGACATCCCGAACCGCACCATCCACCTTGCCGTCGACGATGCCGAACTGGAGGCGCGCCGCAAGGCGCAGGCCGAAGCGGGCTGGAAGCCGGCCGAGAAGCGTAAGCGCAACGTGACCCCGGCGCTGAAGGCCTATGCCGCCTTTGCGACGAGCGCCGCGAAAGGCGCGGTGCGGCAGGTGCCGGAGATCGACTGAACCAGCGCCGTGGCGGGCGACTTTCCTTTTGAAAGCCCGCCCGCCAGACGCTAGACGAAAAGCCCATGCCGGCGGGAGGATTTCGCACGGCATCGATTTCAAGGAACGACGCAGCCCGGAAGGCTGCGCCATCAACAGGGAGGACTACGCATGAACCTGACCAGGACCCGCCTCGCCGGGCTGACCGCGCTTCTCGCCGGCTCGCTTCTCGCCGGCTCGGCGCTGGCGCAGACCGAAGTGAAGCTCGGCTACGCACTCGCCGTCGATTCGCATTACGGCGTCGCCGCCAACAAGTGGCAGGAAGTCGTCGAGGCCGGCACGGACGGCCGCTACACCTTCACCCATTTCCCCTCGTCCGGCCTCGGCGGCGAGCGTGAAGTGCTCGAAGGTCTGCAGATCGGCACCGTCGAGGCGACGATCGTCTCCTCGGGCACGCTGTCGAACTTCGTGCCGGAAGCCGGCGTCTTCGACATTCCCTTCCTGTTCCGCAATCTCGAACATGCCCGCGCCGTGATGGATGGCGAGGTCGGCGACGAGCTTTTGACCAAGTTCGCCGATGCCGGCATGATCGCAATCGCCTGGGGCGAGCAGGGGTTCCGCCACATCACCAACAATCGCGGCGCGATCGACGGCCCGGACGACATGGCCGGCCTGAAGCTGCGCACGATGGAAAACCCGGTTCACATCACCGCCTTCGAGACGCTGGGCGCGGCGCCGACCCCGATGGCCTGGCCCGAAGTGATCGGCGCGCTGCAGCAGGGAACGATCGACGGACAGGAAAACCCGCTCTCGGTCATCACTTCCGCCAAGCTTTCGGAAGTGCAGAAGCACCTGACGCTGTCCGGCCACGTCTATTCGCCGGCCATGCTGCTCGTCTCGCCGGATCTGTGGAACGCCATGTCGGACGAGGACAAGGCTGTCTTCACCGATGGCGCGACCCAGGCCGTCGCTGCGATGCGCGGCTTCGTCGACGAGGTCGAGGCGAGCGGCGTCGAGGAACTGCGTGCCGCGGGCATGGAAGTCGGCGAACTTTCCGACGAACAGAAGGCTGAGTTCCAGGAAGCGCTGGCGACCGCCTATGAGCAGTATTACGGCCAGTACGACCGCGCCCTGATCGAAAAGATCACCGCGGTCGAGTAAAGCCCGTGCATCGACCGGGCCGGCTCCGGCCGGCCCGGCTTTCACCCTCGTAGGGATGCGCCCATGCGGACCGCCGAAACCATCTTCGTCGAAGCGAACAAATGGGCGCTCGTCCTGATCCTTGCCGCCATGTCGGCCATCGTCTTCGCCAACGTCACCCTGCGCTACACGACCAATTTCTCGATCGTCTGGGCCGAGGAGGTCGCGCGCTATCTGATGGTATGGATGACGTTTCTCGGCGCGGGGCTTGCGCTGCGCACCGGCGGCCTCGTCGCGATCACCAATCTGCATGACGCGATGCCCGACAGGCCGCAGCGTGCCCTGCGCGCCTGCATCGTCGCCGGCCTCCTGGTCTTCTTCGCGGTGATGATCTGGGTCGGCTATTCCTACGCGCTGCGCATGCGCTTTCAGATGACGCCTGCGACGCGCATCCCCTTTTCGGCCATCTATGCGGCAATGCCGATCGGCTTTGCGCTGATGACGATCCATCTCCTGCTCATCGCCCGCCGCTTCATCGGCGACAACGCCTTCGATCGCATCGCCGGCGTCGACGAAAATTCGGCTGCCGGTGGCTGACGCATCATGACCACGATCCTCTTCTCCTCTTTCCTGACCCTCCTCGTCATCGGCTTTCCGATCGCCTTCGTGCTGGCGATCTCGGCCTTCCTGGCGGTCGCCTTCGGCTCGAACTATCCGATGCTCGTCATCGTCAAGGAGATGTTCTCGGGGCTCGATTCCTTCCCGCTGATGGCGGTGCCGTTCTTCGTCCTGGCTGCCGAACTGATGACCGGCGGCGCGATGACGATGGTGCTGCTGCGCTTCGCGGCGCAGTTCGTCGGCCATCTGCGCGGCGGGCTAGGCTACGCCAACGTCATGTCGTCGGCGATGTTCTCGGGCATTTCGGGCTCGGCGCTCGCCGACGCCGCCGGACCCGGCGCGATGATGACACGGATGATGGAACGGAGCGGCTACGACAAGGCCTATGCCGGCGCGCTGACCGCATCCTCCGCCGTCATGGGGCCCATCATCCCGCCCTCGATCATCATGATCATCTACGCGCTGCAGGTGCAGGAAGTCTCGGTCGGCGGGCTCTTCGTTGCCGGCATCGTGCCCGGCCTCATCATCGCACTGGCACTGTGCGGGACCAATTTCCTCGTCAGCCGGAGGCGCGGCTACAAGAGCGACGAGCCGCGCCCGCCGGTGCGCGACATGATCCGCACGACCATCCACGCCATCCCCGCCCTCCTCCTGATCGTCATCATCATCGGCGGCATCCGCTTCGGCGTCTTCACGCCGACGGAGGCGTCCGTCGTCGCAGTGTTCTATGCGCTGCTTTGCGGCATGTTCGTCTACCGCACGCTGAAGATCCGCGCCCTGCCGGAGATCATCCTGCGCGCCGCCCTGGTCAGCGTCTCGGTCCTGCTGATTCTCGCGGCCGCGCGCGCATTTGCCTGGGTGCTCATCATCCAGAGCGTGCCGCAGACGCTCGCCGCCGCGATCATCGCGATGGAATTGTCGCCGATCGTCTTCCTGCTCGCCGTCAACGTGCTGCTGCTCGCCTTCGGCCTGTTCATGGACCCGCTGCCGGGCGTCATGGTGCTGGTCCCGATCCTGGCGCCGATCGCGACGACGCTCGGCATCGACCCGACCCATTTCGCCATCGTCGTGATTCTCAACCTGACGATCGGGCTGATCACGCCGCCGGTGGGGAGCCTCCTTTTCGTCGTCTCCTCGGCGGTCGACCTGAAGGTCAGCCGGCTGGTCCGCGAGATGCCGCCCTTTCTCGCGACGCATCTGATCGTGCTCCTGCTGATCACATTCATCCCGGCCCTCTCGACCTGGGCGCCGCGCGTGAGCGGATTTTGATCGCCGTCACCATTTCGCCATCTTGACGGGAACTTAATTTCACGGAAAGCATTACGTCGACATAAAGCGTGAAATGGCGCGAGGAGGCTTCATGACCGCGACGAACGTCCAGTTTCCCGAACCCGTCGTGCTGCGCGCCGGCGACCGCGTCCTCGAAATCCGCGATGCCATGCAGGCGGCACAAACGCTCGCCGAGGCGTGGCCGGCGACGCGGGGCAAGTGGTATCATGCCGCCAATCGCGCCTGCCGCAGCGCGGTCAGGGGCGAGACCTCGCCGCAGCTTGCGCGCAACATGTTCGCCCAGGCAGTCGACGAATCGCGCCTCGGCGCCTGATCCGGCCGGATGACAGATTGCCGCGGATGATTTTGCATGGCTTCCATGCAATTTTTTCGATTGCCGAAATAAATGACCGATCCTAGATAAGGGAGGTCGACGGATCGACCTCCTCCCCGATCCCGAGACGTCGGCGACGCACCTCCTCCCGCGTCGCCTGGAAATCGGCCCGCCGGACCTCCTCCCCCGGCGGGCCTTTTTTGTGCGCGGCCCGCGGCGCGGCTTACGCCCTCTTAAGGGTCTGCCGACATAATCGCGGCATGGCACGACGCAGGAAATCGAAGTCCGCGAAATGGATCGTCACCGGCGCGCTCACGGCAGCGCTGGCGAGCGGGGCCTATCTCTGGCTCGGCGACGATGCGGCGCGACGGTTGCACGATGCGGCGCAAAGGCCACCGGCGAAGATCGAGCAGCCGGCGGAGAAGAAGGCGGCGCGACCGCCGGCGAAGGTTCATCGTGCGGCGCTGCCGAAAGCTTCCGTCAAACAGGGACCGAAGCCGGTGGCGCCGGTCTCGATGCCCGTCGACCGCCCGCGCAAGGCTGCCGTCCCGAGGCCGTCCCTGGCCGTCGGAAACTAGCGCGGCGGGCATTCTGGCGAATGCCGTGATGCCGCCCTAGTATTCTTTTCCCGCCGCATTTGTGCGACGCCGGACGATACCGTCCGGCTGCAAAATGCTAGTCCGCGTTTTCCTCGATCTTTTCCATGTCGTCGTCCGACAGGCCGAAATGATGGCCGATCTCGTGGATCAGGACATGGCTGACGATGTCGCCCAGCGTTTCCTCATTCTCCGACCAGTAATCGAGAATGGCGCGGCGGTAGAGGGTGATGCGGTTCGGGCCTTCGCCCGATTGCGGGTTCCAGCGCTCGGCGATGCCCTTGCCCTCGAACAGGCCGAGCAGGTCGAACGGCGTTTCGAGCGCGAGATCGTCCATGATCTCGTCGGTCGGAAATTCCGCGATGAGAATGACGATCTCGCCCGTCAGTTGCCTGAAGGTTTCCGGAAGGTGTGCGTAGGTTTCCAGCGCCAGCAGTTCGAACTCTTCCAGCGAGGGGGAGAGCTGATCGTGCCAGGCGCGCGTTTTATAGATGCGGCCCATGCAGCGCCATATAGACCTTTTGCAGGCCGATTTCGACCCCCGCCGGAAATCAGCGCCGTTCGTCATCTTCGAGCGCGCGCGCCTCCGACGGCAGCATGACCGCGATGCCGTCGCGGATCGGATAGGCAAGCCGCGCATGGCGCGAGACGAGCTCCTGCCGCGCCTCGTCATATTCGAGGCCGCCCTTGGTCAGCGGGCAGACCAGAAGCTCCAGCAGCTTCGGATCGGTGAGGCGGCTGCGGACGGGGGGATGGGTCGTCACTGGAGGCTCCCGCCGCCCAGATCCCCGTCGCGCGCCAGCGCCATCTCGGTGATCGCGATCAGCGTCTCGGCGCGGGTCTTGAGATCCGGCGCCTCGAGCAGCGCCTGCTTTTCCGCCGCACCATAAGGCGCCATCATCGACAGCGCGTTGACCAGCGACCGGTTTTCGGCCCGCCGGATCGAATCCCAGTCCGCTTCGAGGTCGTTCGCCTGCAGATAGGCCTGGAAAGCGCGCAGCAGCGCGGGACGGTCGAGTTCGCTCGTGTCCGACGCCTCGTCGAGATCGGCGACGAAGGGCAGGATGCGGCACTGCCGGTAGGCGGTCTTGACATGCGCCTCGTGGTCGAGCCGAAAGCGGCAGACGCCCTGGAGCGAGATCAGGTAGCGGCCGTCACCCGTCTCGGCGAAGGATGTCAGCCGGCCAAGGCAGCCGACCTCGCAAAGCTGCGGTTCGCCATCCTCGCGCAGGCTGCCGTCGAGCGCGGGCTGGATCATGCCGACGAGGCGGCTCTTGGACAGGATCGCGTCGATCATCGCCAGATAGCGCGGCTCGAAGATGTTGAGCGGCATGCGCCCGCCCGGCAGCAGCAGCGCGCCGGCGAGCGGAAACACCGGCACCGTCTCCGGTATGTCCCTCGCGCTGCGATAACGTGCGTTTCCCGCCTGCACGGCTGCTCCCTCATTGGCCCGGGCCGGTTCCACTCCGCCGGTTCCGCTTCCACGATTTATGTGGTGCAGCGGCGGTGAACCTCAAGAGCCGGAGGATCAGGAGAAGAGCACGGAGGAGAGCTTGCGCCGCGCGGCAAGCGTCGCCGGGTCGGTCATGCCCCAGGCCTCGAAGAACTTGAGGAGCTGCGCCCGCGCGCCGTCCTCGCGCCATTCGCGGTCGGCCTTGACGATGGCGAGGAGCGAATCGGTCGCCGCCGCCCGGTCGCCGCGCGCGTTCTGGATCAAAGCGAGATCGAAGCGGGCCTCGTGGTCGGCAGGATCAGCAGCGAGCCGGCGTTCGAGCGCTGCCGGATCGCCGAGACCGGCGACCTGCTCGTCGAGGTCGAGCCGCGCCTTGATGGCAAGCATGTCGGCATGGCCGGCCTTGTCGGCGGGAACCTGTTCGAGCACCGACAGCGCATCGTCCTTCTGGCCGGCGTCGAGGAGAAGCGTCGCGAGCGCGGCGCTGGCCTGCGGATGGCCGGGCTCCTCGGCGAGGACTGCCGAATAGATGCCGACGGCGCCCTGCAGATCGCCCGCCGCGCGCGCCTCGCCGGCCGCCGCGAGCGCATCCTCGATCGCCGCCCCGGCATTGCCCGGGCCGGCCACCTTGTCGATGAACTCGACGATCTTGCTTTCCGGCACCGCGCCCATGAAGCCGTCGACCGGCTGGCCGTCCTTGAAGGCGATGACGGCGGGGATCGACTGGATGCCGAGCTGGCCGGCGATGGAGGGGTGATCGTCGATGTTCATCTTGACGAGCTTGACGCGCCCCTTGGCGGCCGCGACGACCTTTTCCAGCGCCGGCTGCAACTGCTTGCAAGGCCCGCACCATGGCGCCCAGAAATCGACGAGAACGGGCTGCTTGCGCGATTCCTGAACAACGTCGGCACTGAAGCTTGCGGTCGTCGTGTCCTTGATCAGCCCCTCGGCTGGCGCGGCCGAGCCGCCGATGAGGCCGGCACCCCCATCCATCGAGGCGGCAAGGGCGGGTTGGACGGGATCGCGGTGCATGGGAACAGTCCTTTCAACGAAAGCGGGCGCGGCAGCGTGTCGTCAATGTGGCGAAACGGCCGAAACATTCAAGATCAACGGCTCATGTCCGGTGGCGCGCAGGAACTTGACGAGATCGTCGGCGCGGATCGAGGTGGTGGCGGTGTTGACCAGCGGATGGGCGTTGATCGTCTCATGCGCCATCAGCGCTGCATCTAGAACGAAGGTGACGTCGCCGCCCGCATCGTTGATCGCGCCGAAGGCCGTCACCGCGCCGGGAATGACGCCGAGATACTCCATCAGCTTCTCCGGCTTGCCGAACGAAACGCGCGACGACGCGCCGATGACGTGGTGGACCTGTTTCAGGTCGACCTCGGCCGTCTCCTCGACCGTCAGGAGAAAGAACCGATCCTTCTTGTCCTTGAGGAAGAGGTTCTTCGTATGACCGCCCGCGATCTGCCCGCGCAGCGACTGCGATTCATCGACGGTGAAGAGCGGAGGATGCTCGACGGTCTCGACCGAAATGCCGAGTTCGGCAAGCATGTTGAAGAGGTCGTCCTGTGTCTTCGGCATGGGTGCTCGCAAGGGGAGTTCGAGATGCGTCCTCATAGTCGGCAAGGCTCCGTTGCGAAAGCTGGTTCGGCGATATTTCCCTGTTGCAATCACAATCGAGTTCGGCCATATAAGCCCCGTTCCCGGCGATGCCGGGTGCGAGCGGGTGTAGCTCAGGGGTAGAGCACAACCTTGCCAAGGTTGGGGTCGAGCGTTCGAATCGCTTCACCCGCTCCAATTATCTCCACCGAAAAGCCGCGGCTCGTCCGCGGCTTTCGTGTTGTCAGGCCTCAGTTCTCGTCGATTTCCTGCGCCAGCGCGTCGAGATGCGCCTGCGCGCCGCTCGACGCTGCGCGCTCGACGGCGCGGTAGCGGGTGACGAGGGCGAGGCCGAGCGGCGTGAGTTCGGCGCCGCCGCCACCGGACCCGCCCTTTTGCGCAAGGATGACCGGCCGGCCGAACAGTTGCGTCAGTTCCTCGACCAGCGACCACGCCTGCCGATAGGACATTTTCATTTCGCGCGCGCCGGCGGAGATCGATCCGGTCGCGGCGATGTGCTCCAGAAGCGCGATCTTGCCCGGTCCGATCCGGCCCTTGGGCGGCAGGTCGATGCGCAGGCTGAGGCGCGGCGGTTCCAGCATGGCTCAGCTCTCCTTCAGGCGAACGGTCTTGACGATGGCGTGGACGGCCATGCCCTCGGCCAGATTCAGCCGGGCGGCCGAATGACGGGTGATGCGGGCGGAAAGACGGTCGCCATTGCAATCGAGATCGACCAGAAGGTCATGCGAATGCGCTGGCCGCAGTCCAACGACGCGGCCGGCAAAGACGTTGAGTGCGCTGATGCCTTCGGGCGGCTGGGAGGCGAGGAGGATGTCGGACGCACGCACGAAGATCGGCACCTTGTCGCCGGGCATGTGGGTGGAGGGCGGCAGGTGCCACAGGCCCGCCGGCGAGCGGAAGAGCGACAGGCCGATGGCGGCGTCGAAACGGTCGAAATCAAGCACCAGACGCGAGCCGCCTTCGTCTCCGGCCGATCCGGGGAGAAGGTCGAGCCCTGCGAGGATATCGCGCGCCGGGCCCGTCGCGCTGACGCGGCCGCGATCGAGCACAACGACGTCGGTGGCAAGCCGGGCGACCTCGGCGACGGAGTGACTGACATAGACGATCGGCATCCGCGCCTCGTCGCGCAGGCGCTCGATGAAGGGCAGGATTTCCGCCTTGCGGGCGTCGTCGAGCGAGGCGAGCGGCTCGTCCATCAGGATCAGGCGCGGACTGGCAATGAGCGCGCGTCCGATGGCAACCCGCTGCTTCTCGCCACCTGAAAGCCTTGCCGGCTTGCGGTCGAGCAGGTGCCCGATGCCGAGAAGATCGACCGCCTCGGAAAAATCTCCATAGCGCTCGACCTGCGGCACGAAGCGCCGGCCATAGACGAGGTTCTGGCGCACGGTGAGATGCGGGAAGAGGCGGGCATCCTGGAAGACGTAGCCGATGCGGCGCTTGTGCGGGGGCAGGAACGCGCCCGTTTCGGTGTCGACCAGCACGCGGTCATCCGTCGATATCCGGCCTGAATCGGGACGCACCAACCCGCCGATCATGTTGACGATTGACGTCTTGCCCGATCCGGACGGGCCGAATAGGGCGGTCAGGCCGCCGGCCGAGCGGAACGCGATGTCGAGCGCTAAATCGCCCATGGCGTGGCGTAGCGCGACGTCGAGGCTCATGCGCCCTCCATCCGGCGCGAAACGCGGCGGGCCAGAATTTCGCTGGCCACGAGCGCCGACATGGCGACGGCGATGGCGATGAGCGTCAGGCGCATCGCGCCGGTGCCGCCGCCGGGCACCTGCGTGAATGTGTAGATGGCGGACGGCAAGGTCTGCGTCTGGCCGGGAATGTTGGAGACGAAGGTGATGGTCGCGCCGAACTCGCCCATCGCCTTGGCGAAGGCGAGGATGGTGCCGGCGATGATGCCGGGCAGCGCGAGCGGCAGGGTGATGGTGGCGAAGACGAAGGCCGGATGGGCCCCGAGCGTGCCGGCCGCCTGTTCGAGCTTCGGGTCGACCGCCTCGATGGAGAGCCGGATCGCCCGCACCATCAGCGGGAACGCCATGATGGCGCCGGCCAGCGCGGCGCCGGTCCAGCGAAACGAGAAGACGAGACCGAACGCCGTTTCGAAAAACTGGCCGAGCGGCCCGCGACGACCGAATGCGAGCAGCAGGAGATAGCCGGTGACGACCGGCGGCAGAATCAGCGGCAGGTGGACGAGACCGTTGAGCAGCGCCTTGCCGGGGAAGGACCATCGGGCGAGCGCATAGGCGACGAGGATGCCGAAGGGCAGGCTGGCGACCGTCGCCCAGCTTGCGACCCAGATCGACAGCCGGACAGCGGTCCATTCGTCAGGTGAAAGCTGCAGCCATTCCATTCCCGGTCAGTCGCCGGCAAGGACGGTAAAGCCCTGTTCCTCGAAGATCGCGCGGGCTGCGTCCCCTTGCAGATAGTCGAGGAAGGCGGCGGCGTCGGGATTGGCGCTCGCGGCCGTCAGCGCGGCGGGATAGATGATCGGCTCGTGGCTGTCTTCGGGAAATGTGCCGACGACACGCACGCCGGGCTCAACCGTCGCGTCGGTCTGGTAGACGATGCCGAGCGGCGCTTCGCCGAGCGCGACGAACTGGAGCGGGGCGCGAACGTTCTCGGCCTGCGCGACCTTGTCGGCCACACCGTCCCAGACGCCAAGCGTTTCGAGCGCGGCCTTGCCGTAGCGGCCGGCGGGAACGGCGTCGATATTGGCCATGGCAAGCCGTCCGTCGCCGAGCGCGCCGGCAAGATCGAAGCCCGGCGCGATGGAAAGGTCGACCGAGGAGTCTGCCGGTGCGACGAGAACGATGCGGTTGCCGAGAAGCCGCCGCTCGCTCGCCGAGTCGACTAGGTTGCGCTCAGCGAGATAGGCCATCCAGTCGAGATCTGCGGAGATGAACAGATCGGCCGGCGCGCCTTCCTCGATCTGCCTGGCGAGCGCGGAACTGCCGGCATAGGAAACCGTGGCTTGCCTGCCCTCTTCCTGCGACCAGGACTCACTGATCGCGTCGAGTGCGGTCTTGAGGCTGGCGGCGCCAAAGACCGTGACCGGTTCCTGCGCGCGCGCCGGCAGGGCGACACACAGGAAAATGGCAATGGTCGCAAGAAATCTGCGCATCTGAAACCTCACACCGCAATAGCGATGGTTTCAGATGAACATAACGCATCGCTTCGTGCAAGGCGTGGAAGAAGCCTAGGGCGACAGTCGATATGTCCGAACCGCCTCAGCGATCCGGAATGATCTCGATTTCCGAGCGCCGCGCCTTGACGGCCGGCAAGCCGAGGATGAACTCCGCGAGATCGTGCGGCAGCGACAGGGTGACGTGTTCCTTGCCGTCGCTTACGGTCTCGGCGAGATCGGCGATCATGCCGCCGGCGACCGTGTTGTTGGTCTTCGGGCTGATCAGGATGAAGGCGCCGGTGTCGCGGCAATCGGAAAAGCGGTCGAAGATCGCATCTTCCGCAAAGTGCAGGCGGACCCGGCCAATGGCATTGACGGGCAGCGTGGTCGATTTCGTCCAGCGCCCGGCGCCGAGATCGTAAGCCTCGTCGATGGACACGCGGACGCGCTTCATCCGGCCGGCAGCCTTGAGCCAGAGGCGCGCGCCATCCTTCAGGCCGTCCGTTTGCAGCGTGACCAATGTCGCCGTGAAATCGCGGCCGGTGAGCGGCGTGGCATCCGCAGCCGTCAGCACGTCGCCGCGCGCGGCATCGACCTTGCGGTCGAAGACGACGGTGATTGCGGCGCCGGCTTCGGCGCGCTCCACGTCGCCATCGAAGGTGACGATGCGGGCGACCGAGACCGTCTGGCCGGACGGCGCGACGGTCACGCGGTCGCCGACCGCAATGGCGCCGGCCGCGACCGTGCCCTGATAGCCGCGGAAGCTTTCGCCGGGGCGCGAGACGCGCTGGATCGGCATGCGGAAGGACAGGCTGGAAAGCTGCGCCGTCGGGGCTGTCTCCAGCGCTTCGATCAATGTCGGGCCTGAATACCAGCCGAGATTTTCGCGGGCCGACGCGACGATGTTCTCGCCCTTGAGCGCAGAAAGGGGGATTGCGGTGATCGCCATCTCGCCGAGCCGGGCGGCATAGGCGCGAAATTCGAGTTCGATATCGTCGAAGACAGCGCGGTCGTAGCCGACGAGGTCGATCTTGTTGACCGCGAGCACGACCTGCCGGATGCCCATCAGATGGACGATGGCGGCATGGCGGCGCGTCTGTTCGAGAAGGCCTGCGCGCGCGTCGACCAGAAGCACGGCGAGATCGGCCGTCGAGGCACCGGTCGCCATGTTGCGCGTGTATTGCTCATGGCCGGGCGTGTCGGCCACGATGAAGGCGCGCCTCGGCGTCTGGAAATAGCGGTAGGCGACGTCGATCGTGATGCCCTGTTCCTGCTCGGCCTTGAGCCCGTCGAGGAGCAGGCCGAAATCGGGCAGTGACAGATCGTTTTGCTTGGAGCCCTTGGCGATCAACGCCGCGCGGTGATCTTCGGCGACGGATTTCGTGTCCCACAGGAGGCGGCCGATCAACGTCGACTTGCCGTCGTCGACGCTGCCGCAGACGAGAAAGCGAAGACGGCGGCCGTCTTCATGGTCGGCTGCGACGGGCTCGCCGTCACGCTCGAATTCGGGTTCGAGCGGCAGGATTTCAGCGTCGAGGCTCATGGTCAGAAATATCCTTCGAGCTTCTTCTTTTCCATCGATCCCGCCTCGTCGCGGTCGATGGCGCGGCCCTGGCGCTCGGAAACGGTTGCGGTGGTGATCTCGTCGATGATGTCGTCGATGGTCTCGGCTTCGGAGAAGATGCCGCCGGAAAGCGCGAAGCAGCCGAGGGTGCGGAAGCGGATCGAGCCTTCCTGGCGCACCTCGCCTGGCCAGAGCTCCAGACGTTCGTCCTCGGCGAGAATGATCATGCCGTCGCGCAGCACGAAGGGCCGGCGTTTGGCAAAATAGAGATCGACGATCGGGATTTCCTCGGCCTTGATGTACTGCCAGACGTCGAGCTCGGTCCAGTTGGAGAGCGGGAAGACGCGCACGCTCTCACCGCGCGCGATGCGGCCATTGTAGAGGTTCCACAGCTCCGGCCGCTGGTTGCGCGCGTCCCAGCGATGGTCGGGCGAGCGGAAGGAGAAGATACGCTCCTTGGAGCGCGAGGCGTCCTCGTCGCGGCGCGCGCCGCCGAAGGCTGCGTCGTAACGGCCGGCATCGAGCGCCTGGCGCAGCGCCTCGGTCTTCATGACGTCGGTGAAGTAGGAAGAGCCGTGCTTGAACGGACTCAACCCCTCGGCCGCGCCGCGCGGATTGGTATGGACGTTGAGATCGAGGCCGAGGTCGCGCGCGGTCTGGTCGCGAAAGGCGATCATCTGCGAGAACTTCCAGCCGGTATCGACATGGAGCAGCGGAAAGGGGATCGGTTCGGGCCAGAAGGCCTTGCGCGCGACATGCAGCAGGACGGACGAATCCTTGCCGACCGAATAGAGCATCACCGGCCGTTCGAACTCCGCCGCGACCTCGCGGAAGATGTGGATCGCTTCGTTCTCAAGGGCCTGGAGATGCGGCGAAAGGCGGCTGGAGTGGCTGTTGTCGTCGGTGGTCTGAAGGCGGGCTGCTGCTGCGGTCATGTTGCGGGCACTTGCACTTTCGGGGAGGAGATCGGGGTGATCGGCGAGGCGGCGTCCTTGACGTGGAGCCCGCATTCGCGGGTCTGGTCCTGTTCCCACCACCATCGGCCGGCGCGCTCCGGCTCGCCCGGCTTGATCGCACGGGTGCAGGGCTCGCAGCCGATCGAGGGATAGCCGCGCGCGTGGAGCGGGTTGAGCGGCACGTCGTGGCGCGCCGCATAGGCATTGATCGCGTCAAGCGTGACGTCGGCGAGCGGGTTGACCTTGAGAAGGCCGCGCTGCGCGTCCCATTCGGCGAGCGGCGTTTCCGCGCGCGCGCCGGACTGCCCGCGCCGCACGCCGGTGATCCAGATTTCCGCCCGGTCGAGCGCCAGCGAAAGCGGGCGCAGCTTGCGGATGTCGCAGCAGGCGTGCCGTGCCTCGACGCTGTCGTAGAAGCCGTTAAGGCCGTAGCGCGCGGTGTAGGCTTCGATGTCGATGGGCGCCGGGCGATAGCGCTCGATGGCAAGGGCGAAACGGCGCTCGGTCTCGTCGATCAGCGTACGCGTTTCGTCGAAGAGGCGTCCGGTGTCGAGCGTGACGATCTCGATCGAGCCCGCCGTACCGGAGCGCGCGATGGCCGCCGTGATGATTTGGTCCTCGATGCCGAGCGAGGTCGTGAACACCTTGCGGCCGGCAAAGCGCGCCACGCGTTGAAGCCTCGCTTCCAGATCGAGGGAGCTGAGTTCGTCGGCGAGGGCGGCAATGGCGGCAGGTGCGTGCGTCATGCCTGCAAAGATGCGGGATCGGGCCGCGCCGCGACAGGAAACGGGCTCTCATTTTTCCGCGGATGCGAGCAAATTCGAACCCGTTTCGCCGCCAGCGCGCAATTGCCGGCCTCAATGGGCGGGGAAGAGCTTCCACGCGCGCGGCCTGAACGCGATGCGCGTGCCCTCCGCGACCGGGCTGTCGGCCGGCAGTTCGATCTCGACGCGATGACCGGGGCCGCCCACGGCAAGCTCGATGCGCCGGCGCGCCTCGACCCGGCGCGTGGCGGTGACGGTGCCGGCGATGCAGCCGCCGCAGCCTTCCAGAACGTCGATGTCGTGCGGGCGGAAATAGAGCTCGGCGGGGCCGGCGGGCGCATTGTGCGCCTCGAGACCGATGGTCCGGTCCTCCAGCCACACCTGCCCGTCCTCGACACGCACCGGCAGCCGGCTCGATTCGCCGATGAAGCCGTAGACGAAGGGGGAGTTCGGCGTGTCGTAGATGTCGTCGGCCGAGCCGACCTGCTCGATCCGGCCGCGGCTCATCACCACGACGCGGTCGGCAAGCTCCAGCGCTTCTTCCTGATCGTGCGTGACGAAGACGGTGGTGTGACCGGTGCGGTCGTGGATTTCGCGCAGCCAGCGGCGCAGGTCGCGGCGCACCTGGGCGTCGAGTGCGCCGAAGGGCTCATCAAGAAGAAGCACCTTCGGCTCGATGGCGAGCGCGCGGGCAAGCGCGACGCGCTGGCGCTGGCCACCGGAAAGCTGGCTCGGGAAGCGCTTTTCGAGGCCCGAAAGCTGGACGAGATCGAGCAGTTCGAGCGCCCGGTGGCGGATTTCCGACTTCGGCGGACGGGTCGCCGCGGGACGCACCTTCAGCCCGAAACCGATATTGTCGAGGACGTTCATGTGCCGGAAGAGCGCGTAGTGCTGGAAGACGAAGCCGACATTGCGCTCCTGCACGCTCTTGCGCGACGCGTCCTCGTCGCCGAAATGGATCGCCCCGCCGGTCGGGAAATCGAGGCCGGCGATGAGGCGCAGGAGCGTCGTCTTGCCGGAGCCCGAAGGTCCCAGAAGCGCGATCAGTTCGCCGGAGCGGATGTCTAGCGAGACGTTGTCGAGCGCATGGAAGCCTGAGAAGGTCTTGTCGATGGAATTGACGCGAAGTTCCATTGAGGGATTCCCGATTAATGTCCGCGCAGGCCATCGCCGCGGCCGTAGACGCGTTCGAGAACGGCCTTGAGGACGAGCGTGACGAGGGCGAGGACGGCAAGGAGCGAGGCGACCGCGAAGGCGGCGACGAAATTGTACTCGTTGTAGAGGATCTCGACCTGCAGCGGCATGGTGACGGTCTCGCCGCGCAGCCGGCCGGAGACGACGGACACGGCGCCGAACTCGCCCATGGCGCGGGCGTTGCAGAGGAGAACGCCGTAGAGCAGGCCCCATTTGATGTTGGGCAGCGTGACCAGCCGGAACGCCTGCCAGCCCGACGCGCCGAGCGAGATCGCCGCCTCCTCGTCGCCGGTACCCTGATCCTGCATCAGCGGGATCAGCTCGCGAGCGATGAACGGGAAGGTGACGAAGATCGTCGCCAGCACCACGCCCGGAACGGCAAAGAGGATCTGCAGCCCGTAGGAGTTGAGGAGCGGGCCGAAATAGCTCTGCGCATTGAAGAGCAGCACGTAGACGAGGCCGGCGATCACCGGCGAGACCGAGAAGGGCAGGTCGATCAGCGTGATCAGGAACGCCTTGCCCTTGAACTCGAACTTGGCGATCGCCCATGCCGCCGCGACGCCGAAGACCAGGTTGGCCGGCACGGCGATGGCCGCGACGAGCAGCGTCAGCCTGATCGCGGCGAGCGCATCCGGCTCGACGATGGAGGCGAGCGCCACCTGCCAGCCGCGCCGCAGCGCCTCGGCGAAGACGGCGACGAGCGGCATGAAGAGAACCAGCGCCAGAAAGGCGACGGCGATCGAGATCAGCACCCATTTCGCCGCCGGGCTCTCGCCGGTCGGATCGCGAAAGGGCGTCTCGGGGGTGGCTGCGAACGAACCCTGCAAGGCCAGACTATCCGCCATAACCGAACCTCCTGCGGCTCCAGGCCTGAATGAGATTGATGGTGAGGAGCACCACGAAGGCGAGCACCAGCATGATCGCGCCGATGGCGGTCGCGGCCGGATAGTTGAATTCCTCCAGCCGGATGACGATCAGAAGCGGTGCGATCTCCGAGACGAACGGGATGTTGCCCGCGATGAACAGCACCGAGCCGTATTCGCCGACGGCGCGGCCGAAGGCGAGGGCGAAGCCGGTGAGGATCGCCGGCAGGAGGCCGGGAAGAATGACCCGCCACACGGTCTGGAAGCGGTTGGCGCCGAGCGTCGCGGCGGCTTCCTCGACCTCGCGGCTGATCTCCTCCATCACCGGCTGGACGGTGCGCACGACGAAGGGCAGGCCGATGAAGATCAGCGCGATCACGATGCCGGTCGGCGTATAGGCGATGCGGATGTCATAGGGCTGAAGCCACTGCCCGACCCAGCCATTCGGCGCGTAGATGGCGGTGAGCGCGATGCCCGCCACCGCCGTCGGCAGCGCGAAGGGCAGGTCGACCGCCGCATCGATCAGCCGCCGGCCGGGGAAACGGTATCGCACCAGCACCCAGGCGACGATGACGCCGAAGACGACATTGACGCTTGCCGCGAAGGCCGACGTCCAGAACGAGGTTCGCAACGCGGCGACGACGCGCGGGTCGGTCGCCAGCCGCCAGAACTCGGTCCAGCCGAGCGACGCCGATTTCCAGCCCAGCCCCGCCAGCGGGATCAGGATCAGGAGTGAGAGATAGAAGATGGTGAAACCGAATGTGATCCCGAATCCCGGGATCACGCTCGGCTCCTTCCAGCGCCAGCGCGCCGGCGCTGAAAGCACCGCACTCATCGATCAGCGACCCGGCAGGTAGATCTGGTCGAAGACGCCGCCGTCGCCGAAGAAGCGCGGCTGCGCCTCCCGCCATCCGCCGAGATCGTCGATGGTGACGAGCTCGAGATCGGGAAAGCGCTCCAGTTCGGCCGGTTCCACCACGTCCGGTTTGGCCGGGCGGTAGAAGTTGCGCGCCGCGACGTTCTGGCCGACATCCGAATAGAGATATTCGAGATAGGCGGTCGCGACCTCGCGCGTGCCCTTGGCGTCGACATTGGCGTCGACCACCGCCACCGGCGGCTCGGCGAGGATCGAGAGCGACGGGACGACGATGTCGAACTGGTCGGGCCCGAGCTCCTCGATAGCGAGGAAAGCCTCGTTCTCCCAGGCGAGCAGCACGTCGCCGATGCCGCGCTGGACGAAGGTCGTGGTGGAGCCCCGCGCGGCGCCGTCGAGGACAGGCACGTGCTTGAAGAGTTCGGTGACGTATTCGGTCGCCTTCGCTTCGTCGCCGCCATGTTCCTTCAGTGCCCATGCCCAGGCGGCAAGGAAGTTCCAGCGCGCGCCGCCCGAGGATTTCGGGTTGGGCGTGATGACCTCGACACCCTCCCCGATCAAATCGCCCCAATCGGTCAGGTTCTTCGGATTGCCCTTGCGCACCAGGAAAACAATGGTCGAGGTGTAGGGCGCGTTGTTGTTGTCGAGCGTGCCGCGCCAGTCTTCGCGGATCTTGCCGGTATTCGACACGATGGCGTCGATATCGGCTTCGAGCGCCAGCGTGACGACGTCCGCCTCGAGCCCGTCGATGACGGTGCGTGCCTGGCTGCCGGACCCGCCATGCGTGGCCTGGATGTTGACCGTTTCCCCTTTTTCCCCCTGCCAGTGCTCGGCAAAGGCCGCGTTGAACTCACGATAGAGTTCGCGCGTCGGATCGTAGGAGACGTTGATGATGGTCTGTTGCGCATAGGCGAAACCCAATCCGCCAAATTGCACCGATGCGGCCAGAGCCGCCGTGAAGAGAACATGTCTTCGCGTGAACATGTCGACTGCCTCCGTTGACAGCCCCAATCCTACGCATGTCGCCGCCCAGCGGAACGCAGCCCGCGACCAAACTTGGCGGGCTTTCGGAATGGTCGTTCCAAATTGCGGCAGAATGACGCAAAAAGCCCGCCGGTGTTCAGGTGCGTGCGAAGACCTCCTTGAAAGTCGAGACAGGCGCGTTGCGGTCGGCAAGGCCGTAGATCTCGTCGATCAGGCCGTGTGCGGCGCCGGCATCGAAATCGGCGAGGCTCAGAAGCTCCACGGCCTTTACCGTCAGTTCTTCGCGGTCGAGCGGATTTTCCGGATCGCCCTTGCAGGCCTCGCGGCGCTCCTCGAGCCAGATGTCCCCGACGCGCGCCTTGACGCTTGCCCCCCAGGCCCCCGGATAGGCGGCTTCGATCGCCGGGTCGACGTCGAGCGACGTGATCGCGCGCAACTCGCGCGCAGCGGCGCGGTGATCGCCGTCGAAGGACGATGTCGTGACGGCGCCGGCCCGGATCGCCTCGGCGACGCAGTGCTGGAGCGAGAATTTCGCGCCATAGGGCTCGGTCGGGTCCGGCCGGTCGCACACGTCGAGCGCAGCGCGATAGGTTTCGACGCGGATCTCGTCGGGCATCGCGCCGTCGAGACGCGAATTGAGCGCCAGCGCGGCGTCGATGGCCGGATGCGTATGGCGGCAGCAGGGCCACGGCTTGATCGAGGTCTGGACGAGTTCCCACGGGCCGTCCGCATCGGCCAGGACGGCATCGGGGACCGGGTCCGGGCAAAGCGCCGCGAAGAAGCCCTTCTCGCCTTCCAGGATCGTGTCGGCGCCGGTGAAGCCTTCGCGCGCCAGAAGCGCGGCGATGACGCCGGATTCGGCCGCGCGCGCGGTGTGCAGGTGCTTGCTCATCGCGCCGGCCGACAGGAATTCCCAGACGCCGCCCGATTGCGTGCCGGCATTGCCGAGCGCCCAGACGGCCTGATCCTCATCGAGGTCGAGAAGATGGGCAGCCGCCATCGCCGCGCCGAACGTGCCGCAGGTCGCGGTGTTGTGCCAGACGCGGTAATGCGCCTTGCCGACCGCATTGCCGACGCGGCAGCAGGCCTCGTAGCCGTGCAGCACCGAAATCAGGAAATCCCGGCCGCTCGCCTGCAGCGTCTCCGCCAGTGCGGCGGCGGCGGGCACGACGACGGTGCCCGGATGGGTGACGGAGGTGCGGTGGAGGTCGTCGAGTTCGAGAATGTGCGCCAGGCCGCCGAAATAGAAGGCGCGCCGGCCGGCATCGGGCGTCGACCACGAGGACAGCGTCGCGATCGCCTTGGCAGGCGCCGTGTCGCGCGCGGCGAGGGCGCAGGCGAGCGTGTCCACGACGAAGCCGGCGGCGCGTTCGAGGTCGGCGTCGGTGACGGGCTTGCTGCGGATCAACCGGACGAGTTCGCGGGTCAGCGTCATGGGTCAGAATTCCGTGGTCGAGATCATGATGAGGCGATCGTCCCTATCGCGGGCTTCCAGCGCAAGACCGGACTCGCCTGCCACTTCGACGAGACGGATTTCAGTGCCGCAGAAGACTGGCGACATGGCCCGGAACGAGAAGGCGGACGGCCGCTCGGCCGCGATCCTGCGGGCGCGCTCGAAGAGCAGCATGGCGACAAGCGGGCCATGGACGATCAGGCCGGGATAATGCTCGACCCCCGTCACATAGGGCTGGTCGTAGTGGATGCGGTGGCCGTTATAGGTGAGCGCGGAAAAGCGGAAGAGCGTCACCTCGTCGGGCGTCACGGTTTCTTCGGACAGAACCGGCTTGTCGGCGCGCGGGGTGGGCGGTTGGGGCGCCGCCGGGTCCTCCGCCTCGCGATAGACGATGTCATGCTCCTCGGTGGCGACGACATTGCCGCCCTGCACGATTTCGTGCCGGACCGTGACGAAGGCGAGCGGGCCCGAGCGGCCCTGCTTTTCCGTAACCGACAGGATGGTCGAGCGCTTCTCGGCCTCGGCCTCGAAGGCGAGATCGCCGGGAAAGGTGAAGCGCCCGCCGGCATACATGCGCCGCGGCAGCGCGATCGGCGGCAGGAACCCGCCTTTCGCCGCGTGACCGTCGAGGCCGGTCTCATCACGCGGGGTCGCTTCGAGAAAATAGAACCAGTGCCAAAGCGGCGGCAGGCTCGCATCACCTCCGGCGAACGCGGTGGACCAGTCGCCGAGCATGGCGCGGGCGCGCGTCGCGGGCGAGCGCACGATGTCGTCGGTGACGCTGCGGGTCCGGCCGACCCAGTCGCTGCTATCCGTCATGATCGCCTTCAGAACGAGCGGGGCAGGCCGAGCACCTTTTCGGCCACGTTGGAGAGGATCAGATTGGTCGAGATCGGCGCGATCTGGTAGAGGCGCGTCTCGCGGAACTTGCGCTCCACATCATATTCCTCGGCGAAGCCGAAGCCGCCATGCGTCTGGAGGCAGGTGTCAGCGGCGCGCCACGAGGCTTCTGAAGCCAGCATCTTGGCCATGTTCGCCTCCGGCCCGCACGGCTCGCCGCGGTCGAACATTTCGGCGGCATGGCGCACGGCCAGGCGCGCAGCGTGAAGCTCGACGTGATTGCGCGCGATCGGAAACTGGATGCCCTGGTTCTGGCCGATCGGACGGCCGAACACCTTGCGCTCCTTGGCATAGTTCGTCGCCCGCTCGATGAACCAGCGGCAATCGCCGATACATTCGGCGGCAATCAGGATGCGCTCGGCATTCATGCCGTCGAGAATGTAGCGAAAACCCTTGTGCTCCTCGCCGATGAGCGCGTCGGCGGGAATTTCGAGATTGTCGAAGAAGATTTCCGTCGTCGCGTGGTTGATCATCGTCGCGATCGGCGTGATCCGCATCTGGTCCTTCGGCGCCGCCTTCATGTCGACGATGAAGACCGACAGCCCGTCCGTGCGCGAGGGCAGGGAGCCCTTGGGCGCCGTGCGGGCGAGGAGGATCATGAGGTCGGAATGCTCGGCGCGGCTGGTCCAGACCTTCTGGCCGTTGACGACATAGGTATCGCCGCGCTTCTCGGCCGTCGTCGCGATCGACAGCGTATCGGTGCCCGCGCCAGGTTCGGTGACGCCGAACGCCTGCAGGCGCAATTCGCCGCTCGCGATCCTGGGCAGGTATTTCTGCTTCTGCGCCTCGCTGCCATGCCGCAGCAGCGTGCCCATCGTGTACATCTGGGCGTGGCACGCGGCCCCGTTGGCGCCGGAGGCATGGACTTCGGCGAGGATCGCTGCCGCGGCACGCAAGGGCAGGCCGCTGCCGCCATACTCCGCCGGGATCAGCGCGGCGAGCAGCCCGGCTTCGGCCATCGCGGTGACGAACTCGGTCGGGTACTCGCGGGCGCGGTCGACCTTGCGCCAATAGGCGTCGGGAAAACGCCGGCACAGCGCGCGCGTCGTCTCGCGAATGGGCTCGAGGTCGTCGTCGGAAATGGGCTGAACGGAATCCATCGGTCTCACTGAAGTGGGGCTCGGAGCCTGCAAATTGGGCCCCATCGGGCTCTAAGGCAAAGATAATTTCCTTTTAGCGACGATAGGTTTTCATTATATCGTGCCGGCATGGACATGCGGCACCTGCGCTATTTCATCGCCATCGCCGAGGAAGGTTCGCTGTCGAAGGCGGCCGAGCGGCTGAACGTCGCGCAGCCGGCGCTGAGCCAGCACATGCGCAACATCGAGGAGGACCTGAAGGTCACGCTCCTCTTCCGGTCCTCGCGCGGCGTGCAGTTGACCGAGGCCGGCAAGCGGCTTCTCGAACATGGCCGACTGGTGGTCGAATCCTTCGAGCAGCTCTTCGACATCGTCGGCGGCACGGAGGTGGAACTCTCCGGCGAGGTCCGCTTCGGCCTGCCGGGAACGGTGAGCCAGGTGCTCTCCGCGCGGCTGATCGACGAGGCTTCGCGGCGCTACCCGAAGATCAGGCTGAGGATCGCCGAGGCGATGAGCGGCTTCATCTTCGACTGGTTGCGCGAGGGCAAGGTCGACATCGCCGTCCTTTACCGCGCCCGCGAGACGCGCGGACTTGCATTGACGCCAGTGCTTTCGGAAGAACTGCGCCTGTTCGCGGCCCCGGGCATGGCCGTCGGCGATCGGCGGCCGGGCGCGGACGCCGTGCGTTATGCCGATGCCATCGCCCTGCCTTTGATCGTGCCGAGCCCCGGCCACGGCCTGCGCGACCTGCTCGACGAAATGGCGCTCAGCCATTGCGAGACGCCGCTCAACGCCCGAACGGAGATCGATTCCTATGCGCCGATCAAGACGCTGGTCGAGCAGGGGCTGGGCTATTCGATCCTTCCGGCGATGGCGATCAAGGCCGAGACGGAGGCCGGACGGCTGGTGTCGTGGCGCATCGGCGAACCCGATCTGCGCCGCCAGCTTCTGGTCGCGACGCCCGCCGATCGGCCGATGAGCAGCGCCACCAAGGCGATCGAGAACCTGACCATGGAGATGCTGTCGCGGCTCGTCGGCGAGGGCGTCTGGGACGCTAGGCTCCTCGGCGCGGTCAAGACGCCCGCCGGCTCATGACGCCTTGCGGCCGCGCTTCGGGCTGAACTCGTCGCGAAGCTTCTCCGTATGGCTGCCGAGCGGCGGCACGGGGCCTGGCGCACGCACCTCGCCATCGAAACTCGCCGCGCGCGAGAACATGCGGATCGCGCCGCCCGGAACGGCCAAGTCGACGAAACGCGCCTGCGGATGATCCTCGATATCGGCCACTTCCGACACCTTGCCATAGGCGATCGACGCCGCCTGCAGGCGCTCGACGACCTCGTGGCCGGCCAGCCGCCCGAGCGCGTCCTGAACGGCGGCGTCGGTGTCAGCCCTGCGCGCCACGCGGTCGTTGTTGGTGGCGAAGCAGGGGTCGGCTGCCAGATCCGGTCGGGCGAGGACGGCAATGCAGAGCTTTTGCCATTCGACATCGTTCTGGATCGAGATCAGGAAGGATTCGCCATCGGCCGCGTCGAAGATGCCGTAGGGCGCGATGGACGGATGTGCGAGGCCGAGCCGCTTCGGGGCCGAATTGCCGTAGCGATGCGCGATCCAGGGCACGTTCATCCAGTCCATCAGCGAATGGAAGAGCGACACCTCGATATGGGTCCCCTCGCCCGTCCGCCCGCGCAGGATCAGCGCCTCGAGAATGGCCTCGTAGGCATGCATCCCGGTGGCGATGTCGCAGACCGAAACGCCGACCCGGGCCGGACCATGTTCGGTTCCGGTGATCGATGACAGGCCGCTTTCGGCCTGGACGAGAAGATCATAGGCCTTGCGGGTCGCCATCAGTCCCTCTGCGCCGTAGCCGGAGATCGAGCAGGTGACGAGGCGCGGATTGGCGGCGCGCAGCAAATCGTGGCCGAGCCCCAGCCGGGCCGCCGCGCCGGGCGCGAGATTCTGGATGAAGATGTCGGCACCCGCGAGCATCTCGCGCACCATGGCGAGATCGTCTTCGGCGCGCAGGTCGACGACGCAGCTTTCCTTGCCGCCGTTCAACCAGACGAAATAGGATGACGAGCCTTCGGCGAAGCGGTCGTACTTGCGCGCGAAATCGCCTTCGGCGCGCTCCAGCTTGATGACGCGCGCGCCTGCCTCCGCCAGCCGTTCGGAGGCATAAGGGGCTGCGACCGCCTGTTCGAGCGCGACGACGAGAAGACCGTCGAGTGGCCTCATACGATTGTAGCTCCGATTTTTCCGGCTTCGATGGTGGTCGCCAAAGCCCGCCGGCGCCAATACTTATGCGCTATCTGGCCTATAACATTCTGTTTTGACGGGAGCGACGGAACTGCTGGAACGCCAATAGGAGGAGCGTGGACATGACGGACGGACGACGCAAGGTCGCCCTGATCACCGGCGGCGGAACCGGCGTCGGCGCGGCATCCGCCCGCGCGCTGGCGGCACGCGGCTTCGACGTGGCGATCAATTACAGTCGCAGCGCCAGCGAGGCCGAAACGACGGTCGAAGCCCTGCGCGATGCGGGCGCGGAAGCGATCGCGCTGCAGGGTTCGGTCGCCGACGACGCCGACTGTCGGCGGCTGGTCGCGGATACGCTGTCGCGGTTCGGGCGGCTCGACGCTCTCGTCAACAGCGCCGGCGCGACGCAGTTCGCCGCGCTCGACGAGCTCGAGGCGCAAAATGCGGAGGATTTCCAGCGCGTCTATGCCGTCAACCTGATCGGCCCCTACCAGATGATGCGCGCGGCGGCAGATCCGTTGCGCGCGAGCGGCGCGGGCGCGGTCGTCAACGTCTCGTCCATCGCCGGCGTCAACGGCAATGGCAGTTCGATCGCCTACATCGCCTCGAAGGGCGCGCTCAACACGCTGACGCTGACCATGGCGCGGCTTCTGGCGCCGAAGGTGCGGGTGAATAACGTCCTGCCGGGCCTTCTCGACACGCGGTGGCTCGAGGCGGGGCTGGGAAGCGAAGCCTTCGCGAAGGTGAAGGAAAACTTCGCCGCGCAATCGGCGTTGGACGACATCTGCACGGCAGACGACGTCGCGGGCGCCGTCGCCTTCCTCGTCTGCGACGCCCGCAAGATGACGGGCCAACTGATGCCGGTGGATGCCGGGTTCCTGCTCGGGCGCGGCGCGAAGGTCTCTAAATGAACCCGTTGTCGGACATTCCGACTTAGCCTAGCTTCGGCACGGACGCGCCGGAACGGAGGAAGAGATGGCCTATCCGCAGACCCGCCACGAGGTGCATTACGGCAGCCGGATGGTGCGCGCCTTCGTCGACCGGCCGGCGCATATCGACGCGATGTTCCGAGCCGCGGTCGCTGCCTCGCCGGAGCGCGACGCGATCGTGATGAATGGGGAGCGCCTAAGCTATGCGGCGCTCGATGCGCGCGTCGAGGCCGTGGCGGCCAATCTGGTCGCGCAGGGACTGGGCAAGGGCGACCGGGTCGCGCTTCTTCTCGACAACGGCTTCGCCTTCCTCGAATGCGTGCTGGCTGCGGCGCGGGCGGGCCTGATCGTGGTGCCGATGAACACGCGGCAGCGGCGGCCGGAAATCGAGTTCGTTCTGAACCAGTGCCGCGCTGCGGCACTGGTCTATGACGCCGAGCACGCCGCCAACCTTCCGACCGAGGATGCGGTGCCGGATCTGCGGGCGCGCTTCGTTGTCGGGCAGGGACCGGACGTGCCCTACGAGTATCTGGCGCGGCCGGCCGCCGCCGCTTCGTTCCCGCAGGTGGCCGAGGATGACGTCTTCTGCCTTCTCTACACGTCGGGGACGACCGGGCGGCCGAAGGGCGCGAAGCTGACCCACTTCTCGACCATCCACTCGACGATCAACTACGCCTCCGCGCTGGCGCTGACCCCGGCCGATGTCGGGCTGCTGGCCGTTCCGGCCTCGCACGTCACCGGTCTCGTCGCCGTTCTTCTGACCATGATCCGTGCCGGCGGAACGACGGTGATGCTGCCGGCCTTCAAGGCGCGGCATTTTCTCGAAGTGGCGGCGCGCGAGAAGGCGACCTTCACCATCATGGTCCCGGCCATGTACAATCTGTGCCTGCTCGACCCTGACTTCGCCGGCTTCGACCTGTCGCACTGGCGCATTGCCGGCTTCGGCGGGGCACCAATGCCGCAGGCGACGATCGACCGTCTTACCGAGACGGCGCCTTCCCTCAATCTCGTCAATTGCTACGGCTCGACCGAAACCACGTCTCCGGCGACGATCCTGCCGGTCGGCGACATCGCCGCGCATCCGAAATCGGTAGGCAGGCCGGTCGCCGGTTGCGACATCCTCATCGTCGACGAGCATGGCCGCGAAGTGGCGCCGGGCGAAAGCGGCGAACTGATGATCGCGGGCGCGATGGTGGTGCCCGGCTATTGGGAAAATCCGGAGGCCGACGCGGCCGGTTTCATCGATGGCTACTGGGTGTCCGGCGATGTCGGCTCGGTGGATGCCGAAGGCTATGTCCACGTCTTCGACCGCAAGAAGGACATGATCAACCGGGCCGGCTTCAAGGTCTATTGCATCGAGGTCGAGAGCGTCCTGTCGCGCCATCCGGCGGTGATCGAGAGCGCGGTCGTCGGCCGCCCCGATCCGGTTCTCGGCGAAAAGGTCCACGCCTTCATCGTCGCACGGCCCGAGGCTGTGGACGCGCAAGGCATCCGCGCCTACTGCGCCGAGCGCCTGTCCGACTACAAGGTGCCGGACGCGATCACGTTCCTCGATGCGCCCCTGCCGCGCAACCCGAACGGCAAGATTCTGAAGACGTCGCTGCGCCAGATGCTGCCGGCGGACGATGTCGCTGCCGCGCGTTGACAAGTCGCGAGGCCGGGTGTCAATGTTGGAATGTCGGACATTCCGATAATGCCTCTGGGAGGAGGCGGCGACGCTTGCAGGCCGGGAGAGGCGCACTTCCGAGACGGAAATGACGCGCGATCGGGCCTTGATCACGTGAAGGCGGGAAAAGACCCGTAATCTGTCACTCAGGGAGGAAACATGACGAAACTCGCGAAATGGGCGGTGCTTGCCTCCGCCACTCTGTTGTCCGGCGCCGCATTCGCGCAGACCAATCTGATGATCTCGGCCTCGCTGCCGCAGGTTCATTTCTGGGTCGGCCAGCACATGGACCCCTTCGCCGACGCCATCGAAGCCGAGACCAATGGCGAGATCGCCTTCACGCGCTTTTATGCCGGCGAACTGACCTCGGTCGGCCGCGAGCTCGACGCGCTGCAGGGCGGGACGGTCGCCGTCGCGGCGCCGCTTCTCGCGCCCTATCACGAGGGCACCTTTCCGCTGTCCGACGTGACCCAGCTTCCCACCATCGGCACCAATTCCGAGCTGATGACGCGGGCCTTCCTGAAGCTGATGGACGACGACACCGAACTGGCGGACGGCAAGACCTTCTACCAGTACGAGATCGAGCCGAAGGAAATCCGCGCCTGGCCGGTGGCGACGACCGCGGCCTATGCGATCTCGTTTTCCGGCGAAAATCCGGATTCGGTATCCGGGTTGAGCGGCAAGCCGATGCGTGCCGGATCGGCGCTTCACACCATCTTCCTCAACGAACTGGGCGTCACGCCGGTGACGATGCCGTCATCCGCATCCTACGAAGCGCTGTCGCGCGGCACCGTCGAAGGCACGATCCTGTCGATCGGCGACTGGCGCTCCTATTCGCTCCAGGACGTGCTGACCCACACGATCACCGGCGTCGCCGTCGGCCATTGGGGCAGCTATCTGGCGATCAACAACGCGACCTGGGAGACGCTGACGCCCGAGCAGCAGGAAACCTGGGACCGGGTCGCGCGCGACATCGCCATGCAGAACGCCGCCGGCATCGACGCTCAGGACATCGAGGTGCAGGAAGAGGCCGCGGGCGCAGGCTCGGTCTTCACGCCGATCGCCGACATGTCGCAGGAAATGCAGGACCACATCGCCATGGCCTCGACCAACACCTGGCAGACCTGGGTGGAGCAGACGGAGGCCGCCGGCCACCCCGGCCGCGCCACCGCCAAGCGCTGGGCCGAACTGGTGGTCGAGGAAGGCGGCGAACTGCCCGCGGGCGTCGCCGAATTCCTCGAGCTTTGACCTCTTGAAGGCGGCGCTCCGGCGCCGTCTCCTTCCCTCGACCAACGGATGATGCCAAGTGTCGCACAGCCTCGCCTTGTGGTTCGTCGCCTTCTGGTTCGCAGCCTTCCTCCTCCTCGGGCAGAACGTCGCCACGGTGCTGTTCGGCGCCGGCCTTCTGGGCATGTATCTGTGGGTCGGACCGCAGCTCTTCCAGGGCATTCTGGGCCAGGACATCTTCTTCACCGCCTCGTCCTATTCGCTGTCGATCATCCCGCTCTATCTCCTGATGGCGCAGCTTTTGATGCGCGGCGGGCTGATCGTCGATCTCTTCCGCGTCGGCCATCGCCTTTCGGGCTACCGTCGCTTTCCACTCGGGGTGGCGACGCTGGTGACGGGCGGCATGCTGGGCGCGGTGTCGGGATCGGGTTCGGCCAGCGCGGCGGCGCTGGCGACGCTCGCCGGTCCGGAGCTTGAACGCGTCGGCTATACGCGTCGCTTCGCGATCGGGCTTGCGGCCGTCGCCGGTTCGCTATCGGCCGTCATACCGCCGAGCCTGATCGTCATCATCTACGGCTCGATCACCACCGTGCCGATCGGCCAGCTCTTCATCGGCCTTCTCGGACCGGGCCTCCTGTGCCTGCTGGTCTATGTCGTCTGCATCCGCCTGTTCGGCGAGGTGACGCCGGGAGCCACCGAAGGGATCGCGCCGGCGGGGGCCGATCACGTCGGCGGATCGAGCTTTGCGGCCAGCGCCTTTCTGGTGTTCCTGATGGTGGTCGTCTTCGGCGGCATCTATGGCGGCGTCATCACGGTCGGCGAGGCCGGCGCCATCGGCGCCTTCACGGCGCTTGTCGGCCTCACATTCATGCGCCGTATCGGCATCGGCGACCTGGCCCATGCGCTCGCCGATTCGGTCAAGATCACCGCGATGCTGATGATGCTGGTGATCGGCGCACAGATCTTCGCCCGCTTCCTGTCGATCTCCCGCGTGCCGCGCGAATTGCTCGCTCTTGCCGAACCGCTTCTGGCGAGCCCCGGCATCATCGCGGCGCTGCTCCTGTTCCTCCTCTTTATCGCCGGGATGATCCTCGAATCGGCTGCGGTCATCCTTTTGATCGTTCCGATCGTCCTGCCGATCCTGCAGGCGGCGGGCATCGATCTCCTCTGGTTCGGCGTGATGGCGAGCTTCATGATCGCGCTCGGCCTTTTGACCCCGCCGGTCGGCCTGTCCGCCTATGCGGCATCGGCCGCTGCGCGCTATCCGGTGGCGCAGGTGTTCCGGCCGGCGACCCAGTTCGCCGTCGTCGCGGCGATCGTCGTCGGCGGGGCGATGATCCTCGTGCCGGGTCTCGTCACCTGGCTGCCAAGCCATATCCGCTAGGAGCCTTCGATGAACCTCTATCGCGGTCTTGGAAAGTTCGAATGGGGCATGGCCTCGATCGGGGCGGGCCTGTGCCTGTTCGTGATGATGATGATCACCGTGATCAGCGTCTTCGGCCGCTACGTGCTCCAGACCGACCTCGTGCCGGGCGCCTACAACATCATCGAGCGCGTGGTCTTCCCGCTGCTTATCTTCTGGGCCCTGCCGCTGGCCCATCGCGAGGGCGTGTTCCCGAAGCTCGAAATCCTCGCCGACGCCCTTCCCTTCGCGGCCCGCAAGCTTCTCGCGCTCTTCGTCGTCGCGATCGAACTCGCGATCTTCCTGCTCCTGACCTGGTATGTCGGCAAATTCGCCTGGGCAGGCTTTACGAGCGCCCGCACCATGCAGATCGGCTCGGACTACTATCCGCTCTGGCCGCTCTTGATGATGGTGCCGCTGGCCTTCGGGCTGATGATCATCGAGATGATCGCAACGCTCGTTCGCGACGGCCGGGCCCTGGCGCGCGGGCGCGAGGACGAAGCGCCGAACGGGCAAGCCCCTACGGCGTGACGCCCGGCTCGATGCGCTGGTCGATGCTGAGGCCAGCGAGTTCCCAGCCGCGCTTCAAATCCGCGACATGCTTGCGCATCCACAATTCGGCATGCGCCCCGTCGCGCCTTTCGATCCCCGCCACCACCTCGCGATGGGCATCCACCAGCCGGCGTGCCGCCTGCGGCAACTGCATCTGGAAGGTCTCGAAGGCAGGATAGAGCAGGAGGCCGACCGGCTCGCGCGACAGGAGCAGAACCTTGTTCGCGGCCGCGGCCGACACAAGCGAATGGAATTCGAGGTCGAGCTTGCCGGGCGAGATGCCGCGCTCGACGATGGCGGCGGTGGCGTCGAGATTGGCCTTGAGGGCTTCGATCTGCGCGTCGCTCGCCGCGTCCGCCGCAAGCTGCGCGGCGAGCGGCTCGAGCACCATCGCGACCTCCCACAATTCGTGGAACGTCACCTCGTGCATGACGAGAGCGCGTGTCGTGCGCGGGGCGAGATCGGCCGAATGCGGGACCGTGACGAGAAGCCGCTTGCGCCCCTCGCGCCGAACCAGCCCCTCGCTTTCGAGCTGGCGGATGCCCTCGCGCACCGTCGAGCGATTGACGCCGAACTTCGCGGCGAGCTCGATTTCGCTCGGCAGGGGTTCGCCGGGCTTCAGCGCGCCCGAAAGAATGTGCTTCTGCAGTTCCGTCGATACGGCCTGGTAGGCCGGCGGCACTTTCAGTTTCTCGATTTCCAACGCGTCCCGCTCCGCACTCGATCCGGATTCGATCTAGCACGAATCCGGGTGCAGCAGGCAAGTTTTTGTCCGACAATCGGTCAGCTTGGAGTGAGGAGGGCGGCCGTGTCGGGCCGCCCTGCCGCGATCTAGCGAATGGCCGTCGGGTTGATGATGGCCTGGACGCCGCCCGTCATCTTCGAATGGCCGAGAACGAACATGAATTCGGACACGCCGTCGGCGACGAGTTCCTCGGTGTTCATGTTCTCCAGGATGTAGATGCCGTTCTTCGCGATCAGCTCCTGATGGACCTCGAAGACGCCGGTGCCTTCCTCGAAGGGAATGACCTCCAGCCCCCAGGTATCGGCGCCGACCGCGATCACGTTCTGCTCGGCGAGCCAGCGCGCGCCGTCGAGGCCGAGGCCGGGTTCGGAGGTGATGTAGCGCTCATCGTCGTTGCCGACGAGCGACAGCCAGCCCGTATAAAACAGCACCACGTCGCCCTCGCGGATCTCGACGCCCTGCTTCTCGGCCTGCGCCTGGATTTCGGCGCTGTTGAACGCGGTGCCTTCTGCCAGCATCTCCTCGCCGAAATGGTCGGTCATGTCGAGGACGACACCGCGCGTGACGATGTTCGGCACCTTCTCGATGCCGAGCTTCGTCAGCCCGTCGGCCTGCACGAAAAGGCTGTTCTTGTGGCAGTTGTAGTAGACGTTGTTGACGCCGATATGCCCCAGCCCGTCGATCTGCGAGCCGGTGCCGACATAGCCCATATAGATGTCGTCATTGTAGTTGGTGTTGGTCGGCCCGAGCCCGACGCCGCCGGTCTGGCCCGGCTGGTTGATGACCAGCGCCCAGGAGCGCGGCCCGAAGGCGGGCGTGTCCTTGTTGACCTCGACGCCGAGCGAATAGGTCTTGCCTTCGGTGACGAGTTCGGCGGCCGCAAGCGCGAGTTCCGGCGACAGCAGATTGGCCGCGCCGATCTCGTCTTCCGGCCCCCATTTCGACTTGCACCATTCGGGCGCGTCGGGCGCGTTGGCCGGCCATTCCTCGGCGGCGGCGGCATCCGCCGGCGCCGCGCTTTCTTCCTGCGCGGCCTCAGGCGCCGCATCGTCTTCGGTGTCGGTGTCCTGCGCAAGCGCGCCGGTCGAGATCAGCGCCGCGGATGCGAGCGCCAGAAGGGGCAGGCGGTATGAATGCGAAAACATGTTCGTCCTCCCTGACGAAATCATGGCGGGGAGGCGGTCGCCGGCCCCGCAAGGCTAGTCGATTGGCATTTTCGTCTTCGTTCCTGTCTGTGCCTGCCCTCCTCGCTTCTCGTCAGATCGTGCGGCCGCCATCCACTTCGAGGATGACGCCGGTGATGAACTCGGCCTCGTCGGATGCCAGATAGAGGCAGGCATTGGCGATGTCCTTCGGCGTCGACATGCGGCCGAGCGGAATGGTCGAGACGAATTTCGCGCGGTTTTCCGGCGTGTCCTCGACGCCCATGAAGGCGGACAGGAGACCGGTCGCGCCCATGACCGGGGCGACGCAGTTGACGCGGATCTTGTCGGGCGCAAGCTCGACGGCCATCGAGCGCGACAACAGGTTCACCGCGCCCTTGGTCGAATTGTACCAGGTGAGGCCCGGACGCGGCCGGATGCCGGCGGTCGAGCCGACATTGATGATCGCGCCGCCGCCCTGCGCGCGCATGACTGGAATGGTCGCCGCCGTCATGTGGAAGATCGACTTGACGTTGATCGCGTAGACCTTGTCGAACTCGTCTTCCGTCACCTCCATGATCGGCTTGTTGCGGTGGGTCCAGCCGGCATTGTTGACGACGATGTCGAGCCGGCCGCCCTGCGTGGCGGCTTCCACGGCACGCTTGATGTCGGCCGCCTTCGTCACGTCGCCGCCGACGGCGACCGCGCCATTGCCGCAGGCTTCGGCCTGAGCCTTCGCACCGGCTTCGTTCAGATCCATGATGGTGACGCGGGCGCCCTCACGCGCGAATGTCGCCGCGATCTCCGCCCCGAAGCCGGAGGCTCCGCCCGTCACCAGTGCCGTCTTTCCCTGCAAACGCATAATCAGTTCTTTCCTTCAAAATCGATGGTGGAGCGGCACGTCGCCGCCCGAAACGATGGCATCTAGTCGTGTTTGACGACGATGGTCTTGACGACGGAGAGGTCCTTCAGCGCCTCGAAGCCTTTCTCGCGGCCATGGCCGGACTTCTTCATGCCGCCGAAGGGAAGCTCGATGCCGCCGCCCGCGCCATAGGCGTTGACGTAGACCTGGCCGGCGCGGACCTTGCGGGCGACGCGGGTCGCGCGATTGGCGTTCTGGGTCCACACGCCTGCAACGAGGCCGTAATCGGTGCCGTTGGCGAGCGCCACGCCGTCCGCCTCATCCTCGAACGGGATGACGGAGAGGACCGGCCCGAACACTTCATCGAGCGCCAGCGCATTGTCGCGCGGCACGCGGCCGAACATCTTCGGCGCGACATAGTAGCCGCCTTCGGGAACGCCATCGGCGATGCTGCCCTCGGCGATCACCTCGATGCCGTCATTGCCGGCGTTGCCGCAGAAGCGCTCGACGCGGCGCTTCTGGCCGGGATTGATGACCGGGCCGAGGTCGAGGTCCATGTCCGGCGTGCCGGCGGTGAGTTTGGCGAACCGTTCGGCGACGGCGCCGACGATGCGGTCATAGCCGGATTTTTCGACCAAGAGACGCGAGCCGGCCGAGCAGGTCTGGCCGGCGTTCTGGACGATGGCGTTGACGAGCGAGGGCAGCGCCGCGTCGAGATCGACATCGGCGAAGACCACCTGAGGCGACTTGCCGCCCAGTTCCAGCGTGCAGCCGATATGGTTCTTCGCCGCCGCGATCTGCACCATCGTGCCGACTTCCGGGCTGCCGGTGAAGGACAGGAAGTCGAAGCCGCGATGGGCGGTGAGCGCCGCGCCGGCCTCTTCGCCGGTGCCCGGCACGATGTTGATCGCGCCTTCCGGGAAGCCGACTTCGGCGGCGAGTTCGGCCAGCCGCAGCGGGGTCAGGCAGGCATCTTCCGCTGGTTTCATCACGGTGGCGTTGCCGACCGCGAGCGCCGGGCCGAGCGTGCGGCCGAACATCTGCGCGGGATAGTTCCAGGGAATGATCTGTCCGGTGACGCCGTGCGGCACGCGCTCGGTCAGCGCCAGATAGCCGTTGAGGAATGGGATCGTGTCGCCATGCACCTTGTCGGCGGCGCCGCCATAGAACTCGAAATAGCGCGCGCAGGCGACGATGTCGGCGCGGGCCTGCTTCAGCGGCTTGCCGCAGTCGAGCGCCTCGAGCGCGGTGAGTTCGTCGGCATGGTCCTCGATCGCGCGCGACAGCTTCAAAAGAAGCCGCCCACGCTCGACGGCGGTGAGCCGGCCCCATGCGCCTTGCTCGAAGGCGCGGCGGGCGGCCTTGTAGGCACGGTCGACATCGCCCGCGCTGCCGGCCGCGATGCGCGCGACGACGGCGCCGGTCGCTGGCGCATGGACGTCGACCGTCCGGCCGGTTTCGTTAGCGTGCCATTTGTTGTCGACGAAGATGCCCTTGGCTTCCATGATCTGGCCGGCGGCGGGTTTGGACTGGATGTTCATCAGTGAACGGCCTCCACGAGTTCGGACTGCTGGATTTCGCCGCGCTCGATCGTGACGATCCGCTCGGCGAAACTCTTGAGCAGGCCCGGATTGGATTCGGTGATGATCAGGGACAAGGACCTGTCCTGATCGCGCAAGGCCCGCAGGGCCTCCGCATAGCGATTGGCGAGAACCGGGGCTAGGCCCTGAAAGGGCTCGTCGAGTAGCACAAGCTTGGTGCCGAGCATCAGCGCGCGGCCGAGCGCCACCATCTTGCCCTGCCCGCCTGAAACCGAGCCGGCGGGCCGAGGGCCCATCTCCTTCAGTTCCGGCAGGATCGAATAGACGCGCTCGAGCCGGCGCTTCGTCTCCTCACCCGACAGATTGGCCACGCGCGCGGGCAGGCGGATGTTCTCTTCCACCGTGAAGGCGGAGAAGAGGCGCCGATCCTCCGGCGCGTAGCCGATGCCGAGGCCGGGACGCTCATGCGCGGGGACCTTGTCGATCGCCCTGCCGTCGAGCGCGATGTCGCCTGTCGAGGCGACGAGACCCATCGTCGCGCGCAGCGTCGTCGTCTTGCCGGCGCCGTTGCGGCCGACGAACGCGACCGTTTCGCCATGGCCGACCGACAGGTTGACGCCGCGCAGGATCGGCGTCGAGGCGATCGAGACGTGAAGGTTCTTCAGGTCAAGCATGATCAGCTCCCGATCACGGTGCGGATGACTTCGGGGTCGGTCAGCACTTCGTCCGGCGGGCCTTCCTTCTGGATGCGGCCCGAACTCCACACTGCGACGCGATTGGCGTAGCGCGAGACCATTTCCATGTCGTGCTCGACGAAGACGGAGGTGACCTTCTGCGCCCGCAAAGCGCCGATCAGCGTGTCCATGATGGCGAATTTCTCCGACGAGGCGACGCCGGAGGTCGGCTCGTCCATCAGGAGCACGGCCGGTTTCAGCGCCAGAGCCAGCGCGATGTCGACAAGCTTGCGCTTGCCTTCGGGAAGTTCGGAAGCGACGCGGTCCTTGACGTCGGAACAGCCGACCTGCTCCAGGATCGCCTCGGCTTCGGCGCGCTGGGGAATGTCGGCAAGGCGCGTGAACATGCCGAGCCGACCCGCCCGGGACGCCGACGCCAGAAGCATGTTCTCCAGCACCGTCTGCTCGGCGAAGAGTTGCGGAATCTGGAAGGCGCGGGCGATGCCGAGCCGCGTGATGGCACGCGGCGAGGAACCGAGCAGCTCCCTGCCCTGGAAGGTGACCCGGCCGGCCTGCGGCTTCAGATAGCCGGTGCAGATGTTGAGGAAGGTGGTCTTGCCGGCGCCGTTCGGGCCGATGATGGCGAGGTGGTCGCCCTCGAAGACGTCGAGCGCGACGCCGTCGGCCGCCACCACGCCGCCGAAGCGGATTTCGATGTCGCGTGCGGACAGGAGCGCATTCATCGCACCGCCTCCTTGGCTTGGCCGAGCGGGCTCGGCTTCTCCCTCGTCCGCCGGCCGCGCCAGCGATTGCCGACATTGACCAGCGAGCCGACGATGCCCGCCGGCGCGAACAGGATGATGCCGAGCAGCATCAGGCCGAGCGTGAGCTGCCACGTATCGCCGAGATAGGCGGCGGCGGTAACGCGGATGAACTCGAACGAGAACGATCCGGCGAGCGCGCCAAGCACCTGCCCTGCCCCGCCGAGGATGGCGACGAAGACGAACTCGCCCGAGCGCGTCCAGTAGGCATAGTCGGGCGTGGCGATGCCCTGGAAGACGCCCACCAGCGCGCCGCCGACGCCGGCAAGCGCGGCCGAGGCGACATAGACGACGAGCAGCGTGCGGCGCGGCGAGATGCCGAGATATTCGACCCGCGTCTCGTTGCTCTTGATCGCCTTCATCGCATGGCCGACCGGGCTGTCCATCAGCCGCCAGGCGCCGAAGATGGCGAGCGCGAGAAGGGCGAGGGAGACGTAGTAGATGCCGAACTCGTAATTGGCGCGCGACATCTCCTGCCCCAGCAGTGTGGGACGCGAGATGCGCAGCCCGTCCGACCCACCGGTGATGTGGATGAATTTCTCCAGGAGCGAGAATAGCACCATCGAAAAGGCGAGGTTGAGCATGGCGAAGAAGATGTAGCGGTAGCGCACGACAAAGATGCCGACGAAGAGGCCGGCGACCACCGATGTGGCGAGCGCGGCGAGAAGCAGCAGGAAGAGTTCGCCCCCGCCGCCCATCCAGCGGCCGACGAAGCCGGCCGTGTAGGCGCCGATGGCGAAGAACATCGCATGACCGAACGAAACCTGTCCCGCCTGAAGCAGAAGGATGATGCCGATCACCGGTAGCGCCTTGGCGAAGACGATCGTCAGGAACGCGTCCCATTGGGGGAAAACCAGCGGATTGAGCGCGGCGAGGAGAACGATCGCAGGGAAGATCACGCGCATCAGCATCAGATCTTCCTCGCCGTCGTCTTGCCGAAGAGGCCTTCGGGCCGGATCAGGAGAACGAGGACCATGATGAGGTAGGGCATGACGACCTCGAATTCGGGCGCGAAGAACACCGCCATCGACCGACCGAGCCCGATGAGCAGCGCCGCGATGGCCGCACCCTCGATCTGGCCGAGACCGGCGGTCGCCGCGACGGCGAAGGAGAGCACGATCATCTCCGCCCCCATGCCCGGCAGGACGGAAGTGGTGGGCGAGGCGAGCGCGCCGCCGAGCGAGGCCAGCGTCACGCCGATGACGAAGGTGAGGAAGAACACCCGCCGCGCATTGATGCCGATCGCCGTCGCCGCCTCGCGGTCCTCCGTCACCGCGACGATGACCGAGCCGGCGAGCGTGTAGCGCAGGAAGAAGCGCAGACCGAACAGTACGGCGAGCGCGACCAGCGGCAGGAACAGTGTCTGGTAGGCGGTGTAGGTGATGCCCGCGACATTGACGTTGCCGAGTTGGCGCAGCGGATCGGAGTAGAAATAGGGCTGCACGCCCCAGACGAGACGCTGGACGTTTTCCAGCATCATGAAGACGGCGAAGGTGACGAGAAGCTGCAGCGTCTCCTCGTAGCCGTAGATGCGCTGGAGCAGGAACCGCTCCATCAGCCCGCCGACCGTGATGCCGACCACCGCCGCCGCGACGATGAACATCGGGAAGGCGAGCCAGGGCGACAGGCCCATGCCGGCCATGGCGATGCCGAGGCTGGCTGCGGCGTAGGCGCCGAGCGCGTAGAACGAGCCATGCGCCACGTTGAGGATGCGCATGACGCCGAAGACGAGCGTCATGCCGACGGCGACGAGGAAGACGAGCGCCCCGTAGGCGATGCCGTCAAGCGCGGCGAGAACGAGAATCTGCAGGGACATGGGCCGTTCGGGGCCTTTGCACAAATGAGCGGGAACGATGCGGCCGCCGCGCCTTCGCATGCGGGGATGCAAAGGCGCGGCGGTTGGGGAGGATTATTCCTCGTGCTTGTATTCGCTCGCCTCGGTCTCGATGAAGGACGCATCGAGCGTGCCGATCCATTCGAGCGAGTTTTCGCCGGGCGGCGCCATGATGCCTTCCGCGTCGAAGATCATCATGTCGTCGATGATCGGGAAGTCGTAGCCCTCGACCGTGCGCGACACGCCCATCAACTGCGCTTCGAGCGCCTGGTTGTCCTCACGGATGGTGAGCGGTCGGCCATAGCCCTTGAATTCGAGCCCTTCCATCGCCGCGATGACCTGGGCGCGATCCGGGAAGTCGCCACCATTGGCCTCGGCCGCCTTGTCGTAGGCCGCCTGCAACGCGGCGAAGGCCTGCGCCATGTGGAACACCGAGTAGATCGGGTAGGCGCCCGTCTTCTCCCTGAACTTGTCGACGAAGGCCTTCATGTCCTCGTCGTCCTTGGTCTCGGGATGCAGGAAGTAGTGGTCGCCGCGCGCGCCGACGATGACGCCGTCCGGCAGAACGCCGCCCAGACGCTGGATCGACGATTCGGCCAGCGGCAGGACGAAGGTCGAGTTGTTGAAGAGACCGCGCTGGTTGGCCTGCTGCACGAAGGTGTCGAGATCGCCGCCCCACGAGGTCGACAGGATGACGTCGGGCTGGGTGGCGAGAAGGCGCGAAATCTCGGCCGAGAAATCCGGTGCGCCAAGGCGCGGGAAGAGCTCGGCCACGATCTCGACCTCGGGCTTCAGCTTCTTCAGCGCCGCCGAGAACAGCTCCCAGCTATCGCGGCCCCAGGCATAGTCCTGGTTGACGACGGCGATCGTCTCGAAATCCGGCTTGGTCTTCAAAAGGTAGAGCAGCGCCGCCATCATCTCGGGCGTCGCATTGGCCTGCGTGCGGAAATTATAGGTCGATTCCTCTTCCTCGAAGATGCGCTGCGTGCCGCAATCCCAGAGGATGTTGAGGACTTCGAGATCTTCCATCAGCGGCGTCAGGTTGATGCAGTTGCCCGACGAGATCGACGCCATCATCACGTCGACGTCCTCGTCCTGGACGAGACGGCGCACTTCGGTCGTCAGCGCCTCGGCACCCGCGCCTTCGTCGACGAAGAAGAGCTGCACCTGCGCGCCCTGGATACCGCCGGCGGCGTTGATGTCCTCGGCAATCATCTGCGCTGCGGCCTGGGCCGGCACGCCGAACACCGACGCTGCGCCCGAGGTGAACGTCGTGATGCCGATCTTGATGTTTTCCGGCGCGTCCTGCGCCATTGCGGGTTGTGCCACGGCAAGCGCGAACGCGGCTGCCAGCGACGATAGGACGAGTTTGCCTTTCACGAATTCCTCCCAGAATTTGCGACGGCGCATCTGCTGCGCACGTTCCTCCACTTCAGGATGGTTCCCGGTTTGAAATTGGAACGCAAAGACAGATTTGCTTGAATCGCTATAACGCCTTCTTATGGCGGACGCGACGTCGCCCCCATGCCTGGCTTATGGCTTCCATATCGCTTTCCTATTGGCGCCGGGCGCCGTGAACGGCAATCCTGCGCGTCGGCACAAGGGAGGGACATCATGGCCGCCGTCACATCGGGATCGACGACACGCACACGCGCGACCGTGCTGCGAAACGCACCCGCTACCCGTCCCTACGCGCAGTCCCGCCCCCTCTCGGTCGAGGAGATCGAACTCGACGCGCCAGGCCCCGGCGAGGTTCTCGTGGCAATCAAGGCTGCGGGGCTTTGCCATTCGGACCTATCCGTCATCAATGGCGACCGGCCGCGACCGCTGCCGATGGCACTCGGCCATGAAGCGGCCGGCATCGTCGAACAGCTCGGCGAAGGCGTGCGCGACCTCGAAGTGGGCGACCACGTGGTGATGGTGTTCATGCCGTCCTGCGGCCATTGCGTCCCCTGCGCGGAAGGCCGGCCCGCGCTGTGCGAACCGGGGGCGGCGGCGAACGGCGCCGGCACGCTGCTGGGCGGCGCGATACGGCTGAGGAGCCATGGCCAACCGATGTTCCACCATGTCGGCGTTTCGGCATTCGCCGGACACGCCGTCGTCTCGCGCACCTCTCTGGTCCGCATCGACAAGGACATCGTCTTCGAGCACGCCGCGCTTTTCGGCTGCGCGGTGCTGACCGGTGTCGGAGCGGTCGTCAACACGTCAGGCCTGAAGGCCGGCCAGTCCGTCGCGATCGTCGGCCTCGGCGGCGTGGGGCTCGCCGCCCTGTTGGGTGCACGAGCCGCCGGTGCTTCCATCATCGTCGCAGCCGACCTGATGCCCGAAAAGCTGGCGCTGGCCCGCGAACTCGGCGCCACCCACACGGTCGATCCGCGCGACGAGGCGGCAGTGGAGCACATCAGGACCATTACGCGCGGCGGTGTCGACGCGGCAGTCGAACTCGCCGGCTCCGTGCCTGCCCTCGAATTTGCCTACCGCATCACCCGAAGGGGCGGAACGACAGTGACCGGCGGGCTCGCCAATCCGGCGAGCCGGGTGTCGATCCAGCACGTCTCGCTCGTCGCCGAAGAGCGGACGCTCAAGGGCAGCTATATCGGCAGTTGTATCCCCTCGCGCGATATTCCCCGATACATCGAGATGTTCCGGCGCGGCATCCTGCCGGTCGACAGGCTCATGTCCGGCACCGGGCCGCTCGAAGGCATCAACGAGGCCCTGGACGAGCTCGAGGCCGGCCGGGTCATCCGCTACGTCTTTCTGCCTTGAGGCCCGGCGATCCGGCACATATCTAGCCGGCGAACGATCTTGCGATGATGATCTTCTGGATATCCGACGTGCCTTCGTAGATCTGGCACACCCGCGCGTCGCGATAGATGCGCTCGAGCGGGAAATCGGCCATGTAGCCATACCCGCCGAAAGTCTGCAGGGCCCCCGAAATGACCCGCTCGGCGGCCTCGGACGCAAACAGCTTCGCGATCGCCGCTTCGGTGAGGCACGGCTCGCCGGCATCCTTCATCCGCGCCGCATTGAGGACGAGCTGGCGTCCGGCCTCGATCTGCGTCCGCATGTCGGCGAGACGGAAGGCGACGGCCTGGTGCTCCATCAGCGTCTTGCCGAAAGAGCGGCGCTCCGCGGCATAGGCGACCGCGAGGTCGAAGGCGGCCTGCGCCATGCCGACCGATTGGGCGGCGATGCCGATACGACCCGTCTCGAGGCTCGACAGGGCGATGCGGTAGCCTTCACCCTCGGCACCGATCCGGTTTTCCTCCGGTATCTCCAGGCCCTCGAACCGAAGGGAGCAGGTGTCGGAACAGCGCTGGCCAAGCTTTTCTTCGACTTTCGCAACGACATAGCCATGCGCGTCGGTCGGTGTCAGGAATGCAGTGATGCCGCCCTTCGGCCCGGCATCTTCCATGCGGGCGAAGAGAATCGTCCAGCCGCCGATCTTGCCCGACGTGATGAATTCCTTCGACCCGTCGATGACGTAGCGGTCGCCCTTCCTTGTGGCGCGGGACTTGAGCGAGCCCGCATCCGAGCCTGCCTCGGCCTCGGTGAGCGCAAAGGCACCGATGAACGCACCCGCCGCTGCGGGGCGCAGCACGCGCTCCTTCTGGTCGGCATTGCCGTATCGCTGCAGGATCGCGTTGAACGGAGCGTTGTGAACGCTCATGACCGTCGAGATCGCGCCATCGCCGGCCGCGATTTCCATCAGCGCCAGCGCATACGACACATAGTCGGCACCGACGCCGCCATCGTCTTCGGGAACCGTCATGCCCATGAAACCCAATTCGGCAAGGCCCGCAACGATTTCGGGCTCGATCGTCTTGTTGCGATCGCGCTGCGCCGCGCCGGGCGCCAGAACCTCGCGGGCGAAGGCGCGCGCGGTATCGCGGATCATCGTCTGTTCGTCGGTAAGGGTCATCGTTCAGCTCTCATTCGCCGGCAAAATCCGGCTTGCGCTTGGTCAGAAAGGCAGTGACGCCTTCGCGGAAATCCGCCGTTCGCGTGCCCGCCAGAAAGGCCGCGCGCTCGGCTTCGAGATGTTCGGCGAGCGGCCGCTCGAGCGCGTGGTCGGTCAATCGCTTGAACTGGCCGAATGCCCGTGTCGGACCACTGGCGACCCGTGCTGCGATCTCGTCCGTCGCAGCGCTCAGCTCGCCGGCTGCAACCACGCGGTTGACGATGCCCGCGGCAAGCGCCTGGCCGGCATCGAGCGCCTCGCCCAGAAACATCAGTTCCGCCGCCCTGGCCCGCCCGACCTTGCGCGGCAGGAACCACGTCCCGCCGCAATCCGGCGACGATCCGACCTTGTCGTAGGCGACGACGAAACGCGTGCCTTCTTCCGCGATCACCAGATCCGCATTCAGCACCAGCGAAAGCCCGGCCCCGGCAGCGACACCCTTCACCGCCGCAATGACCGGCGCATCGATCGCCCTCAGGCGCAGGAGCGCGGGATGGAGCGCATCGAGAAGGGCGTTGACCATTTCGGCCGAGCGGGTGAAATCCGCGCCGAACGCGGCGACATCGCCGCCCGCAACGAACGCCCTCCCCTCGGCGGCAATGATGACGGCGCGCACGCCGCCCGCCCGCGCCACATCTTTGACGGCGTCGCGAAACGCTTCGGCAAGCAGCACGTCCAGCGCATTGAGAACGTCGGGTCGGTTGAAGACGAGACGGACGATGCCCGCGGCGTCGTTTCGCTCGACCCTTACAAGCTCGCTCATCTGTTCCTCGCTCGATATCCAGCCCGCGCAGGCGCCGACGAACCTATTCTAGGGAATGGCGGCCGGGTCAAGCCGCGCGGCCCCGCCGACCGCCGCCCGCTCTTGACAGAGGCGGCGTTTCTTGGCCCCTAGCGTCAGCAGGAAGCGGGAATTATGGCACAGAAAAAGGCCCACGAAGTCGACGGTTGGCTGGCGCGGCCGCAGGGCGCGTTTCCGGTCGTGCTGATCTATGGTCCCGACCGGGGGCTCGTTTCCGAACGCGCCACGCTTTACGCACGCCAGGCCGGGTTCCGGCTCGACGATCCGTTTTCCGTCACGCGCCTCGACGCCGGCGAGATCGAATCCGACCCCGGGCGTCTCATGGACGAGGCCAATACGGTGGCGATGTTCGCCGACCGGCGCCTGATCTGGATCAAGGGCGCCGGCACGCACAAGGCGCTGGGCGCATCGCTGAAGGATTTGTGCGCAAGCCCTCCGGACGCGACGACCATCCTCATCGAAGGCGGCGACCTGAAGAAGGGCGCACTCGTGCGCGCAGCCGTAGAGCAGGGTTCGGCCGGAATGGCGCTGCCGTGCTATGTCGACCAGGCGCGGGCGATTGAGGGCGTGATCGACGAGGTCTTGGGAAGGGACGGCATCACCATTGCTCCCGACGCGCGTCAGGCCCTCAAGGCTTCGCTTGGCGGCGACCGGCTCGCCACCCGATCGGAGATCGAGAAGCTGGCGCTCTATGCCGGTCGCGACGGCCGGATCGAACTCGCTCATGTCACTGAGATCGTCGGCGATGTTTCGGCAAGGTCCCTCGACGACGCGACAGATGCGATTCTGGCAGGCGATGTCGCCGGCTTTGACCGGGCCTATTCGGGCTGGGTGAATACGGGAAACGCGCCGTTCCAGCTCGTTTCAGCGGTGATGCGGCAGTTTCAGCAACTCGAGATGCTTCGCGCAGCAGTTGATGGCGGTGCAAGCGCGTCCTCGGCAGTCGCGGCCGCGCGGCCACCTGTATTTTTTAGCCGACGAAACAACATCGAGCGGGCGGTTCAGAAGTGGACGTCATCGTCGATCGCGCGCGGGCTCGAAAGGTTGCAGGCGACGGTTCTCGCCATGCGAACTCGATCGCAGCTCGATGAGCCGACCGCCCGCCAGGCGATGCTGGCGCTCGCCATCGAGGCCCGGCGCCTGCGATAGGCGAGCCGGGTGTTTCACGTGAGTCCGCTCAGTGACGCTGCAGACGGTGGCAGATCGTGTCGAGTTGCTCGAGGCTCGAGTAGCGTATCTTGATGTCGCCGCCACGCTGGCCGTGCGTGATGGAAACCTTCAGACCAAGCGCATCGGACAGGGTCTTTTCGAGCGCGATCGTGTCGGCATCCTTCTCGGCCGCGGCGTGCCGCTCGGCCTTGGCCGATTCCTGTCTGGCAGGCTGCTGCGCCAAGGCCTCCGCCTGCCGCACCGACAGGCCCTCATCGACAATCCGCCGCGCAAGACCGGCTGGGTCCAGCGCCGTCACGAGCGTGCGCGCATGGCCCGCCGACAGCGAGCCGTCGGTCACAAGCGATCGGACGTGATCGGGGAGTTTGAGGAGGCGCAACGTATTTGCAACATGGCTGCGGCTCTTGCCGATGACTTGGCCCAGATCGGCCTGGGTATACTGGTGCTCATCGATAAGTTGCTGATATCCTTGCGCTTCCTCGACCGCGTTAAGGTCTGCGCGCTGGACGTTTTCGATGATGGCAAGCTCGAGCGCGACCCGATCCGTCACGTCCCGAATGACGATCGGTACGGCCGTCAACCCCGCCCGCTGTGCCGCTCGCCAACGGCGCTCGCCGGCGATGATCTCGTAGTGTCCGTCCGGCATCGTCCGCACGACGACGGGTTGAACGATCCCATGCTCGCGGATCGACTGGGTCAGATCTTCAAGATCGGCTTCCGCGAAGCTGCGCCGCGGATTGCGCGGGTTGGGCGACACATGCTCGATCGGCGTCGTGCGGTCCGCACGAACCGGCAATTGTTCGGAGGGCGTCGCCGGCCTGTCGAGATCCCCGATAAGGGCAGCCAGGCCGCGGCCAAGCCGCTTTCGGGACAGATCTTCGTTCATCTCGCTCTCCCTTTAAGCGGCGCGCAATACGCGTTCGCGCCGGATCACTTCCGACGCCAATTGCAGATAGGCCTGACTGCCGGAACATTTGAGATCATAGAGGATCGCCGGCTTTCCATAGGACGGCGCCTCGGAGACGCGCACGTTGCGGGGGATCACCGTCTCATAGACCTTGTCGCCCATATGGCTTCGCACGTCCTGAACGACCTGATTGGCAAGATTGTTACGGCCGTCGAACATGGTCATCACGATGCCCTGGATCGTCAGGCGGGGATTGAGGTTGGCCCGAACCTGGTCGACCGTATGCAGCAACTGGCTGAGACCTTCGAGCGCGAAGAATTCACATTGGAGCGGGACCAGCACGGAATCTGCTGCGGCCATTGAGTTGAGCGTCAGCAGGTTCAGAGATGGCGGGCAATCGATAAGAATATAGTCGAAGGACCCCGAGCCCCCTTCCGCCGATTGGATTGCTTTGCGCAGGCGCAGGGCGCGGTCGGGAGCAGACGAGATTTCCATCTCGACTCCGAGAAGGTCGAGCGTCGATGGCACGACCGACAGCCCCGGAACGGCAGTCTTGACCGCGGATTGCGCGATCGTCGCCTCACCTATCAGCAGGTCATAGGACGAAATCTCGCGCTCGGCGCGTTCGATACCGAGGCCGGTGCTCGCATTTCCTTGCGGGTCAAGGTCTACGATCAGCACGCGCTCACCGATTGCAGCAAGAGCGGTCGCGAGATTGATCGCGGTCGTTGTCTTGCCGACGCCGCCCTTCTGATTTGCCACCGTGATGATCCGTGTCTGAGATCCCACCATGATCAATGCTCCAGACGCTGAACGTTGGACAATTCCAGAACGCGACTCAACGCGTCAACCATGCTCGGATGTTCTATCAGATCGAATCGCCAATGGTCACGCGCTTCGCGAATTTCCTGTTGGAAATCGCGTCCCTTGGGATAGAGAGCGCGTGACTTTCCGGGTGCGAGCCATGTTTCCGTCAGCTCCAGAAGCCTTGCGAGCGGCGCCAGCGCCCGAGCCGAGACCAGCGACGGCTGCAGCGCGCCCACGGCAGCCTCGATCCGTTCGGGTCGAACAACCAGATTGAGGTCGAGCTCCACACCCGCGGATCGCAGGAACGCCGCCTTCTTGCGGTTGCTTTCGACCAATGTCGTGACAAGACCGTGCGGCGCCCCGAGGATTGCGATCACGAGCCCGGGCAGGCCTCCGCCACTCCCAATATCAGTCCAGTCCCTCTCGTCGCGTCGAAAGTGCCATAACTGGGCTGAGTCGACGATATGGCGATCCCAAAAGTCGGTCTGAGACCCTGATGCTGCAAGGTTGATCGAACGGTTCCAGTGATGAAACAGTCTTTCGAACTCAACTAGCTGTGCAAAAGTTTCACGTGAAACCTCACCGGCAACCCGGCTCAGTTGATCATACTGCTTCATGCCGCGACCGTCTTGGTCTTGGGCGTTCGCTGCAAGTGGGCCAGAACCAGGGAAAGCCCTGCTGGAGTCATTCCCTCGATGCGGCCCGCTTGCGCGAGGGTAGCCGGCCGAACGGAGCCAAGCTTGGCCTTCATCTCGTTGGAGAGCCCGAGGATCGCGACGAAATCCATGTCCGGCGGTATAAGAATGTTCTCGTTCTTGCGAAGGTTATCGATGTCGGCGATCTGCCTCTGGAGATAGACCGAATAGCCGGCCTCGATTTCAACCAGGTCACAGGTCGTCCGGTCGAAGCTCGCCAGATCCGGCCAGACGCGTGTCAGATCTCCAAATCCAATCGACGAATGCGCCAAAAGGTCGTACGCGCTTCGAACTTTTCCATCGGCATTGACCGGCAAACCTTTCCTGATGGCCTCAGATGATGAGAGCTTCAGTTCATCAAGTCGCGACTTCAACGCCGCCAGTCGCTTGCTACGCCGGGCGAACATATCGGCCCGATCACCACCCACGACGCCGATCTTCAAGCCAAGTGGCGTGAGCCGCTCGTCAGCATTATCCGCCCGGATCGACAGCCGATACTCGGCGCGGGACGTGAACATGCGATAGGGCTCCGTCACCCCGCGGGTCGTCAGATCGTCGATCATCACGCCGATATAGGCCTCCGATCGCGACAGCGAGATAAGCTCAGCCCCGCAAGCACGGTTTGCTGCATTCATGCCGGCTAGTATGCCCTGCGCGCCGGCTTCCTCGTAACCGGTCGTTCCGTTGATCTGGCCTGCCAGAAACAGGCCTGAGCAGGCTCGCATTTCGAGACTGGACGACAAGTCCCTGGGGTCGATGTGATCGTACTCGATCGCGTAGCCTGGTTGCACGATGTCGGCGGCGTGCAAGCCCTCCATGGACCGTATGAATTCGACTTGCACATCCAGCGGCATCGAGGTCGAAACGCCGTTGGGATAGACAAGATCGCTGTCCAGCCCTTCCGGCTCCAGAAAGATCTGGTGGCCATCGCGGTCGCCAAAGCGAACGATCTTATCCTCGATAGAAGGACAGTATCGAGGCCCAACGCCTTCAATCGCACCGCCATACATTGCGGAGCGGTGTAGATTGTCGCGAATGACCTTATGCGAGACGTCGTTTGTCCGCGTTATCGCACACTCGATCTGCGGCGTGGAGATTGATGCGGTCAAAGTGGAAAACGGCGTGGGTTCGGCGTCTGCCGCCTGCTTATCCAACGCGTCCCAATCAATCGAAGATCGTTTCAGCCGCGGAGGCGTACCGGTCTTCAAACGACCAAGGCGCGAACCAAGGCGGGCAAGCGTCGTTGCGAGGCCGGTCGTTGCCTGCTCTCCCATACGGCCGGCTACGGTCTGGTCGGTGCCAATATGAATGAGACCTCGCAGGAACGTGCCGGTCGTCAACACCACCGCTCCACAAGCCACATAGCCTGCCTGCTTTAGATGAGCGCCGGCAAGATGATTGTCTCGAACCTCAAGATCGAGCACTTCATCGGCGATGACTGTCAGGTTTTCCTGCTCCTGAACCAGCTCTGAAACCGCGCGTGCATACAGCTTGCGATCAGCCTGGGTCCTCGGTCCGCGTACTGCCGGGCCCTTGCTACGGTTCAGCAAGCGAAATTGAATGCCCGCCCTATCGGCTGCACGCCCCATGATCCCGTCGAGGGCGTCGATCTCGCGAACAAGCTGGCCCTTGCCCAGTCCCCCGATCGCGGGATTGCAAGACATCACGCCCAGATTTTCCGGGCTCAACGTGACCAGTGCCGTATTCGCGCCCATGCGCGCGGCAGCCGCGGCGGCCTCGACACCCGCATGACCGCCTCCCACCACAATGACATCAAACCGTTGATGCTGCTGTTTCACGTGAGTCATTTCCCTATGCAGAAACGTGAAAATATGTCGCCAAGCAAATCCTCGACGTCAATTGCACCGGTCAACCGGCCAAGCGATTCGGCCGCGATGCGTAATTCTTCGGCAACGAGCTCGAATTCATAGGTGTGATTTGCCCGGTCGAGAGCGGCGATGCAGCTCTCAAGATGAGCAACGTGTCGCTGCTTCGAGGGTACCGTATCGGGGATTTTGGTTCGCGAATCAAGAATTGTCGTCAGTTCGGCCATCAGCCGGTCGAGACCGGCCCCGGTCTTGGTGGATATTGCAATAACCTCTGCCGGACATGACCGCTGGTCGGACTTGCTTTGAACAGGCAGGACCAGTTCCGCGTCCATTTCGGGCACTTGCTCCAAGCCGTCGTCGAGGAGCAGGACGAGATCGGCAGTTCGGGACGCGGTCCTTGCCCGTTCGACGCCGATCTGTTCGACCGGATCGAGGGTCGTACGAAGCCCGGCCGTATCCGTTACGCGGACGAGCCTGCCCCCAATATCGAGACGAACCTCGATAAGATCGCGCGTCGTTCCAGGGATATCCGTCACGATCGCAACGTCGCGTTTCGCTAAGTAATTGATAAGGCTTGATTTTCCGGCGTTGGGTGCGCCGGCTACGACGATATGGAATCCTTCGTTGATTACTTCAGCGATCCTGTAGCCGTCTAAATGATGACGGATACGCAGCGCCAGAGCATTGATCTCCAGCCGTACGGCATCGCCAAACTCCGGCGGCACATCTTCCTGATCGGAGAAGTCGAGGTCGGCCTCGATGCGCGCCCAGATCGACAGAAGATCCGCTCGCCATCCCTCATAGAGCCGGCGCTGCGCCCCGTCGGCATTGGACAGGGCGAGGCGCCGCTGCGCGTCCGTCTCGGCAACGATCAGGTCGGACAGCGCCTCGGCGGCCGTCAGGTCGATCCGACCATTGAGAAATGCGCGCATGGTGAATGCGCCGGCCTCGGCCGGTTCGAGGCCTTGCAGTTGCCCCAACCGCCGGAAAAGCGCGGCCGCAACGGCGCGGCTGCCGTGAAGCTGAATCTCGAGCACGTCCTCGCCGGTAAAGCTGGCCGGCGCGGGGAAATAGATGCAGAGCGCATCGTCGATCGGCGCGTTTGTCTCATCGCGGATCGTCGACAGCACCGCGCGACGGGGTTCGAGCGTCGGCCGACCAGTGAGGAGCGGAATGATGGCAGGCACATGCGGCCCGGAGATCCGAACCACGGCGACGCCGGCGGGCAGGGCGCTGCTCGAAAGCGCATAGATCGTCGTCGGCGAGCTCATTGGTCACTCCAATGCGAAACGGCGGACATGAGCTGCCCGCCGGATCGATAAGCCTTAACTGGCAACCCCCGAAGAGGTCAGGTGTTCATGGAATCGAAGAAGTCGCCATTGGTCTTGGTCTGCTTCAGCTTGTCCATGAGGAATTCGATCGCGTCGGTCGTGCCCATCGGCGCAAGGATGCGGCGCAGGACGAAGATTTTCTGCAGATCCTGGCGCTGGACAAGGAGATCTTCCTTGCGGGTGCCCGACTTGAGGATGTCCATGGCCGGGAAGATGCGCTTGTCGGCGACCTTGCGGTCGAGCACGATTTCCGAATTGCCGGTGCCTTTGAACTCTTCGAAGATGACTTCGTCCATGCGGCTGCCGGTGTCGATCAGCGCGGTCGCGATGATGGTCAGCGAGCCGCCTTCCTCGATGTTGCGCGCCGCGCCGAAGAAGCGCTTGGGGCGCTGCAGCGCATTGGCATCGACGCCGCCGGTCAGGACCTTGCCGGAGGACGGAACGACCGTGTTGTAGGCGCGGCCGAGACGGGTGATCGAATCGAGCAGGATGACGACGTCGCGGCCGTGCTCGACGAGGCGCTTGGCCTTTTCGATGACCATTTCGGCGACCTGCACGTGGCGCACTGCCGGCTCGTCGAAGGTGGAGGAGACGACCTCGCCCTTCACCGAGCGCTGCATGTCGGTGACTTCTTCCGGCCGCTCGTCGATCAGGAGGACGATCAGATAGGCTTCCGGGTGATTGTGCGCGATGGAGTGCGCGATGTTCTGCAGAAGAACGGTCTTACCGGTCCGCGGCGGCGCGACGATCAGACCGCGCTGACCCTTGCCGAGCGGCGCGACGAGATCGATGACGCGCGCCGACATGTCCTTCGAGGTCGGAACCTCGAGCTCCATCTTGAAACGCTCGTTCGGATAGAGCGGCGTCAGATTGTCGAAATGGATCTTGTGGCGGATCTTCTCGGGGTCTTCGAAATTGATCGTGTTGACCTTGAGAAGCGCGAAATAGCGCTCGCCTTCCTTCGGGCTGCGGATCGGGCCTTCGACCGTATCGCCGGTCTTCAGGGAAAAGCGGCGGATCTGCGAGGGCGAAATGTAGATGTCGTCCGGGCCGGGTAGGTAGTTCGCATTGGCAGAACGCAGGAAACCAAAGCCGTCCTGCAGGATTTCGACGACGCCTTCGCCGATGATCTCGACATCCTGCGCCGCGAGCTTCTTCAGGATCGCGAACATGAGCTCCTGCTTGCGCATGACGCTCGCATTCTCGACCTCGAGCGATTCGGCAAACGCAATGAGGTCGGTCGGACCCTTGCTCTTGAGCTCTTGTAGTTTCATTTCCTGCATAGACGCACTCGGTTGGCGATGGGGGAAGTCGATTAGGACGTAGGAAGGCTGCGGCGCGGATATGCCGTCATGAAAGAACCGGGCCGCGCGGCGAAAGGAAGGACTGTTCTCTTAGCGCTGCGCTTTTGAAAGCGCAAGCCGCGCATCCGAGCCTCAGAACGGCTTTACCACGACCAGGACGACGATGACAATCATCAACAGGGTCGGGCCTTCGTTCATCAGGCGCCAGTGCCGGGCCGACTTCTCGTTGCGGTCTTCGGCGAAGAGACGGACGGCCTTGGAGAAATAGCCGTGCAGCCCCGACATGGCGATGACGAGGGCGATCTTCAAGTGCAGCCAGCCGCCCGAAAAGCCGAAGCCCTGCCAGGCAAGCCAGAGGCCGAGCACCCACGCGACCGTCATGGCAGGGTTGATGATGACGCGCAGGAGCCGCTGTTCCATCACCTTGAAGGTTTCGGACTGGGGTGTGCCGGGGCCGATTTCCGCGTGGTAGACGAAGAGGCGGGGCAGGTAGAGCATTCCCGCCATCCACGAAATGACGGCGATGACGTGCACGGCCTTGGCCCAAAGATAGGCCTCGGCCGGGAACAGGACGAGCGCGGCCGCGGTCAGGACGAGGAAGACGGCGAGCGCGATGCCTGCCCGCGTGCCCGGCCCGGCCCTGTTCGTCGTCTCGCTCACCGGCTCGCTCCCCGAACCTGCGCGATCATCGCCTCGACATGCTCGATCGGCGTCGGCGGCGTGATGCCGTGGCCGAGATTGAAGATCAGCGGGCCGCCGGCGAGATTGCCGAGAATGGCCGCCACGCCCTCACGCAGCGCCTCGCCGCCGACGACAAGGCGCAACGGGTCGAGATTGCCCTGGACGGGCCCCTCGGCCTGCAGGCGTCGTGCCTGGCTCCAGGGAACGCTCCAGTCGAGCCCGAGGGCCGTGACGCCCGTCTTCCCCCGGTAGCCCTCGTAAAGCGCCCCTGCCCCCTTCGGAAAGCCGATGATCGGCACGTTGGGATGAACCGAGCGGACCTTGTCGACGATCCGCTTCATCGGCTTAGCGCAGAACGCCTCGAACGACGCCTCGTCGAGAACGCCCGACCAGGAATCGAAGATCTGGACGCAATCTGCGCCCGCTTCGATCTGGCGGATCAGATAATCGGCCGAGCAGTCGGCCAGAAGCGCGAGCAGCTTTCGCATCTCGGCCGGGTGCCGGTAGCCGAACAGACGCGCCGGCGCCTGGTCCGGCGTGCCGTGCCCGGCGATCATGTAGGTCGCCACCGTCCATGGGGCGCCGCAAAAGCCGATCAGCGTCGTCTCCGGGGGGAGTTCTGCGCGGAGGCGCCGCACCGTCTCGTAGACCGGCGCGAGATGATCGTGCAGCCGGGACGCATCGAGCCGCTCGACCTCGTCGGCCTCGATCGGCGTCATCAGCGGCCCGCGTCCCTCCTCGAAGCGCAGATCGCGGCCGAGCGCATGCGGGATGACGAGAATGTCGGAGAAAAGGATCGACGCGTCGAAGCCGAAGCGGCGGATCGGCTGCATCGTCACTTCGACGGCAAGATCGGGGTTGTAGCAAAGGTCGAGGAAACTCCCCGCCTGTTTGCGCGTTTCCCGATACTCCGGCAGGTAGCGTCCGGCCTGTCGCATCATCCAGATCGGAGGCGGGAAGACGCTTTCTCCCTTCAAGACCTTCAGCATCTTCCGTTCGATCGTCATCCGCGGCCTTTCCGTCGAGCCCCTTAAGAAATTAAAGAAATTTTTAAGGACTCTTATGGTTCTTAGAGTCTGTTGGAATCGGGGTTTCCCGCTTCTCCCCGAACGCGTGCGCGTCGGCCAGTGGTTATATCGCCGCAAGGGCAATTGCGAAACCTGTTGATGGTCAACGGGGATCGTCGCGATTTGCTACGCGAAATCAGCAGGTTGCCCTCGGCAATCGGGCACGCACCAATGCAACGCCCCTGTGCAATTCGTCGGCATTGCCCACGCAATTTCCCACAAGCGCGATCTCGCCCCACAGTTTCGCGAATTGTGGAGAAACGGCCATCTGATACATTGGCCCGCGAACGGCCCTGCCGCTCTCCCGCTTTATGCACACTCGCCCACAGGGCAGGCAGAATCCCGTGAACAAACCGCAGAATTTCTTCCATCTCCACCTGATTTCGGATGCGACCGGCGAAACGCTGCTCGCGGCAGGCCGCGCAGCGGCGGCGCAGTACAAGAACGCGCGCGCGATCGAGCACATCTACCCGCTGATCCGGACCGACAAGCAGCTCGAAAACGTCTTCGTCGACGTCGAGGAAGCGCCCGGCATCGTGCTCTATACGGTGGTCGACCAGGAACTGGCGGCGCGGATCGACGCGCACTGCCAGTCGCTCGGCCTGCCTTGCGTCTCCGTGCTCGAGCCGGTGCTGATGGTCTTCCAGTCCTATCTCGGAACGCCGGCCGGCCGCCGCGTCGGTGCGCAGCACGTGCTCGACGCGGATTATTTCCGCCGCATCGACGCGCTCAATTTCACCATGGAGCATGATGACGGCCAGTTGCCGCCGGACATCGAGGAAGCCGACATCGTGCTGATCGGCATTTCGCGTACCTCGAAGACGCCGACCTCGATCTATCTCGCCAATCGCGGCATCAAGACCGCCAACGTGCCGATCGTCATCGGCGTGCCGATCCCGCCGCAGATCGTCGGCGCGAAGAAGCCGTTGATCGTCGGGCTGATCGCGACCGCGGAGCGGATTTCACAGGTACGCCAGAACCGTGTGCTCGGCGGCGCGGGTTTCGACCACGGCGACTATGTCGACCGGCTTTCGATTTCCGAGGAACTGGCTTATGCCCGTCAGATCTGCCACCGGCATGGCTGGCCGATGATCGACGTCACGCGTCGCTCGATCGAGGAAACCGCAGCCGCCATCGTCGCGTTGCGCAACAAGACCCAGCGCGAGGAGGCGTTGTGACGACGAAAATCATACTGGCTTCGGCCAGCCCGTTCCGCGCCAGGATGCTGAAGGATGCCGGCGTCGAGGTGACCATCGAGCGGCCGTCGATCGACGAGCGCGCGGTCGAACAGGCCGTCGCGGGCGCGGGGCTTCGGCCGGACGATCTGGCGCAGATTCTCGCCGAGGCGAAGGCCGTCGACGTCAGCCAGAACCATCCGGGCGCCTTCGTCATCGGCTGCGACCAGACCCTGTCGCTGGGCGAGGAGCTCATGCACAAGCCTGCCGACATGGAGGATGCCCGCCGCCGGCTCCTGAAGCTTTCCGGCAGGACGCACCAGTTGAACAGCGCGGTGGTCATCGCGCAGGATGGCGAGGCGATCTGGCGGCACGTGTCCGTTGCGTCGCTGACCATGCGCGATCTCGATCCCGGCTTCGTCGGCCGTCATCTGTCGGCCGTCGGCGATGCGGCGCTGTCGTCGGTGGGCGCGTACCAGATCGAGGGCAGGGGCATCCAGCTCTTCGACAAGATCGAGGGCGATCACTTCACCATCGTCGGCCTGCCGCTTCTGCCGCTGCTGGCGAAACTGCGCGAGCTGGGCGCGATCGATGGCTGACATGACCCGGGCTTTCGTGATCGGCCATCCGATCGCCCATTCCCGCTCGCCGATGATCCACGGCCATTGGCTCGCCGCGCATGGCATCGCCGGCGACTACCGCGCCATCGACGTCGCGCCGGCCGACCTCTCGGCATTTCTGGAGCGCGTCCGGCGCGGGGAGTTTGCGGGCGGCAACGTCACCATTCCGCACAAGGAAGCGGCCTTCGAGGCCGTCGTCCGCCGCGACGCGGCCGCAGGCGCCATCGGCGCGGTCAACACGCTCTGGCTCGAAAAGGGCGAACTCGTCGGCGGCAATACGGATGCCTATGGCTTTGCCGCCAACCTCGACGCGAACGCGCCTGAATGGCGTCAGGCTGAGACGGCTCTGGTGCTCGGCGCCGGCGGCGCGGCACGGGCCGTGCTTCATGCGCTGCGCGAGGCCGGGATAGCCAAGGTAACGGTTGCCAACCGCTCCGCCGCGCGGGCCGGCGAACTTGCGCTTGCGTTTCCGGGCGTCAAGCCTGCAGGCCTCGACCAGGTGCCGGCGCTGCTTGCGAGGACCAATCTTCTCGTCAACACGACGTCGCTCGGGATGAAGGGACAACCGTCGCTCGATCTCGACCTCGAGGCGCTCCCGGACCATGCGATCGTCACCGACATCGTCTACGCACCGCTTGTCACGCCGCTTCTGGCGCGTGCCGCAGCCCGCGGACTGAAAACCGTCGATGGGCTCGGCATGCTCCTGCACCAGGCCGTGCCGGGCTTCGAACGCTGGTTCGGCGTCAGGCCGGAGGTGAAGCCCGATCTGCATGCCTTGATCGTCGACGATCTCGAGGCCAAGCGATGATCGTCATCGGATTGACCGGCTCGATCGGCATGGGCAAGTCGACGACCGCGCGCTTCTTCCGCGAGGCGGGCGTGCCGGTGCATGATTCGGACGAGGCGGTGCACCGGCTCTATGCCGGCAAGGCGGCACCGCTGATCGAGGCCGCCTTTCCGGGAACGGTGAAGGACGGCGTCGTCGACCGGGCGCTGCTCGGCAGCCGCATTCTGGGTGACGCAGCGGCGCTGAAGACGGTCGAGCGCATCGTCCATCCGCTGGTGCGTGCCGACGCCGACGCCTTTCTGGCGGAGCATCGCGCGGCGGGCCGGAAACTGGCGGTTCTCGACATCCCGCTCCTGTTCGAAACCGGCGGGGAGGGGCGCGTCGACCGCATCGTCGTCGTTTCCGCGCCTGCCGACATCCAGCGCGAACGCGTGCTCGCGCGGCCGGGGATGTCGGTGGAGAAGTTCGAGGCGATCCTTGCCAAGCAGGTGCCGGACGCCGAAAAACGAAAGCGCGCCGATTTCGTCGTCGAGAGCGGCGGCGGGCTGGAGGCAGCGCGCGCGGCGGTCGAGGCGATCGTGGCGGAACTCAAAGGCGAAGCGGCATCCGATGCGTGAGATCATCTTCGACACCGAAACGACCGGGCTCGACCCGAACGAGGACCGGATCATCGAGTTCGGCGGCATCGAACTCGTCAACCGCTTCCCAACCGGCCGCAACTTTCACGTCTATATCAACCCGCAGGGCCGGCAGGTTCACCCCGAGGCGCTGGCAGTTCACGGCATCACCGATGCCTCGCTTGCAGACAAGCCTGTCTTTGCCGGCATTCTCGACGATTTGCTTGCCTTTCTCGAAGGCGCGCATCTGATCGCGCACAACGCGAATTTCGACATCGGCTTCCTCAATGCCGAATTCGGGCGGCTCGGGGTGGCGATCGTCGAACCTTCGCGGGTCATCGACACGCTGGCGATCGCGCGGCGCAAGCATCCGATGGGCCCCAATTCACTCGACGCGCTCTGTCGGCGCTACGGCATCGACAATTCGCACCGAACCAAGCACGGCGCGCTGCTCGATTCCGAATTGCTGGCGGAAGTCTATATCGAGCTGATCGGCGGACGGCAGGCGGCACTCGTGCTTGACGTGCAGACCAACGCCGCCGGCGAACGGTCGGACGGAAGCGCGGCGATCGAAATCCGCCCGCGCCCCAGGCCGCTTGCGCCCCGCCTCGGCGCGGACGAGATCGCCGCGCATGCGGACCTCGTGCGAACGCTGGGCGACAACGCGATCTGGCGCGTGGTCGACCCCTCCTATGCGGCGGCCGCGAACGGCTCCTGAAACGAAAAAACCCGGCGCAAAGGCCGGGTTTTCCATGTCGCGATAAACGTCTTGCTCAGGCGGTGCCGGTCGGCTGCGCGACCTTGGCGCGGGCCTGTTCCTCGGCCATGCGGCGCTGGAACATCTGCGCGAAATCGATCGGGTCGATCATCAGCGGCGGGAAACCGCCCTGGCGGGTGATGTCGGCGATGATCTGGCGCGCGAACGGGAAGAGCAGGCGCGGGCACTCGATGAAGAGCAGCGGCAGCATGTGCTCCTGCGGGAAGCCGTCGATGCGGAAAACGCCGCCATAGACGAGCTCGGCATTGAACACGACAGTCTTGTCGACCTCGGCCTTGGCGTTGATCGTCAGGACGACGTCGAATTCCTTATCGGCGATCGGGTTCGCATTGACGTTGACGTTGATGTTGATGCCGGGCGGCTGGGTGCGCGTGCGCAGCGATGCCGGCGCTCCGGGGTTTTCGAAGGACAGATCCTTCACATATTGCGAGACGACGTTGAAGGTCGCTCCCTGCTGCGCCTGGGCGCCGGGCTGCGCTGCGCCGCCGCCGTTCTGACCATTGGTGTTTTCGGGCGTTTCGGCCATGTCGTCGTTCCTCTCCTCGTCCGGATGGATGAACCGGACGGCTGTTGCTCCAAGAAATCGGGCGTTCGCTAACATGCACGCCCGATCGTGACAAGTTTAGCGCGGCGGCAGGCGCGGATCGGAGGGCGATCGCGTCAGCTGATCTTCCTGTGCCGAAAGGTCGCTGTAATCATCGGCGTCGAGATCGACCACGCCGTCGCGGGCGCGGCGCCTTGCGTGCCATGCGGCACCGCTCTGGACGGTCGTGACGCGGATGCGATCGCGCAGGAAGCGCCAGCCGAAATCGCGCACCGGAGGCAGGAAAAGGAGAAGGCCGATGGCATCGGTCACGAAGCCGGGGATGATCAGGAGGATGCCGGCGACGACGATCATCATGCCTTGCACGAGGTCGCGGCCGGGCGAGCCGCCGCGGTCGAGCTCGGCGCGGATGCGCTGAATGGTATGGAAACCCTGGACGCGCACGAGAATAATGCCCAGAAAGGCCGAGGCGAAGATCAGCCCAAGGGTCGCAAGGACGCCGATCTGGCTGCCGACGGCGATGAATGTGGCGATCTCGACCAGCGGCAGGGCGAGGATGATCAGGGGAATCAGCGGCAATCGCACGATGGGGCCTCAAAAGCGGTTCGCCGCTATATAGGGAACACCTGTGCGCATTTGAATGCAGGCGACTTGCGATCTATATGCAAAAGATGGACGGCACGCTTGATTTCGTGCTGGAGGACTTCACCTAGAGCGCTGAGGGGCGTGCGACGCGCGCCGGGCGATCTGAAATGTTGATCAGCCATGGGAACGGCAGGCCGACCGGCCGGCATCGTTTCCAGGCTTCAGTGTAACGACGAACAGGGTCTTGGCGGACGATATGGAATTTTTCGATTTCGGAACCATCTTCTTCCTCGTCGCCGCCGCGGTGATCTTTTACCAGTTGCGCAGCGTGCTCGGCCGGCGGACAGGCAATGAGCGTCCGCCGCAAGATCCCTATACGCGCCCCGACGCCGACAAGCAGGCGGCGCCCGAGAATGTCGTCTCGCTGCCGCGCCGCCGCATGGGCGACGCTCCGCCCGCGCCCGATTTTGCCGCGATCGACGCGGTCGCGCCGGAAGGCACGCCGGTCAACAACGGCCTGCGCGCGATTCGCCAGGCAGATCCGAGCTTCGATCCCAAGCAGTTCGTCGACGGTGCCAAGATGGCTTACGAAATGATCGTCATGGCCTATGCGGACGGCGACCGCAGGACATTGAAGAATCTTCTGTCGCGCGAGGTCCATGACGGCTTCGTGCAGGCGATCTCCGACCGCGAGACGCGCAACGAGAAGGTGCAGTCGTCCTTCGTCGGCATCGACAAGGCCGATATCGTCGCCGCCGAGCAGAAGGGCTCCGAGGCGCACATCACGCTGCGCATCGTCAGCGAACTCATTTCGGCCACGCGCAACGCCTCGGGCGAGGTGATCGACGGTGATCCGGAGACGGTGGTCGAGGTCAAGGACGTCTGGACCTTCGCCCGCGACACGCGCTCGCGCGACCCGAACTGGAAACTGGTCGCGACCGAAGCGGAAGAATAGGACTGGGTCCGCTGGCATGAAGACGCCGGCTGCCCTCGATTTCCTGACATTCGACGACATTGCCGATTGGCGGGGCGAGGACCATCGCGCCGCCTTCGATGCCTTTCGCCGCTCGGCGTTCCGCCATCTCGAAAAGCCCTACAAGACCGGCGCGTTCGGCATTTCCGCCGATGATCTCGGGCCCGCCTTCGCGGCCGCGCGCGATGGCGTCGACGACGCCCGAGGGTTCTTCGAACGGCATTTCCGTCCGGCGCGCATCGTCGCCGAGGGCTTCGTGACCGGCTTCTACGAGCCGGTGGTCGAGGCGAGCCCGGCGCGGACGGAACGATTTCGCTATCCGATCCTGTCGCGGCCGGTCGACCTCGTCGATATCGACGACGCAAATCGCCCGGTGGACTGGGACGCCGGCATCGCCTTTGGCCGGCTGACGGCCGGTGGCATCGCGCCGTTCTTCGATCGCGGCGAGATCGAACGCGGTGCGCTTGACGGACGCGGGCTGGAGATCGCCTGGCTGGCGGACAAGGTCGACCTGTTCTTCATCCACGTCCAGGGCGCGGCGCGGCTGGTGATGACGGATGGCAGCGAAAAGCGGGTCACTTATGCGGCGAAATCCGGCCATTCCTTCACCGGACCGGGCAAAACTCTCGCAGAACGCGGCGAAATTCCGCTGAAAGACGTCACGATGCAGTCGATTCGGGCCTGGTTTGCCGCCAATCCGGGCCGAACCGACGAGGTCTTTTGGCAGAATCGCTCGTATATTTTCTTCAAAGATGCCCCTGTCGCCGACCCGGCACTCGGCCCGATCGCCGCCGCGAAGGTGCCGCTGACGGCCGGGCGGTCGCTCGCCGTTGATCGCAGGCTGCATACATTCGCGACGCCCTTTTTCGTCGAGGCGCCCGAGATGGATTTCGCGCGGCTGATGATCGCGCAGGACACCGGTTCGGCCATCGTCGGCCCGGCGCGGGGCGATATTTTCTGCGGTTCGGGCGACGCGGCCGGAGAAATGGCGGGCGTCATCAAGCACGCAGCGAACTTCATCATGCTGGTGTCGGAGCGGCGCGCATGACGCGCCGTGCGAAGGGTTTGAGCCGGGAGGACCGTCAGCTCTGGTCGAAGGTCGCTCGGTCGGTCGAACCGATGCCCGGCAAGAGCTTTCCAGACGAAATGGAAGATGCGTTCGCCGCCGAGGACAAGGCTTCGCCGGCCCTGCCCCCGGTGATCGCCGAGGCGAAGCACCAGGCGGAAATCCTGCGCCGCGAACCGTCACAGCGGCCGGTGATCGACCGGCCGACGAAAAAGAAGCTCGCCAAGGGACGGCTCGCGATCGAGGGCAAGGTCGATCTCCACGGCATGACGCTGGGCGAGGCCCATGGCGTCCTCCTCGCCTTCCTGCACAATGCCTATGCGCAGGGGCGGCGCCATGTCTTGGTGGTGACGGGAAAGGGCTCGTCCATGGGGAGCGACGGCGTGATGCGCCGGCAGGTGCCGCAATGGTTCGCGACGCCGGCCTTTCGCGGCCTCGTTTCGGCGCATGAGGATGCGGCGCGCCACCATGGCGGGCAAGGTGCGATGTATGTGCGGCTGCGCCGGCGGCCTGGGGATGCGACATGACGCCCTTCGGCGAGAAGGTGCGCGCGATGCGCACCGAGCGCGGCATCGCGCAAAAGGAGATGGCGGCGGCGATCGGCGTCAGCCCTGCCTATCTCTCGGCGCTGGAGCATGGCCGGCGCGGCGTGCCGAACTGGGCGATGGTGCAGAAGATCATCGGCTTCTTCAACGTGATCTGGGACGAGGCGGAAGCGCTCGAGGAACTCGCCCGGCGTTCCGACCCGCGCGTCACGGTCGACACGGCCGGGCTGTCGCCCGAGGCGACCTTGCTTGCCAACAGGCTGGCGGCACAGATTTCGATGCTGTCGCCCGATGATATCGCCCGGATCGTCGCACTGCTCGACGAGATCGATCAGAAAAGCGCTTCGAGATCTTCCAGCCGGTCGTTGACCAGCCAGCCATAATAATTCTCTTCGGGCAGGCGCGGAGCTTCGCCGCGGGCGGCACGCTGGGCATTGTCGCGTTTGAGGCGATAGGCGCGCTGCTCGGGGTTTCCGACATTGTAGAGCGTCGCGGTGATCCCCGGATTTCCGGATATGTCGAAGCCGGCGAGCCGCCTGTAGGCGTCGATGGACGTCTTCAGTGTCGCCGCGACATAGGCGAGCGTCAGGTCCGGGTCCATGATGGTGCGGTAGACCGCCTGCGGGTCCGATGCGTCGAGCTTCGGCAGGCCCGAGACCTGATGGACGAGATCGCTCATCTGCAGGGCGGTGAGCGGGTTGAGCTGGCCGATGCCGAAGGTCTGGCCGGCATAGAAGGGCTGGAAGAAGACCGCGCCAAACCGGTTGTCCGGGTAGGAGCTTCCCTCCACGGACCGGCCGCGGAAATCGCGCTCCCAGACCATCTCGCGGCAGGACCACAGATCGTAGCTGTCGGCTGCAACGGCATTGCATTCGGCAAATTCGGGTCGGCCGACGAATGTGGCGATGTTTTCTCCGCCATGGGCAAACTGGAAGCTGGTCGACAGGTAGGATACCGCCTTGACGTAATAGGTCTGCAGCCGGTCGTAGGCGTCGACATTGTAGGTGTGCTCGCCGATGATGGCGCCTGCCATGTGAACGGGATCGATGCCGTAGCGCGCGGACACCTGGCGAATCTTCGCCCGCAGCGATTCGTCCTGCTGGAAGAGCCGCAGCACGCGCTGGTACTTCGCTTCATAGGTGGTCGACAGCGCCCGGGTGCGGCTGGCGGAGCCGCCCGGAACGGCTGGCTGCTCGACATTGCGATTGCCGGGCGGGACTTTCGTCACGGCATGCGCTTCGCCAACGCCAAGCGCGAGCGACAGCGAAACGAGAAATCCGGCAAATGCTTTCATGAGATTCGGGGCCTCGGCCAAAGCGCCGCGAACATAGTGAGCGGCTATCGGCCCGTCGAGCGCAGATTGCGCCCGCCGGACCTTGCCGTTTCACTTCATCGCGAGGTGTTGCCGAAGCGCCTACAAGATGAAACGGGACAAATCTGTGTTCTTGGCGAGATCGCCGACATATTTGCGCACATATTCGGCGTCGATGGTCACCGCCGTGCCCGACTGGTCGGGCGCATTGTAGGAAATCTCGTCCAGAACCCGCTCCATCACCGTCTGCAGGCGGCGTGCACCGATATTCTCGACCGTCGAATTCAGGTCGACCGCGATGCCGGCGAGTTCGTCGATCGCATCATCCGTGAAGTCGAGCGTGACGCCCTCGGTGTCCATCAGCGCGATGTACTGCTTGATGAGGCTCGCCTCGGTCTCCGTCAGGATGCGGCGGAAATCGTCCTTTTCGAGCGCGCGCAGCTCGACGCGGATCGGCAGGCGGCCCTGAAGCTCGGGCAGAAGATCCGACGGCTTGGCGACATGGAATGCGCCCGATGCGATGAAGAGGATGTGGTCCGTCTTCACCGGCCCGTATTTGGTCGCGACCGTCGTGCCTTCGACGAGCGGCAGGAGATCGCGCTGGACGCCTTCGCGGGACGGCCCCGTGCGGCTGTCGCTGCCGGCCACCTTGTCGATCTCGTCGAGGAAGACGATGCCGTCATTCTGGGTGACGTCGAGCGCGCGGGCGATGACCTCGTCATTGTCCAGGAGCTTGTCGGACTCGTCGTTGATCAGGTGCCCGTAGGATTCCTTGACGGTCGTCTTGCGCGTCTTGGTCTTCTGCCCGCCCATCGCCTTTTGCAGCATGTCGTTGATGTTGAGCATCTGCGCCCCCGGCATGCCGGGGATTTCGAAACCGCCCATCGGCGTTCCGGCATCGGCCACCTCGACCTCGATCTCCTTGTCGTCGAGCTCGCCCGACCGCAGCTTCTTGCGGAACGAATCGCGGGTCGCCGGGCTTGCCGTCTTGCCGACGAGGGCTTCGAGCACGCGCTCCTCGGCATTTATGTGGGCGCGCGCCTTTACGTCTTCGCGCATCTTCTCGCGCGTCAGGCCGATGGCGGTCTCGACCAGATCGCGGATGATCTGCTCGACGTCGCGGCCGACATAGCCGACCTCGGTGAATTTTGTTGCTTCCACCTTCAGGAACGGCGCGTTCGCGAGTTTCGCCAATCGCCGTGCGATCTCGGTTTTGCCGACGCCGGTGGGCCCAATCATCAAAATGTTCTTCGGCAGGACCTCTTCGCGCAGCGAGCCGGTGAGCTGCTGCCGGCGCCAGCGGTTGCGCAGCGCGATCGAGACGGCGCGCTTGGCGTCGGCCTGGCCGACGATGAAACGGTCGAGTTCGGAAACGATTTCGCGGGGAGAGAAGTCTGTCATGGGACCTTAGCTAGGATTAGAAACCGGCGGGGACAAGCCGCTTTTTTGACCCTCAAATGATCGGCGGACCGGATTGCCATTGCTTCACGGCCTCGACCGGATGGATGAGCATCAGGACATTGAGCGTCAGATTGTCGCGAATGTGCAGCGCCAGCATGATCTCGAAGGCGAGCCCGAGCGCAATTGTTGCCGAGATCGGCAGCACGCGTGCGGTCAGGAACCCCAGCATCATGAACAGATTGTCGGAGACCGAGTTGACGATGCTGTCGCCGAAATAATCCAGCGAGATCGTGCCGGCGCGGTAGCGCTCGATGATGAACGGCGAATTCTCGACGATCTCCCAGGCACCCTCGATCAGCATCGCGATGATCAGCCGCGCGGGCCACACAAGCCGCCGCGAGAACAGAAGCCACGTCAGTCCGTAGAACAGGAAGCCGTGCAGCACGTGCGAGAAACTGTACCAGTCGGCGATGTGCTGCGAATTCTCCGAGCTGTTCACCACGCCATGCCAGAGCTTGACGTAGCCGCAAGTGCAAATCGGCACCCGCCCCATCGCGAACAGGATCGAGGCCTGCAGCGCCAGCAACAGCAGTGCGATGCCGACCCAGGCGAGCGGCGGCAATGCGGGTTGGGTCGGGCTGGCGCTGCGGGTCGAGATCATTCTCTCAACCGGCCGTCAGCGCTTCGATGGTGATGTTGCGGTTGGTGTAGACGCAGATGTCGGCGGCGATGTCGAGCGAGCGGCGGACGATGGTCTCGGCATCCTTGTCGGTGTCAACAAGTGCGCGGGCCGCGGCCAGCGCGTAGTTGCCGCCGGAGCCGATCGCCATCACGCCGGCCTCGGGCTCGAGCACGTCGCCGGTGCCTGTCAGCACCAGGGAGACGTCCTTGTCGGCCACGATCATCATGGCCTCCAGCCGCCGCAGGTAGCGGTCGGTGCGCCAGTCCTTGGCGAGCTCGACGGCCGCCCGGGTCAATTGCCCCGGATATTGCTCGAGCTTGCTCTCGAGCCGCTCAAACAAGGTGAAAGCGTCGGCGGTGGCGCCGGCAAAGCCGCCGATCACGTCGCCCTTGCCGAGTTTCCGGACCTTTTTGGCGTTGGACTTGATTACGGTCTGGCCGATCGAGACCTGGCCGTCGCCGCCGATCACCACCTTGCCGCCCTTGCGGACCGTCAAAATCGTGGTGCCGTGCCAGACCGGCGAGCTGTTCTGGGAATCCTGCATCATAAACCTCGTTGTCCCGGCTGATTTAGGCGGTCGCGAGCGGGGGCACAACGGGCCGTTCCGGGCCGAATTTCGCTCACCATAGGCAGAAGTAGAGGCCCGGCCAGCCGTTCCCGCAGTAGCGAAGGTGTCATTTGGCTGTTAAGAGACTGGCGTTTTCGGCCAAAACCACAGCGAAAGCTTTCAATGCGCACCGCGACGATCAAGCGCAAGACCAAGGAAACCGACATCGAGGTCTCCGTGAACCTCGATGGCACCGGCGTGGCCAATATCGCGACCGGCATCGGCTTTTTCGACCATATGCTCGATCTCCTCGCCCGCCATTCCCGCATCGACCTCACAGTCAAGGCGGTGGGCGATTTGCACATTGACTATCACCATACCACCGAAGACACCGGCATCGCGCTCGGCCAGGCGGTCAAGCAGGCGCTCGGCAACATGGCGGGCATCACCCGCTATGCCGGCGTGCACATGCCCATGGACGAGACGCTGTCGCGCGTGGTCATCGACATTTCGGGCCGCCCGTTCCTGGTGTTCAAGGCCGACTTCCCTCGCGACAAGATCGGTGAGTTCGACACCGAGCTGGTGCGCGAGTGGTTCCAGGCCTTCGCCATGAACGCCGGCGTGACTCTCCACGTCGAGACCCTATATGGCGATAACAGCCACCATATTGCCGAGTCCTGCTTCAAGGGCCTGGCGCGGGCGCTGCGCACCGCGGTTGCGATCGATCCCAAGGCGGCGGGTGAAATCCCGTCCACCAAGGGCTCGCTTGGCGGCTGACCTCTCCGTCTCGGTGGCGACGCGCCGCCGGCGGCTTCTATTCAATTCCTAGGAACGGGGCATCGAAAATGCCTGTCTACACAGTTCACGCTCCCTTCCCCGGCGGGGCCGATCTGCGCGCGACCGACAAGTTCGTGTTTGTGCGCGACGGTTTCCATTTCTGGGCAATGGTGCTCGGTCCGGTCTGGCTCGCCTGGAACAGGCTTTGGCTGGCCCTGATCGGCTGGATCATCTTCCTCGCCGCATTCGACGCCGCCCTGCATAGCCTCGGCGTCGGCCGCAGCTCGATCTTCTTAGCCAACTGCATCGTGGCGCTGCTGATGGGCTTCGAGGCCTCGAGCCTGCGCCGCTGGACGCTGTCACGCGGCAGCTGGCGTCAGCTCGATGTCGTCGTTGCCGATGACGAGGACACCGCCGAGCGGCGCTTCTTCGAGCGCTGGAGCAAGGCACAGCGCGGCATCGTCAATGATCAATGGGCCGTCGATCGCGGTGGCCCGCCACCGACCCGCAACGTGCCGGGTCAGCCGTTTTCGAACCCGCCGCCGATTCCGGCCGGCGGCATCATTGGATTGTTTCCAGAACCGGGAGGGTCAAGATGAGCGTCGCCATCATCGATTACGGTTCCGGGAATCTGCATTCTGCCGCCAAGGCGTTCGAGCGCGCCGCGCGCAGCCTGGAGAACCCGCAAAAGGTGTTCGTCACCAGCGATCCCGATCAGGCCTATGAGGCCGATCGTCTGGTGCTGCCGGGCGTCGGCGCTTTCGCCGATTGCCGCAGGGGTCTCGATGCCGTCAACGGCATGGTCGATGCGATTACCGAAGCGGTGCGCGTCAAGGCGCGGCCGTTCTTCGGCATCTGCGTCGGCATGCAGCTGATGGCGAGCCGCGGCAAGGAACATGTCATCACCGAAGGCCTGAACTGGATCGGCGGCGACGTCGAGAAGATCTCGCCGCGCGATGAGAGCCTGAAGATCCCGCACATGGGATGGAATACGCTCGAGCTGCTGCAGGAGCATCCCGTCCTGAACAAGCTGCCGCTCGGTGAGAAGGGCCAGCACGCCTATTTCGTGCACTCCTACCACCTCAACGCGGCCAATGAGGCGGACGTGCTCGCGCGCGCCAATTACGGTGGTCCCGTCACCGCGATCGTCGGCAAGGACACCGCCATCGGCACGCAGTTTCACCCCGAGAAGAGCCAGCGTTTCGGCCTGGCCCTGATCTCGAACTTTTTGCGATGGAAACCGTGATTCTCTTTCCTGCCATCGACCTCAAGAACGGCCAATGCGTGCGCCTCGAGCAAGGCGACATGGCGCGCGCAACCGTGTTCAATCTCAATCCCGCGGCGCAGGCGCAGAGCTTCGTCGAGCAGGGTTTTGAATATCTCCACGTCGTCGACCTCGACGGCGCCTTCGCCGGCAAGCCGGTGAATGCGCAGGCCGTCGAGGCGATGCTGAAGACGATCAAGATTCCGGTGCAGCTCGGCGGCGGCATTCGTGATCTTGCGACTGTCGAGGCCTGGCTCGAAAAAGGCATCACCCGCGTCATCATCGGCACCGCCGCGGTGCGCGATCCCGAACTGGTGAAGGCGGCCGCGAAAAAATTTCCCGGCCGCGTCGCGGTCGGGCTCGACGCCCGCGACGGCAAGGTCGCGGTTGAAGGCTGGGCCGAGACCTCGCAGGTCACCGTGCTGGAGATCGCGCAGCGCTTCGAGGATGCCGGCGTTGCCGCCATCATCTTCACCGACATCGCGCGCGATGGCTTGCTCAAGGGCCTGAACCTCGATGCGACCATCGCGCTCGCTGATGCGATTTCGATCCCGGTGATCGCGTCGGGCGGTCTCGCCTCGATCGAGGACGTCAAGGCGATGCTGACGCCGCGTGCGAAAAAGCTCGCCGGCGCGATCGCGGGCCGCGCGCTCTATGACGGCCGGCTCGATCCCGCCGCTGCCCTCACCTTGATCAGCGACGCGCGCAGGAGCTGACACATGTTCAAGGTGCGTGTGATCCCCTGCCTCGACGTCAAGGACGGCCGCGTCGTCAAGGGCGTCAATTTCGTCGATCTCAGGGATGCCGGCGATCCCGTCGAAGCGGCGATTGCTTATGACGCTGCCGGCGCAGATGAGCTGACCTTTCTCGACATCACCGCGACCCATGAGAACCGCGGCATCATGCTGGACGTGGTCCGGCGCACGGCGGAGGCCTGCTTCATGCCGGTCACCGTCGGCGGTGGCGTTCGCAAGGTGGACGACATCAAGACGCTGCTGCGCGCCGGCGCCGACAAGGTCTCGATCAACAGTGCCGCGGTGTCGCGGCGTGAGTTCGTCAAGGAAGCTGCCGAAAAATTCGGCGAACAGTGTGTCGTCGTCGCGATCGACGCCAAGCGGGTCAAGCGCCCGGGCGGCGACCGCTGGGAGATCTTCACCCATGGCGGCCGCAACTCGACCGGCATCGACGCCATCGAATATGCCCAGGAAGTGGTCTCGCTCGGCGCTGGTGAAATTTTGCTCACCTCGATGGACCGCGACGGTACCAGGCAGGGCTTCGACATTCCGCTGACCCGGGCGATCGCCGACAGCGTTCCCGTTCCCGTGATCGCCTCTGGCGGCGTCGGTAATCTCGACCACCTCGTCGACGGTATCCGCGACGGGCACGCCACCGCCGTGCTGGCCGCCTCGATCTTTCACTTCGGGGAATTCACCATCCGCGAAGCCAAGGAGCACATGTCCCGGCGCGGGTTACCCATGCGCCTGGATGCCTGACGACTCCTGGCTGTAAAAATGCTAAACAGGTCAGAGCGATTGGCTTTTGGCCCGGTGTGTTTCTGAGTATTCCGATGCCGCGTTTCACGATCCACGATCTCGCCGAGACCATCGACACCCGCGCCACCTCGGGTGGCGATGGCTCCTATACCCGCAAGCTCCTGGACAAGGGGGCCGAACATTGCGCCAAGAAGTTCGGTGAGGAAGCAGTCGAAACCGTAATCGCAGCAGTCGAAAACGATCGCGCGCATCTGATCGCTGAAAGCGCCGACCTGCTCTATCATTTCCTTGTGCTGCTCAAGTCTCGCGGCGTAAAGCTGGAAGAGGTGGAAGCCGCACTCGACAAGCGGACGAACATGTCCGGGTTGGAAGAGAAAGCGTCGCGCAAGAGCTGAGAGTGCTCTTTATGGAAAGGTCGCGTCATGGATATTCGCGCACCCGAGCAGCAATATAATCCATACCGCGTCTACTCGCGCGAAGAGTGGGCGCGTCTGCGCGACGATACGCCGATGACGCTGGAGCCGGGTGAGTTCGACCGCCTGCGTTCGCTGCACGATCGCCTCGACTTCAAGGAGGTCGAGGACATCTATCTTCCGCTGTCGCGCCTGCTCTCGATCTATGTCGATGCGATGCAGCGCCTGTATTACGCGGAGCGCCAGTTCCTCAACATCCGCGACCGCAAGATGCCCTACATCATCGGCGTCGCCGGTTCGGTTGCGGTTGGAAAGTCCACCACGGCACGTGTGCTGCAGGCGCTGTTGGCACGCTGGTCGCCGCGCCCGAAGGTCGAGCTGATTACCACCGACGGTTTCCTCTATCCGAAGGCCCTGCTCGAGCAGCAAGGCATTCTGCAGAAGAAGGGCTTCCCAGAGAGCTACGATCTGCCGCTGCTGCTCAACTTTCTGTCCGATATCAAGTCGGGACGCCGACACGTGCGCTCACCGGTCTATTCGCATTTGACCTACGACATCGTGCCGAACGAATGGGCGGAGGTCGACCAGCCCGACATCCTGATCGTCGAGGGCGTCAACGTGCTGCAGACCGGCAAGCTGCCGCGTGACGGCAAGGCGGTGCCGGTCGTTTCCGACTTCTTCGACTTCTCGGTCTACATTGACGCTGACGAAGCAGCGCTGCGGCGCTGGTACATCAAACGCTTCCTGGCGCTGCGCGACACCGCGTTCACCAATCCAAAGTCCTATTTCAACCGCTATGCACTGTTGTCGGATGAGGAGGCCACCGCCACGGCCACCGCGATCTGGGAACGCACCAACCTCGCCAATCTCGAGGACAACATCTTGCCGACGCGGCCGCGTGCGACGCTGATCCTGAAGAAGGGCGCGGATCACGCCGTGGAGAGCGTGGCGCTGCGAAGGCTATGACGGTCCGTAGGGTGGGTTAGCCCTCGGCTGCGCGAAGCGCAGTCCGAAGCGTAACCCACCCTACGCAGCGTTGCTTGTGGTTACACCACCAACTGCCGTGCCGCCGCCAACCCGGCCAGCGCCTCGTCCAGCTTTTCGCGATCGAGCGGCTTGATCAGGAACCCGTTCATGCCCGCCTCGAAACAGGCGTAGCGATCTTCCACCAGCGTGTTCGCCGTGAGTGCGAGGATTGGCGTGTGGTGGCCGCCGGTCGCTGACTCATGCGCGCGGATGCGCTTGGTCGCTTCGATGCCGTCGAGCTGCGGCATCTGTATATCCATCAGAACCAGATCATAGGGGGTGCCGGCGGAGCTCGCGGCTAGCCAGGATTCCAGCGCAGCTTCGCCATGGACCGCAATGACGACGCGGTGTCCGAGCTTCGTCAGCAACGAGCGCATCAGCAGCGCGTTGATCTCGTTGTCCTCGGCGACGAGGATCGAGAGGCCGCCCGCTGGCTTTCTAACCGGCGCAGGCTCGATGGGTTCGGGAGCAAGATCGGGCGAGGCGACTTCCGGCGTCAGCGCGAGACGCGCGGCAAGCGAGGCTGCGCGCAGCGGCTTCACCAGGAAGCCGGTGAAAGCAGGCGAGAGCTTGTCGTGACGCGAGCTCGGCGTCAGCAGCACGATGCGTTGCGTCGCGTGGGCGCGGGCGGCCTCACCCAGGCGATCGGCAACGGTCGCGCCCAGCGCACGATCGACCAGCATGGCGTGCCAGGTACGCTCCGGCAGCAGCGCTTCGGCGGCAGTCGCGTCCGCGACGAGGCAGGTCTGGCCACCCCAGCGCTCCAGCCGCCGCGCGATCAGCGACGCTTCGATGCCGTCGGCCACCAGCAGGATCGATTTGCCGGTGAGATCAGGGCTCGGGAACGCGGTTCGTCCGGCATCACCTTGCGAGGGCGCGAGCGGAATGGCGACCTCGAAGGTCGAGCCTTTGCCGGGCTCGCTTTCCAGCGTGATGCGGCCGCCCATGCGCTTGACGATGCGCTCGCTGATGGCAAGGCCAAGTCCGGTGCCGCCATAGGTGCGGGCGACGCGGTCGTCGGCCTGCTCGAACTCGCGGAAGATGCGCGACTGCGCCTCGGGCGCGATGCCGATGCCGGTGTCGCGGACAAGGAAGCTGATTTCATTCGGCCAGATGCCGGGCTCGATGATCAGCGCGACGCCGCCGTTCGCGGTGAACTTGATGGCGTTGCCGGCAAGATTGAGCAGCACCTGGCGCAGCCGTGCGGCATCGCCGGTGACCTCGAGCGGCAGCCGCTCGTCGACATAGGCCGCGATCTCGAGACTCTTGGCCTGCGCGCGCGGCGCCAGCAGCTCGGTCACCTCCTCGATCAGGGTAGAGAGCGCGAAGGGGCGCTGGTCGAGATCGAG
>JAEWET010000013.1:0-20944 GCA_023389195.1 Pseudomonadota bacterium
GAATACGGGGCCGGAAATCGTGTTCACCGGATTATACCCGTTCCGGCAATTGCCAATCGATCGGCGCCTTGCCCCGCGAGATGAGGAAATCATTGGCCTGAGAGAAATGCCGGCTGCCGAAGAAGCCGTTATGCGCCGACAGCGGCGAAGGATGCGGTGCACGCAGCACCAGATGGCGGTTCCGATCGACGAAACCCGCCTTCTTCTGGGCATAGGAACCCCAGAGCATGAAGACGACGCCGTCGCATTGCTCGTTGACGGTACGGATCACCGCATCGGTGAACCGTTCCCAACCCCTGCCCTGATGCGAGGCGGCCCGCGCCTCTTCCACCGTCAGCACACTGTTCAAAAGCAGCACGCCCTGCCGCGCCCAGTGCTCCAGAAAGCCGTGGCCGGCCGGCGCGATGCCGAGGTCACCCTGCAATTCCTTGTAGATATTCACCAGCGACGGCGGAATGCGCACACCCGGCTGCACGGAAAAGCACAGGCCATGCGCCTGACCCGGGCCATGATAGGGATCCTGCCCGAGGATGACGACCTTGACCGCATCGAGCGGTGTCAGGTCGAGGGCGCGGAAATACTCCCCGCCCTTCGGGAAGATCCGCTTGCCCGCCTCCTTCTCGCCGGTCAGGAAGCGCCGTAGTTCGCCCATGTAGGGATTGCCGAATTCCGGCGCCAGCGCCCGCTTCCAGCTTTCCTCCAGTTTCACGTCCCCCATGGCATCCTCTCCTACTGGAAGCGGCCGCCGCGCTGCAACACCTCGATCCGGTAGCCGTCCGGATCGGTGGCGAAGAAGAACCGTGCAAAAGGCTTGCCGTCGCGCACCATGTCGACGAGCTTGCCGACCGTCAGCCCGAGTTCGCTGAAGCGCCGGTGCTCGTCCTCGACATCCTCGACGGACACCGCCAGATGTCCGTAGCCGTCCCCGAGATCATAGGCTTCGTCGCGGCCGGCATTGACGGTCAGTTCCAGCTCGAACCCGGTTTGCGGATTGGAAAGATAGATCAGCGTGAAGCCGTCGAAGGCAACGCGCTCGGCGACAGAAAGGCCGAAGGCTTTTCCGTAGAAATCGACCGAGCGCTGCTCATCGAGTACCCGGATCATCGAATGGATCATCTTCGCCACGTCAAAACTCCTTCACGCCACCGGTTGACACCCCAATTCACACCCCGGTTGTCGCCTTTATGGGAAATCCTGCGCCGCTTGCCAATGTCGCCCGCCGGTGAATACACATCAAGCTGCGTCTTCGCGCGCAATTGAAATCGGAGCGGGACATGTTCATATGGCGGCGCGCTCCCCTCGATCCCGCCAACCGGGCGGGACCGCTGCTTCGGAAAGGCTCTCCATGCGCGTCGTCTATCTCGGTCTCGGCTGGCTGCTCGTCACCATCGGCATTGTCGGCGTTTTCCTGCCGGTCCTGCCGACGACGCCATTCCTGATTCTGGCAGTCGCCTGCTTTGCGCGTTCGTCGCCGCGGCTGGAGACATGGCTTCTGGAGCATCCGAGATTCGGCGGGCCGCTACGGGACTGGCGGGAGCGGCGCGCCATACCGCGCAAGGCCAAGATCGCCGCCGTGGCGATGATGACGATCAGCTATGCGATCTTCTGGTTTGCCTCTTCGCCGCCGCCACTACGCGCCGCCATCGTCGCGATGATGATGATCGCGCCGGCGATCTATGTGATCAGCCGGCCGGAGCCACCCGTCTGAGCGGCCTACCGGTTGGCCGTCGACAACCCCCTGCGGTCAACGGTGCCGCGATTGCGGCAGGACAAAAGGAATGTGCCCTGCCGGTATGCGGCCGACAGCGCCGGCAATCCCGTAGACACTGCCGATCGTCTCGTCCGAGACGGTATCCGCGCAGGCTCCCTGGGAGACCACCCTTCCCCCATGCAGTACGACGAGGTGATCGGCAAATTCTGCCGCAAGGTTCAGGTCATGAAGGATCGCCAGCACGATGCCGCCCGCAGCGGCGAAGTCGCGCGCGACCTCGAGGACGGAAATCTGGTGGCCGAGATCAAGGCTCGCCGTCGGCTCGTCGAGGAAGAGCGCCCGCGGCACGTCGTCGACCACGGCTGCCGGCACTTGCGCAAGGGCGCGGGCGAACTGCACCCGCTGCTGCTCGCCGCCGGAAAGCGACGAATAGGGACGACTTTCGAAACCGCGCAGACCGACCCGCGACAGGGCCTGGCGCGCCTGCTCGGTGGGATTGCGCGATCCTTGCGCCACCGCCCCCATGCGCACGATTTCGAGCGCCGTGAAGGGGAAGGAGAGTTGGACCGCCTGCGGCAGAACGGCTCTTTGCCGCGCCAGGTCGGCGGGCTTGCAGCCACCGACCTCGGTGCCAAAATAGGATACGGAACCGCTGTCGGGCTGCATTTCCCCCGACAGCACCTTCATCAGCGTCGACTTGCCGGCGCCGTTCGGGCCTATCACCACCGTGAACAGGCCGGCGCGCAGGTCGATCGCGACATTGTCGAGCAGTTTTCGGCCTGCTCGGGTAACAGTGATTTTCTCGGCCAGGATCATGGCATATCTCCCATCGAAAGGCCGCCATTGCGCTTGAGCAGCAGGAAGAGAAAGACCGGCGCGCCGAACAGGGCGGTAATCACCCCGATCGGCAGTTCGGCCGGCGACGCGATCGTACGCGCCACACTGTCGGCGATCAGCAGCAATGCTCCACCGCCGAGCGCCGAACCGGGCAGCAGGAAGCGGTGCGACGGGCCCATCACGAGGCGCAGCAGATGCGGCACGACGATGCCGACGAAGCCGATCGAGCCGGCAACAGCAACCGTCGAGCCGCAGGCGGCGGCGACCGCCACGATGACGATGCGCTTCAGCCGCTGAACCGGCACACCCATATGGAAGGCTACCGCATCGCCAAGGACGAGCGCGTCGAGCCCGCGCACCACGAAGGGGATGATGGCCAGCACCGCCACGATGAAGGGCAGGATCGAAAGGACCCGGCCGGACGTCGCTCCGCCGAGTGAGCCGAGGCTCCAGAAGGTGATGTCACGCAACTGGCGATCGTCGGCGATAAAGATCATCAGCCCCATCATCGCTGCGCTGAGCGCGCCGATGGCGATACCGGAGAGGATCAGCGCCGTCGTCGATGTCCGCCCACCCTGCGTCGCGATCAGATAGAGGGCCCAGGTGTTGATAAGCCCCCCGAAGAAGGCCATCAGCGGCAGGAACTGGTTGCCGAAGATCAGCGCCACGGGCGCCAGCAGCACCGGTCCGAACACGATCGCGGTGACCGCGGCAAGGGCCGCCCCCGAGGTGACGCCGACAATGCCCGGATCGGCGAGCGGATTGCGGAACAGGCCCTGCATCACCGCCCCGGACACGGCGAGCGCCGCGCCGATGAGGATGCCGAGCGCGACGCGCGGCAGGCGGATGTCGTAGATGATGACCCGGTCGCGCGCGGAGATCTCGATGTCGCCCGACAGGGATGCGCGGATCAGGTCGACCACCGAGGCGTCGGATGCACCGGCCGTCAGGCTGAAGAGCGAGACGAGGACGAGCGCGCCGGCGAGACCGAGGATCGTCAGCCGAGCGATGTGCGAGCGGTCGCCCGCCGGCCGCGTCCGTCGACGGGCAGCAGGTGTTGCCTCATCCATCACGCTCATCTCAATCGGCTTCGGCGTGGAGTTTCGCCGCCAGTTCCATTGCGGCGTCGGCCGTGCGCGGGCCGAAGCCGAGCAGGTACGCGCCGTCCATGCGAATGACGCGGCCGGATTCGCCGGCCGGCGTCGCGGCCAAGGCCGGCTGCGTGGAGAGGTCGACCGGCGCGGGGTCGAGATTGCCGCCGCGATCCATGAGGAGAATGACATCCGGCGCGGCTGTGACGATGGCTTCGTCGGTGAGTTGCTTGTAGCCGGCATAGTCGGTGATGGCGTTGTCGCCGCCGGCAAGGCGGATCATGCCGTCGGCGGCGGTGCGGGTGCCGGATGCCATGACGCGGCCGCCCTCCATCGACAGGATGAAGAGCACACGGGCGGGGTCGTCGATGCCAGACGCAGCCTCTTCGGCCGCCTGGAGGTCGGCATCGATGCGTCTTGCCAGTTCGGCCGCTTCGTTCTCGACACCGAGGGCGTCGCCGACCGCCTCGACCTTGGCGAGCACCCCTTCGCGGTCGAAGCTTTCGGGGACGGTGACGACGGGCACGCTTGCTGAGCGGATGACGTCCATTGCTTCCGGCGGGCCGGCGCCTTCGAGCGTCAGGATGAGGTCCGGATCGACCGAGAGGACGCCTTCGGGCGAGAGCGCGCGCATGTAGCCGACATCGGGGAGCGCCAGCGCTTCCTGCGGGAAGACGCTGGTGGTGTCGCGGGCGATGAGGCGGTCCTGCTGCCCGAGGGCGTAGACGATCTCGGTCAGTGAGCCGCCGATGGCGACGATGCGCTGCGGGCCGTCCTGCGCGAGCGCGGCGGTGGAAAGCGCCAGCGTCGCGGCAAGGCCCAAGATGGTGATCTTCATAGTCGCCTCGTTCAGGCCGCGCTCGAACGCGGGATGCGCGGCAGGTTTTCCGCGATCAGTCGCCAGTCGGCGCGCTCGTCCTCGCCCTTCTTGCGCTTGCCGAAGAACTGGATGATGAGCTCGCCCCTCGCGTCATAGGCCTCGATGGAGGTGACGTGGCCCTCCTTGGTCGGCTTGCGCACGCCCCAGAGTTCGGCGACGTGGTCGGCGCGCAGATGAAGGTGGAAGGTCGGGTCCATGACGTTGATCCACGGACCCATCGGCTTGACGTTCATGATCGGCCCCGAATGAATCTGGATGCAGCCGCGATTGCCGACGAAGCACATGATCGGGAAGGCCTGCTCGACGGCATGATTGAACATGGCGTGGAGGCCGCTTGCGTCAAGCTGCCAGGCGAAATCATCACCCACCAGACCGACCGCCTCGCGGCGCGACAGCTTGAGCGACCGCAGGAGGCCGATGAATTCGTGCGGATCGGTCATCGCCGCCCAGCGGTCGCGCACGGCGTTGCCGTCGGCGCTGGTCGGCACGAGTTCGACCGGCGCGGATGGTGCGATGTCGAGTTCCTGCGCCTGCGCATCGGACGCCAGGGACGCGACGAGCTTGTGGAAGGCGTAGAGGTTGGACGAGGGGCGCAGATGGATTTTGTGGACCGCGTCACCGGCTTTGTCGAAGAACTGGAGGCTGCGGCGAATCTCGTCGCCGTCGCGCTTTTCGACGGCAAAGCCGTGGGCACAGACCTTCGGGAAGATGCGCAGATCGATCTCGCCGCCGAGCACCATCGCCGCATGCGGGCCGGGGTGAACGTTGTCGTAGACGCCGATCTTCTCGTGCACGGCGCTTTCGTTGCGAGTCAGCGCCATGACTTCGCCAACGGCTTCGAGCCCCGCGAGGAGATCGTTCACGCGCGGTTCGATCGCGGTTGCGCCCTCGCCCACTTGAGCTGCGACGAGTTCGGCTTCGGAGATGGCGAGGTGCGCGGCGAGATCACGCTCGCGCATCTTCGGATTGTCGGCGCGCGCCTGGCGGATCTCCCGCGGCGTCGGCTTGACGACAGCAGTCATGGAGCACCTATTTGTTGAGGATCAGCTTGCCCTGGCGGGTGATCTTGAGGCGGTAGACCGCGCCTTCATGCTCGATGCAGATTTCGGTGCGCCCCTCGAAAAGGTCGCGGCTCTGCACATGACGCGGTTCGGACCGCGCCTCCTCATGCTTCCAGTCAGTGCGTGAACGCTCAGCAAATGCGTCCGGTGAATTGCTCATATTCACGGTGTCAAACCCCTCTTCGCGCCGGGCTTGCTGAAGGCTGGCTGGGCGACAGGACAAATCTCGATTGCGATTTCTTGACAGTGATAATCAGGTTTTATAGGGAAGCGCAATACCGGAGTGAATTGGTCAGGTAATGACCCCTCTCCGGCTCGAGACATGCCAGCGAGCCCAGCGCCAGCCAGCAGCAACCAGATCATTGAATCAGGAGCGTGGTGATGACGGGCGACGGGGCAAGGGGCGCAAGCTCGACGGGACGGACAAGGCGGGCAATGTGGCTTGCCAGCGTTGCATTGGTGGCGGGGTCGCCCGCCATGGCACAGGAGGAGACGGATCTGTCGGAGGCGCTTGCACGCGTGACCGTGCTCGACCAGATCACCATCGTCAGCCGGACGGGCGAGAGCCCGATCGACCAACTGGCGTCGGTGAGCCGGATCGACCGCGAGCAGATCGAGCGCCGCCAGCCGGCGACGGTGGGCGGGCTGCTGTTCGGCGTTCCGGGAATCACGGCGCAATCCGACGCCAAGCGCGCGGCTTCCAGCATCAATGTGCGCGGGTTGCAGGATTTCGGCCGCGTCTCGGTCATTGTCGACGGGGCGCGGCAGAACTTCCAGCGCTCCGGCCACGGCACGCAGAGCCTGTTCTTCCTCGACCCCGAACTCGTCCAGCAGGTCGACGTGATCCGCGGCCCGGTGGCCAACACCTATGGCTCGGGCGCGATCGGCGGCGTGGTGTTCTTCGAGACCAAGGACGCCGAGGATTTCCTCAACGAAGACGAAACCTATGCCGTCTCCACCACCGGGCGCTATGAGAGCAACGGCAATGGCTGGACGACGAGCGCCGTGGGCGCCTATCGGATCAACGATGCCGTCGACGTTCTCGGCAATGTCGTCTGGCGCGATTTCGGCGACTACAAGGATGGCGGCGGCGACCGGGTCGCGGGCTCCGGCTTCGATGTTCTGAGCGGGCTCCTCAAGTCCACCATCCGGCCGAGCGAATTCTCGACGCTGAAGCTGGGCTGGACCGGCGCCGACAATGGCTGGACCGAAGGGGCCGACACCTATGACGTCGACCTCAAGCAGAACACCTGGACGGCCCGCTACAACGTCACCGATCCGGACCGGACGTGGCTCGATCTCAACGTCAATCTCGCCTACAACGCGGCCGATCTCGTCCAGACCTTCAAGCGCGACACGCGGCAGTTCTCGTCCGTTACCGGCCTGCCGATCGTCATTCCGGCCGGGTCGCAGACGAGCTACGACCTCGACACGCTCGGCATCGACATCTGGAACACGTCGCGGTTTTCGACCGGGTTGGTCGACCACGAGCTGACCTATGGCGGCGACTGGCTGCAGGACGACGTGACGACCGCGAGCCCGGCAGGCGGCAGCGACGTCTATACGCCATCCGGCAAGCGCAAGGTTGGCGGCGCCTATGTGCAGAACAAGCTGACCTATGACTGGCTCGAGGTGATCGGCGCGCTGCGCTACGACACTTACAGCCTCGACGGCACCGATGCGGAAAGCTCCGGCGACCGGCTGTCGCCGCGCCTGACGGTGGGCGTCTCGCCCTTCGACACTGAAGCGCTCGCGGGGCTGAAGTTCTACGGCACCTATGCCGAGGGCTACCGCTCGCCGACGGTCACCGAGACGCTGATCAGCGGATTGCATCCCAATGGCGTGGTGTTTCCGTTCCTGCCCAATCCGAACCTGCGCCCGGAGACGGCGAAGACCTGGGAAGCGGGCATCAACTATAGTCGCGATGGCATCTTCGACGGCAATGACAGCCTGCGCATCAAGGCCGCCTACTTCCACAATGATATCGAGGACTATATCGGCGGGCAGAACCTGTCGCCTTTCGTGCCCGGCTCGGGTTGCCCGTTCATTCCCGGTCCCGGCGCGATCCCGATCTGCTTCCAGTACCAGAACTTCGCTGCCGCAGAGATCAGCGGCTTCGAGTTCGAGGCCGTCTACGACCAGGGGCGATTCTTCGGCGGGCTTTCGGCGTCGATCATCGACGGCTTCACCGAACAGGACGGCGTGCGCGCTGACCTCGTCACCATTCCTTCGAGCCAGGTGACGGCGCAACTCGGCATGCGCGCCTATGAGGGCCGGCTGACCTTTGGCGGCGAAGTGCAGCACAATGTGCCGCCTAGCGGCGCCAGCTTTGCCGACGACTACACGCTGGTGAACCTCTTCGCCAACTACCAGGCGACCGAGAATTTCCGGCTCGACTTCCGCATCGACAACCTGTTCGATGTCAAATACGCAAATCCGCTCAACGCCTCGACGACGACAACGGTCTATGAGCCGGGCCTGTCGGTCAAGGTTGGCGCAACCATGCGCTGGGGCGGCTGATGGTGACCGGGGCGATGCACGTTCCAACGGCCTCCACCGGCGTCGCCCCGGCCCGTCATTTCGACCATTCAAGATCAAACCGGAGACATTCATGACCACGATCTGGAAGCGCGCATCGCTCGGCATCCTTGCCGCTGCGCTTGCCTGGGGGCCGGCAATTGCGCAGGAGGCGAACGCACCGGCGCTCTCGCTGGAACTCAACGCGCTGCAGCCGACGGAACGCGGCTGCCGCTTCACCTTCGTCGTCGCCAACCAGCTCGAGAACGACATTACGCGCGCGGCGTTCGAACTGGTGCTGTTCGACAAGAACGGCCTCGTCGAGCGCCTGACCGTCGTCGACTTCATGGATTTGCCGCAAGGCAAGACCAAGGTGCGCCAGTTCGACTTCAGCGGAACGAAGTGCGAGGACGTCGGCCGCGTGCTCGTCAACAACGCAACCGAATGCACGGGCGAAGGCGTCGACGCCGCGACCTGCATCCGGCAGTTGGAAACAAAGTCGCAGAGCGACGTTACGTTCGGAAGCTGATGATGATTTCCCGTATGAAGACCGCTCGACAGATCGTCCTGCGCGCCGCCCTCGCCGCAATTTTGATGGCCGGTCCGCTGGGCGGCGCCCTGCCCGCCCTTGCGCAAGCGCAACAGACGTCGCCCGCCGAGACCCCGGCCGCGACGCCGGAGCCGCAGGTGGAAACGCCGGTCGTCGCGCCGGGCGAGGAAGCCGCAGCCGTCGAGCGCGACGATCGGCTGCCGCACGATCTATCGCCCTGGGGCATGTTCATGGCCGCCGACTGGGTGGTGAAGTCGGTGATGATCGGGCTGATCTTCGCGTCCTTCGTCACCTGGACGATCTGGCTCGCCAAGACACTGGAGATCGCCGGCGCCAAGCGCCGCCTTTCCTCCGCGCTCGACAAGATCCTCGACGCACGCTCGCTGAGCGAGGCGGGGCGATCGCTCGAAAACGGCAAGGGACCGGCCGTGCTGATGGTCCGCGCCGCCGGCCACGAGCGCGCGATGGTGCGCGACAGCCTCGACCAGCATGGCCCCGCGGGCCTGAAGGAGCGCGTGACCTCGCATCTGATGCGTATCGAAGCCGAGGCGCAGCGCAACATCTCGCGCGGCACCGGCATTCTGGCGACGATCGGCTCGACGGCGCCCTTCGTCGGCCTGTTCGGCACGGTCTGGGGCATCATGAACTCGTTCATCGGCATCAGCCAAGCGCAGACGACGAACCTTGCGATCGTCGCGCCGGGCATCGCGGAAGCTTTGTTCGCGACGGCTCTCGGCCTCGTCGCGGCCATTCCGGCAGTCGTGATCTACAATGCTTTCGCGCGCTCGGTCGCGGGCTACCGCCTGCTTCTGGGCCATGCGTCGGCGGCGGTGGAGCGGCTCGTCAGCCGCGATGTCGACCATGCGCGCGCCGGCGAGCCGTCGCACATGTCGCGGGCGGCGGAGTAGTCCCATGGCCGGCAGCCTCAACCGCAGCACCGAAAACGACGATCTGGCGGAGAACCACGAGATCAACGTCACGCCGTTCATCGACGTGATGCTCGTGCTCCTCATCATCTTCATGGTCGCCGCGCCGCTGGCGACCGTAGACATCAATGTCGACCTGCCCTCGTCCAACGCCGCGCCGCAGCCGCGGCCGGACACGCCGCTCTACGTGACGGTGCAGAGCGACCTTTCGATCAGCGTCGGCAACGAGGACGTACGGCCCGAAGCGCTGGCCGAGGCGATCGCCGGCGCGGCGGAAGGCGATGCGGAGACGCGCATCTTCCTGCGCGCGGACCAGGCGGTTTCCTATGGCGATTTGATGGGCGTGATGAACCTCGTGCGCCTTGCGGGCTACAGCAAGATCGCGCTCGTCGGCATGGAAACGACGGGCGCGCCGCAGGCGCCAGCGCAGCCATCGGCAGACTGATCGATGAAAGCATACAACGACATCGCATGGCCAAAGGAGCTCGGGCGGCAGGCACGCCGCCAGCGCGTGCTCTGGCTTGCATCGGCGGCGGTGATCTTCGCCGCCCATGCCGGCGCGGCTTACATCGTGACCCGCGAGCCGCCGACGCCGCCGATCCAGGAAGCGGGTGCGGGCGCGATCGAGATCGACATCGCCGCGCTCGGCTTTGCGGCCGCCGACGAGGTGGCGACCGGTGTCGAGAGCGAAGCGGTCGAGCCGACCACCGCCGAGGCGGTCGAGCCCGTCGACACGGCCGAGGAAGCCGAGCCGGTGGAAACGGCCGCGGTCGAGCCGCAGGAGAGCGAACCGGTCGAGCCCACGGAGCCGACCGAGACCGAGGCGACGCCTCCTGAAACGGTTGAGCCGGTCGAGCCGGAGCCGGTGGAAACGACGGAAGTGGAACCGGTCGAGAGCGAGCCGGTCGAAGCCGCGCCTGCCGACGTGCCTGTCGAGACGGCACAGCCGGTGGGAGAACGTGAGGAACTGGCGGCGGTGGTCGACGTGCCGATCCCGACACCGCGCCCGGCCTATACGCCGCCGCCGGAGCCCCAGCGGACCGAGCGTCCGCGCCAGCAGCAGCAGGCGGCGCGGCCGGCGCCGAGGCAGGGCTCGGGCGGCCAGAACCAGGCGGATACGCAACGCGGCGTGGCGGAAGGCAGCGCGGCTGCACGCGCCGCGCCGTCCGGCCAGGCGCCGCAGCAAAGTGCGGCCGGCAATGCCGCCGTCTCGAACTATCCCGGACAGGTTGCGAGCCGGCTTCGTCGGTCGCTGCGCTATCCGCGCGAGGCGCAGCGGCAGGGCGTTCGCGGGGAGGTGCATGTGCGCTTTACGGTCAATGGCGGTGGCGGCGTGGGCGGCATCAGCATCGCGCGCAGCTCCGGCTCGCCCGTGCTCGACCAGGCGGCGATCGAGACCGTCCAGCGGGCCGCGCCCTTCCCCGCCATTCCGGCGGCGGCGGGACGCAACTCGTGGCCGTTCACCGTACCGCTGGTCTTTTCGAGGTAGAGGCATGTTCCTACTCGGCTTCCACGCACTGGCAGAGCGACACGGCGACGGGCTGCACCCGGAACTGCGTGCGCTGATGGAGCGTCGGCAGGCGCTCGAGAACGATGCGCGGATCGCCGATCTGGCAGGGCTGCGCGGCGACACCGTTCAGGCGGGGCCGAACCCGGCTCCCGCGCCCGGCGCCTTCCGGCCGGGCAATGTCATCGACTTCAAATCCCGCGCGGCCGAGATCGCGGTCGACGCGGAGCACGGAAACGCAGCGAAAGGAATTGCCTGATGTATATCGCCATGAACCGCTTCAAGGTGAAGAACGGCTCGGAGACCGAGTTCGAGGATATCTGGAAGAACCGCGATTCGAAGCTTTCCGAGATGAAGGGCTTTCGCGAGTTTCACCTTCTGCGCGGGCCGGTGAACGAGGAGGAAGGCTATACGCTCTTCGCCTCGCACACCGTGTGGGCGAGCCATGACGATTTCCTCGCCTGGACGAAATCCCAGAACTTCCGCGATGCGCACAAGAATGCCGGCACGACGAAGCCGGCCTATATCGGGCATCCGCAGTTCGAGGGATTTTCGGTCGTCGAAGGCGCGTGAGGATGCTCGAGGAGACCGCCCGCGCGATCCCCGTCCTGCCGTCGCTCGACATCCAGCGAACGCGCCGCTTTTACGAGGAGCGGCTGGGGTTTTCGGCGACGCATTACGCGGATGAGGACTATCTCATCGTCAGGCGCGGCGAGATCGAGCTGCACTTCTGGCGGACCGACGACGAGAAGCTTTCTCCGGTCTCCTCGGCCTATATTCGCGGGCGCGATGCGCTGGCACTGCGTGACGATTTTGTCGCGCGAGGCGCGGAGAAGGTGAGCCCGGTCATGGCCCGCGACTGGGGCATGACCGAGTTCTACGTGTGGGACCCGGACGGCAACCTCCTGCGGATCGGGATGCCGACCGAGGAGAGCTGACTACTCGGCCGCGGCCAGCAGGCTCGCATTGCCGCCGGCGGCGGTGGTGTCGACGCAGACGGAGCGTTCGTGCGTGTAGGCGGCCGGGTAGATCGTCTCGGTGACGAGGGGCACGATCGGGCCGGATTTCTGCGCCAGCGTGCGCCGGATCGAGCGGAGCGTCGCTTCATTGGCGGCGCTGGCGACGAGGTCGGCATCGAGATCGATGAGATCGAGCGGTGCAACCTGACCATCGAGCGCGGCGAGCGGGAGGCCTTTGCCCGTCAGCGGCTTCAGGATCGCGTTGGCGCGTGGGGCGACGGCGAGGACGGCGTTGCCCGCGGCGAGCGCCTGCACGACCTGTGCGAGAAGCGCGTCTTCCGAAGGACCAAGGCAGAGGACCCGGCCGCGCGGCCCGAGCGACAGGGTATTGCTCTCGCCCGTCGGTCCCGGCAGGTCGACCGGGCCGTATTCGAGCGACGCCGCAGCCGAAATCGCATCGGAAGCCTTTCCGCGCAGATGCTTGCGCAGGACGGCGATGCGGTCGGGACGGGTCGACCAATCTCCCTTTCGAGAGTCGGGCATGTGGTCGCGAAGCGCGGTCAGCGAGACTTCCGCGCCCGGCTCGACGGTTTCGGCGCGGGACACGGTTTTGCGGAAGCGGCGCAGATAGTGCGGGCCGCCGGCCTTGGGGCCGGTGCCGGACAGGCCCTCGCCGCCGAAGGGCTGGGAGCCGACGACTGCACCGATCTGGTTGCGATTGACGTAGATGTTGCCGGCGTGGATGCGGTCAATGATGTGCTGGACGCGGGCGTCGATGCGGGTGTGGAGCCCGAAGGTCAGGCCGTAACCCGTTCTGTTTATGGCGGAAATGACGTTGTCGATCTCGTCGGCCTCGAAGGTCGCGACATGGAGGACGGGACCGAAGATTTCGCGCTCCAGGTCCTCGACGCCTTTCACGCGGAAGATGTGCGGGGCGACGAAGCGGCCGACCGTCGGGGCGTCGAGGCTGGCGATCAGGCGGCCCTCGCCTTCGAGCTTGCGGCAGTAATCCGCGATACCCTGCTGCGCGTCGGCGTCGATGACGGGGCCGATGTCGGTCGCCATGGACCACGGATCGCCGATGCGCATGGCGGCGAGCGCGCCCTTCAGCATCGCCAGCATATGCGGCTCGACATCCTTCTGGACGTAGAGCATGCGCAGCGCCGAGCAGCGCTGGCCGGCGGACTGGAAGGCGGAAGCGACGATGTCGCGCACGGCCTGCTCGGCAAGTGCGGTGGAATCGACGATCATGGCGTTGAGGCCGCCGGTCTCGGCGATCAGCATCGCGTCGGGCGCGGCGGTTTCGGCCAGTTGGCGCTCGATCAGCCGCGCGACCTCGGTCGAGCCAGTAAAGCAGACGCCGGCGATGCGCGGATCTGCCGTCAGCGGCGCGCCGACATTGGGGCCGTCGCCGATGACGAGTTGCAGCACGTCGGCGGGGATACCGGCCTCGTGAAGGAGTTCGACGGCGCGGGCGGCGATGAGCGGGGTTTGCTCGGCGGGCTTGGCGACGACCGCATTGCCGGTGACGAGCGCGGCGGCAACCTGGCCGGTGAAGATCGCCAGCGGGAAGTTCCATGGCGAGATGCAGGCGACGACGCCGCGCGCGGCGTCAGCCTTTTCCGCTTCGCCCGCCTGTGCCGCGTAGTAGCGCAGGAAATCGACGGCCTCGCGCACTTCGGCGATGCCGTCCGGCACGGACTTGCCGGCTTCGCGGGTGGCCAGCGCGAAGAACTCGACGGCGTGTTCTTCGTAGAGATCGGCGGCGCGACGCAGCATGTCGGCGCGCTCAGCGACGGGCGTTGAGGCCCATGCAGCGGCAGCGACCGAGGCGCGGTCGATGGCGGCGGTGACGAATGCGGCATCGGCCTCGACGATTTCGCCCACGATCTCGGCGGGATTGGCGGGGTTGGCGATCTCGCGGGACTGGCCGTCGCTACCTGCCTTCCAGCGGTGCGGGGCGGCGAATTTCGAGCGCTCGGCCTCGATGGCGTCTTCCGTCAGCGGGTCGGTAATGTCGAAGCCCTTCGCGTTGACGCGGCCGGCGCCGAAGATCTCGGATGGGTCGGGCAGCGCTGGATTGCGCGCCGCGCCCTGCTGCGCGACGACGTCGAACGGATCGCGGGCGATCTCCTCGGAGCGCACGCTCTCGTCGACGATCTGGTGGACGAAGGAGGAGTTCGCGCCGTTCTCGAGCAGGCGGCGGACGAGATAGGCGAGAAGGTCGGAATGGGCGCCGACCGGGGCGTAGATGCGGCAGCGTGTGCCCTCGGCCTTACGCACGGCCTCATGCAGCGCATCGCCCATGCCATGCAGGCGCTGGAACTCGAAGGCGTCGCGGTCGGTCGCCATTTCGAGGATGGCGGCGACGGTGTGGGCGTTGTGGGTGGCGAATTGCGGGTAGATGCGATTCGTCATGCCGAGGAGCTTGCCGGCGCAGGCGATGTAGGACACGTCCGTGTTCGGCTTGCGGGTGAAGACGGGGTAGCCGGCAAGGCCCATGACCTGCGCGCGCTTGATCTCCGTGTCCCAATAGGCGCCCTTGACGAGCCGGACCATGATCTTGCGGTCGAGCCGGGTCGCCAGATCATGCAGCCAGTCGATGACCGGCGCAGCGCGCAGGCCATAGGCCTGGACGACCACGCCGAATCCCTGCCAGCCTTCGAGGCGCGGGTCGGCCAGCACGGCCTCGATGACGTCGAGCGAGAGGTCGAGCCGGTCGGCCTCCTCGGCGTCGACATTGAGGCCCATGCGGGCGTCCCTCGCTGCCAACGCCAGCGACAGGAGGCGTTCCGTCATCACGGGCAGCATGGTCGCGCGTTGCGGGCGCTCGTAGCGCGGGTGGAGCGCGGAGAGCTTGACGGAGATGCCGGGGTTCTTGCGGATGTCGTCGGAGCGGGCTTCCTTCGCCAGAGCCCGGATCGCGTCGGCATAGGCCTTCAAGTAGCGCAGCGCGTCGTCTTCGGTGCGGGCCGCCTCGCCCAGCATGTCGTAAGAATAGAGGTTGCCCTTGCGAATCTCGCCGGCGCCGCGCTTGACCGCCTCGGCGATGTTGCGGCCGAGGACGAAGTTCTCGCCCATCTCACGCATGGCGGCGGCGACGGCGCGGCGGATAACGGGTTCGCCGACGCGGCGGACCATTCCGCGCAGCGTGCGCTCGATGCCGCCCTCGCCTTCATCGAGCACCTTGCCGGTGAGCATCAGCGCCCAGGTCGACGCGTTGACGAAGATCGAGCCGGAACCGCCGGAATGGGCCGACCAGTCGTGCGGGGCGATCTTGTCGCGGATGAGTTCGTCGATCGTGTCGGCGTCGGGCACGCGCAGGAGCGCTTCGGCAAGGCACATCAGCGCCACGCCTTCGCTGGTCGACAGGCCGTATTCGGCGAGGAAGACTTCCATCAACTTGGGCTCGGCATGGCCGCGGACCTGGCGAATGAGGCCGGTGGCGCGGGTGGAAATGCGCGCGCGTTCTTCGGGCGAGAGATCGGCCTGGCGGACGAGGCTGCGAAGAACTTCGCCTTCGTCGGCGAGCGTGTTGCGGCGGATGGCGGCGCGCGGGTCGCGGGGGGCGTCGAGCATGAGAGAGCCTCGGTATTGGCGGATGACGCGAGAATAGCATGGCGCACAATCGCGGCATGGCCAAACGGAGGCGCTTTGCAGGGCGAACGGACAGATGATAAGGGCTCTCAACAACCATTCAGACTGGATAAACGGCGATGGCGGACCAAATCGATCGGATCGACCTGAACATCATCGCCGCTCTTTCCAAGGATGCGCGGCTGTCGACGGCGGCACTGGCGGGCCAGGTGGGGCTGTCGAAGACGCCGGTCGCCGCGCGGGTGAAGCGGCTGGAGGCGGACGGGTATATTCGCGGCTATTCGGCGATCGTCGACCGCGAGCGGCTGGGCGAAGGGCATATCGCATTCGTGCAGGTGAAGCTGTCTGACACGCGGTCGGCGGCGCTGGCCGAGTTCAACAAGGCGGTGATGACGATCCGCGAGATCGAGCAGTGCCACATGATGGCGTCGAGCTTCGACTATCTCTTGAAGGTGCGGACGCGGGACATCGTTTCGTATCGCCGCGTGCTGGGGGAGCGGATTTCGGCGCTGCCGCATGTGGCGCAGACGTCGACCTTCGTGGCGATGGAGACGGTGAAGGATCGGTAGTTCATCCGGAAGGTAGGTGCTCCGTCGCGCCCCCCTCTGCCCTGCCGGGCATCTCCCCCGCGAGGGGGGAGATTAGTCTCGTCGCCGACACTGCATGATCTCCCCCCTTGCGGGGGAGATGGCCGGCAGGCCAGAGGGGGGCGCCGTAAAGCGCCACATTCTGCCCAGTTCTTAGAGCCCCAGCCCGCCGATGCAGACATATTTGGTGTCGAGATAGTCCTCGATGCCCTGATGGCCGCCTTCGCGGCCGAGGCCGGATTCCTTGACGCCGCCGAAGGGGGCTTCGGGGGTGGTGATGATGCCTTCGTTGACACCGACCATGCCGTATTTCAGGCCTTCCATGACACGGAACGCGCGGCCGAGGTCGCCGGTGTAGAAGTAACAGGCGAGGCCGAATTCGGTGTCGTTGGCCAACTCGACCGCTTCTTCTTCCTTCTCGAAGCGGAAGACCGGGGCGACGGGGCCGAAGATCTCGTCCTTCATGAACTTCATCTCGGGCGTGGCGTCGGCGATGACCGTCGGCTCGAAGAAGGAGCCGCCGAGCTTGTGGCGGTGGCCGCCGGCGACGACCTTGCCGCCCTTGGCCTTGGCGTCGGCGACGAATTCCTCGACCTTTTCGACGGCCTTTTCGTCAATGAGCGGGCCCTGCTGGACGCCTTCCTCGAGGCCGGGGCCGACCTTCAGCTTGCTGGACGCCTTGGCGAGTTTTTCGACGAACGCGTCATAGACGCCGGACTGGACGAAGAAGCGGTTGGTGCAGACGCAGGTCTGACCCGAATTGCGGTATTTCGCGGCGATGGCGCCTTCGACGGCGCGGTCAATATCGGCATCGTCGAAGACCAGGAACGGCGCGTTGCCGCCGAGCTCCATCGACACCTTCTTCACCGTCGAGGCCGACTGCTGGATCAGGATCTTGCCGACTTCGGTCGAGCCGGTGAAGGTGATCTTCTTGACCAGCGGATTGGTGGAAAGCTCCTTGCCGATCTCGCTCGCGCCGCCGGTGACGACGTTGACGACGCCCTTGGGGATACCGACTTCCTCGCACAGCGCACCCCATGCCAGGCCCGAATAGGGCGTCTGGGTGGCCGGCTTGATGACCGAGGTGCAGCCGGCGGCGATCGCCGGGCCGATCTTGCGCGAGAGCATCGAGGACGGGAAGTTCCACGGCGTGATGGCAGCGATGACGCCGACCGGCTCCTTCGTCACCAGGATGCGGCGGTCGGCCCAGGGCGACGGAATGACGTCGCCATATGTGCGGCGCGCTTCCTCGGCGAACCAGAGGATGTAGGCCGCCGATGCGCCGACCTCACCTTTCGATTCGGTCAGCGACTTGCCCTGCTCCATGGTCAGGAGTTCGGCGAGCACGTCCTGATTGTCCATGATCGCGTCGTGCAGCTTGCGCAGCATCTTGGAGCGGTCGAGCGCGCTGGTCTTGCGGAAGGTCTTGAACGCCTCATGCGCGGCTTCGATGGCGCGGCGGGTCTCGGCGGCGCCGGATTTGGGGATGACGCCGATCTTCTGGCCGTTGGCCGGATTGGTGACGTCGATCGTCTGGCCCGAATCGGCCTGCACCCACTCGCCGCCGATCAGATTGGCCTCGCGGAGAAAATGACTGGTCTTCTTGAGCATGATGCCCTCCCTCATTCGTTCAAATTGGATTGCGTGGTTGAAGATGTAAGGCAGCCGGCCGGCAGGACCAAGACATTCAGCCAAAAAGGCGTTGAGCCACGGCGAGCCACAGGAAGCTCGATGCGGCGGCGACGAGCGTCGAGATCGTCATGACGTTGGATGCGAGCGCCTGGCCGGTGCCGAAGCGCGTCGCAATCAGATAGGGGTTGACGCCGGCGGGCAGCGAGGCGGCGGTGACGACGACCATCGCTGTGAGCGGCGGCAGGCCGATGACGAGCACTGCGCCCAGCGCCACCAAAGGCATGACGAAAAGCTTGACCGCCGAAAGCGCGAGCCCGGCTTTCATGTTGCCGGAAATGCCCATGCGCCGCAGCGACAGGCCCATCGCGAACAGCGCCAGCGGGCCGGCCGCATTGGCGAGCGCATCAACGAAGCGCATTCCGAGCGACGGCATCTCGAAGCCGGTCAGCCGCCATATCAGCGCGGCAAGAATGCCGACGATGAGCGGGTTGGAGACGAGCTTCTTCAGGAAATCCAGAATGGCGGCGAGGATGCCGGCGCTTTCCGACGAGCCGCGATTGGCCCATTCGAAGAGCGCGATCGACGTCGCCATCATGGTCGGCAGGTGGACCGCGACGATGAGCGAGAGAACCTCCAGGCCGGGCTTGCCGAAGACGCCCTGCACCAAAGGAAGACCGAGAAGAACCAGATTGGAGAACGCCGCCGATACGCCGCCAACGACGCCGGCGCGGCCATCGCGCCCAAAGATCTTCTGGGTAATGAACTGGCCGCACGCCCAGGCGACGGCGACCGCGACGAAGTAGGAAGCCCACAGGGACAGCGGCGCGGCGCCCTCGAAATCCGCCTCGATGAGCGTTCGAAATAGCAGCATCGGGACGGCGATCGCGACGGCGAAGGCGGTCAGCGCATCACCGATCGAGGTCTTCAGGAGGCCCGTCCAGCCCGACACGTAGCCGAGCGCGACAAGTCCGAAGACGAAGAAGATTGTCTCGGTCAAAGGCGACATGATCGGGCAGTATCGCGGCCGGAACCGGGCCGCAATGGGCCAGGCGCGTCAAAAGGCGGCGAGCGCACGGTTTCGCTTCGGGCCGATCGGCCTATATGAGTCGGTATGCAATCAATGGGAGACGCAATGATCCGGGCGCTCATCATCATCGCGGCGCTGGCGATGGCCCTGCCGGCACATGCGACCGAGGCAGGCTGGGCGCTCCTGCGGAACGGCGGCCAGGTCGTGCTCCTGAACCACGCCAATGCGCCCGGGTCGGGCGAGCCGGCCGCATTCGACATCGAGGTCTGCCGCACGCAGCGCAATCTTTCCGAACAGGGCCGCCAGCAGGCAAGGCGAATCGGCGCGCTTTTCGCGGCCCGCGCGGCGCCGGTGCAGGAGGTTCTGGCAAGCCGCTACTGCAGGACGAAGGAAACGGCCGAACTCGCCTTCGGCGCATCGCTGGTCGAAACCGTCGACTGGCTCGACCCGGTCGAGCCCGAAACGCCCGAGGCCGAAGAACGCGCGCAGATCCTGCGCGATACGATCGCCGATTATACCGGATCGGGCATTCTGGTGCTGGTGACGCATGGCGATTTGATCCAGGCCGTGCTGGGCGCCCGTTCGCGCGAGGGCGAGGCGATCGTCGTCAACATGGGCGAAAACGGCCTTCACGCGGCGGCGCGGATCGTCTTCAACTAGGCGCGCGACCGGCGCGCGGCGGCGCAAAATGCCCCGCGCCCTTTTCCTGCCGTCAAAAAGCGATTAGAGAGCGCGCGAACCACCTTTTTTAACCTCGCATCGAGGGACTGCCCGTGACATCCACTTTCGACAAGGTTGCCGACATCATCGCCGAGACGAGCGAGATCGATCGCGAGACCATCACGCCAAAGAGCCACACGATCGACGATCTCGGCATCGATTCGCTCGACTTCCTCGACATCGTCTTCGCGATCGACAAGGAATTCGGCATCAAGATTCCACTCGAGCAGTGGACGCAGGAAGTCAACGAAGGCAAGGTTTCGACCGAGGAATACTTCGTCCTCAAGAACCTCTGTGCGAAGATCGACGAACTGAGGGCGGCGAAGGGCTGAAAGGTCATTCCCCAGGCGTCGCATGCTGCTTGAATACTTCCAGATGATCGACCGGGTAGAGAGCGTGGACCTCTCTATCAATGTCTTAAAGGCACGGTCGGTGGTTCCAGCGGAGAGCCCGGTCTTCGAAGGTCACTTCCCGGGGATGCCGCTGGTCCCCGGCGTTCTTCTGATCGAGACCATGGCGCAGGCCTCCGGCATGCTGGTGCTCGCAGCGACGGATTTTGCGGCGATGCCGTTCCTGATGTCGGTCGATGGCGCCAAGATGCGTTCCTTCGTGGAGCCGGAGGCTGTACTCGACATCGAGGCGTTTCTGGAGCATGAGGGTTCCGGTTACGCCGTCACGAAGGCGAAGATCACCTCGGGCGGCAAGAAGGTCTGCGACGCGCAGCTGAAGCTGCGTACGATGCCGTTCAGTGAAGTGCCGCTTGCCGATATTGTTCGCAAGCGGGCACAAGAAGTCGGGCTCATGGACGCGCTTCAAGCTGGCGCGTGACCGCCAGGTAATGAGGACAGGATGAGCAAGTCTGACAATGATGTCGTGATCACCGGTGTCGGGATCGTCACCTGCTATGGCGTCGGCAAGGAGCCGCATATTGCGCTTCTGTCGTCGGCCGAGGTGGAGCCGCCGCTGGTGGAGACGGAGCGTTTCAAGCCTTATCCCGTGCATCCGATGCCGGAAATCGACTGGTCTCAGCAGATCGCCAAGCGTGGCGACCAGCGGCAGATGGAGAACTGGCAACGGCTCGGCGTCTTCGCGGCGGGGCTGGCGCTCGATGATGCGGGCCTGAAAGACAATACTGAAGCCTGTGCCACGATGGACATGATCGTCGCCGCCGGCGGTGGCGAGCGCGACATCAAGGTGGATTCGCTGATTGTCGACGAGGCGCTGAAGCGCAACGACCGCGAAACGCTGCTCAACGAGAAGCTGACGACCGAGCTGCGCCCGACGCTTTTCCTCGCCCAGCTTTCCAACCTTCTCGCCGGCAATATCTCGATCGTCCACAAGG
>JAEWET010000023.1:0-95097 GCA_023389195.1 Pseudomonadota bacterium
CCGTTGGCCAGAAGCGCTCGACCGTCGCCCAGTTCGTGCGTCAGCTCGAAGAATCCGGCGCCCTGCAATACTCGATCGTCATCGCCGCGACCGCCTCGGACCCGGCCCCGCTCCAGTATATCGCGCCCTTCACCGGCTGCGCCATCGGCGAGTGGTTCCGCGACAATGGCAAGCATGCCGTTATCGCCTATGACGACTTGACCAAGCAGGCCGTCGCCTACCGCCAGATGTCGCTGTTGCTGCGCCGTCCGCCGGGCCGCGAAGCCTATCCGGGCGACGTCTTCTATCTCCACAGCCGCCTGCTCGAACGCGCTGCAAAGCTCAACGAAGACCACGGTCTTGGTTCGCTCACCGCGCTGCCGGTCATCGAAACCCAGGCCAACGACGTCTCGGCCTATATTCCGACCAACGTGATCTCGATCACCGACGGCCAGATCTTCCTCGAGACCAACCTTTTCTTCCAGGGCATCCGCCCGGCCGTGAACGTCGGCCTGTCGGTGTCGCGCGTCGGCTCGGCCGCGCAGATCAAGGCGATGAAGCAGGTTGCCGGCTCGATCAAGGGCGAGCTCGCGCAGTATCGCGAGATGGCCGCCTTCGCGCAGTTCGGCTCCGACCTCGACGCCTCGACGCAGCGCCTGCTCAACCGCGGTGCGCGCCTGACCGAACTCCTGAAGCAGCCGCAGTTCTCGCCGCTGAAGACGGAAGAGCAGGTCGCGGTGATCTTCGCCGGCGTGCAGGGCTATCTCGACAAGATCGCGCTCGGCGATGTCGGCAAGTTCGAGCAGGGCCTGCTGTCGCACATGCGCTCGGAAGGCAAGGACGTGCTCGACCAGATCCGCAAGGAGAAGGCGCTGTCCGACGACCTGCGCGGCAAGCTCAAGGCGGGAATCGACAAGTTCGCCAAGTCGTTCGCCTGAGGCCTTTGACGAGAAAGCAGAGATTGCCGCATGGCTTCACTGAAAGACCTTCGTAACCGCATCGCCTCGGTCAAGGCGACGCAGAAGATCACCAAGGCGATGCAGATGGTCGCCGCGGCGAAGCTGCGTCGTGCGCAGGAAGCCGCCGAAGCCGCGCGCCCCTATTCGGAGCGCATGGCGACGGTCCTGGCGAACATCTCGGCTGCGGTCGACGGTGCGGATGCCCCGCCGCTGATGACCGGAACCGGCAAGGACGACGTGCACCTGCTCGTCGTCGCCACCGCCGAGCGCGGACTTTGCGGCGGCTTCAACTCGCAGATTGCGCGCCTCGCACGCGAACACACCCGCCGGCTTCTGGCCGAGGGCAAGACGGTGAAGATCATCACCGTCGGCAAGAAGGGCTACGACATCCTTCGCCGCGACTATGCCAACCTGATCATCGAGCGCATCGAACTGCGCGACGTGAAGCAGGTCGGTTTCGCCAATGCCGATCAGATCGCCCGCAAGGTGATCTCGCTGTTCAATCAGGGCGAGTTCGACGTCGCGACGCTGTTCTATTCGCAGTTCAAGTCGGTGATCAGCCAGATTCCGACCGCGCAGCAGATCATCCCCGCCTCGGCGCCGACCGCGCCCGACGCGTCGGCCGAACTTGCAGGCGGCAATGCCGTCTACGAATACGAGCCGGACGCGAGCGACATTCTCGGCGACCTCATTCCGCGCAACATTTCGGTGCAGATCTTCCGGGCTCTGCTCGAGAACGCTGCCGGCGAGATGGGCGCCAAGATGACGGCGATGGACAACGCCACGCGCAATGCCGGCGACATGATCAACAAGCTTTCGATCACCTACAACCGTCAGCGCCAGGCGCAGATCACCAAGGAACTGATCGAAATCATTTCCGGCGCGGAAGCGCTGTAATCGACCGGGCGTCTTTTCAGGCGCCGTGAAGAAAGAGGCTCACAACGATGGCTAAAGCAGCTACCAACACTCCGGCGGCCACGCCTGCCGCATCCGGCTCGACCGGCACGGTCCGCCAGGTCATCGGCGCCGTCGTCGACGTTGCCTTCGACGATCACCTGCCGGCGATCCTGAACGCGCTCGAGACCGACAATAACGGCCAGCGCCTGGTTCTCGAAGTCGCCCAGCATCTCGGTGAGAACACCGTCCGCACCATCGCGATGGACTCGACCGAAGGTCTCGTCCGCGGCCAGCCGGTCAAGGACACCGGTGCCCCGATCTCGGTGCCGGTCGGCCCCGAAATGCTCGGCCGCATCATCAACGTCATCGGCGAGGCGATCGACGAGGAAGGTCCGCTCGGCGCGACCACGACCCGCGCGATCCACCAGCCGGCTCCCGAATATATCGAGCAGTCGACCGAGTCCGAAATCCTCGTCACCGGCATCAAGGTCATCGACCTTCTGGCGCCCTACGCCAAGGGCGGCAAGATCGGCCTGTTCGGCGGCGCCGGCGTCGGCAAGACCGTTCTGATCCAGGAACTGATCAACAACGTCGCCAAGGCCCATGGTGGCTACTCGGTGTTCGCCGGCGTCGGCGAGCGCACCCGCGAGGGCAACGATCTCTATCACGAGTTCATCGAATCGGGCGTCAACAAGAAGGGCGGCGGCGAAGGCTCCAAGGCCGCGCTCGTCTACGGCCAGATGAACGAGCCGCCCGGTGCGCGCGCCCGCGTCGGCCTGACGGGCCTGACCGTTGCCGAATATTTCCGCGACCAGGGCCAGGACGTTCTGTTCTTCGTCGACAACATCTTCCGCTTCACGCAGGCGGGTTCGGAAGTGTCGGCGCTGCTCGGCCGCATTCCTTCGGCCGTGGGCTACCAGCCGACGCTCGCGACCGACATGGGCGCGCTTCAGGAACGCATCACCACGACGACCAAGGGCTCGATCACCTCGGTGCAGGCGATTTACGTCCCTGCCGACGATTTGACCGACCCGGCTCCGGCAACGTCGTTCGCCCACTTGGACGCCACGACCACGCTGAACCGCTCGATCGCCGAAAAGGGCATCTACCCGGCCGTCGATCCGCTCGACTCGACCTCGCGTATGCTCGACCCGCAGATCGTCGGCGAAGAGCACTATTCGGTGGCCCGTTCGGTGCAGCAGACGCTGCAGCGCTACAAGTCGTTGCAGGACATCATCGCGATCCTGGGCATGGACGAGCTTTCCGAAGAGGATAAGCTGACCGTCGCCCGCGCCCGCAAGATCGAGCGCTTCCTGTCACAGCCCTTCTTCGTCGCCGAAGTGTTCACGGGCGCGCCTGGCAAGCTGGTCGACCTCGCCGACACCATCAAGAGCTTCAAGGGCCTCGTCGCCGGCGAATATGACTACCTGCCGGAAGCGGCCTTCTACATGGTCGGCTCCATCGAGGAAGCCGTCGAGAAGGGCAAGAAGCTCGCCGCCGAAGCTGCCTGATCGCAGTGAATGGTGAATGGTGAATAGTGAATGGAGCGTAGGGGATAGTGAGTGTCGGAATAGTCGAATGGCGATGACCATTCACCATTCACCATTCACTATTCACTCGGTTTGACATGGCACAAACTTTCAAGTTCGAACTCGTCTCGCCGGAGCGTCTGCTCGTCTCCGAAGAGGTCGAGGCTGTCGTCATCCCCGGCACCGAGGGTGAGCTGACGGTCATGGCCAACCACGCGCCGTTGATGACGACGATCAAGCCGGGTGTGGTGCGCGTGCAGTTCGGCGGCGGCCGCGAGGATCGCTATGTCGTGTTCGGCGGTTTCGCCGACGTGGTGCCGGAAGGTTGCACGCTGCTCGCCGAATCCGCGATCGCGGTGGCGGATGTCGACAAGGACGACATCTCCCGACGCATCCAGGAGGCGCGCGAGGATCTCGACGACGCCAAGGACGACGACCAGCGCTCCAAAGCCGAGCAGCTCATCGCACAGCTTGCGACCCTGCAGGACGCCGTCTAGAGCGTCGCGGCTTCAGGCCTGACCGGGCTGATCCATCCTTTCCTTAACGCGAAATTGACCACGGCGGGCGAAAGCCCGCCGTTTTCGCATCCGCCATCGGTAATTCAGCGTTCCTTAAAGCATCGCTGGCTTGCTCTGCTCGATGCCCGCTCGCGTAGAAGCGGCACGACAGCTTCATTCCGGCCGGGGCGCCGGACCGGAGAACCGATATGGCACTGGCTACCGTCGACCTCGACCATGGGTCCGGCACGGCACGACCGCGGCGGCTGAACGCCGCCTATGCGATGCTAGCGGTGCTGGCGCTCGTCAACCTCATGAATTTCATGGACCGGGTCCTGTTTTCGGTCATGCTGGAGGCGATCAAGGTCGATCTGGCCCTGTCTGACACCCAGATGGGGATCGTCAGCGGCGTCGCGTTCGCGGTTCTCTATGGCGTGTTCGGGCTGGTGATGGGTCGGCTAGCCGACACGCGCAACCGGGTGCGACTGCTCTCGGGCGCACTTGCGTTCTGGAGTACGGCGTCGGCGCTTTGCGGTGCGGCGGCAGGGTTCGGGCAGATGTTCGCGGCCCGCGCGATGGTCGGCGTCGGCGTCTCGGGATGCGCGCCCTGCGGCCAGTCGATCATCGCCGACTACTTTCCGCCGGAGCGGCGCGCGCTCGCCCTGTCGATCTTCGCCGGGGTCGGGACGCTCGGCACCTTCATCGGGCTGGTCGCCGGCGGGCACCTTGCCGAAGCCTTCGGTTGGCGGACGACCTTCATCCTCTTCGCCATTCCCGGCCTGATCGTCGCGCCGCTGGTGTTCGCATTCGGACGCGAGCCGAAGCGCGGCGCTTTCGACAAGCTCGTTTCGAAGCAGGTTCCGTGGTCGCGTGCGATCCGGCACCTGCTCGGCCTTCGAACCGCCCGCAATCTTCTCGTCGGGACACCTTTGGTGCTCGTCACGGTCGGCGTCGCCAACTGGGTTCCCGCCTTCCTTCAGCGCGCGCATGGCGCGACCGCAGCGGAAGTGGGCACCTATGGCGGTGCCAGCCTCGGCGTCGGGCTGGTGATCGGCACGCTCGCCGGTGGGCTGATCGTCAACGCCTTGCGCAAGCGCAACCGGCTGTGGGAGTTCTGGTGGCCGGCGCTGGCGACCGCACTTTCGGTGCCGCTGCTCGCCGCCTTCTACCTCGCGGGCAGTGCGTCGGCCGCCTACACGATCCTGTTCTTCGCCTTCCTGATCGCCGGCACCAGCCTTGGACCGTCGCTCGCCTGCATCATGGTCGTCGCCGACGCCTCGCTGCGCGGAACGATGGTTGCGCTGGCAGTGCTGGCATCGTCACTCGTCGCCTACGGCCTTGCGCCGGCGCTTGTGGGGATCATCAGCGATGCACTGATCGGGCAGGGCTTCGGAGAAGCAGACGGCGAGTCGCTGCGCTACGCGCTGATGACGGCGCTCGTCTTCCCGCTGTTCGGTGCATATTTCTTCCATCGCGCGGCATCGAGCGTCGCCGCCGACGCGGTCGACTGAGCGGCGTCAGCCAAGGCTCGATGCGGGCGGCGTGGTGTGGGGCGAATCGGGCGGCACCTGCGTCGCCACCGGTTCGGTGAATTCCAGTTCACGGACCCATTCGCGCCAGATGGCGACCAGCAGGGCCATCAGGACGGGGCCGATGAAGAGGCCGACAAATCCCATCGTCTTCACGCCGCCGATGAGGCCGAAGAAGGTCGGCAGGAAGGGCAGCTTGATCGGCCCGCCGACGAGCTTCGGCCGAAGCGTCTTGTCGACGATGAAGAGTTCGACGGAGCCCCACACCCACAGCGCGACGCCGGCAAAGGGCGAGCCGCTCGCGATCAGGTAGATCGAGACCAGGCTGAAGGACAGCGGCGCGCCGCCGGGGATGAGCGCCATCACGCCGGTGATGACGCCGAGCGTGACGGGCGAGGGCGCGCCGGCGATCCAGTAGGCGATGCCGAGCACGATGCCCTCACCGATGGCGATCAGCGTCATGCCGGTGACGGTCGAGGAGATGGTGGCGGGCACCACGCGTGAGATGCGGCTCCAACGCGTCGGCAGGATGTGCTCGCCGATGCGGTCGACCTGCCCGACGAAACGCTCGCCGTCCTTGTAGATGAAGAACAGCGCGATCAGCATGAAGAGCAGGTTCAGGAACAGCTCGAACAGGCCGCCGCCGGCCGCCAGGACCGCGCGGTAGATGTTGCCGATATTCGCGCCCGAAACGAGTTGCACGAGTTCGCCGATCGCGCCGGGATGGCCGATATAGCGCACCCATTGCTCGTCGATCCAGGAGCCGACGGCCGGCAGAGCGGCCATCCAGTCCGGCGTCGGGCTGCCGGTCCGGTTTGTCTCGACGGCCCAGAAGAACCATTCGCGCATCTCGTTGGCCGCATAGCTGACGGCCATGATGATGGGGACAACGAGGAAGGTGACAATCAGGACGATGGCGAGCGTTGCCGACAGGATGTTGGAGCCGCCCATGCGGTCGCGCAGGCGGCTGTAGAGCGGCCAGCTCGCAAAGCCGATGACGAGCGCCGCCAGAACGGGAACGAGGAAGCCGTGGAAGAAATAGATGCCGGCGGCAACGACGAGCACCAGCAGCCAGCGTGCGGCCGAAAGCGGCGGCACGAGCGCGATCCTGCCCGAACTGGTCGGGCCAAGCCAGCGTGGTTCGTTGGAGGGTCGCTGCGGTTGGTGTTCGTTCACTGGGTTTCCGTCGATCTGCCTGCAATCGAACAGTCGCTGCCATTGTCGGCGTCAGCAAGGCACTGTTTTGGCGAGGCGGTCAAGGCTGGCTTGCGGCCTTGTCGCAGGGCGATAGCCTGACGACATTGCCGGCGGTCGCCACGATCTGCGAAAGCTGCCGGCAGCGGCCCTCGCCGTCGCAAAGGGTCCAGTCGGCGCCTCGGCCGGCATCCGACAGGACGAGTTCGGGCAGGGGCGGCAGGTCCGGGCGATAATGCCAGGCCCCGTCCTTCAGGACCGCGCCTTGCGGGATCTCCATGCCGGCCCCGGTTCCCCTGACGACGGCTTCCTCCAGGACGAGGCCCTGCGGGCTCAGGCGCCAGCGTTCGGACCATTCGATCTTCTCGACCGAATGGTCCCAGGACAGCGTGAAGGTCTGGATCGCCAGGGCGACGAGCGTTCCCGCCGCCTCGACGCACAGGTTCATTCGGCCGGGGCCGCATTGCGGGCGGCGCGCGTGCGCCACCAGTGGAATGCGATCAGGGCGAAGCCGAGCGCGAAACCGACTTCGTCGGTGATGGGCAGGGCGAGCACCATGGTGAAGGCGGCGACCATCGCCCATATCCGCTCGAACCAGTTGAGCGGCGCGAGCAGGAAGCCGATCGCGGCCGCGCCCCACAAGGTGATGGAGAACACGGTCTTCAAGGTGATGTAGGCGACCGCCGGCCAGAAGCCGATGGTTGCCTCCAGCGGCCCGCCGGACTGCATCATCAGCGCCGGCGAATAGACCGCCATGAACGGGATCACGAAGCCGGCCAGCGCGATCTTCACCGCCTGCATGCCGATCTTCATGCCCGATTCCTTGGCGATCGGCGCGGCCGCGAAGGCGGCGAGCGCCACCGGCGGCGTCAGGTCGGCGAGGATGCCGAAATAGAACACGAACATGTGGCTGACGAGCAGCGGAACGCCGAGTTCGAGAAGGGCCGGGCCGGCGATCGAAGAGGTGATGATGTAGTTCGGGATCGTCGGTATGCCCATGCCGAGGACGAGGCAGGTCAGCATCGTCAGGACGAGCGAGGCGAAGAGGCTCTGTTCGCCGATGCGCACGATAAAGGAGGCGAAGGTGGAGGCCGAGCCCGTCAGGCTGAGGACGCCGATGATGACGCCGACCATGGCGCAGGCGATGGCCACGGGGAGTGCATTCTTCGCGCCGTCGGCAAGGGCGTTGCGCGAGACGATGAGCGTTTCGCGCCCGCCCTTGACGAAGAAGTTGACGAGGATGAGCGCCGCGATCGTCCAGATGATGACGTTGACGCCATAGCGGAAGAAGGATGCGCAGACGAGGCCGAGCAGCACCCAGTAGAGATAGCGGATCGTCTGGTTCGGAAGACCGCGGGCAATGGCGCCGCCGAGGATCAGGACCGCGGTCAGCGCAAGGCCCATCGTGCCGGCGAAGAGCGGGGTGAAGCCGGTGAAGAGCAGGTAGACGAGGACGCCGAGCGGGATGAGCAGATACCAGCCGGCCTTGAGCGCTCCGAGCGCGCTCGGGGTCTGGTCCTTGCGCATTCCCAGAAGGTTGCGCTTGCCGGCCTCCAGATGGACCATCCAGAAGGCAGAGAAGAAATAGAGGCAGGCCGGGATGATCGCCGCGATGACGACCTGCGAATAGGGAATGTTCAGCGTCTCGGCCATGATGAAGGCGACGGCGCCCATGACCGGCGGCATGATCTGCCCGCCCATTGACGAAACCGCCTCGACGCCGCCGGCAAAGGCGGGCTTGTAGCCGAAGCGCTTCATCAGCGGGATGGTGAACTGGCCGGTGGTGACGACATTCGCGACGCCGGAGCCGGAGATCGTGCCCATGAAGGCGGACGAGACGACGGCGACCTTTGCCGGGCCGCCCTTGGTGTGGCCGACCATGCCGAGCGAAACGTCGGTGAAGAGCTTGATCATGCCCGCGCGTTCCAGGAACGAGCCGAACAGGATGAACAGGAAGATGTAGCTCGACGACACGTAGACGGGCGTTCCGTAGATGCCCTCGGTGCCGAAGCCGAGCTGTCCGATCACCTGATCCCAGTCATAGCCGCGATGGGCGAGGACGCCCGGCGCGTATTCGCCGAACAATCCGTAGAGCAGGAAGATGCCGGCGATGATCGGCAGGGCCGGGCCCATCAGGCGGCGCGTGGCTTCGAAGACGAGCACGATCAAAAGGCCGCCGACGATCAGGTCCTGCGTCAGGAGGAAGCCGCCCTCGCGCAGGATGAGGTCGTTGTAGAACACCCAGTAATAGGCGCCGATGCCGAAGCCGACGATGCCCATGGCCCACAGGATGGTCTTCTTGAAGATGCCGCCGCCGGTCAGATTGGCGATCAGCGTGAAGCCGAGCAGCAGGACGAAGCCGACATGCATCGAGCGCACGACCTGGCTGGGGATGGCGTGGAAGGCCGCAACCCAGAGCTGGAAGACGGAAAAGGCGATCGCGATGCCGAAGACGATCGTGCCGGCACGACCGATGCCGAAGCCTGCGGGGAGGCCGTGCTCGGGATCGACGGGCGCGGCGGCCGTCGTCTCGGCGGCGGCGGCCATCGGCGCGTCGCCCAGCCTTTTTTCGGCTTCGTTGCCTGCCAGTTCGGTGTTCTTCGTCATCTTGGGTGACCTCTCCCCGTTGCAGACAGCATGCCTGCTCTATCGAAAAATCCGCCGGCGGGCCGGTGCCCGCCAACGGATGTATCAAGTCCGGTTGCTATCGCGAGAGCGCGATCCTTACTGGATCAGGCCCTGCTCGCGGTAATAACGCTCGGCGCCCGGGTGCAGCGGCACCGGGTTCTCGTCGACCGCGTTTTCCAGCGCGATGGCCGATGCGGCCGAGTGCGAGGAGACCATGCGGTCGAGGTTTTCGTAGAGAAGCTTCGTCATCTGGTAGGCGGTCTCTTCGGAGACGTCCTCGTGGGTCACGAGGTAGTTGATGACGGTCGCCGTCTGCACGTCTTCTTCCTGGCCGTTATAGGTGCCGGCCGGGATGATGCCGGGCGCATAGGGAGCGCCGATCGACTCGACCAGTGCGGCCGGGATTTCCACCACCGTCGTCGGGTTGGTCGTCGCAAGATCCTGGATCGAGGCGACGCCGAGGCCGGCGGACTGCAGCGTGGCGTTGAGCTGGCGGTTCTTCATGAGCTCGACCGATTCGGCGAAGGGCAGGTACTGGACCTGGCCGAGATCCTCGTAGGTCATGTCGGCGGCTTCGAGAATGGCGCGGGTGTTGAGCTCGGTGCCGGAGGCTGGTGCGCCGACCGACAGGGTCTTGCCGCGCAGATCCTCGAGCGTCGTGATGCCGCTATCGGCGGTCGCGACGAGCTGGATGTAGTTGGGATAGATCGCGGCGATGCGGCGCAGCTTGGTCAGCGGCTCGCGGAAGCCGGCTTCCTCGTCGCCTTCCCAGCCCATGACGAGCGAGTCACCCAGCGAGAAGCCGATCTCGCCGCGGCCCTGCTGCAGGAGGTTCAGGTTCTCGACCGACGCCTTGGTCGCCTGGACCTGCGTGCGCGAGCCTTCGATGCCCTCGCCATAGATCTCGGACAGCGCGACGCCGAGCGGATAATAGACGCCGGACGTGCCGCCGGTGAGGACGTTGATGAATTCCTGCGCCTTGGCGCCGGTCATGGCAACGCCGATGACGAGCGAAGCACCGACGAGGCGCGCGAGGGTCTTGGACGGACGATTGAGCATGGGCATTCCTCCCTGGAAAGTGTCTGTTCTTGTCGAAGTGTTTTCTCAAGTGACGAGACCTGTTCGATAACCCCCCGGTGCGACAAGTCAAGCCGCAAGGGCGCCGATCTCGCCTGTCGGCTGCCAGAGCAGGGCATTTTGCAACCCGCGCGCGCAAGTCTCGCCCTTGCCAAAACCGGCTTCGGCTGGAAGGAAAGACGGCGATGACTGATGCCGCCCCGACCACCCGTCGCCCCCGCGCCCCGCTGCTCGCTCCGTTCTGCGGCGAGGCACCGCCCGCGCCGGATTGGTTCGCCGACGCGCTGGCGAAGGCACCCGAACGTCGCGTCGTCACGGTCGACGGAGCGGCGATCGAGAATCTGGTCTGGGGCGTGCGGGGCCGTCGCGGGCTTGTCTTCCTGCATGGCAATGGCGCGCATGCCGACTGGTGGGATTTCGTCGCGCCGTCCTTTGCCGACCGATTCCGCGTCGCTGCGCCTTCCTGGTCCGGAATGGGTCGGTCGGATTGGCGCGACGACTATTCCATCGACCAGCATGTCGACGAGGCGATCGCCGCGGCCGAGGATGCGGGCGTGTTCGAGCCTGCGGAAAAGCCCTTCATCGTCGCGCATTCCTTCGGCTCCCTGCCGGCGCTGCGTCTGGCCGACCGGATGTCGGAACACTTTGCAGGCATGATCATCGTCGACCCGCCGCTTTTTTGCGAGGCGACGCGGGCGGCGCGCAAGCCCGCCGATCCAGATGCCTATCGCGTCCACCGGGTCTATCCCGGCCTTGCCGAAGCTCTTGCGCGCTTTCGCTTCGCACCCGAGCAGGCTTGCGAAAATCTCTTCATCGCCGATCACATCGCCCGGCATGGACTCAAACAGGTCGAGGGTGGCTGGACGTGGCGGTTCGATCCGCGCCACTGGCGCCGCGGCAATCGCAAGCATGATTTCGACGCGATGTTCGCCGGTTCGCGGGTGCCGCTGGCATTGGTGCTCGGCGCGAATTCGGTGCTCTACAATTCTGACGATCTGGCACATCTCGACGCGCTGTGCGCGTCGGCATCCGCGCCGAAGACTGTGATCGCGGATGCCGCGCATCACGTCATGGTCGACCAGCCGCTGGTCTTCGTCGATGTGGTGCGGGGGCAACTCGAAGCATTCGCCGCTGCGCCATAGTGCCGCCCGCCCTTTCGCGAGGGCCGCACATCGCGTATCAGCCGCGCTTGCACGCGCGCGAGGTTGCCCCCGGAATGATACGTCTCGAAAATATCAGCAAGCAGAACGGCAAGCAGATCGTCTTCATCGACGCGTCGGCTGCGCTGCAGAAGGGCGAGAAGATCGGACTCGTCGGCCCGAACGGTGCGGGCAAGACGACGCTCTTTCGCATGATCACCAGCGAGGAGCAGCCGGATGAGGGCCAGGTCGCGATCGATCGCGGTGTGACGATCGGCTATTTCAGCCAGGATGTCGGCGACATGGCGGGCAAGAGCGCGGTGGCCGAAGTGATCGACGGCGTCGGGCCGGTGAGTGCGCTTGCCGCCGAGATGGCCGAACTCGAAGCCGCGATGGGCGACCCGGATCGTGCCGACGAGATGGACGAGATCATCACCCGCTATGGCGAGGTGCAGGGACGGTTCGACGAACTCGACGGCTATGCGCTCGACGGGCGCGCGCGCGAAGTGCTGGGTGGGCTCGGCTTTTCGCCGGAAATGATGGATGGCGACGTCGGCAAGCTTTCAGGCGGTTGGAAGATGCGCGTCGCGCTTGCGAAGATACTTCTGATGCGGCCCGATGTGATGCTGCTCGACGAGCCGAGCAACCATCTCGACCTCGAAAGCCTGATCTGGCTCGAAGCCTTTTTGCAGGGCTTCGACGGCGCGCTGTTGATGACGTCGCACGACCGCGAGTTCATGAACCGCATCGTCAACAAGATCGTCGAGATCGATGCCGGCTCGCTGACTTCCTATTCGGGCGACTACGCGTTCTACCAGGAGCAGCGCGCGCTGACAGACTTGCAGCAGCAGGCGCAGTTCGAGCGGCAGCAGGCGATGCTGGCGAAGGAGATCGCCTTCATCGAGCGTTTCAAGGCGCGCGCCTCCCATGCTGCGCAGGTGCAGAGCCGGGTGAAGAAGCTCGACAAGATCGACAAGGTCGAGCCGCCGAAGCGGCGCCAGACGGTGCGCTTCGAGTTCCAGCCCGCACCGCGCTCGGGCGAGGACGTCGCGACGCTGAAGAACGTCTCCAAGAGCTATGGCAGCCGGACCATCTATGACGGGCTCGACTTTCAGGTGCGCCGGCGCGAGCGCTGGTGCGTGATGGGCATCAACGGTGCCGGCAAGTCGACGCTCCTGAAGCTCGTCACCGGCACGGCCGATCCGGACAATGGTTCGGTGGCGCGGGGGCCGAGCGTGAAGATGGGCTATTTCGCGCAGCACGCGATGGAAGTGCTCGACGGCGAGCGCACCGTGCTGCAATCGCTGGAGGATTCGTTCCCGCAGGCGGGGCAGGCGCCGCTGCGCGCGCTCGCCGGCTGCTTCGGTTTTTCCGGCGACGAGATCGAGAAGAAGTGCCGCGTGCTTTCGGGTGGCGAGAAGGCGCGGCTGGTGATGGCGAAGATGCTGTTCGATCCGCCGAACTTCCTCGTTCTCGACGAGCCGACCAACCATCTCGACATCGCGACCAAGGAGATGCTGATCGCTGCGCTGAAGCAATACGAAGGCACGATGCTGTTCGTCAGCCACGATCGGCATTTCCTCGCGGCGCTCTCGAACCGGGTTTTGGAACTGACCGAGGATGGCATCCGCACCTATGGCGGCGGCTACACCGAATACGTCGCCAGCACCGGGCAGGAAGCGCCGGGGTTGCGCAGCTAGGCCGACTTTGCCGCGACGCGTAGGGCGTCGAGGAGTTCGGCCTGCAAAGTGGTCGGCATCCAGCCCTGACGGGTGGCGATGCCGATCGGGCGCGCGGTCGCGGGCAAAGCGAGTTGCAGCGGCTCGAGAAGGCCTGCCTTTTCCTCATAGGCAATCTGGCGGCGCGACATCAGCGTCAGCCGGTCGGAGTTGACGAGGAGGCCGCGCAGCGCGACCAGAGAGCCGGTCTCGACCAAGCCGCTGCCGCATTGCGCGAGGCCGTGCCGCGCCGACAATTCGTCGAAGATCGCGCGGGTGGGCGTGCCCTTGCGCGGCAATATCCATGGGTAGGCGCGAAGGTCTTCGAATTTGAGTTCGGGCCGCGTGGCAAGCGGATGGCCCGCGCGCACCACGACCGACAGCGGATCGTCGAAGAGCGCCTCCTGCGCGATGCCCTTTGCTTCGGAAGCCGGGCGCAGGGCGCCGACCAGCATGTCGATCTCGCCGATGGCGAGCGCATGGGCGAGCGTGTCGTAGGAACCGTCGACGATTTCGATGGACGCGGCAGGGCGGCGGTTGGTCCATGCGACGATCGCCTCCGGCACGATGCGCGTGCGGGCGAAGGGCAGGGTACCGATGACGACGCGGCCGATGAAGCGGCCGTCGAGTTCGCGCGCATCTTCCAGCGCGTTTTCAAGTTCGCGCAGCACGAGGCTCGCGGCGCGGGCGAGCATGGTGCCGGTCGCGGTCAGCCGGATCGAGTTCTGGCGACCCTCGAAAAGCGGGACAGTGCCGATGCGCTCCAATTCGCGCGCGGCGCGCTGGACCGAGGGCTCGGCCTGTTCGAGGCGGCGCGCGGCGGCGGTGAAGCTGCTGGTCGAAGCGAAGGCTGCGACGGCGCGCAGATGTGCGATGGTGGCATGGGTTTCCAGAAGGTCGATCGCCAAGGCGCGGCCGATGGAGGCGTGGCGGGCAAGGCGCTCGTTGGCTTCGCGCAGCAGCGACAGGGCGCGCGCGGCGCGCTCGGCCAGAAGCCGGCCGCGCTCGGTGACGAACACGCCGGAGCCGCGCCGCTCGAAAAGCGCACCGCCGAACTGGCCTTCGAGCTTGGCGATGGCCTGCGAGGCGGCGGGCTGCGACACGCGCACGGCTTCGGCCGCGCGGGTCAGCGACTTGGTTTCGGCGGCGAACTGGAAGAGCCGGACATGGCGCAGATTGGGGTAGGACGACATGGCGCGGATTTAGGCAGGTGCCGTGCCGTTTGGGAAGTGGCTCAGTCGTAGACCAATCCGTCGAAGAGCTTGCGGGCGGTTCGAAGGACGCCCGCTTCCGTCAGATTGCCGTCGTCGTCGAGGCTCGCCGTGACGGTGAATTCGCCGGTTGGGTGCTCGATCGAGATCAGCATGTCGCGCGCGCGCTGGAGCTTTGCGATCCTCGCCGCCGGGCCGGCTTCGAGCAGGCAGGCGGTGGCGACGCTGACGGCGCCGAGGACGCCGATCGCCTGGTGGCAGACATGGGGGATGAAGGTGCGGGTGGAGATTGCGCCGCCAGCCTGCGCGGCGCTGACGAGCGTCATCTTGGGCACGGATTTTTCCGTGACGTCGCCGAGATTCATCAACGGCCCGGCCTTCAGCCGGATCGCTTCGATGCGCGCCTTCAGTTCGGCATTGGCGTTGAGATCGGCCGGGGTTTCCGTGCCGGTGAGGCCCAGATCGGCGGCCGCCATGACGACGCATGGCATGCCGTTGTCGATCAAGGTGACGTCGACGCCGTCGATCGTATCGACCTCGTTGCCGGTCGGCAAGAGCGCGCCGCAGGATGAACCGGCGGTGTCCTTGAAGACGATGGGAATGGGCGCCGCCGTGCCGGGGACGCCATCGATGCGGGCGTCGCCGGCATATGTGACGTGGCCATCCGGCGTCCTGACGGTCGCGACGGCGATCTGGCCGGTGTTTTCCATGAAGATGCGCACCCGCGTTTCGCCGTCACTTGCTGCGACGAGACCGCGCTCGATGGCGAAGGGGCCGATGCCGGCGAGGATGTTGCCGCAGTTCTGCGCGTCGGTGACGATGGGTTTGTCGACGAACACCTGCAGAAAGAGATAGTCGACATCGACATCCGGCCGATCAGATTTCGACACGACCGCGACCTTGGAGGTGAGCGGGTCGGCACCGCCGAGGCCGTCGATCTGGCGCGGGTCGGGCGAGCCCATGATGCGCAGAAGGAAGGCGTCGCGCGCCGCCGGGTCGGCGGGCAAATCGTCCTTGAGGAAATAGCCGCCCTTCGACGTGCCGCCGCGCATCCACATGGCGCGAATACCGTTCGTCATCACAGCGTGTCCACGGTGCGCGGGAAGATCGACTGGAAGCCTTCGGCATATTTCGCCTCGCGCCCGCCGGCCTGGCCGCCGGAATTGCGTCGGAACTGATTGGCGCGGTTCTCGGCGACGTTGGTGTAGTAGTCCCAAAGGTGCTGCTGGCCTTCCATGCACTCGATGGCAGCCTTCTTCTTTTCCCAGACCGGCGTGATGTCGAGGATCGTGTCGGGCTTCCAGGCGCATTGTTCGGTCTGGTGGGGCTCAAACAGATAAAGCTGCGGCGCGCCGAGTACCTTCTCGCCGGGATTGTGACCCCAGGCCTGCGCGATCATCCGGCATTCGAGCGCGACGCGCGTCGCGTAGGGATGGTCGGTATTGTAGGGGTCCTCCATCGAGTGCGAGAGCATGAAATCCGGTTGGACCTTGCGGATGACATCGACGAGCCGGAACTTTGCGTCGCGGTCGAGTTCGAGCGGGTAGTCGCCGCAATCGAAGAACTGGATGTCGGCTGCGCCAAGCGCAGAAGCGGCGGCTTCGGCTTCCTTGCGCCGGGCAGCCTTGACGCCTTCGAGCGTCGCGCCCGCATTCTTCCACAGTTTGGCGCTTTCGCCGCGCTCGCCATAGGAGAGGCAGACGACGGTTACATCGATGCCCTTTTCGGCATGGAGCGCGATCGCGCCGCCGCAACGCCAGACGAAATCGGCCGAGTGGGCGCTGATGACGAGGGCGGTGCTCATGGTTTGGTGCCTCCTTTGGCGACGGGCGGCGTGCCGTGGGTGTGGAAGGATTCGATCGTCTTCAGGCCCCAGGCCTGGCCCTTCTTCCGCTCGGCCTCGGTCCAGACGATCGTCTGCCAGTCCGGATCGAGGACGAGCCGGGCTCCGGCATTCGCGATCTCGATGCGGTTGCCGGCCGGCTCGTAGACATAGAGGAAATAGGTGCCCTGGATGGCGTGGCGGTGCGGGCCAGTCTCGATGAAGACGCCGTTTTCGAGGAAGACGTCGGCCGCCCGCAGGATGTCGTCGCGGTGGTCGGCGGCATAGGTCAGATGGTGGAAGCGGCCGCGCGTGCCGGAATGATCTTCCGTGCAGGCCATGTCATAGCCCTTGTTGTTGACCGTGAACCAGCAGCCGCCGATGCGGCCATTGTCGAGCTGGATCATTTCGGTCACGCGGCTGCCGAGCGCCTCGACCATGAAGTCGCGGATCTTCGACACGTCGGTCGCCAGAAGGTTGAAATGGTCGATGCGGCGCGGCGCGGCGCCGCGTGCGTGGAAGCGTTGGGCGACGTTCTTGAGGGCGGGACGTTCGGCTTCGGGCGCCTGGTATTTATGCGTGTCCCAGTAGAGTTCGAAGACGTGGCCGTCCGGGCTGTTGAACCGGTAGGAGCGGCCGTGGCCGAGATCGCCGTCGGTCCAGCCTATGCCGAGGCCCATCTTCTCGATGACGGCCACGCGTCGGTCGAGCGCGGCCTGCGACGAGGTGCGGTAGGCGCAGTGGGCCATGCCGGTGGTGTTCGACGCCGTCAGCTTGAGCGAATGGAACTCGTAGTCGTCCCAGGCGCGCAGATAGACGGAATCGCCTTCGCGGCCGGCTTCCGTCAGGCCGTAGACATTGACGAAGAAATTGAGGCTTTCCTCGAACTTATCGGTCAGGAGTTCGACATGGCCGAGATGGGCGACGTCGAAGCAGGGTTCACTCATGTTCATGCCTTTTGGGATGCCGCGTCGTCGACATCGAGATTCATGCCGACATAGCGGTCGAGCGTCGCGCGGTCGGCGAGGAGTGCCTGCGACTTCGCACGATGGGCGACCGTGCCGCGTTCGATGACGAGGGCATCCTCCGTCAGCGCGAGGGCGACGTCGGCGTGCTGCTCGACGAGGACGAGCGCCATGCCTTCATTCTGCGCCATGGCGCGGATGGCGGCTGTGAGTTCCTCGACGATGATGGGCGCGAGGCCCTCCAGTGGTTCGTCGAGCAGGAGAACGGCGGGATTGGTCATCAGCGTGCGGCCGATGGTGAGCATCTGCTGCTCGCCGCCAGAAAGCTGGTTGCCCATGTTGGCACGCCGTTCCTTGAGGCGCGGGAAAAGTTCCCAGATGGCATCGAGCGTCCAGCGGCCGGAGCGGGCGGCGACGGTCAGGTTTTCCTCGACGGAAAGCGAGGGGAAGATGTCACGCTCCTGCGGCACCCAGCCGAGACCAAGCCGGGCGCGCTTGTGCGCGGGCAGGCGTGAGACGTCCTGGCCGCGGAAATGGATGCTGCCGCCGGCAAGCGGTAGGAAGCCCATTGCGGTCAGGATCATCGTCGTCTTGCCGACGCCGTTGCGCCCGAGAAGCGCAAGGCTGCCGCCCTCCGGCACCGCGAAGGAGACATGGTCGAGCACGATGCCTGACCCATAGCCGGCGCTGACGTCCCGGAATTCGAGGATCGGCTCAGCCATGGGCGCCGTGCCCCAGATAGACGTCGCGCACGCGTGCATCGGTGCGGATGTTCGCCGTCGTGTCCTCGACCAGCACGCCGCCGCTGACCAGCACGATGATGCGGGTGGCGAAGCGGAAGACGATGTTCATGTCGTGCTCGATGAAGAGCACCGAAATGTCCTCCGGCAGGCCGGCGATGACCGAAAAGAGCATCGCGCTCTCGTCCTTCGGGACGCCGGCGGCAGGCTCGTCGAGGAGCAGGACCTTGGGGCGCGTGGCGAGTGCCAACGCGATTTCCAGAAGGCGCTGCTGGCCATAGGCGAGGGTGCGCGTCGGCTGGGTGGCGACGTCGGCGAGGCGAAGGCGCGTCAGGATTTCGAAGGCCTCGTCGATCGCTTCGGTCTGTGTCGACAGGCGGCGCCAGAACTGGCCCGCGACGGCCTCGCGTTCGCTGACCGCGAGCGTCACCGCCTCGATCGGCGTCAGTTCGGGAAAGAGCGTGTTGATCTGGAACGTCCGGGCGAGGCCCTTGCGCACCCGGGCGGCGGCGGGCGTGGCGGTGACGTCGTCGCCGGCAAGCTCGATGGTTCCCGCATCCGGCTTGAGGCGGCCGGTGATGAGGTTGATCAGCGTCGTCTTGCCGGCGCCGTTGGGGCCGATCAACGCATAGCGGCAGCCGCGCGGCAGCGTCAGCGAGACGTCGCGTGCGACCTGCAATGCGCCGAAATTCTTCCGCAGCGCATTTGTCCGCAGCATGATCGGCTGTTGGTCCGCCATCAGTCGCGCCTTCCCGTCAGCTTCGCCAGAAAGCCGAGAATGCCCTTCGGCATGAAGAGCACGACGACCATCAGGAGGAGGCCGATCCAGAAGTACCAGTATTGCGGATTGACGCCGGCGAGCTGGTCGCGGGCGACGAGGAAGATGATCGCCCCGAGAATGGCGCCGTAGAGCCGGCCGGTGCCGCCGAGGATGAGCATGACCACCACGTCGGCCGATCGCTGGAAGCTCAGGACGTCGAGGCCGACCGTGTTGGTCGTCTGCGTCAGCAGCCCACCCGCGATGCCGGCGAGCGCGGCGGAGATCGTGTAGATCTTGCGCAGGTGCCAGGAATGGTCCGAGCCGATCGCCGGCATGCGGGTGACGTTCTCGCGGATGCCGCGCAGCGCGAGGCCGAAGGAGGAGTTGACGATGGTGCGGCTGACGAGGAAGCCGAGGAACAGCACGACCAGCGAATAGGTGTAGGCGGTGTAGCCCCACAGGTCGAAGCGGAACGTGCCGAAGATCTGCCATATGCTGACACCGCGCAGGCCATCTGTGCCGCCGGTCAGCCATGTCATCGCGTTGGCGAGTTCGTAAGCGAGGAAGCCGAGGCCGAGCGTGACCATGATCAAGGCCAGATGCTGGACGCGTACGATCAGATAGCTCGCTACGAAGCCGACGAAGCCGGCCACTGCGGCGGCGAAAAGGAGGCCTGAAATCGGCTCGCCCCAGCCCAGCCGAACGCTCAGGAGCCCGACGGAGTATGCACCGATGCCGAAGAACAGTGCATGGCCAAGGGTGACGATCCCGGCATAGCCAAGGATCAGGTCCACCGAGATGGCGAAGAGGGCGGCGATGGCAATCTGGCTGGCAAGGGTCAGATAGGTTGGGAACAGGAAGAAGGGCACGAGCGTCGCCAGCCAGAAGGCGACCTCGAACCAAGACCAGCGGCTTTGGCGGGCAAGCCAGGCGTGGGGCGTCGTGGTGCGGTCGAGGGTGGTCATCCTGCTCATCGCCTCCCGAACAGGCCAAGGGGCCGCCACAGGAGGATGGCGACGAGGATCAGGTAGATCAGGAAGGAGCCGATCTCGGGGACGAAATATTTGCCGGCGACGTCGCCGATGCCAAGGAGCGCGGCGCCGACGAAGGAGCCGGTGATGGAGCCGAGGCCGCCGACCGATACGACGATCAGGACGTAGACGAGGTAGTGGAAGGCGAAGGACGGGTCGAGGCCGACGATCTCGATCGCCAGCGCTCCGCCGAGGCCGGCAAGGCCGCTGCCGAGCGCGAAGGTGATGCCGAAGATCTGCTCGACATTGAGGCCGAGGCCCTGCGCCACGCGCTGGTTGTCGACGGCGGCGCGGATCTGTGCGCCGAGGCGCGTGCGCTCGATGCCGAAGACGAGGAGCGCGGTGATGGCGAGCGCGATGGCGATAAGAAAGAGACGATAGGTGCCGAAGCGGATTCCGCCGATCTCGACCGTGCCGCGCAGCCAGGCGGGCAGGCGGATCGGCTGCTGAACCGTGCCGAAGAAGTAGGTCGCGACCGCCGTTGCCACGAACACGATGCCGATCGTGAACAGGACCTGATTGAGTTCGCCGGCCCGATAGAGCCGGCGAAAAAGCGTGCGTTCGATGACGATGCTCAACGCCGCGGCCGCCAGAAAGGCTGCGGGGAGAGCGACGATGAAGGGCAGGCCGAGCTGGCGCATGACGAGCACGGTGACGTAGCCGCCGAGCATGCCGAACGCGCCGTGCGCCAGGTTGATGAAATTCATCATGCCCAACGTCACCGACAGGCCCACCGACAGGACGAACAGAAGCATCCCGAAGGCGAACCCGTCGAAGAGGACGATGACGAGGTTGCTCATCTACGCGCCGGCCCGGTCCGTGCTCGCTTTACTGCGTGCCGTGCAGCGGGTCCTTCACGTCCGGGATTTCATGAATGATCACGTTCTGAAGTTCCCCGTCGACCTCCTGCACCTCGCGGATATAGACGGTCTGGACGACGTCGCGCGTCTCGGGATCGATCGACATCGGCCCGCGCGGGCTGTCCCACGCCATGCCCTTGGCTGCCTCGATCAGCGCATTGCCGGAGGTGTCGCCTTCGGTCTTCTTCAGCGCCTCGTAGATCAGGTGCATGCCGTCATAGCCGCCGATCGAGAACAGGTCGGGCGAGCGACCGCCATTCGCTTCACGATAGGCCTCGCGGAACTCGTTGTTCAGCGGGTCGTCGCGCTCGAGCGAGTAGTGGTAGGTCGTGATGATGCCGTTGGCTGTTTCGCCCATGCTTTCGAGCGCCTCGGGGTGGGTGAGTTCGCCCTGCGCGAAGATCTTGGTGTCCGGCGGGGCAAGACCACGGTCCGCAAGCGCCTTGCCGATTGCGGCCGGCTGCGCGCCGCCCGGAACGAAGATGTAGACGGCTTCGGGATTGGCGTCGCGCACGCGCTGGACGAAGGCCGAGAAGTCGGGATTGGCGACTGGCGTGCGGTCGGCGCCGACGATCGTGCCGCCTGCCTCGGTGAAGCCTGCGGCAAAGGCCTTTTCGGCGTCGTGGCCGGGGCCGTAATCGGCGACCAGCGTATAGGCTTCCTTGACGCCCGATTCGAATGCCCACTGGCCGAAGACGGTATTCAACTGCGGGATCGTGACGCCGGTGCGCACGATGTAGTCCGACTGTTCGACGACGATCGAGGTGGCCGCGTTCATGACGACCATCAGCTTCTGCGCTTCGGTCGCGATCGGGGCGGCGCCGAGGGCTTCCGGCGTCAGCGCGAAGCCGGCGATGATGTCGACGCCGTCACGCACGACGAGTTCTTGCGCAAGGCGCTGGGCGACGTCCGGGGCCGGGCCGCCGGTGTCCTTCTTGACCAGTTCGATCGTCTTGCCGGCGACCTCGTTGCCATGCTTGGCGATGTAGAGATCGATGCCGGCCTGCAATTGGTTGGCGGCGTCCGCGAACGGGCCGGAATAGGGCAGGATGACGCCGATCTTGACGGTTTCCTGCGCACCTGCCTGCATCGACCACGACAGGCCGGCGGCCAGAATCGTGGCGAACATCATCTTCGTCTTCATTCTTTTTTCCTCCCTTGGGCCGGCCGCGAGGCGCGGCCACCGGACCCCAGTTTCGGCGTATCGGGGAAGGTCCGCAACCGCCAATCGAAAGGCGGGCCGGCAGCATAAGCTTTGCCTACAGGGCTTTCCGCACCAGCGATCAGCTCGCCCTTGTGCGCCAGCTATCCACGTAGTTTTCGCGCGCTTCGGCGGCATACGGAACAGGCGAGACACGGACGCGGATTTCGGCCTGCTTGTGACGCTCCGTCGAGGTCTTGCCGGTGCCGCCGTCGGGCTCGCCCCAGACGAGCGTCAGCACGTCGCCGACGTTCACGTCCTGGTCGACGATGCCAAGAGAAAGCATGGCGCGTTCATTGAAGGAGTAGCCATTGAACATGGAAAGGCCGACGAGCTTGCCGTCCTTCTCCACCCTATCGAAGGAGGAGGAGGCGTAGTTGGGCTGCGGCAGGTCGATCCACTTGTAGTTTTCCTCGCCGTTGCGGAAACTCGAATGGATGATCTTCATCACATCCTCGTCGTTCCACTCGAAGGTGACCTTCTTGCGCTGAGCTTTGGGGTCCATCTTCTCCAGCGCCGCGCGACCGACGAAGTCGTGGTCGAATTTCACATAGAAGCCGTAACCGAGCTCGTAGGGCGTGGTGTAGTAGTCTTCGATGCGGTCGGAAACGTAGGAGCCGCCTATCGACCCGGTCGCCTCATAGCCGTTGGCGGGCAGCCATTCGCGATAGGCGCGCATCTCGTCGCCGGAATAGATGGCGGGAAGCGGCGAGGGAATCCAGCCGGATTCGAGCGTGTTGGTCGAATAGGCGCGGCTGCCGACCTGATAGAGGTCATGGCCCTTGCCGGCCTCGATGATGGCGGCCTGGATTTCGTCCTTCTCCTCATAGGGCCCCCAGATCTCCAGGCCCGGCGCGCCGGCCATGCCGTGGCGCAGCGCACGGACCTTGCGGCCGGCGATGGTGATGCGGTCCATGTTGAAGAACTTGATCTCGGGGAGCGGCGCTCCATTCAGCTTTTCGAGAATCGCGGTGGCGTTCGGGCCCTGGATCTGGAAGCGGTAGTGGCGTCGGTCGACCTTCTTGCCGTCGGGGCGTGACGGCGAGCGATCGTCGCGGGTGACCTTGACGTCGTGCTTGCCGAGCGAGGCGTTGTATTCGACCCAGTTGACGGTCGGCGCGCGGCCGACGAGCAGATACTGGTTCTCGGCGAGGTGGAAGAGGATGACGTCGCCGATGACGTGGCCGGACGGGCCGACCGGCACGTAATGCTTCGCCTTGTCGACGGAGAAGCCCTTGAACGAGTTGATCGACAGGCTTTCGAGGAAGGGGCCGGAATCGGGACCTTCCACCATCAGCTCGGCCATGTGGTGCGATTGGTCGAAGAGCACCGCGCTGTCGCGCCAGGCGCGCTGTTCGTCGCGCCAGTTGGTGAACTCGGCGGCGACGACCGGATAGACATACATGCCGATCTTCGAATTGCGCAGAAGGGCAACCGTGTCGCCGCTCTGCCGCAGCACGTCCTCGAGATTGCGCGCGCCCATGGTCTTTCCTCCCTAACCAAAACGTCGGAGAGGTATCCCTTGCCAAGGGTGCGGCTGTCACATTCGAATCGGGCCTGCCGGCATAACGCGGCTAGACGAGCGCGCCCTGTTCGGCGAGCCGCGCCTGGACGCTGCGGGCGTCGTTGCGGTGGTCGCCGTCGACATGGTCGGCCGCCGCGACGCCGGCCGCCTGGCCGGTGGCGAAGGCCGTGCCCATGACGCGGATCGAGCCATAGGCATGCGGGTCGGCGCCGATGACGCGGCCGCCGTACCAGAGATTGTCGAGGCCCTTGGCGCGGATCGAATCGTAGGGGACGTGGCAATAGCCTTGCCCGCCGATCGAGGTGTAGCTCGGCTTGCCGGCCTCGCCGTGAAGCTCGATCGGCCATGCGGCGCGGGCGATGCCGTCCTCGCGCAGGCGGCCGGAGACGACGTCCTCGCCGGTCATCTCGTAGCGCGCGGCAGGGTGGCGCGTTTCGCGCACGCCGATCTGCGGCCCGGTGGCGACGAGATAGGCGCGCTCGAAGCCGGGCATGTCCCGCTTCAGCATCGCGACATAGTCGTTGGCACGGGCGCGCGCTTCCATCTCGGCCGCGGTGAAGCTTTCGGAGGAGAGATCCGGCAGGGCGACGTCTACGGTCATCCACCACATGTCGTGCGACAGCGGCAGGCGGATGATGATGCCGCCGTCGGTGCGCTGGATCGGGTGCGCGCCATCCTGGTTGTAGCGCGCGACGGCCGCCTGCAGCGCCTTGCGGTCGATGTCGAGATCGGGCGCGATGCCGCCGACCCGGATCGGCATGGTGAGCGCCTGCAGCTTGCCTTCGGCGTCGCCGGTGCGGAACGGAATGCCGGCGAGCATGGCGAGATTGGCGTCGCCCGAAGCGTCGACGAAGGCCTCGGCGACGACGCGGCTGCGCCCGCCCATGCCGGCGAGCGTAACGGCCTCGAGCCGGTCCGCCGTGCGGGCGACCGAGGCGACACGCGTGTGGAGCCTGACGTCGATGCCGTATCGGCGGACGAGATTGTCGAGCGCGAATTTGAGGACTTCGCCGTCGAGGAGGACGATCCAGTTTCCGGTCGTCTCCGAGCGGAAGGCTTCGCCGTCGAGCCCGTGCCTGCGCAACTCGCCGACGACTTCCTCGCCAACCCCGCCGACGGCCTTCACCGGCTCGCGGCCCTGCTGGAAGAGGCCGCAATAGGCATAGACCTGCGAGGTCGTCGCCGCGCCGCCCAGAAAGCCGTATTTCTCGACGAGGCAGACCTTCGCGCCCGCCTTCGCCGCGCCGATGGCGGCGGCAACGCCCGCCGCCCCGCCGCCGCATACGACGACGTCGTAATCGGCTTCCACTCGCTTGGTCATGTCAGGTCCGTCAGGTGCGCCAGTTGAGGAAATACTGCTCGGCCTTGCCGATCAGCCAGCCGATGGTGAGGCCGAGGATGGAGAGCATCGCGACGCCGGCGATGAGCTGGTCGGTCGCGAAGATCGCGCCGGCCATCAGGATGTAGGCGCCGATGCCGTATTGGGCGCCGATCATCTCGGCCGCGACGAGCAGCACGATCGCGATCGAGGCGGAGATGCGGAAGCCCGACAGGATCGCCGGCAGCGCGCCGGGGATGATGATCTTGCGCACGATCGACAGCCACGACAGGCCGAAGGACTGGCCCATGCGGATCAGATTGCGGTCGACATTGTCCACGCCGCCATAGGTGGCGATGACCGTCGGGAAGAAGGTGCCGAAGAGGATCGTCGCGACCTTGGAGCCTTCGCCGATGCCGAACCAGACGATGAAGAGCGGCAGGAGAGCGATCTTCGGAATCGGGAAAAGCGCCGAGACGATGGGCGAGAGGCCGGCGCGGGCGACCGAGAAGAGGCCGATTGCAAGCCCCACCGTCACGCCCAGCATCGAGCCGAAGAACCAGCCGACCGACAAGCGGTAGAGGCTCGCCTGGAGATGGGTCCAGATCTGGCCGGTGCGGAACAGGTCCTGGATGGCGCCGAAGGCCTCCGACGGGGCGGGCAGCGCGATCGGGCTGATGATGCCGGACTGCGAGCCGAACTCCCAGATCGCGATGATGACGATGAAGACGAGCGGCCCGACATAGCCGAATTTGCGCGTCTTGAAGCCGCCGCCGCGGAAGGGCACAGGCTTGGCGCCTTCCGGCGCGATGACCTTCTTCTGCGGGACTTCGGCAGAGTGGATCGTGTCTATGGTGTCAAGCGACATCGGCCAACTCCATGTCGGCGGCGCGCGCTTCGTCGCGCATCAAGTTCCACAGGTGACGCTGGGTCTCTTCCAGCTCGGCGAGGCGCCCGGCCCGTTCGGCGAGCGGCATGTCGATCTCGACGACCTGCCTTATGCGGCCGGGACGGCGCGACAGGACGATGATCTTGTGGCCGAGCCGTACGGCCTCGGCGAGATTGTGCGTGACGTAGCAGGCGGAGAATTTTTCGCGCGACCACAGCTCGACGAGGTCGTCGAGCAGGAGTTCGCGGGTCTGGCTGTCGAGCGCGGAGAGAGGTTCGTCCATCAGCATGACGGCGGGGTTGACCGAGAGCGCGCGGGCGATGGCCACGCGCTGCTTCATGCCGCCCGAGAGCTGACGCGGCAACGCCTTGCGGAAATCGGACAGCTTGGTGCGGCGAAGCACGTCTTCGATGATGGCCTCGGCCTTGCCGCCGCGAATGCCGTGATCTTCCAACACGAGGCTGACATTGCCTTCGACCGTGCGCCAGGGAAGCAACGCGAAATCCTGGAAGATGTAGGTGAGCGGATTGAGCGAGCCGGCCGGCGGCTCGCCGGCGATCAGGACACGGCCGGAGGTCGGCCGCTCCAGCCCGCCGATGAAGCGCAGGAGGGTGGACTTGCCACAGCCCGACGGGCCGATGATGCAGACGATCTCACCGCTCTTGAGCTCGAAATTGATGTTTTCGAGCACGTCGGTCTGGCCGTAGCGATGCGTGATGTTGTCGATCACAAGATCCATGATCGGCTCCTCGGGTTGGGCGGAACGCCTCCTCGGGTCGAGCCGGCCCCGGGCACGAACGCCCGGAGCCGGCAGCCTTGGGAGGTCAGAAGGTCTCGACGAAGCTCGTGTCGACCAGGTTTTCGATCGAGGCATCCTGCGGCACGAGGTTCTCGGACTTGAACCATTCGAGTTGGTCCTCGATGCTGGCGAGGTTCAGCTTGGCGCCCTCGTTCATGCGCATCGCGCCGGCGCGGATCGCCGCGTCCGCGTCCTCGAGCGGACGGTCCGTGTAGACCCACTCGTGGATCATCGCGACCATCTCGCCGCTCTCGTCTTCGGACATGGTCTTGTCGACGAAGGCTGCATTGTAGTCCGCGACGCCCTTCGAGAAGGCGGCGACGAAGCTCTCGACGAGCTCGCGATTGTTGGCGATGAGCTCGTTCGAGGTGAACAGGGTCGTGACCTGATAGGTATCGACATAGTCGTCGATGCGGCCGACCTCGAAGACGTCGCCGCTGGCGATGAGGCCGTCTGCGATGTTCGGCTGGATCGACCAGGCGTCGATCTGGCCCGAACGCAGCGAGGCGATGACCGCGGGCACGCCGTTGAGCGGCACCATCTCCATCGACGAACGCTCGAAGCCTTCGCCGTCGGCGATCTTGTGCGCCATGTAGTGGAAGGACGAACCGGCCGTGGTGATGCCGAAGCGCTTGCCTTCGAGGCCGGCAGGGGTCGTCACGCCGGCTTCATGGGCGGCCTTGGAGACGAGGATCTTGTGGCCCTCGACGCCCTCGGCCTCGGCCATGGCGCCGCCGATGATCTTGACCGCACCGCGCTCGGCGAGGCTGACGAGGCCGGCGGTCATGGCGGTGAGGCCGAAATCGACGTCACCCGACGCAATCGCCACGGCCATCGGCTGGGCGGCCTGGAACGGCACGAACTCGACCTCGAGGCCTGCTTCCTCGTAATAGCCCTTGCCCTCGGCAATGATCGACGGCGAATGCGAGGTCAAGGACAGGATGCCGATCTTGACCGGCTCGGCGCTGGCGGCGCCGGCGCCCATCAGCATGGTGGCGGCGGCAAGTGCGCCGAAGGTCCTGCGGGTTATCGAAAGCATGTTATTCCTCCCTGAGACAGTTGCTTTCTTCGAATGGCCGAGACGGCCGGATTTCAGCGCCCGAGGACGCCGAGAATGTGTTGCGAGAGTGCCTCGCGGGCATCGTCTGCATTGCGGGCGATGGCCGCTTCGACCACATTGCGCAGGGCGTGCGTTTCGGCCGAAAGGTCGATCCGGCCCTCGATGAGCGCGGCGTAGCGGAAGCGGCGGCTTTGTGTATGGAGGCGGTCCTGAAACTCGATCAGCCGCGGCGAGCGGCAGGCGGAAACGAGCGATGCATGAAACTGGCGGCCGGTCTCGTCCCATTCAATGGCGAGCGCGGAACGGTCGGTATCGGCCTGAGCGCAGAGGCGGGCATAGGTATGGAAGGCGGCGAGCACCTCGCCTTCCCAGCGCAGGTCGCCATGCCGGATCGACCAGCCGAGGCCGAGCGTCTCGATCTCGGCGCGCAAGCGGGTGATGTCCTCGAGATCGGTCTGCGTGGCGGAGGCGACGCGAAACCCGCGTTGCGCGCTCGCCTCGACGAGGCCTTCGCTGGAGAGCTGAGTCAGCGCCTCTCGAAAGGAATGGGCCGAGCCGCCATAGCGCTGGCGCAGCTCGTCGATCTTGAGCTTGGCGTCGGGAGCGAGAACGCCGATCGAAATGTCGCGGCGCACCTGCGCGGCGAGCAGTCGAACGACCGTATCGGAATCCGAGTTTTTCCTCCCGAACACGCAAACTCCTCCAACGCGTCGAAAAATCTTCAATATTTCGCCTGTTATGGATTATGCCTGGCGCCGTCAAGTCGGGAGAGGAGAATTCATTCATGAGCCAACGCATCGTCACGGCCGCCACGCGGGTCGTCTTCATGATCGGGACGCCGATCGCGCAGGTGCGCTCGCCGCTGTTGTTCAACACCTATTTCGCCGAAAACGGCATCGACCGCGTGATGGTGCCGCTGGAGGTGAGCGTCGCCGCGCTCGACGGTTTCGTGGCGATGGTGCGGGAGGCGGAGAATTGCGACGGCTTCGTCGCCACGCTGCCGCACAAGCGCGCCCTGCTGAAGCTGGTGGACGAAGCCGGACCGACGGCGCGAGCGCTGGAAAGCGTCAACGCCGTGCGTCGCAATCCGGACGGACGCCTGTTCGGCGACATGGCGGACGGCGCCGGTTTCTGGAATGGTGCGCGGGGTGCGGGGTTCGAGCCGTTTGGAAAGGCCGCGGTGCTTGCCGGTGCCGGCGCGGCGGGGACGGCGATCGCGTTCGAATTCGCGCAGCGCGGCGGGCGCAAGCTGGCGATCTGGTCGCGATCGAGCGACGAGGTCGATGCGCTGGTGAGCCGTCTGGCGGGAACGGGCATCGAGGTGACCAGCGGCATGCCCGACGATCTGGGCGGCTACGACATGGCGATCAATGCGACGCCGCTCGGCATGGACTATGCGCCGGGCACGGCATTTTCGCCTGAACAGGTCGCTTCGCTGCCGGCCGGCGCAATCGCGGCCGACGCCATTACCGAGCCGGCGGAGACGATATTCCTGGGCGCTGCCCGTGCGCGCGGCCTGCGGACCATCGACGGGCGGGCGATGGCGCGGGGCCAGTTCGAGCTGCTGCGGGCGTTCGTGGCGCCTGACGAATAGGTCAGGCCAGTTGGCGGCGTATGAGGTCGGCGAAGGCGCGTCCCGCCTCTTCGAGACGGCCGCCATTGTCGATGACGATCGTGCCGGGAAAGGGCGCGGTCGCGACCTTGCGGGCAAGGCGGTTCGCGATTTCCGCCTCGCTCTCGCGTCCGCGCGCGGCGATGCGGCGGGCAAGGATTTCCGGGGCGGCGGTGATCTCGACGACGAGCGGGCGGCGGTAGCGGCGAGGAAGGTCGGCGAGCACCGTGCGGGAGAGGTTGGCGATCACGACGTGGCCTTGCGCCACCATCGCGTCGGCCTCGACGGGGATGCCGTAGCTGTTGCCGTGCGCCTGCCAATGGAGCGCAAAGCGTCCATCGTCGTGCATCGCGTCGAAGGTTGCGTCGTCGGCGGGCTGGTGGTCCTCGCCGATTTCGTCGCGCGGGCGGGTGATGACGCGGCGGATGAAATGGATGCGCGGATCGGCCGCCAGCACCTCGCGGGCAAAGCGCATGACGGAATCCTTGCCGGCGCCGCTCGGGCCGACGACGGCGATGAACGAGCCGTTCTCGATTGGGTCTGCGGGCGTCATGCGACGCGCCTGCCCTCGCGCCAGACGGAGCGAACGACGGGCAGGCCGGCCATGTTGTCGACGCGGATCAGGTCGGCGCGGCGGCCGGTCTCGATCTGGCCGCGATCGTCCATGCCAACGGTGCGGGCAGGCGTGGCGGAGACGAGCGCGACGGCCGCAGGCAGCGAAATCGCCTCGACGTCCTCGGCCAGCCGGAATGCGGCCTGCAGCAGGCTCGACGGAACGTAGTCCGACGACAGGACGTCGAGGATGCCGGCCTCGGCGAGATCGCGCGCGGCGATGTTGCCGGAATGCGAGCCGCCGCGCACCACGTTGGGCGCGCCCATCAGGACGCTCATGCCGGCTTCGTGCGAGGCGCGGGCGGCTTCGACGGAAGTCGGGAACTCGGCCAGCCGCACGCCGTCCTCGACCGCTTCGTCGACATGGGCGAGCGTGGCGTCGTCATGGCTGGCGAGCGTGACGCCGGCGGCGCGGCAATGCTCGCCGATCGCGCGGCGGTGCGGCGCCGAATAGCGCGCGGACTGCTCCTGGCGCTGCGCCACGAAACGCTCGAACTGGTCGTCGGTGAGGCCGCGCTTGGTCTTGTAGTAGAGCGTGTACTGACCCATCGTCTGGAACTGGCGCTGGCCGGGTGCGTGGTCCATTAGCGAGGCGAGGCGCACGCGCGTGTCGGATCGGAAGCCCTCGAACGCGGCCAGCACGTCGGGCGAGGAAACCTCACATCGCAGATGCAGGAAATGGTCGGCGCGCAGGCGGCCGTCGGCCTGCGCCGTCTCGATCGCGTCGGCCAGAAGCCGCATCTCGCCGGGCGCAAAGCCGCCATCCTCGTCGGAGCCCATGCGCAGGCAATCGAAGACGGTGGTGATGCCCGAAGTCGCGATCTGCGCATCATGCGCCTGGACGGCGGCGACGGCGTTCCAGCGAACGCCGGGGCGCGGCGCGAAATGACCTTCGAGATGATCGGTGTGAAGCTCGACCAGGCCGGGCAAAAGGTAGTCGCCGCCGAAATCTTCGCCGACCATGCTGGCGCCGGTGTCGATGTCGGCGATGCGTTCGTCGACGATGCGCACCGACCCTTCGACGATGCGGTCGGCAAGGACGATGCGGGCATTGGAAAAGATGGTTTCGGTCGACATGTCAGGCGGTCTTTCGTGCAAGGTTTCGGCCGAGCGGGCGGAAGGCCCGGACCGTGAAGGGAGCGCCGGGCTCGGGCTCGATGAAGAGCGCGAGCGAGGCGAAGGCGACGGGCGCATCGAGAAGGGCGCCGAAATGGGCTTCAAGACGGCGGCGAAGCTGCGTGGCTTCCTCGCCGCTTACACGGCCGGTCAACGTCATGTGGAAGCGGAAATCCTCCATCACATAGGGGTAGCCCCATTCGTGCAGGTGGCGGACTTGGCGCGTGGTCAGGCTTTCGGGATTGCGACGCGCGATCTCGGCCTGGCCGGCCGATGCGCGGAAGGCGTCGAAATCGATGGTCAAATCGCGCGCGAGCGCGTCGAGTTCGGCACTGCGGCCTTCCGGCACAAGTGCGAAGAAACCGTCGATCTGGCCGATGACGAGGCGCGGACCGACAAAGGGCGCGCGGGCCGCCGTCCAGCGATCGAAGGCATCGACGAGTTCAGCTTCGCTGCGGCCCTCAGTGAGGCGGAAGGGTGCCTTCAGCGTCGCGTGGAAGCCGTAGCGGCGCGCGGAGGCGGTGTGGAAGGCGAGGTCGGCGTCGAGCGGCGCGGGCTCCGCGTCGGAAAACGCGCTGCGGCCGATCCAGCGTTCGGCCGTGCGCGTCAGCGGATCGGTCTCGCCGGGTGTGAAGTAGATCGCGTAGCGCATCCATAAGCTCCGAAAGTAGATCGCCTAGACGATTCGCATGACGAGAATGCGAAGCGCCGCGGCATTTTCAGTGCGCTGCTTCGTCGATGAAGCGCTCGCGGATCTTCCGCGACACCCAGTCGATGACGAAGATGCACACGAGCACGTTGAGCACGACGAACGCAACCTGGTCGAAGAGGTTCGCACGAAAGCGCTCGATGATGATCATGCCGATGCCGCCCGCGCCAACGATGCCGAGCACGGTCGCGCTGCGGGTCGAGGATTCGAAGAAATAGAGCGATTGCGAGATGAAGACCGGGAGCACCTGCGGCAGGTAGCCGTAGCGCACGACCTTGAGCGGCGAGGCGCCGGTAGCTCGCACGCCCTCCACTTGCTTGCGGTCGATGTTCTCGATCGCCTCGGAATAGAGTTTCGACAAGGTGCCCATGTCGGAAACGAAGATGGCGAGGACGCCGGCGAGCGGACCGAGGCCGACGGCGCGCACGAAGACGAGGCCCCAGACGAGTTGGTCGACACCGCGCAAGACATCGAGGAAGCGGCGCACGAGCTGCCGGAAGAAGGTTACCCGCATCGTGTTGCGGGCGGCAAGGAAGCCGATGCCGAGGGCGGCGACCGAACCGAGCAGTGTGCCGAGGAACGCCATGGCCAGCGTCTGCGCGATGCCAGTGTAGATGTTGGCGAACTGCCAGGTGGAGAAGTCCTTCCACACGAACAGCGCGCGGATGAGGCGCAGGGCTCGGTCGGACGCATAGGCGAGTTTCCAGACCTCGAAATACCAGAGCGAGCCGGCGACATAGGCGAGGATGGCGATCGCTATCGTCCAGCCGATCGCGCGACGGGCGGGCGAACCGAAGGCGCCGGGATGAGCCGCGCGGGCCTCGGCGACGAGACGCGCGTCGAAGGCGGACAGCGTGTGCGCGCTCATGCGAGATTCTCCCTGCCGATGAAGTGTGTGCGAAGGCGTTCCGAGACGAGATCGATCAGCGTCACGGTCATCACGACGAGCAGCAGCACGGCAACGACCCGGTCGTCGGAATAAAGGCTGATGACGCGGTTGAGTTCGGAGCCAATGCCGCCGGCGCCGACGAAGCCGACAATGGAGGAGGCGCGTACGTTGATCTCGAAGCGCAGCAATGCGTAGGAAATGAAATTCGGCAGGACCTGAGGCAGGACGCCGTAGCGCATTTCCTCGAACCAGTTGCCGCCGACGCCGCGAATGCCCTCGACCGGCCGCATCGAGGCGTTCTCGTTGACCTCGGAAAAGAGCTTGCCGAGCGCGCCTGCCGTGTGGATCGCGATGGCGATGACACCGGCGAGCGGGCCGACGCCAACGGCGAAGACCAGGATCAGCGCGATCAGGATTTCGGGAATGCCGCGGCAGAATTCGAGGAAGCGGCGGGCGACCCAGAAGACCGTGCGCGTCGGGGCGAGATTGCGGGCCGCGGGGAAGCTCAGGATCAGGGCCGCGGTCGCGCCGATGATCGTCGCGGTCAATGCCATGAGGATCGTCTCGCCGATCAGGCGGACGTAAAGCCAGAAGTCCGAATACCAGTAGGTGATGGAGCCGGGCACTGCGCGCCCGTCATCGCCGCGCGGGAGGAAGAGCTTGTCGAGTTCGAGGTTCGGCATGATCGTACCGAAATAGTCGAAGATGCGCGGCAGGCCCGAGGCGAGGCGCTCGGGGTAGAAGCGCGAGATGTAGATGGAGGCTGCGAGCACGGCGAGGAAGCCGGCAATGAAGATGAGGTTCATCGTGCGGCGCTGGCGGATGAGGTCGGCGCGGTGGCGCTCGAAGGTGGCGACGGCGGAGGTCATTGGGTGGGGTCCTTCGCGTGGAGAGGACAGTTCTCCGTCACACCCCCCTCTGCCCTGCCGGGCATCTCCCCCTCAAGGGGGGAGATCACGCCCGCAATTGGCCGCGCCAATTCATTTGTATGTCGAGCGGGACGATGACGAGAATAATCTCCTCCCTTGAGGGGGAGATGGCCGGCAGGCCGGAGGGGCGTGCCTCGCGAAGACGTCGGAAGATGGCTGATGGTCATCGCCTCACCCCGCCATCGCGCGGGCATTTGCCTGCGACTTCTTCAAATCCGCTTCGGACAGGCGCGCCTTGGCCGGCTCGCCGCCGAGGGTGGTCGAGGTCATGCCTTCGTGGAAGGCTTCCTCGGCTTCGGCGCCGTAGATCTCGCGGGCCATGCGCTGGGTGAGCTGTCCGGGATTGCCGTCGAAGACGACCTTGCCTTCCGCCAGACCGATGATGCGGTCGCAGTAGTTGCGGGCGGTGTCGAGGGTGTGGAGGTTGCAGATGACGGTGATGCCGTCCTCGCGGTTGATGGTGCGCAGCGCGTCCATCACCACCTTGGCGTTGAGAGGGTCGAGCGAGGCGATGGGTTCGTCTGCCAGTACGATCTTCGGCTCCTGCACGAGCGCGCGGGCGATCGCCACGCGCTGCATCTGGCCGCCGGACAAAGTGTCGGCCTGCTGGAGCGCGGTATGCGCCATACCGAGGCGGTCGAGCGCGCGGATGGCGAAGGCGCGCTCGGCGGCCGTGAAGTGCTGGAGGAGGCTCGCCACGAGGCCATGGTGATAGAGACGCCCCGTCAGGACGTTGGTGATGACGTCGAGGCGGCCGACGAGGTTGAACTGCTGGAACACCATGGCGCAGGTCGCGCGCCATTGGAGAAGTTCGCGGCCCTTCAGCGCCGTGACCTCGCGGCCGTCGAACTCGATGCGGCCCTCGCTCGGCTCGGCGAGGCGGTTGACCATGCGCAGGAGCGTCGACTTGCCGGCGCCCGAGCGGCCGATGATGCCGACCATCTGCCCGTCGGGAATGGCGAGCGAGATGCCGTCGACCGCCTTGCGATCCTTGAAGGCTTTGGTGAGGCTGTCGATCTTCAGCATGGGTTGCTCCTGCCGGCGCGGTGGGCGCGCTTTCGTTTCAAGCGAAAGAGGCCCGCACCTTGCGATGCGGACCTCTGTGATCGGGAGGATTAGCGGGAGCCTTCGAGCTCGCGCTGGCGCATGGCGACGACGCCTTCGAAGAAGGAATGGTCGACGCGCTTGAAGCCCTGGCCTTCGCCGTTGGAGACGTTGACGTAGCACTCGTAGTCGGTCTCGTGCAGCGTCTCCATCCAGTCGATGGCGATCTGCTTCGGCTCGTCGGCCATCGCCTTGCGCACGACCCACGGGCCGTTCGGGATGAGGTTCGATTTCCAGATGATCCTGAGGTCAGCCATGTCGAGGAGGTCTTTGTCGACCATGGAGCGCAGCGCCCCGCGCGAGAAGCCGTCGGCTTCCTCGCCGACGCCCGACGTCCAGGTGACGCCGGCGTCGTACTGGCCGTTGAGGACGGCGACCACCGCCTGCTCGTGGCCGCCGCCGAAGCCGGTCGAGGAGAAGTAGCTGTCGATGTCGATCTCGGCCGCTTCCATCTCGGCCTTCGGCACGAGGTAGCCCGAGGTCGAGTTGGGGTCGGCGAAGGCGAGCGACCTGCCTTCCATCTGCTCGATGTTCTCGATGCCGGAATCCGACTTCGTGTACATCATGGCGTAGTAGCCGTCCGAGCCGTCGTTCTCGAGCGCGACGAAGACCGGCTCGACCGCCTCGGGGTCCTGCAGGTAGATGCCGGCATAGCCCGACGCGCCGAGCGAGGCGGCGTCGAGCTGACCCGAGACGAGGCCCTGCATGACGCCGGCATAGTCGGAGGCGGGGTAGAGCTCGACCGGCACGCCGAGCTTTTCTCCGAGCTGTTCGACCATGCACTCGTTCTTGCGCAGGCGGTCGGCTTCGTTCTCGCCGCCGAGCAGGCCGATGCGGAAGGCCGGCAGGTCGGACTTCCAGTCCTGAGCGAGAGCGGGGGTCGACAGGGCGGCAACGGCGATCGCCGCGGCGCAGGTGGTACGGGTCAAAAGAGCGAACATGCCAAAGCTCCCAGGCTTGAGGTTCGAAGTGAATTCGGGACCGCGAGGACGGGACGTCCCGATCGGTCGAGGGGAGCTTTAGGCAGGCAAAGCAACAGCGCGATTACGCTTTTCTGACGGTTCGATGACGTTGCACAGGTGCGGTCGCTAGGCGGCCTGCCGCGGCGCGAATGCCGTCACGTCGATCAGCCGGTCGGCGACGGCATCGCGCACGTCCGTATCGTGGAAGATGCCGAGCATCGCGACGCCCTGCCGCTTCTTCTGCGCGATCATGTCGATGACCACGGCACGGTTGGCGGCGTCGAGCGAGGCGGTCGGTTCGTCGAGCAGGAGCACCGGATGGTCGGTGATGAAGCCGCGTGCGATGTTGACGCGCTGCTGCTCGCCGCCGGAAAAGGTGGCCGGCGGCAGGTGCCAGAGGCGGTCGGGCAGGTTGAGGCGGGCGAGGAGCGCGGCGGCCCTGTCGCGCGCTTCGTCGTTTGACACGCCGCGCGCGGTCAGCGGCTCGGCGACGACGTCGAGCGCGGCGACGCGCGGCACGACCCGCAGGAACTGGCTGACATAGCCGAGCGTGTCGCGCCGGACGGCGAGGATTTCACGCGGAGTGGCCGTGGCGAGGTCGATCGTGGCGCCCTGATGGGCGATGCGTATCGAGCCGGCGTCGACGGCATAGTTGCCGTAGAGCATCTTCAGGATCGAACTCTTGCCGACCCCCGATGGCCCGGCGAGGACGGCGCATTCGCCGGCCGCGAGGGTGAAGGAGACGTTTTCGACGACGGGCAGGCGGATGCCGCCGCGCAGGTGCATGGTGAAGGATTTGGCGAGGTTGGAGACGGCGAGGGGCGGGGTCATTGGGTAGGCATCCTGATGTCCAGGGCGGCGCTAAAAGCACCCCCCTCTGGCCTGCCGGCCATCTCCCCCTCAGGGGGGGAGATCAGTCTCGTCATCGCCGTGCGTGATCTCCCCCCTTGAGGGGGAGATGGCCGGCAGGCCAGAGGGGGGTGAGGCGACAGCAGAGGGGAGTCGAGAAAATCCATCATCACACCTGCAAAATGGACGAGACGAGGAGCTGCGTGTAGGGCGCGCGGGGGTCGTCGAGAACGCGGTCGGTGAGGCCGTGCTCGATGACGCGGCCGTCCTTCATCACCATCATGCGGTGTGACAGGAGGCGCGCGACGGCGAGATCGTGGGTGACGACGATGGCGGCGAGGCCCATGTCGGCAACGAGGCCGCGCAGCAGGTCGAGGAGGCGCGCCTGGACCGAGACGTCGAGGCCGCCGGTCGGCTCGTCCATGAAGATCAGGCGCGGGCGCGTGACGAGGTTGCGCGCGATCTGGAGGCGCTGGCGCATGCCGCCGGAAAAGGCGCGGGGCTGGTCGTCGATGCGATCCTCGGCGATCTCGACGCGGCCGAGCCAGTCGACGGCGGAGGCGCGGATGTTGCCGTAGTGGCGGTCGCCGACGGCCATCAGGCGTTCGCCGACATTGGCGCCGGCAGAGACCGACATGCGCAGCCCGTCGGCCGGGTTCTGGTGGACGAAGCCCCAGTCCGTGCGCATCAGGAAGCGCCGCTCGGCCTCGCTCATGGCGAACACGTCGCGCCAGGCGCCGTCGCGCATGCGGTAGGAGACGGTGCCAGTTGTTGGCGCGAGCCGGGTCGAGACGGCATTGAGCATCGTCGTCTTGCCGGAGCCGGATTCGCCGACGACCGCCAGAACCTCGCCTGGCCACAGATCGAACGAGACGTCGGAGCAGCCGATGCGGGGGCCGTAGGATTTGGAGAGGTGGGCGACGCGGAGGAGAGGTTCATCCATGGCGGGGTGCTCCCGAATAGGAGCCGAAGCGCTCTACGTTGCCCCCCTCTGTCCTGCCGGACATCTCCCCCGCAAGGGGGGAGATCAGTCTCGTCATTGCCGCGCGTGATCTCCCCCCTTGCGGGGGAGATGGGCGGCAGCCCAGAGGGGGGCGCGACGAAGTGAATCCGGTCATCGCAATGTCCCTTCCTGCTGGCCGCGATGGCCTTCGCCCTGCAGGCTCTCGCAATGATCCGTATCCGAGCAGACGAACATGTGTCCGCCGCGGTCGTCGAGAATGACCTCGTCGAGATAGACACCTTCCGCTCCGCAAAGCGCGCAGGGCTTGTCGAAGGTCTGGACCGCGAAGGGGTGGTCGTCGAAGTCGAGGCTTTCGACGCGCGTGAAGGGCGGCAGGGCGTAGATGCGCTTTTCGCGGCCGGCACCGAAGAGCTGGAGCGCGGGAGACATGTGCATCTTGGGATTGTCGAATTTTGGCGTCGGCGAGGGGTCCATCACGTAGCGGCCCTCGACCTTGACCGGGTAGGCGTAGGTAGTGGCAATGCGGCCATGGGTGGCGATGTCCTCGTAGAGCTTGACGTGCATCAGCCCGTATTCCTCGAGCGCGTGCATCAGCCGCGTCTCGGTCTCGCGCGGTTCGAGAAAGCGCAGAGGCTCGGGGATCGGCACCTGGTAGACGAGAGTCTGGCCGGCCTGGAGCGGCTGCTCGGGGATGCGATGGCGGGTCTGGATGATCGTCGCCTCATCCGTGCGCGTCGTCACCGCGACATTGGCCACCTTCTGGAAGAAGGCGCGGATCGAGACGGCGTTGGTGGTGTCGTCGGCGCCCTGGTCGATGACCTTGAGCACGTCGTCCGGCCCGATGATCGCCGCCGTCACCTGCACGCCTCCGGTGCCCCAGCCATAGGGCATTGGCATCTCGCGGCTGGCGAACGGCACCTGATAGCCGGGGATGGCGATCGCCTTCAGGATCGCACGGCGGATCATGCGCTTGGTCTGCTCGTCCAGATAGGCGAAGTTGTAGCTCGGAAAAGAGCCCGTCGGCGCGTTCATTCGGCCGCCTCCTTGATGTCGGTCGCTTCCTTGTGTTCGGTGCGCATGCGGCGCACGAGGTCGAGTTCGGCCTGGAAGTCGACATAGTGCGGCAGCTTCAGATGCTCGACGAAGCCCGTCGCCTGGACGTTGTCGGAATGCGAGATGACGAACTCCTCGTCCTGCGCGGGGGCAACGATATCCTCGCCGAATTCAGCCGCGCGCAGCGCCCGGTCGCACAGAGCCATCGCCATCGCCTTGCGCTCCGACTGGCCGAAGACGAGGCCGTAGCCGCGGGTGAACTGCGGCGGCGCCTTGGCCGAGCCCTTGAACTGGTTGACCATCTGGCACTCGGTCAGCCGGACGCGGCCGAGCGGCGCGGGGAAGGGGAGTTCGGGAACGTCGAGCTCGATCTCGACCTCACCGATGCGGATTTCGCCGACGAAGGGGTGGGAACGGGCGTAGCCGCGCTGGGTCGAATAGGCGAGCGCGAGGAGGAAGCCTTCGTCGCCGCGCGAGAGCGCCTGAAGCCGGCCGTCGCGTGGCAGCGGAAACTCCATCGGCGTGCGGGTGATGTCGGTGACCTCGCCATTGCCGGCGCCGTCCGGCTCGATCAGGCCGTCATGGCCGAGGAGGTCGGTGACCCGTGGGGAAGCTTCGCCTGCGGCTTCGCGGCGCTCGGGCGCGGGCGGTTCGCCGCCGTCGGCGAGTTCGGGTTCGAGCAGGCGGTGGGTGTAGTCGAAGGTTGGGCCGAGCACCTGGCCACCGGGAAGGTCCTTGAAGGTCGCGGAGATGCGGCGCTCGATCTGCATCGCCCCGGTATCGACGGGAAGCGAATAGCCGAAGCGCGGCAGTGTCGTCCGGTAGGCGCGCACGAGGAAGATCGCCTCGATCATGTCGCCGCGCGCCTGCATCAGCGCCAGGCCGGCGAGGTCGCGGTCATAGAGCGCTCCCTCGGCCATGACGCGGTCGACGCCGAGCGCAAGCTGCTCGACGATCTGCGACGGATGCAGCACAGGGACGGCAGGATCGCCGCGGCGCCGGTCGGCGAGCAGGCGATGGGCGTTGCGGATGGCGGCCTCACCGCCCTTGACAGCAACATACATGGCTCACGCCTCCGCCGGTTCGAGGATGCGCGTGGTGCGCGGCAGGCAGGCAAGTTCGTGGCGTGCGGCGAAGACGAGGTCGACGCCGCGCGGGAAGCGGGCGCCGTTATCGCGCCACTGCGACGGGAACTCACCCGGTATGGCGGACGGCGCGAGGCTCGAACGCTGCTCGATGCCGGGACCTTCGAGGACAAGCGGCTCGCCGCCGTCCAGCGCGTCGACGATCAGGACGAGTGTGGTCGAACGGTCCGGATAGTCCTGGCTGCCCTCTGCGAAGGCGTCGAGGTTCGGCATGGACGATGGGTCGGCTACGAAGGCGAACTGGGCCTGCGCGGGGTCGTCGACGATGGTGGCACCGGTCTGATAGCGCAGCCAAGCGATGACGGCTTCGGTCGACAGCGGCGCGTCGAGCCAGATCGCGATGTCCTGGTCGCAGAGCGTCAGCGCGAGCGCGCCGGCTGTCGGCGAGAAAGGGAACGGCGGCATGGCGGTGGCTTCTATGAGCCTGCGGGTTCCGGGCTCGGCCATTGCGTTCATCACGGCGCGGAACGTCGCCTGTGCGTCGAAAACCGGATCGGGAAAGCCGCCTTCGAGGGCGATCGTCGCGGCATTCATCAGTCTTCTCCCCGTACCATCGTGAAAAAGTCGACCTTTGTGGCGGCGGTCTCTTCTGTCTTGCGCCGCTCGCCCTCCGCCTCTGCCTGCAAGAGCGGCTCGAAGACTGCGGCGATGACGCTGTCGTGGAGCGACGGGTTCTGGAAGGCGGCGTCGATCAGAGCTGCGAGTCTTGCCTTGGCGGCGTCGCGGCCGAGCGCATAGGCATGGCCGACTTCGCCTGTCTCAAGCCGGACCGATACGCGGGTGGCCGTCGCCTCGCCCAGATTGAAGGCGGCGGCGCCGCCGCCGATGCGGCCGCGCAAGGTGACGAGGCCTGTCTCTGGCTTGCGCATCTCACGGTACGCAGGCAGCGGGCCAAAGGTGGCGAGCGCGGTTTCGATCGCCGCGCGTGGCGCGCGGGCCAGAACGCCCATCAGGCGCTGCCGTTCGCTTTGGTCGGGTGCGGTAGGTGGCAAGATCATCTCCACTTGTCCGGTTTTCTAGACAACCGTATGATGCGACCAATTACGGGCGTTTCGTGACGGCCCGATGACAGGAGACGCATTTGATGGACGGCACGATCCGGCGGGCGGGCGGCGTCGCCCTGTGGCGGCAGGCGGCCGACCGGCTGCGCGACATGATCGACGGCGGGGAGTTTGCGCAGACGCAGCGGCTGCCGTCTGAGGCCGAACTCGCGCTCCGCTTCGGGATCAACCGCCACACGCTGCGGGCGGCGATTGCCGGCCTGGTGCGCGAGGGGCTGTTGCGCAGCGAGCAGGGGCGGGGAACCTTTGTCGCCGCGCAGGATCGGCTGTCCTATCCGATTGGGCAGCGCACGCGCTTTTCAGAAGGGCTGGACGGGCAGGCGAGCGATCTGAAGACGCTCGTTCTCGACGAGACGCGCGAAGCGGCCAGCCAGAAGCTGGCTGGCTTGCTCAACGTGCCTGAGGGAGCCGAACTCGTGCGGCTCGGCACGATCGGCTTTGCCGACCAGGTTCCGGTCTCGGTCGCCACGCACTGGTTCGAGGCAGCGCGCGTTCCCGACATCGGCGCGCTGCTGCGTGCGACGGGGTCGATCTCGAAGTCGCTCGCGGCGGTCGGCATGGGCGACTATGTCCGCGCGTCGACGCGGATCACCGCGCGCCGGGCGTCGTCGCGCGATGCCGAGGCGCTGCGGCTCGCGGAAGGCGCGCCCGTGCTGATGGTCGAGGCGGTGAACGCGCATGGCGGGCGCCCGATCCAGGTTTCACGCAGCCGTTTCGCCGCTGACCGGATCGAATTGACCGTTGGAAGATAGAAGTCGCTTATGCGGATCGGCCGATTATTTCATTGAGCGCGTGTGCCCTGCGGCGCATCTCTAGGCCCGGATCGAACGGGACGGGTGTGATGGGCGTTGTCGTACAGAACATCGAGCGGGCGCAGGCAGGCGTCATCGAGCGGCTGGCCGTCTGCGGCGTCGCCACGGTGCACGAGGCGCAGGGGCGGACGGGACTTCTCGCCAGCCACATGCGGCCGATCTATCGCGGCGCGCGGATCGCGGGAAGCGCGGTGACGATTTCGGCGCCGCCCGGCGACAACTGGATGATCCATGTTGCGATCGAGCAGTTGCAGGCCGGCGACATTTTGCTTCTTGCCCCGACGAGCCCCTGCAAGGACGGTTATTTCGGCGATCTTCTGGCCACGTCGGCGATGGCGCGCGGCTGTAAGGGGCTCGTGATCGATGCCGGCGTGCGCGACGTGGCCGACCTGACGCAGATGGGGTTCCCGGTCTGGTCGAAGGCGATCTTCGCGCAAGGGACGGTCAAGGAGACGCTCGGCTCGGTCAACGTGCCGGTCGTCTGCGCCGGCGCGCTGGTCCATCCGGGCGACGTGATCGTCGCGGATGATGACGGGGTGTGTGTCGTCAAGCGCGAGATGGCAGCCGAGATCGCCGACAAGGCGGAGGCGCGGGTCGCGGCGGAGGACGAGAAGCGCACGCGCATGGCTGCCGGCGAACTCGGCCTCGACATCTACAAGATGCGCGAGCGGCTGGCCGCCAAGGGTCTCAAATACATCTGACATCCCGCGCGTGCCGCTGCCGCATGCCTTCGATGACGCGGCGGCAAATATTTTGCATAGGGCCGGCCTATTTGTGGTGATCAACGATCGGGCGTACTCATTCGCTGCCTAATTGATGAGCGAGGAACCCCATCATGAACATGCCCTTCAAGGCCAACAAGATTCTCGGCAGCGCAATTGCAGCCGCTCTCCTTACCACCGCAACCGTCCACGCCGCAGACGTCGAGATCCGCCTCGGCCACGTGCTCGCCGAAAGCCATAGCTGGCATCAGGCCGCGCTCGGCTTTGCCGAACAGGTCGCCGCCGAGACCGACGGACGCGTCGAAGTGCGCGTCTTCCCGTCCGGCCAGCTCGGTACCGAAACCGAAGTGATCGAAGGCCTGCAGTTCGGCTCGGTCCAGGCAGCGATCATCGGCAGCGGATCGTTCCAGTCGATCGAGCCCAAGCTCGGCATCATCGAGATGCCTTATGCCTGGTCCTCGCGCGAAGTCGCGTTCGAAGCGCTCGACGGCGAATTCGGCGACCAGCTTGCCGCGCTCCTCGCCGACAAGGGCATCGTCAACCTCGCCTGGTGGGAAAACGGCTACCGCAACATCACCAACAATCGCGGCCCGATCGAAACGCCCGCTGACCTAGCAGGGCTCAAGATTCGCGTGACGCCCGATCCGATCCGCCTCGCGACGTTCCAGAGCTTCGGCGCCGAACCCGCGCCGCTCGCTTTCGGCGAGCTTTACTCCGCGCTCCAGCAGGGCGTGTTCGATGCCCAGGAAAACCCGGTCTCGATCATTCTCGGCTCGTCCTTCTACGAAGTGCAGGATTATCTGTCCCTGTCCGAGCACGTGTGGGGTGCGGCATCGCTCGTCATCTCGCAGTCCGTCTGGGACCAGATCTCGGCGGAAGACCAGCCGATCGTGAAGGCGGCCGCCGAAGCCTGGCGCGACAAGCAGCGCGAGATGGTCGGCTCGGCCAACGCCGAAGTCATCGCCGAGCTCGAGGAAAAGGGCATGGAAGTCAACGAGGTCGACAAGGCCGCCTTCATCGAAGCCGCGCAGCCGATCTGGGATGCGCAGGCCGAGACGTTCGGTCCCGAGCTGATGTCGGCCATCGAGGCCTACCGCCAGTGAGCGAGCTCGTCTGCGAGGTCATCGAACTGGACGGGATCGAGCCCGTCCAGCTCTTCGATTTCCAGCAAAAGGTGCTGTTCTCGCCGAAAGAACGCGGCGAAGGCTTCATCAAGTTCGCGGTCACGACAGGAAAGCGCGGCGCAAAAAGCGTTGCGCATTCCCATCCCCGCGACGAGGTCACGCTGACGCTGAAGGGCGAGGCGATCCTGCGTGCGAACGGCAAGGAATATCATTTGCGCGAAGGCTCGGCCGTGCGGCTGCCGCCCGGCCTCGACCACACGGTCGAGGTGATCTCCGACGAGTGGGTGGTGGTCGCCGCCTATTGCGACGAGTGCTCGCTGTGCCGCGCCGATATCAAGATACCTCCAACCGCCAGGACGGAACGCGAGGATGGTGGAAAAGTCTGAAACGAAATCGGGTGTCTCGCGCGCTGTCGGGCTGCTCGACGGCGCAGCGCTCATCGCCGGATCGGTGGGCGTCGTCGCCTTCACGACGATCGTCATCTATGTGGTCGGCGCGCGCTACGTGCTCGGCCAGACGCCCTTCTGGGCCGAGGAACTGCCGCGGCTTCTGCTGATCTGGGTGACGTTCATCGGCGCGATCGCCGCCTTTGCGCGGGGCACCCATTTCGAGGCCGGCATCCTGCCGCTGATCGTGAAAAGCGAGAGCGTTCAGCGCGTTGCACGACTGGTCGCCGCGCTCGCCTCGGTCGCGTTCCTCGTCATCCTCGCCAAGACCGGCTTCGACATCACCAAGCACACCTGGGGCAACATGACGACGGCGCTGCGCTGGCCGGTGGGGCTGACCTATCTCGCGCTGCCGATCTGCTGCTCCCTTTCCGCGCTCGCCGTTCTCGGCCGCATCCTGGCCAGGGATTGACGACATGACATTCGAACTCGTTCTCCTTCTCGGCGTCTTCGTGGCGCTCGTCCTGATCGACGCGCCCATCGCGGTCGCGCTCGGGCTCGCCTCGGTCGTCTACATCCTCGTCGCAGACCTCGCGCCGATGATCGTCGTCGCGCAGCGCGCCGTGGCGGGCATCGACTCGTTCACCCTGCTCGCGATCCCGCTCTTCCTTCTCGCCGGGCTGCTGATGGTCCATGGCGGGCTGGCGCCGCGCATCGTGCGGCTCTGCTCGGCGATCGTCGGGCGCACGACCGGCGGCCTCGCCATCGTCATGGTGGCGGCGTGCATGCTCTTTGGCTCGCTTTCGGGTTCAGGCGTCGCGGATGTCGTCGCCATCGGCACGATGATGCTGCCGGCGATGAAGGCGCGCGGCTATGACGAGGGCTTCTCGGCGTCGCTGCTCGGCACCGCTGGCTCGCTCGGCACGGTCATCCCGCCCTCGATCGTTCTGATCGTCTATGGCACGGCGACCAATTCCTCGATCGGCCAGCTCTTCATCGCCTCGATCATTCCGGGCATCCTGCTCGGCGCCGGCCTGATGGTCGTCGCCTATTTCATCTCGCGCAAGAATGGCTGGAAGGGCGGCGACGCCTTCTCCTGGCCGGATTTCTGGAGCGCGCTTCGTGGCTCCTTCCTCGCGTTGCTGGCGCCGATCATCATCGTCGGCGGCATTCGCGGCGGGTTCTTCACGCCGACCGAGGCGGCGGGCATCGGCGTCCTTTATGCCATCATCGTCGGCGGCCTGATCTATCGCGAGCTGACCTTCCCGCTGATTGGCAGCCTCCTGCGCCAGACGACGGAGATGACCGGGGCGATCCTGATCGTCATCGCCAGTGCCTCGATCTTCGGCTGGATTCTCGCGGCCGAACAGGTGCCGCAGATCGCCGTCGACGCGATCTCAGGCTTCACCGACAGTGCAACGATCGCGCTGTTGCTGATGATGGCGGTGGTGCTGGTGCTCGGCACCTTCATGGAATCGATCGCCATCATCCTCGTGCTGGCGCCGGTTTTCCTGCCGATCCTGCGGCTCTACGGCATCGACCCCGTCTATTTCGGCATCCTCCTGACGATCAACCTGGCCATCGGCGCCAACACGCCGCCGCTCGGCATCGACCTGATGGCTGCCTGCCGGGTCGGCGGCATTCCGATGTCGCGCGCCTTCGGCTACCTGATGCCGTTCCTCGGCGTGATGACCGCGGTGCTCGTCTTCCTGGTGTTCGTGCCGTGGATCGTGACGGACCTTCCGCATCTGATCTTCTGACGGCTAAGCCGTTCCTAAACCCAAGCTTTTCAAGAGGATGAAGATGACCTTCACGCCTGATGCCCGCATGTCGCTCGAACGCTTCTGGAGCACCATCGAACGTTCCGCCGAAATCGGCGTCGGCCGCCCGGGCGGGCTGGCGCGGCTGACATTGTCGGATGCCGACCGCCAGATGCGCGACCAGTTCGTCGCCTGGTGCAATGAGGCTGGGCTCACCGTCACGATCGACGAGGTCGGCTCGATTTTCGCCCGGCGCGAAGGGACCGACCCGACGGCCGATCCGATCCTCATCGGCAGCCACCTCGACACCCAGATCAATGGCGGGCGCTATGACGGCATCGCCGGCGTCCTCGCCGGGCTCGAACTCTGCCGCACGCTCGACGATCTTGGTCATGTGACGCGCCGGCCGATCGAGATCGTCAACTGGACGAACGAGGAGGGCTGCCGCTATTCGCCGCCTATGGTGGCCTCGGGATGCTTCGTCGGCGCCTATGCACCCGACTGGGTTCGCGACCGGATCGGCGACGACGGCACGCGCTTCGGCGACGAACTGGAGAAGATAGGTTATCGCGGAGCCGCTACCTGCGGCCCGCGCCCGGTCGATGCCTATTTCGAGCTGCATATCGAGCAGGGGCCGATCCTCGATGCCGAGGGCTATGAGGTCGGCGTCGTCACGAACGGGTTTCCGAGCCATGGCATGCTCGCGCGCTTTTCAGGCGAGACGGCGCATACGGGCCCCTGGCCGATGGAGCTTCGCCGCAACGCGCTCGCTGCCGGCGCGCGCTGGCTGGTCGCGGTCGACGATCTTGGAATGGAGTTCGCCGGGACCGGCGGCAAGGCGACTGCGGCGCGGCTTGCTGCATGGCCGAACAAGCCGGGCATCCTGTCCGACACGGCCGACGCCGTCTGCGACGTGCGCCATGAGAATCCGGCGACGGCGAAGGTGATGGCCGAGCGCATGCGCCGCTCGCTCCGCGAGGCTGCGGCGCGCAATGGTTGCGGCGTCGAAATCCTCGACGAGTGGCTATGGGGTGGCGACATCTTTGATGCCGGTCTTGTCGGCTCCGTGCGGGACCATGCCGATCGGCTCGGCTATCGCTGGCGCGACATCGCCAGCCAGGCCGGGCACGACGCCTACTTCATGGCCCGCCACTGCCCGACCGCGATGGTGTTCACGCCCTGCCGGGGCGGCATCACGCACAACAATGGCGAGCACTGCGAACCGTCCGATTTCCGCGCGGGTCTTGACGTGCTTCTCCATGCCGTCGTTCAACGGGCGGATAGGAACTGAGGGAGACAGGCATGCAGATGATCGGCGAACACGAGCTTGCGGAACGGCTCGGCTGGCCCGAACTGATCGGCGCGATCGAAACCGAGCTCAAGGCGGGGCGGGTGACGTCGCCGGAGCGCTCGAACATCGCGATCCCGATGCCGGGCGGGGGTACGTCGAACCTTCTCGTCATGCCGGCCTGGGTCGAAGGCGAATCGCTCGGTGTGAAACTCGTCACGTTCTTTCCCGAGAACGGGGCAAAGGGCCTGTCGACGATCAATGCCAGCTATGCGCTGTTCTCCGGTGCGGATGGCCGGCTGCAGGCCGTCATCGAGGGCGACGAACTGACAGCGCGGCGCACGGCCGCCGCTTCGGCGCTCGCTGCGCGTTTTCTCGCGAGGCAAGATGCCAAGCGGCTTCTCGTTGTTGGCACGGGCCAGCTTTCCGCCAAGGTCGCTGCTGCGCATGCGAGCGTGCGCTCCTATGAGCGGATCGAAATCTACGGGCGCAGCGCCGAGAAGGCGGAAGCGGTTGTCGCGGCGCTCGCTGGCGAAGGCGTTTCGGCCCATGTCGCGCGCGACCTCGATGCGGCTGTGGCGGCGGCGGACGTGATCTCGTCGGTGACGAGTTCGACCGTCCCCCTGATCCGCGGCGCGCATGTGAAGCCGGGCACGCATGTCGACCTGATCGGCGCGTTCAAGGACGACATGCGCGAGAGCGACGACGCGCTGGTGACGAAGGCCAGCCTCTTCGTCGACTTCCGGCCCGGTGCGATGAAAGCCGGCGATCTCGCGCAGCCGCTGGCGGCGGGACTGATTGCCGAGGCGGACATCAGGGCCGACCTTGCCGAGCTTGCGACCGGAAAGCATTCCGGCCGGGCGTCGGACGAAGAGATCACCTTCTTCAAGTCGGCCGGTTTTTCCCTGCTCGATCTCGCCGCGGCGCGGCTTGCCATCGGTTAGGGCTGAGCGAGCGCCAGCAATTCGTCGACGATGCCGAGATAGACGCGCTCGACCGGGCGCAGCTCGACATTGGGATTGGTGACCATATAGACGTCGGCGCCGATCATGCCCTCCAGCGTCGGCAGGGCGTGGATCGTGCCGGCGGCGACGTCCTGCTCGACGGCGGCGACCGGCAGGACGCCGATGCCGAGGCCCGACATGATCATGCGGCGCACTTCCTCGAGGTTCGAACTGGAGCCGACGACGCGCTGGCCGAGGCCGGAGCCGCTGCGCAGCATCGCCATCGGCTCGAAGCCGCCGCCATCGGTAGCGCAGGTGAAGGCGACGAAGGGTTCCTGCTGAAGCGAAGCGACCGAGACGTCGCCGGCGCCGAAGAGCGGGTGCTCGCGACCGCAGAAGATGGCGAATTCCTCGCGGCACAGGAGCCGACAATCGAGCCCGACGACCGGTTTCATCAACAGGCAAACGCCGATCGGCAGCACTTCCTGCGCCACCTGACGGACGATGTCGCTGCTGTTGGCGACGTCGATGCGCCACGTCACCGAGGGGTGCCGCTCATGGGCGAGACGGATGGATTCGTCAACGAGAGCCGACTGCAGATGGCTGACGATCGAAAGCCGCAAGAGGCCGATCGTGACGTCCTCGTCGGCCGCGATCTGGTCGCTCAGCCGCGTGACGCTCTGGAAGATTTCGGCGCAATGCTTGGCGACGAGTTCGCCATTCGTGGTCAAGAGGAAATTGCGGCTGTTGCGCTCGACGAGCTGGACGCCCAGGGTTTCCTCCAGCCGCTGCAGCGATTGGGAGACGGATGGCTGGCGAAGGGCGAGGCGCTGCGCGGCCCGCGTGATGCTCTTTTCCTCGGCGATGACGTGAAACGTCCGCAGAAGGTTCCAGTTCATGCTGGCGACCAGCGTGGGGAGTTCGTTCATGCCTGCCTCCGGAATGGAGGCCCATTAGCATGAATACCGCCGTATGCGACAGCAAGGTGCACGAAACGGGAAAGCCACCAGGCGGTGCTCGACGGCCGGGTGGCTTTCGGATTGCGATGGACCTGGAATTCAGGCCCTGAGGCTTGAGCCGGCCGATCCCGTCTGCGGCCGACCGCCGGTCATCGGCGGCGCGCCGGCTGCGATTTCGCACAGCTCGACGTGCCGCGTGAGGGCTTCGGTGGAGAGCATGGCGCTGACCGTGGTGATGTCGCGCTTCGTATGCGGCGGCATCTGTTGCAGCGTCTTCAGCCGTTCGAGGAGTTGCAGTCGGGTCATGCTTTCTCTCCTGTTCTTCGAGACGTGGTACTCGGTCGACGGCCGTCAGGCCGCCTTCTTTTTCTTTTTCACCGCATCGAACGGGATCTCGACATCGACGGCTAGGGTCGACATCTGCAGACCGCGTTCCATGGTGACGTTCACCTTGTCGCCGTCGATCTGCATGTGCTTGGCGATGACGGCGAGGATTTCGTCGCGGAGCACGGTGACGAGTTCCGAATCGCCAGCCGATGCGCGTTCATGGGCAAGCAGGACCTGCAGCCGCTCGCGGGCGGCGGGTGCGGAAGTGGGCTTGGAAAAGAAACGGAAAATGCTCATGCCGCCTTCCTTCCGAAGAACTTGCCGAAGAAGCCGCGCTTTTCGCCCGGAACGGTGACGGGGATCGTTTCGCCGTTCAGCCGGCGCGCGGCATCGAAATAGGCGAGAGCCGGGGCGCTGCGATCGTCCGAGAGGGTGACCGGCGCGCCGACATTCGATGCGCGCAAGACGTCCATGCTCTCGGGGATGATGCCGAGCAGCGGGATGGACAGGATTTCGAGCACGTCGTCGACCTTGAGCATGTCGCCGCGCTCGGCGCGTGCCGGGTCGTAGCGGGTCAGAAGCAGGTGCTTTTCCATCTGCTCGCCGCGCTCGGCCTTGACCGTCTTGGAATCGAGCAGGCCGATGATGCGGTCCGAATCGCGCACCGACGACACTTCGGGATTAGTGACGACGATGGCGATGTCGGCATGGCGCATGGCGAGGGTCGCGCCGCGCTCGATGCCGGCCGGGCTGTCGCAGATGACCCAATCAAAATTCTTGCGCAACGCGGTGATGACCTTCTCGACGCCCTCGGGCGTCAGATTGTCCTTGTCGCGCGTCTGCGAGGCGGGAAGCAGATAGAGCGTCTGCAGCCGCTTGTCGCGGATCAGCGCCTGCGTCAGCTTCGCGTCGCCCTGGATGACGTTGACCAGATCGTAGACGACGCGCCGCTCGGCACCCATCACGAGATCGAGATTGCGCAGGCCGACGTCGAAATCGACGACCACCACCTTGGCGCCGCCCTGCGCCAGCGCCGCGCCGAGAGCTGCGGTCGACGTGGTCTTGCCGACGCCTCCCTTGCCCGATGTCACCACGATTACCTTGCCCATTGACCTCTCCTGTTCCATGGCCTCAGCCCAGTGTTCCCGCCACGATCTTGTCCCCTTCAAGCCAGATCTGCACGGCTCGTCCGCGCAGGCCCGGCTCCATGTCTTCCGCCGTCTTGTAGAAACCGTCGATGGCGATCAGCTCGGCTTCGAGCTTGCGGCAGAAGATGCGCGCCGTCGCGTTGCCCATCGTCCCGGCCATCGCCCGGCCGCGCAGTGTGCCGTAGACGTGGATCGATCCGCCGGCGACGATCTCCGCGCCCGATGCGACCGAGCCGACGATCGTCACGTCGCCTTCCGGAAAGATGACCGACTGGCCCGAGCGCACCGGCTGGGTGACCATCAGCGACGGGGCCCCCCTGACCTCATGCGCAGTCTGATCGATTGCCGGCGCGTCTGCTTCGTCCTCGGCCGGCGTCTCGTCGGCCTGTGCCGCCGGCGCCTCGATATCGGCGGCCGCACGTCCATCGGTAAGAGCGGGCGGCAGGCCCGAATCAAGCCAAGACGGGCGAGCGCCCTCGATGCCCATGATCCGCACATTGCGTGTCGCCAGCATCTCGACCATTTCGCGCAGTTGCGCGCGGTCGATGGCAAGGCCGTTGACGTCGAGGACGATGGGGCGGCGAAGGAAGAAACCCGCCGAGCGCGCGGCCAGATCGTCGAGACGAACCACCCAATCCTCGAAGGGAAGTTCGGGGGTCAGTACCAGCGCAAGAAAGGAGCGACCCTTGAGGCGGATCGGCCGGGCTTGGGTTAACACGTTGGTCATCTTGGTTAATTTTCGGTTGTTTCGGTGTAGGCAAGAATGGTTAACAACTGGTTAATTTCATGGCCGCGCGGGGCGCGGACCTCAGTGTTCCAGACCATTCTTCGCTTCGAAGCTGGTGCGAGGCATGCGTGCCAGAGCGCGGTGCCGCAAGCGCGTCCACGCGCCGAACCGGGGCTGTTCGGTCGAACCAATTTGGGCGTGAACGTCAGGAAGCGACGACGGCCAGTTCGCCCTGTGCGTGAACCATGGATCGGCGACGCGCGAAAACGGCGCCGATGCCGATGATGACCGGGCCAGCAAGATCCGTCTGCCGCATCGTCGTCGCCAGGTCTTCGAGGCTCGTCAGGCGCAGGGTTTGTTCCGGCCGGGAGACGCAGGTGGCGATTGCGACGGGCGTCGAGAGCGGCAGTCCCCCGTCCATCAGGCGCGAGGCGATCTCGCCAGCCGTGCGGCCGCCCATGTAGAAGATGGTGGTCGCGGCTGGGTCGGCGACCGCCTTCCAGTCGATGTCCTTGGGGAGCGCATCGCTGCGCGAATGCCCGGTGACGAAGCGCACCGAGCGCGCGCAGTCGCGATGCGTGAGCGAGACGCCGAGGGCCGACGCCATTGCGAGCGCCGATGTGATGCCCGGCACGATGTCGACGCGAATTCCTTCCGCGTCCAGCCGTTCGATCTCCTCGCCGGCGCGGCCGAAGATCATCGGGTCGCCCGATTTCAGCCGCACCACATGCTTGCCTGCCTTCGCCAGCTTCACCATCAGATCGTTGATGTCCTCCTGGCGGCAGCTTTCGCGCCCGCCGCGCTTGCCGACCAGCATGCGCTTCGCCTCGCGCCGCGCGAGCTTCAGAACGTCGTCGGAGACGAGGTCGTCGAACAGGATCACATCTGCCGCCTGAAGCGTGCGCACGGCCTTGAGGGTCAGGAGTTCGGCATCGCCGGGGCCGGCGCCGACGAGCGTCACGCGGCCGGTCGCATTCGTGCCTCTCGCGACGCGATCGATGCTGGATGCGAGTTCATGAGCGTCGCTCGATGTCGGGTCAGGGCCGAAGGCGCGGTCGACGAAGCGCTCCCAAAAACGGCGCCGTTCGGCGCCTGGCCCAAGCTTTGTCATCACGGTTTGGCGCATGCCGTCGGCAAGGGCCGCCCATGCACCGAGCGAGGCCGGAAGCAGCGTCTCGATGCGGCGACGGACGGCTTGCCCGAGGATCGGCGCTGCGCCCGCGGTGGAAATGCCGACGACGACGGGTGAGCGGTTGACGATGGTGCCGAACTGGAACTGGCAGAATTCGGGCTGGTCGATGACGTTGGCCGGCACGCCGGCTGCCCGCGCGGCCCAGACGAATGCCTGCGCTTCGCTTGGATGCGCAGTGTCGAGGACGGCGAGTGCTGCACCTTGCATCACGTCCACCGACCAGTGTCGGTCGTGATGCAGGATCGACCCATGTGCGATCAGGTCGCGGCAGAGATCGGAGAGCTCTTCCGCCGGTGCAAAGAGATGGACGCTTGCGCCGGCTGCGGCCAGAAGCTCGGCCTTCCATGCGGCGGCTTCCGACCCGCCGGCGACGAGTGCGCGCTTACCGTGCAGCGACAGGAAGACCGGCAGGACGGACAGCGCTCCGATCCGTGCGGGCTTGCGTTCACTCGGCTGCCTGGAGACGTCCTGCATCGAGAATTCCCCTGATTTCGGAGCGGCACGAGCCGCAATTCGTTCCCGCCTTGATGGCCTGCCCGATCGCATCGACGCTGGCGCAGCCCGAGGCCGCTGCATCGACGATCTGGTAGAAGCCGACATTGAAGCAGGAACAGACGATGCGCCCGACGCTGGGCATCGCGACGGCGGAGCGGCCCGACAAGAGCGCGCGGCGTGCATCGGCAGGCAGTGACGTGCCGTCGGCGAAGAGCGCCAGCAGCCAGTCGCGTTGTGGCGAGGCCCCGACGAAAAGCAGGTCGGTGAGGATGCCCGCGGCGTCGAGCGCGGCGGCCCGATATTGCGCGCTCTTGCGGTCGCGATAATCGGTGATGGCATTGCGCGGGATGGGATCGAGCAGGCGCTGGCAGATGAGGATGCCCTGATCGGCGGGCTCCGGACCGGTCAGTTCGTAGAGCCAGCCGCCGGCAACAGCACGCCGGCTCCAGTGGACGAAGCCGGTCGGACGGAGGTCACGGCGCGTGATCAGAAAGCCTGCCCAGCCCATCGCCTCTCGCGTGATGGCGATCGGCACATGCTTGAGTTCGGGCTGGCCTGAAAAGGCGTCCGTCCTGGGGTTCGATACCGGGCCGGCAGCGGCATTGGCCGCGAAATGGCCGCTCCAGTGCATCGGCAGGAAGGCCTCGCCGGGACGCTGGTCGCGCGTGATCCGGGCGCGGGCACGCGCGTTGCCGAACGGGCTCTCGAGGCGCACCATGTCGCCGTCGGCGATGCCGGACGCCTGCGCATCTTGCGGGTGGATATCGACCATCGGCTCGGGCGCATGCGCCATCAGGCGCGGCACCGCGCCGGTGCGGGTCATGGTGTGCCACTGGTCGCGCAGGCGGCCGGTGTTGAGCACCAGCGGATGCGCAGCGGAAACAGGCAGTGCCGGGCCTTCCTGCCGCACCGCGATGAAGCGCGCGCGGCCGTCTTGCGTCGGAAAATGTCCGTCGCCAAGCAGGCGTCCGTCGCTCGGCTTACCGCTGGCGCGCATCGGCCATGTCACAGGCTGCATGGAATCGTAGTTTTCATCCGACATGTCGGCCATGCCGCCGAGATCGAACAGCCGCGCGCCCTCGTTTTCGAAGGCCGACAGCGCGGCGTGTTCGCGAAAGATCGCAGCCGGCCTTTCATAGGCGAAGGCGTGACGGAGGCCCATGCGCCGCGCAACCTGCGAGACGATCCACCAGTCGGGCCGGCTGGCGCCGGGCAACGGTATGAAGCTGCGTTGGCGCGAGATTCGGCGTTCCGAATTGGTGATCGTGCCGTCCTTTTCGCCCCATGCCGCGGCCGGCAACAGCACGTCGGCAAGCCGTGTCGTGTCGGTGCGCGCAACGTCGGAAACGACGACGAAGTCGCAGGCTTTCAGGCCGGCCCGCACGCGTGCGGCATCGGGCATCGAGACCACCGGATTGGTGCCCATGATCCAGATCGCCTTGATCTTTCCCGCCGCGACGGCGTCGAACATGTCGACCGCCTTGAGGCCCTGTCTGGTCGCCATCCGCGCGGCGTTCCAGAACCGCGCGACGTGGTCGACCGCGCCAGCATCTTCGAACGCCATATGGGCGGCGAGCTGGTTGGCCAGCCCGCCGACCTCGCGCCCGCCCATCGCATTTGGCTGGCCCGTGACCGAGAACGGCCCCGCGCCGGGCTTGCCGATGCGGCCCGTCGCCAGATGGCAGTTCAGGATCGCATTGACCTTGTCGGTGCCGTGTGCGGACTGGTTGACGCCCTGGCTGTAGACGGTAACCGTGCGTTCGGTCGCCGCGAACAGATCGAAGAATGTGCGCAGATCGCCTTCATCCACATCGCAGCCGAGGGCGACCTTGGCGATGCTCGATGCATCCGCTTGGGCGAGTGCCAAAGCAGCATCGAAGCCGTTTGTGTGGGCGGCGATATAGGCGCCGTCGAGCGCATCCGTGCGCGCGAGATGCGCCAGCAAACCGTTGAAGAGCAGCACGTCCGTGCCGGGCTTCACCGCCAGATGCAGGTCGGCATCGGCGGCCGTCGCGGTGCGGCGTGGATCGATCACCACGATCTTCGTACCGCGCTCGCGGCGGGCAGCGAGCAGGCGCTGGAACAGGATCGGGTGGCACCATGCCGTGTTGGAGCCGACCAGAACGACGAGGTCTGCCTCCTCGAAATCCGCATAGATCCCCGGAACGACGTCCTCGCCGAAAGCGCGGCGATGGCCGGCGACGGATGACGCCATGCAGAGCCGCGAATTGGTGTCGATATTGCCCGAGCCGATGAATCCCTTCATCAGCTTGTTGGCGACGTAATAGTCCTCGGTCAGCAACTGGCCGGAGACGTAGAACGCGACGGAATCGGGGCCATGCTTGGCGACGGTGTCGGCAAAGCGCTGCGCGACATGGTCGAGCGCCGCGTCCCAGCCGACCGGGCGGCCGTTCATCTCCGGCTCCAGAAGCCGGGCATCAAGGCCGAGCGTTTCGCCGAGCGCCGAGCCCTTGGAGCAGAGCCTGCCGAAATTCGCCGGATGCTCGGGATCACCCCTTACGCTCGCCGTGCCGTCGGGAGCCGTTTCGGCGATCACGCCGCAGCCCACCCCGCAATAGGGACAGGTCGTTTTGATCGTCGTCATTCGGCGGCCTGGAGCTGCGTGTCGAGCGCGATCAGAAGGGCACCGTTTTCGACCCGAACGGGGATCGTGCGGACCGAACCCTCATCCGCACCGAGCGCCTTGCCGGTTTCGAGCGAGATGACCCAATTGTGCAGCGGACAGGTTACCGCCGCGCCATGCACGATGCCCTGGCTCAACGGCCCGCCCTTGTGCGGGCATTGGTCGTCGATGGCATAGAATTGGTCGTCCGCAGTGCGGAAGACAGCGATCTTGCCCTGCGGCGTCGCCACGCAGCGCGCTCCACGGCGGGGAATGTCGTCGATCGAGCCGATTGTCGTCCAGATCATCATGTCACTCCGCCGCCTGCGCATAACCGACCGTCGCCATCGGACGGAATTCGTGCTTGTCCTTGCCCGAGACGCGCTCCTCCCACGGATCGACCTGTGCGAATTTCTGGGAGAAGACGAAGCGCTCGTAATAGGCTTGCCGCTTGTCGGCATCGTCCATGATCTGGCGGCGGATCTCGGCCACTCCGATGCGCTTCGCCCATTTGTAGATCCGTTCGAGATAGCGCCCCTGCTCGCGATACATCTGCGTCAGGGCGACGATGTGGACGAGCGCGTCGTCCTCGGTCTTCACCTGGCCGAGGATTTCGGTGCCTTTAATGTCGAGCCCGGCGGCGCCTGCGAAATGGATTTCGAACCCGGAATCGACGCAGATCACGCCGATGTCCTTGCACGTCGCCTCGGCGCAGTTTCGCGGACATCCGGACACGCCCATCTTGAGCTTCGCCGGCGTCCACGAGCCCCACATGAACTTTTCGATGCGGATGCCGAGGCCGGTCGAATCCTGCGTTCCGAAGCGGCACCAGTCGGTGCCGACGCAGGTCTTCACCGTGCGCAGACCCTTGGCATAGGCATGGCCCGAGACGAAGCCGGCCTGACCCAGATCGGCCCAGACGGCTGGCAGGTCTTCCTTGGCGATGCCCAGCATGTCGATGCGCTGCCCGCCGGTCACCTTCACCGCCGGGATACTGAACTTGTCGACCACGTCGGCGATGGCGCGCAGTTCCTTCGACGAGGTCATGCCGCCCCACATGCGGGGCACGACGGAATAGGTGCCGTCCTTCTGGATGTTGGCGTGCGCGCGCTCGTTGATGAAGCGCGACTGGTAGTCGTCGGCGTAGTCGGCCGGCCAGTCGCAGACGAGGTAGTAGTTGAGTGCCGGCCGGCATTTCGCGCAGCCGCACGAGGTCTTCCACTCCAGTTCCTGCATGACGGCGGGGATCGTCTTCAGCCCCTTGGCGACGATCAGGCGGCGCACATCGTCATGGCCGAGATCGGTGCAGCCGCAGATCGGCGTGACGGCGGCGGGGTTGTAGGCGTCGCCCAGCGTCAGCACCATCAGCTTTTCGACGAGCCCGGTGCAGGTGCCGCACGAGGCGGATGCCTTGGTGTGCGCACGCACGCCATCGAGCGTGGTCAACGATTTCGACGTGACCGCGCCGGTGATCTGGCCCTTGCAGATGCCGTTGCAGCCGCAGATCTCGGCATCATCCGAGAGCGCCGCAACGGCCGCCAGAGGGTCCGCGGAGGGGCCTCCCTGGAAGGATTGCCCGAAGATCAGCGTGTCGCGCATCTGCGAGATGTCGGTCTGCTTCTTCTGCAGGTCGGCGAACCAGCCGCCATCGGCGGTATCACCGAAAAGCACCGTGCCGATGATGCGGTCATCGCGCAGGATGACGCGCTTGTAGACGCCGGCCGAGCCGTCTCGCAGGACGATCTCCTCGCGATCGTCGCCATCGGCGAAGTCGCCGACCGAATAAAGGTCGATGCCGGTGACCTTGAGCTTGGTCGGCGTTTCGGAATGGACGAAACGGTCGTCGCTTGCGCCGGCAAGACCGGCCGCGGCTACCCGCGCCATCTGATAGAGAGGCGCGACGAGGCCGTAGACATTGCCGCCGACCTCGGCGCATTCGCCGAGCGCGAAAATGTCCGGGTCCGACGTCAGCATCTTGTCATCGGTCACGATGCCTCGCCCGACTTCCAGCCCGGCATCTTTCGCCAGCGCCGTGTTGGGACGGATGCCGACCGCCATGACGACAAGTGTTGCCGGAATGATCGTGCCGTCGGCCAGTTCCACGCCCTCGACCTTGCCGTCGCCGATGATGGCCCTGGTGTTCGCCTTGGTCAGAACCTCGATGCCGCGCGCTTCCACCGCCTTTTGCAGGAGATACCCGGCCGCCGGATCGAGCTGGCGTTCCATCAGCGTCGGCATGACATGGAGCACGGTCACGTCCATGCCGCGCGCCTTGAGCCCGGCGGCGGCTTCGAGGCCGAGCAGGCCGCCGCCGATGACGACGGCCTTGTCGCGCGATTGCGCGGCGAGCATCATCGCGTGGACGTCGTCGAGGTCGCGATAGGTGAGGACGCCCGGCAGATCCTTGCCGGGCACCGGGATGATGAAGGGAACCGAGCCGGTGGCGATGACGAGCTTGTCGTAGCTCTCGGTGACCCCATGGTCGGAGGTCACGGTCTTGGCCGTACGGTCGATCGCGACGATGCGGTGGCCTTTGTAGAGCGTCACGCCGTGGTCGATGTACCAGCCGTCGCCATGGATGACGATGTCCTCATAGCTCTTCTCGCCGGAGAGCACGGGCGAGAGCATGATGCGGTCGTAATTGACGCGCGGCTCGGCATTGAAGATCGTCACTTCGTAGGCGCCGGGTGCCGTCTCGAACAGGTTTTCCAGCATTCGGCCGGGTGCCATGCCATTGCCGATGACGACGAGTTTCTGTGTCATGGGAAATCCTATTCCGCGGCTTCGACGAAGCGGTGGCGTTCGTAGAGGAACTTCAACACCGCCTCGCGGCATTTGAGGTAGGTGCGGTCGCTCGCAAGGCCGATCCGCGCACGCGGGCGGTCCAGCGGCACGTCGAGCACCTCGCCGATGGTGGCGGCCGGGCCGTTGGTCATCATCACGATGCGGTCGGACAGAAGCACCGCCTCGTCCACGTCATGCGTGATCATGATGACGGTGTTGCCGAGCCGTGCATGGATCTCCATCATCTGGTCCTGCAGATGCGCGCGGGTCAGTGCATCGAGCGCGCCGAACGGCTCGTCCAGAAGCAGGATTTTCGGCTCCATCGAAAGCGCCCGCGCAATGCCGACGCGCTGCTTCATGCCGCCCGAAATCTCGGACGGGCGCTTGTCGGCTGCGTGGGCCATCTGGACGAGGTTCAGATTGTCCATGATCCATTCGTGGCGTTGGGCTTTCGATTTCTTGCCCGCGAAGACCTTGGAGACGGCCAGGTTGACGTTCTCGTAGACGCTCAGCCAGGGCAGCAGCGAATGGTTCTGGAACACCACCGCACGGTCCGGGCCCGGCGAATTCACTTCCTGGTTTTCCAGGAGGACCGCGCCGGTGGTCACCGGCGTCAGGCCGGCGACGAGGTTGAGCAAGGTCGACTTGCCGCAGCCCGAATGGCCGATGATCGAGACGAACTCGCCTTTTTCGATGGTCAGGCGGATGTCGCGCAGCACTTCGGTCGACTGCGCGCCGCGGGTGAAACTCTTGCCGATATAGTCGAGCTTGAGATAGGCGGACATGGGCCGGTGCTCCTTCAGTTGACCGCCGCGCCGCGCGTGACGAGGGTGCCGACGAAGCTGACCAGCTTGTCGAGCATGAAGCCGACGAGGCCGATATAGACCAGCGCGACGATGATGTCGGTGAGGCGAGACGAGTTCCACGCATCCCAGATGAAGAAGCCGATGCCGACGCCGCCGGTGAGCATTTCGGCCGCGACGATGGCCAGCCATGACAGGCCGACGCCTATCCGCAGGCCTGAAAAGATGTAGGGCGCGGCGGCCGGCACCATGATCTTGAAGAAGAATTCGACCTGGTTGAGCTGCAGCACGCGCGCGACGTTGCGATAGTCCTGCGGGATGTTGCGGATGCCCACGGCGGTGTTGATGATGACCGGCCAGATCGAGGTGATGAAGATCACGAAGATTGCGGACGGTCCGGAATCGAGGAACGCGGCCAGCGACAGCGGCAGCCACGCCAGAGGCGGTACGGTGCGCAGCACCTGGAAGATCGGATCGAGGCCACGCATGGCCCAGACCGACTGGCCGATCAGCGCTCCGACGAGGATGCCGATGACGGCAGCCAGCCCGAAGCCGTAGGCGACGCGCTCCATCGAGACCAGGACGCGCCAGCCGAGCCCGATATCCTGAGAGCCGTAGACGAAGAATGGCTCGACGATGAGGTCCCTGCTCTGCGCCCAGACTTCCGAGGGTGGCGGCAGCGAGGCGTCCGGGTCGGAAAACGCGACCTGCCAGATGGCCAGCAGGATCGCCACCACGATCATCGGCGGCACGATGTTCTGGACGGCGCTCGCCGCGATCGCCGCGACGTCGAGGCGCTTTTGCGGCGCGACGGCCAAAGGCACGACGGTCGCGGGGCGGGTCTTGAATTCGCCGGCGACGACAACGTCGCTCTTGGCGGCTGGCATGGACATGGGCTGGCCTTTCAAACGAGGGGAAGCGGGCCGGCGCGGCTGGGCGCCGGCCGCAGGATCAGGCGATCGCCTTGATGTCGAGGCTGTCGAGATAGGCGGTGGGATTGGCCGGATCGAAGACCTTGCCGTCGAAGAAGGTCTCGACGCCCCGGCTGTCGCCTGACGGCAGGTCGGTCAGGCCGATGCCCTTGGCCGCCTCGAGCCAGAGGTCGGAGCGGTTGGTGTTGTCGACCATCGCCTTGATGTCGGTCGATTCCGGGAAATAGCCCCAGCGCATGTTCTCGGTCATGAACCAGGTGTCGAGGCTCTTCCAGGGATAGGACGTTTCGCCCTTCTCGCCCCAGAACTTCATCAGGAGATCGGTGCCCTCGGCGGTGCGGCCATTGCCATAATTGATGTCGCCCCGGATGCGGCCGATGATGTCGTCGACGGGCACGTTGTACCATTGCCGACGCCCGACGATCTCGGCCATCTCCTGCTTGTTCTCCATCTGGTCGCACCATTGCTGGGCTTCCATCGTCGCCATCATGATCGCGAGCGTGGCGTTCGGATTGGCGTCGACGAAGGAGGCGCGCATGCCGAGGATTTTTTCGGGATGCCGGCGCCACAATTCGCCGGTCGTCAGCGCGGTGAAGCCGATCTTCTGGTGAACGAGCTGCTCGTTCCACGGCTCGCCGACGCAGAACACGTCCATGTTGCCGACCTTCATGTTCGCCACCATTTGCGGCGGCGGAACCACGATCACGTCGACATCGGTATTCGGGTTGATTCCGCCGGCGGCCAGCCAATATCGCAGCCACAGATCGTGCGTGCCGCCGGGGAACGTCATGGCGGCGCTGACCGGCTTGCCCGCTGCCTTCTTGGCGGCGAAAGCGTCCTTCAACGCACCCGAGTCGAGCTGGACGCCGGTGTCCGCATATTCCTGCGCGACCGATATGCCCTGGCAGTCCTCGTTGAGGTTCAGCAAGGTGTACATCGGCAGCTTTTGGTTGTTCTGGATCACAGAACCGGACGAATAGAGATGCACCTTTGGGCGCAGGATGTGGCCGCCATCGATGCCGCCGCTGTCGCCGCCGAGCGCCATGTTGTCGCGCGTCGCGCCCCAGGAGGCTTGCTTCAGCACCTCGACATCCGGCACGCCATATTTCTCGAACAGGCCCTTTTCCTTGGCGATGATCAGCGGCGCGGAATCGGTGAGCGCGATGTAGCCGAGTTTGGCGCCGGTGACTTCCGGCCCGGATGCGGCTGCATAGGCGCCGGAGGGAAAGAGCTGCCGTGCCGCCGTCAGCAATGCTGCGGTGGCCGTCGCGCCCTTGATGAAGCCGCGCCGGTCGATGCCGGTCTTGAAGCGCCTGGTCTCGATGGTCATTGCGTCAGTTCCCCTGTTCTTCGTTGCGGCCGGAGCCCCGGAAACGAAAAACGCCGCCAACGGGAAGAATGAGCGCCGGTGCTGAGACCGGATCATTTCCTGTTGGCGGCGTTGCCATTATGGGACGCCCGTCATTGGACGCGGATTGGTCGGTCCTGCAGGACCTCGTTTCTATGAAAGCAGGATGCGTGCCAATCTGATGGTGTGGCGGGTTTTCCTGTCAGTTCAGGCACTTATCATTTTTGTCGACAGCAGGTTGGAGCGAGCTCAGGCGAAATCATGGTCATGGCGACGAGGCAAACGCACACGAATTGTGCAATGCAGTATGAGTCAAACCGACGTGGCGGCCTGCTGGCTGGCCATGTAATCCTCGATGCGGTCGGGGTCGAACATCTGGCCGTCGAAGAAGCCGTCCGGTCCGAGCACGAGGCTCGCGCCCGCGGACCCGACGGGCGTTGCCGTCTTCAACGCGCCCTCGACCTTGGCGTTTGCGCCCGGGAGCGCGACGCCGAGCGGCCTCAGTGCCGCGCGATAGAGATCGGGGCGATAGCAGTCGCGGACGATCTGTGCATGGGCGGTGGTGTGCTCGATCTGCCCCCAGCGGACCATCTGAGTGTAGAACCACAATGCGTGGCTCTTCCAAGGAAAGTTGGCTGCCTTGTCGAACGGGACGAATAGGTCTTCGACCCGGCGCAGCATGCCGTCTCCGACATTCAACTGCCCGCTCAGCACCGGCATCTGCATGTCGGGCGGCAGTCCGAGAAATTCCGGCCGCGCCATCAGGCCCGCCAAGTCTGCGTGATTTCGGGGGTCCTGACACCAGCGCGCCGCCAGATGTAGCGCGCGCAAAAGCGCGGCGAGCCCGGCGTCGTTATCTTCCGCCCAGGACTTGCGAACGCCCAGCACCTTTTCGGGGCTGTTCTTCCAGATCGCCGCCTTGACGGTCGCGATGTGGCCGGTGCCGCGCGCGACCGACGCGCTGTTCCAAGGCTCTCCGACGCAGTAACCGTCGATGCGGCCGGCCGCCAGCGCATCGGCCATGAAGGGAGGCGGGACGATGACGATGTCGACGTCGCGTCGCGGGTCGATGCCGCACGCCGCAAGCCAGTAGCCGAGTTCGTAATGGTGCCCCGAATGGGGATGCGTGACCGCAAAGCGCAGCGGGTCGCGACCCGTCGCGGAACGCGCGGCGATGAAGCCGCGTAGCGCAGCACCGGCCTTCATCGGGTCAAGGTCTGGCTCTGCGCCCAGCGCTTGCATACCTTCCCAAACCGTATTCGATACGGTGATGCAGTTGCCGCCGAGCCCGAGCGCGAATGGCACGATCGTATCCGAAGACAGCGGCGTCAGGCCGAGATTGCACGCGATCGGCATCGGCCCGAGCATGTGCGCGACGTCGAAATGCCCGATCGCGATCCGGTCGCGTATGTTGGCCCATGACGTCTCGCGATGAAGCGTCAGATCGACGCCCTCGCGCTCGGCAAAGCCGATTTCGCGTGCGACGACCAGCACGGCACTGTCGAAGAGCGGCATGAACCCGGCATTGACGTGGAATTGCCCTGCCATCGTCAATTCCCTTCCTGCGGCCCGAGCAGGCCGGCCGCCGTGATCAGGCTGTCGGCAATCTCGCTGATCTTGCGGTTCTGGTTCATCGCGGTCTTGCGCAGCAGCGCATACGCCTCGTCCTCGGACAGGCCGCGCGATTGCATGAGGATGCGCTTGGCCTTGTCGACCAGCTTGCGGCCCTGCAACTCGCCGCGCATCTCTTCCAGTTCACGCGACATTCTGGAAAAGGCATTGAAGCGGCTGACCGCCATGTCCAGTATCGGCTTCACCCGCTCCTGGCGCAGCCCATCGACCACATAGGCCGAGACGCCCGCTTCCACCGCCGCTTCGATCGCGGCCTGGTCGGAGCGATCGACGAACATGGCGATCGGGCGCTTCACCGCGCGTGAAAGCTGGAACATGTTTTCCAGCATGTCGCGATTGGGGTTCTCGAGATCGATGACGATGACGTCCGGCTCGATCTCGGCGATTCGCCGCGCGATGCCGGCGACGTCGTGGATCACCGTGATCCGCTCGTGACCCGCCTCGCGCAGGCCGGCCTCGATGACGGCCGCGCGGATGCGGTTCTCATCGATGACGAGGATGGAAAGGGACGGTGCGGCCATGGCCCATTTTGCGCACGCACCGTCAATGTGCAATGCAGTATCGCAATCAAAGACCCCCGCATTGGCGGTGCGTCGTCAGCTTGTGAGCACCTCCGCGACCACTCGTCTTGCATCGAGCAGTCCCGCGCCGAAATAATAGGGCAAACCTTTCGAGGGTTCGTCGTCGGCGTTCATCGGGTCCGGGGCGAGCTGTGCGGTGCCGGGGCGGACGGCAGTTGCCAGTCGGCTCGATTTGACGAGCAACTCCTTGGCCGCAAGCCCTGGGAGCGATGCCCCCGGACCATGCCTGGCCTTGTTGGCCCTTGCCGCGAGGGCCGCAACTCCCGCGACAAGGGCCGAGGCACCCGACGTTCCCCCGAACGTCGTGTAGTACCCCCCGCCCGTACCGGGCTCCGCGAAGGGCGGGACGCGCGCCGAGCGGGGCGGCGATCCGGCCTCGTAGCCGTAGATGCCCGGAAGATCGGTCGTCACCAGCGCGAAGGGACTGTAGGGAACGATCCTGCCGCGCCCGGGGTCGAAATAGTCCGTGCTTGCCGCGGGATGCGTCGTGTCGCGGCGCAATTGGTGGCGATTGAAGACTTCGCTGTCGTCGGCGGGTGCGACAAGCGTCAGCCCCTGGCCGTAATTGCTGAAGCCGGAGCGCAGGCCGTGCGGTGTGACGGCACCGACGGCGACCACGCCATTGTCGGGCGCAGCGAGTTTCGCCGGATAGATGATCTGGCTTTCACCGTCATTTCCGGCCGCGCAGATCACCGGAATCTTGCGGCTGATCGCGACGATCAGCTTTTCCAGGATCGCCCATTCCCGGTCGCTCGCAAGCGCGGTCGCGTAGGGGTCGATCTCCTCCCCGCCGGCGTCGGCAAGCCGTGCGAAAAGGCCGGCCCTTTCACGGTTCGCGCGCAGGTCGCCGTCTTGTGCGAGTTCCGGCTTCGGTGCGACGCGGCTGCGGACGGGATCGGGCAGTCCGCGCGGCAGGAGGATGACATCGACGCCGCAATGCCACGCGTAGAGGAAGGCGGCGATGAACTGTTCTGCGTCGGTGTCGAAGGAGGTGCGGATGGACAGCAGCCGCGAAAACGGGTCGACGCCGAAATAGGGCAGGATGCCCTGATTGGCATTGATGCTCAGCGTTTCTCCGTTCGCCGTGGCGAGCGAGGCCGGCTCGATCGCCGCGGGACCGGAGCCGTCTTCGGATGCGACGGTTGCGGCGGGTTCGCCCACGACAAGGCCCGCTGCTGCCGTGCCATGCGACCCGAACGTTTCGTCGCCGTCGGCGAGCTGGCGCACGACGCCCTTCGACGCCGCGAGCTCGCCGACCAGCGCCGAGAGGAAAGCGGCGTCTCCGGCGCCAAGATCGATGGTGCCGAGACCCGAGATGTCGAGCCCGGTGAAGAAGGGCGCTTCCTGTTCGCGTTCATGCGGGTTGGCGGGATTTGCGGGCTGCGTAGCCGCGCCATAGCGATGGCTCGCCAGATCGATCGAGCGATCGTCGATGCGCGTGCGCAGGTTCGGATGCAGCCTGCTGACGCCGACATCGATGAGCGCGACGACGGCCGGCTCGAATGCCTGCGGGAAGGCCGCGCCGATCTCGTCCCAGACGGTGCCGGTGATGGTTGGCGCCGCGCTTGCGGAGAGCTCGTCCTCAGGATCGCTTGGCGGACCGAACTCGGCATCGATGACGCCGAGCGCGACCAGGTGCCAGAGGTAGTAATAGGACTGCGGACGGCCGCCGCCGTCTCTTCCGCTCATCTTTTCGGTGAAATCGAACTGGCTCATGGGACATCCTCCGATGGATCAGATCCATTCCCGCTGGGCGGCGTTGAAGGTCTGCCGGAACGCTTCCCTCAGATAGGGAGCGAAGCGCCGGGCGAGTTCCTTGCCGCCATCCGTGTCGCTTGAATAATGCAGGCCCGCCCATTCGCGATTCTCGGCCACCTTTCGCGCGACGCGGGCAAGTTCGTCGGTCGCCGGATGCTCCGGCAGGATCGTCGCGAAGGCGAACGCGATCGAATGGCACTGGAAGGAATGGTTGCTCGGATAGGCGTCGTGGGCCGGGTTCGCAAGCATCGGCCGCAGGCGCGGCTCGAACTGGTTCGGGCGGATGCGGCCATAGCGCGCCTTGTAGAGAAGCCCGACATATTCGCACATGGCCAGGATCGCGAGGAACAGCGCCTCTGTCTGCTCGTAGCCGCCCAGACCGTCGATGCCGAGCGGCCGGGTGAAGTCGGTCAGGTCGAGCGTCGCCTCCCGTTCGATGTCGCCCGTGCGGCGGACGCGCTCCTTGTCGCGGCGCTGCATGGCCAGGAGCACCTCCGTTTCCAGCCGAGTCAGGTCGGGTCCGGGCGGTCCCGCGATGTCGAGCGTTTCCCACGCGAACCGCTTTGCGGCCGCGAAGGGATCGGCGGCGGGGTCGAGATGGAGCCGCCGCAGTTCGAGTGCCGGGAGAAGCGCGGCGTCCGTGCCCGCTGCCGACGTGCCCGCAAGCTTGTTCTTATTCTTGTTTTTATTCTTATTCTTGTTCTTGTTCTTGTTGAGCGACGCCTTGTTCTGGACCGCGGAGAGGCTGCGAAAGACGCTGAGGCTGCTCGAGAAAACCGACGCTTCCACGGCGCGCGGGAACTGGCGGTGCGCGAACGCCGCCTCAGCTTGCAGGGCATCCGGTCGGATCTGGTCCGTCGCGGACAATGCGGTCATCGCCGGCTCCGCCGCCGCGATTGCAGGCGCGGGAACCGGACGGTCCTCCTGCACGCAGGGCACGACGTCGTCATGTTCGACCTTGAACCGGAACCGGTCTAGGAAGTCGGCCAGTTGATTGGGCTGGTATCGAGGAGCATGGCTGTCAGTCATCATTGCCTCCTTGATGTGCGGCGGTCAGTTTTTCTTGACGCCGGCCTTCAGCAATCCTGCGATGAGGTCGCTGCCGCCTTTGGTCTGGATGATCGGGTAGCGCGCATCGATCAGGGCACCGATCGAGAAGTCGGGCTCCACCACCGTGAGCCGGTCGAGCAGCCGGCGCGCGGTCGCCATGTCGTCCTTGTGGGCATAGCTCGAGACGAGATAGCGCAGCAGGCTGTTGAAGTCCGGCCTGTCGAAAAGCGCCTGTTCGCCGGCTGCGATCGCCACGTCGTGCTGCCCCGCCAGCGCCGCGTTGATGCATAGCGAGGTGTCGAAATAGTAGCGGTGCGGGCTGTAGGCGCCGAGATGGCGGCCCCAGTTTGCCAGTGCAAGGCCCTTTTCGGGCTGGCCCGCATAGGCGTGCAGCATCGAATAGAGGTCCCAGCCGAGAACCTGCGCCGGATTGATCTTGATTGCGCGCTCGAAGAGCCGCGAGGCCGTGTCGTATTCACCGAACAGATAGGAATGGACGTGGCCGACCAGTGCCAGCGTCACGGCGTTGTTGCCGTCGATCTCGACGGCGCGACGTGCCAGAAGCTGGGCTTCCTCGATGGTGGCCAGCGTATCGGGCGAAAAGCGCTGGCCGACCCGGAAGGTCAGCAGGAAGGCGAGCCAGGCATAGGCCTGCGGCGCCTCGTTGCGGGCGATCAGCGTGCGCAGCGTGCGTTCCGCCGCGTCGAGGTCCGGGCGCGACAGTCGAAACATGGCGTTGACCGCGCCGAACATGGTTTCGCGGGTGGTGTCCGGCTTGAAAGCCGGCTGAAGCGTGAACCAGCGCCGGATTTCCTCGATCGCCTGGTTCGTCAGGGCAAAGGCCTGCGAGGCGTCGCCGCCCTCCACCGCTCGCCGATCAAGGGTTGCGCTGTCGATCCAGACGAGGCTCTGATCGGCGACCCGGTGAAGATTGATCGTGGCGTGAATTGCGTGCGGCGAGAACGTATAGCTCGTGCTGACGGCAAGATGGACAGCGCCCATCGTTCCGCTGTCGCCACCGCTGCCGGCAGTCGCGGTTTGAGCGGCCCGGTAACCAAGGTCGGAGACGCTGATATCGCCACCCTCGAGCAGCAGCTTGGCCAGAAGCTCGTTGAGGCGTTGCGGCAGATAGCCGGCATTGTCGGGCGTCCCGAGGACCAGAGGCGGCGTCAGCGCGACCGTCCACCCCGGACGGCTCGGCTGCATCCCCGCACCATTGGATGCGTCGGCGGGTTTGGCTGCCACTCCCTGCGAGGGGGCGCGGCGCAGCGGCTCTCTTGCGGGCGTCAGGTCGCGGGGCGCCGCGGCATTTTCAAAGCGCGAGCGCCAGAGCTGCCGTTCCAGCGTCAGCCAGTCCTCGAATTCTGGATCGCCGATGTCGAGACCTTCGAGAATTTCGCCATCGACCTCGCGCGCATCGAACGTCGCCTGTGTGGTTCGGTCCGACATCTGATGGAGCAAATCGAGCGCGTCGACCTGCATCCGGCTGAGGTCAAGCGTCACCGTATGCTTGTCGGCGACGAGCAGCTTGTCGGCCAGGGGTCCAAGCGATTTGCGCACGTCCAGGAGGGCCTGGCGCAGGCTGGCGGAAGCCTGCTCCTCGCCACGGTCGCTCCACAGCTTGTCGCGCAGCCAGACCCTCGACCGGGAACCGCGTGGTGCAAGTGCAAGCAACGCAAGCAGAGCGCGCGACTTCTGGGCCTTGGGCGTACGGTTGACTCCGCGCGCGTCCAGTACCGTCAGCGGTCCGAACAGAAACATCTCGCAAAGATGTTCGGCAGCATCGCTTTGCATCGCGATTGCCTTCAGTACATCTGGCGCCCCTTCCTCAAAATACCACGATCGCGCGTTCTCGGGAGGGAAAACATGCGCGTCGCCGAAGCCCGTCGGCAATGACGCGATCGTCGCGGAAAAGTCGTGCGCCTGTACGTCGAACATCCGGCAGTCTTTCTTATGGCGGATTGATCCAGCGGCGCCGGTTTAGAACCGGCCGTCATGGCGTCGTGAAAGTTGCGTGAAAGGCCTGGTGCACGCAAAAAAAAAGCGCCACCCGGAAACGCGACGGGTGGCGCATAGGGGCGCGGTTCGGCTATCCGGTCTGCCGCCGGATTCGCCATCCCCCGACCGCGGGGTCAGCGCAAATCGTGCGCGCGCACGTTTGCCGAATAGTTGCCGAAGACCGGGTCTTCCACGAAGCGCGGACGCGGGAAGCGCAGCACTTCATCGTCATAGGCGAAGGTCGTCGTCTCGTTTTCGGACGTGGTCGGCTCGACCGGTGTCGCCTGAGCCGGTTCCATCCCGAGATCCCACAGGCGCTCGGTGTTGGCCGAGTACTTGCCGGCGACATACGGTGCTTCCTGGCTCATCGCCGATCCGAAAAAGGCGAAGCCGGCGAGCGAGGCTGCGACGAACTTCAACGTGGTGTGGTGTCTGGACATTTTCATCTCCCTCGTTTGTTGGCCTGCTTGTGCAAGCCAGGGGAGAATGAACCCCTGGGAGTGATCCCAGCGTGAAATGGACGTGAAGACAGTGTCAAAAGATACTTCGTCTATCGATTGACGTTCCTCATCGCGCGGAACGGACATGAAGATGGCGCTTGGCGCCTGTCAGTCGCCGTCCCCTTGTGCTTCCGGCCCGGAGACATCGGCGGTCGGTGAGACGGGAGGGATGCCGGGATTGTTCTGCGACCTGTCGCGGTAGATCGCGGCGCGGCCGAGCATCATCAAGGTGACGGGCGTCGTCACGGTGACGAAGACGCCGATCAGGATCTCGTGGATGACGGGCCGTGCGGCGGCGGCGGTGAAGAAGATCATCGAGCCCATCACCATGCCGCCCGCGCCCCAGCTCGTCGCGAGCGTCGGCGCATGGATGCGGTCGTAGAACGAGCCGAGCCGGGCCAGCCCGAAGGCGCCGATCAGCGCCAAAGTGGCGCCGAGCAGGATGAAGGCCGCGCTGAGGATCGCCGCCCAGAGCGGCACTTCTGCATAGGCGACGCTCATTCGATCACCTCGCCGCGCATGAGGAACTTGGCCAGCGCCACGGTTGCGACGAAGCCCATGACGCCGATGATCAGCGCGGCCTCGAAATAAAGCGTGTTGCCGGTGCGCACGCCGAAGGCGAGCAACTGGAGCATGGCGCAGACATAAAGCCCGTCGAGCGCCAGCACCCGGTCCTGCGCGCGCGGGCCGATGGCCATCCGGTAGGTGCAGAGCAGCATCGCGACGGCGATGAAGGACTGGGCGACGAACAGCGCCACCTGCATGATGAGGACGTTCATTCGAATATCTCCAGCAACAGGCGCTCGTAACGGTTGGCGATGAGGTCGACCCAGGTCGCCTCGTCGACGAGGTCGAAGACGTGGATCAGGAGCGTGCCGCGCGCCGAATTGTAGTCGAGCCAGGCGGTGCCGGGCGTGCTCGTCAGGACGATCGAGAGGATGGCGAGCGCGGACGGATTGGTGAGCCGGATCGGCACGAGGATGAAGCCGGAGGTGCGCTGGCGGCGCTTGCCCGACAGGATGATGCCCGCAACCGCGAAATTGGAGCGCACGATGTCGTAGAGGACGATGCCCAACAGTTCGGGGATGGCGGCGTATCGACGGATGCGCGGGCTCGTCTCCCCGAGCGCGCGCAGCGCATTGCTGGCGCCGATCGCAACCAGCACGGCGAGGATCGCATGGCCGGGCGTGAAGCCGGACAGCGCCAGCCACATGAAGGCGAGCCCAGCGGCGAGAAGCGGGTAGGGCAGGACTGCTCTCACTGGCTCTCCTCCGCGAATGGCGGCACGCGCTCGGCCCCGAGGACGGCGTCGAGATAGCGTTCCGCGTCGTGCAGGTCGCCGGCGGTGGCCGTGACGACATCCATGACGAGCCCGGCCTGCAGCGCGAGCGCGACGAGGACCGCGAGCAGGAAGAGGATCGGCGCGGTCTCGACGATCGTCACGCGCGGCGCAAAGCTCTCGACAGGCGCCCAGAAGGTGCGGATGCCCATGCGCGCGAGCGCGATCAGGGCGGTGAGCCCCGAGACGATGAGGAGCGTGGCGAGGATGATCCGCATCGTGCCTCCGCCGGCGATCTCGACCGATGGCGGCCCGATGATGGCATGGAGGATGGCGAACTTCGCAAGGAAGCCGGAAAGCGGTGGCAGGCCGATCAGTACGAGCGCGAGAAGAGCGAAGCCGATGCCCAGGATGGCGAGCGCGCCGGGCATCATCTGGCCGATCTCGGCGTCGTCCTCGTCTTCCGGGTTGGCCTCGCCATAGGCTTCCATCGTCACCGCGAGAACGTCGGCGGCCGCGTCCTGCTCGCGCTCCAGAAGCTCGACGACCATGAAGAGCGCGCTCACGGCGAGTGTCGAGGAGATGAGATAGAAGAGCGCGCCGGCGGTGCTTCCCGGTTCCGAAATGCCGAAGGTGGCCAACAGCGTTCCGGACGACATCAGAACGAAATAGGCGCTGGCGCGCTGCATCGACTGCGACGCGAGCACGCCGATCGAGGCGAAGACCAGCGTGAACGAACCGCCGATGAAGATCAGCATCGCCCCGAACGCCTCGCCGCTGGCGGGCACCAGGAGCGCGAGGCGCAGAAGCGCGTAGATGCCGACCTTGCTCAGCATGGCGAAAGTGGCGGCGACGGGCGCGGCGGCGGCCGAATAGGCGGGCACCAGCCAGAAGCCCAGCGGCCACATGCCGGCCTTGACCAGGAAGGCGAGGCTGAGCATGGCGAGGCCGACATGGAGCGCCGGCTCGGCGAAGCCTTCGAGCGTCGCGGCGCGCAGCGCGATCTCGGCCATGTTCAGGCTCCCCGTCGCGCCGAAGACGAGAGCGATGCCGATCAGGAAGATGAGCGAGGCGACGAGGTTGACCGCGATGTAGTGCAGGCCTGATTTCACCCGTGCCGAGCCAGAGCCATGCAGGACGAGGCCGTAGGACGCGGCGAGCATCACCTCGAAGAAGACGAAGAGGTTGAAGAGGTCGCCGGTCAGGAACGCGCCGTTGAGCCCGACCAGAAGGAACTGGAACAGGCTGTGGAAGTGCGGGCCCGCCTTCGCCCATCGCTCGACAGCGAAGACCAGGGCGGGGATGGCGAGGATCGCCGTCAGCACCAGCATCAGTGCCGACAGCCGGTCGGCGACGAGATTGATCGAGATCGGCGCCGGCCAGTTGCCGAGGAGATAGACGAGCGCCACGGCGTCGTTGCCGACATGGACGCGTTGGAGGAGCACGACGGCAACGGCGAAGAGCGACAGGCTCGACAGGAGCGCGATGGTCGTCTTCAGCCGCCGCTCGCGATCGTCGAAGAACAGCATCAGCGCGCCCGCGACGAGCGGGATCAGGATGGGCGCGATGACGAGGTGGTGCGGGTCGAGATTCATCGATCGCTCTCCCGCCCGTCGACATGGTCGGTGCCGGTCAGGCCGCGCGAGACGATGAGCACGACGAGGAAGAGCGCCGTCGTGGCGAAGCCGATGACGATCGCCGTAAGCACCAGCGCCTGTGGCAGCGGGTCGGTATAGGCGGCGGGATCGACGGGCAGCGAGCCGTCGAGCACCGGCGGCGCGTTCACGCGCAGGCGACCCATCGAGAAGATGAAGAGGTTCACCGCATAGGAGAGCAGGGCGAGGCCGATGACGACCTGATAGGTGCGCGGGCGAAGCAGGAGCCAGACGCCCGAACCTGTCAGCGTGCCGATGGCGAGTGCGATCAGGAGTTCCATCAGCTCTGCCCTCCGTCGGTCGAGGGTTTGGCCGTCTTGGGCTTGGCCGAGCGGATCGACTGGTGGGCGATGGCGATGAGCATCAGAACCGTCGCGCCGACGACGAGGCTGAAAACGCCGAGGTCGAAGAGCAGCGCCGAGGCGGTCGGCATGTCGCCGATAAACGGAATCTCGGTGTACTGGAAGTAGGACGTCAGGAACGGATAGCCGAAGAGCCACGAGCCGAGACCGGTCACCGCCGCCATCAGGAGGCCGAAGCCGATCCAGCGGACGGGCAGGATGCGCAGCCGCTCCTCCACCCAGCGCGTGCCGCCGGCGAGATATTGCAGGAGGAAGCCGATCGACATGGTGATGCCGGCCGCGAACCCGCCGCCGGGCAGGTCGTGCCCGCGCAGGAAGAGGTAGGCGGCAAGAAGCACGATGACGGGGAACATCCAGCGCATGATGACCGACGGCACGAGCAGATAGTCCTTCACCGTCTCGCCGACCTCGCGGTCGCGCTGGACGTCGTCGAACTCGTTCTGCTCGCGCTGTTGGTAGGGGATCTCGCTCGTGTCCTCGGCCGGGCGGAAGCGGCGAAGGAGCGCGAAGACCGTGAGCGCGACGATGCCGAGCACGACGATCTCGCCGAACGTGTCGAAGCCGCGGAAGTCGACGAGGATGACGTTGACGACGTTGGTGCCACCGCCTTCCGAATAGGCGTGTTCGAGATAGTAGTCGCCGACCGAGGGTGGCAGCGGGGTGCGCATGGTCAGGTAGGCAAGCGTCGCGGTGCCGAGCCCGGCGGCGACGGCCAGCGCGAAATCGCGCGAGCGGCGCAACCGTGTCTTGGGGTCAATGGACTCGTAGATTTCCTCGTCGCGCTTGGGCAGCCAGCGCAGGCCGAGCAGAATGAGGACGGTTGTGACGATCTCGACCAGCAATTGCGTGACCGCCAGATCGGGCGCCGAAAGCCAGACGAAGGTGATGCAGGTGACGAGCCCCGCGCCGCCCATGAGGATCAGAGCGGCGAGGCGGTGGAACTTCGCCTGGTAGGCCGCGCCGACCGCGCACAGGCCGCCGATGACCCAGAGCATCGCCAGGATCGGATCGATGCCGCGCACGGAAAGGTCCGGCAACTGGTCGCCGGCGCCCCACATCGCCCAGATGCCGGCGAGGATGGCGACGAGCAGCAGCATGCGAAGCTGCGGCTGCAGCTTGCGCGTGGCGAGGACACCTTCGAGGTAGCGCGCGCCGCGCCAGCTTACCGTGACGAGGATGCGCTCGAAGATGCGCTGGCCCTTGAGGCGGCGGAAGAAGGGCGGGCCCTCCTCGGAATCACGCAGATAGGGTTGCAGGAGCAGGTAGAGAACAATGCCGGCGACCAGCGCGATGACGCTCATCAGCAGCGGCAGGTTGAAGCCGTGCCAGACCGCGAGGCTGTATTCTGGCGTATCCTCGCGCAGCACCGCGACGACCGCCGTGTCGAGGAGGCTTCCGACGCTGAGCGCGGGGATGATGCCGACGATGAGGCAGGCGAGGACGAGCAGCTCGATCGGCACGCGCATCCAGTGCGGCGGCTCGTGCGGCTCGCGCGGCAGGCCGACCGGCTTCGGGCCGAAGAAGACCTTGTGGATGAAGCGGATCGAGTAGGTGACCGCGAAAGCGCCGGCGATGGTCGCCACATAGGGCGCGACGCCGTCGAGGAGCGAGGCGCGGTGCTGCTCGATCGTCTCGGCGAAGAACATCTCCTTCGACAGGAACCCGTTGAGGAGGGGGACACCCGCCATCGCCGCGCTCGCGACCATCGCGAGCGTCGCCGTGATGGGCAGGAACGTGAACAGCCCCGACAATCGCCGCATGTCGCGCGTGCCGGCTTCATGGTCGATGATGCCGGCGGCCATGAAAAGCGACGCCTTGAAAGTCGCGTGATTGAGCATGTGGAAGATCGCGGCGACCGCGGCGAGTGGACTTCCAAGGCTCAGGAGCAGCGTGATGAGGCCGAGATGGCTGATCGTCGAATAGGCGAGGAGCCCTTTCAGGTCCTGCTGGAAGATGGCGAAGGCGGCGCCGAGGAGGAGCGTCGACATGCCGGCCAGCCCGACGATGAAGAACCATTCATCCGTTCCGGCCAGCACCGGCCAGAAGCGGGCGAGCAGGAAAACACCCGCCTTCACCATGGTCGCCGAATGGAGATAGGCCGAAACCGGCGTCGGCGCGGCCATGGCATTCGGCAGCCAGAAATGGAACGGGAACTGCGCGCTCTTGGTCAAGGCGCCGGCGAGGATCAGCAGCAGGGCGGGAACGTAGAGGTCGTGGTTGCGGATCTCATTCCCGGCGGCAAGCACCGCGTCGAGATCGTAGCTGCCCGCCATCTGGCCGAGCAGGACCATGCCCGCAAGGAGGCACAGCCCGCCGGTGCCGGTGATCGTCAGCGCCATGCGCGCGCCGTCGCGCGCGGCCTGTGTGTGGTTCCAGTAGCCGATCAGCAGGAAGGAGAAGATGCTCGTCAGCTCCCAGAAGACAGCGAGCAGGATGATGTTGCCGGAAAGGACGACGCCCTGCATCGCGCCCATGAAGGCAAGCAAGAACGCGTAGAAACGCGCGACCGGGTCCTTCGGCGACATGTAGTAGCGGGCATAGATGACGACGAGGAGGCCGATGCCGGTGATCAGCATCGAGAACATCCAGGCGAAGCCGTCGATGCGCAGCGTCACGGACAGGCCGAGCGCGGGCACCCACTGGATGACGTGCTTGACGACGCCGCCATCGGCGACCTGTGGATAGGCCAGCGCCGTGACGGCGAGCCCCCCGAGCGCGACGACGCCGGCAAGCCAGGCTTCGGCATTGCGGGCGTTGGACGACAACAGCGCGGCGAACAGGCTGCCGACGAAGGGAAGCCCGACCAGAAGCACCAGAAAGCCGCTATGCCAGATCGTTGTCATCAATACGCGTCCGTTACCAAGCTCGAAGCGAAACGAGCGTCAGGGCGGCAATGACGGGTGCGAACTCGAAATGCGGGGCGGATCACCCGCAGGAGGTTCGCAGCGCGATGCTGCGCAGGACGCTCAGACCGGGGTCGAAGCGGGCGGTGCGCGTGCGTGCGCGATGTGACGGACGGTGCGGACCACGCCGGCGGCCGGAGGCGTCGCGTGCGCGGGGCTGATCGTCGTGCGCTCGGAGGCGGGCAGGGGCGCGGGCAGGGCCGCGTCGTCGTCGAAGCCGATCGGGCCGGCGACAGCCTCCACGTCGCGCTCGCGATATTCCTGTTCCTGCTGGGGGGCGCTGAACTTGTGCGGCGGGGCCGGAGCGGCCTTCAGCTCTTCCGACAGTGCAGCCGCGATGTGGATGCCGTTGGCCGGAACCGAGGGCAGGCCGGCATAGCCAAGAAGGGCGAGGAAGAGGAGCGTGAACGGCAACGCGCGCCACGTCATGACGCGACGTCCTGCCGGGGCCAGATTTTGCTCCGCTCCTGCCAATGAACCACCATTTGCCTGTGTTTCAAATGGACTTAAAGCACAGGTTGCGCCCTGTCCAGATATGCGATCCGGACAGGGCCAGTTTGTCGCGTTTGCCTATTCGGCCGGCGCGGGTTCGGGCAGTTCCGCCTTGCGGCCCGGCCGTCCGCCGGCCCATTCGCCCAGAAGGAGAAGGATGGGTGCTGCGATGAAGATCGACGAGGTCGTCGCGACCACGACGCCGAACACCATCGGCCAGGCGAAGTTTTCGACCGCGCTGCCGCCCCAGATCGCCATCGGCAGGATGGCGAGGAAGGTGGTCAGGGAGGTGAAGACGCAGCGCACCAGAACCTGGTTGATGCTCATGTCGATGATCTCGCGCAGCGGCTTTTGCCTGTAGAGCCTCATGTTCTCGCGCATGCGGTCATAGACGACCACCTTGTCGTTCACCGAATAGCCGATGATCGTCAACAATGCCGCGATGGCGGTCAGGTTGAAATCGAGCCCGGTCAGCGCGAAGAAGCCGACCGTCTTGGTGGTGTCGAGGACGAGCGTGGCGATCGCGCCGACGGCGAAATACCATTCGAAGCGCCACCAGATGTAGACGAGCATGGCAAGGCTGGCGAGCACCACGGCGATGACGCCGTTGCGCGCGAGCTCGCCGCTGACCTTCGGCCCGACGACCTCGGTGCGCTCCACGCTCGCGCCCGGATCGACGGTCGCGACGGTGCTGCGCAACAGGTCGATCGCCCGCGTCTGCGCCGCCTCGCCGCCTTCTTGGCGCTGCAGGCGCACGAGCACGTTGTTCTCGCCGCCGATGCCCTGCAGCGTGACCTCGCCGAGACCGAGTTCGCTGAGGTTCGAGCGCAGCGTCGCGAGATCGACATCGCCGGTGGTGACGATCTCGGCCTGGATGCCGCCGGTGAAGTCGATGCCGTAGTTCAGCCCCGGCTTGACGAAGAGGCCGATCGAGGCGAGCGACAGGAAGATCGACATGCCGATGCCCAGATACCGCGCCCTCATGAACGCGAAGCGGGTTTCACGGGGCGCGATGCGCAGCGGCGAGCGCAACACGAGCGTCTTCATGTGACGGCGGCGCACGATCTCGGTCATCGCGATCCGCACCACGGCAACGGCGGTGAACATCGAGATGACGATGCCGATCATCATGGTGATGGCGAAGCCGCGCACCGGCCCGGAGCCGAACATGAACAGGAGCGCGGTGGCGATCAGTGACGTCACATTGGCATCGACGATGGTGGAATAGGCGCGGCTGAAGCCGTGGTCGAGCGCGGCGTACGCGCTTCGCCCGCGCGCGGTCTCCTCCTTGATGCGCTCGTTGATCAGGATGTTGGCGTCGACGGCGATGCCGATGCCGAGGATGATGCCGGCGATGCCGGGCAGCGTCAGGGTCGCGCCGAGAAAGCTCAGCGCGCCGAGCGTCAGGACGACGTTGAGGAAGAGCGCGCCGCTGGCGATCATGCCCCAGCCGCCGTAGAGCGCCACCATCAGGCCCATGACGAGCCCGAAGCCGGCAAGACCGGTGACGATGCCCATCTCGATGACGTCGGCGCCGAGATCGGGACCGACTGTCCGTTCCTCGATGACGGTCAGTGGTGCCGGCAGGGCGCCGGCGCGCAGCAGGGCGGAAAGAACGACGCTGTCCTCGACCGTGAACGAGCCGCTGATCTGGCCCGAGCCGCCGGTAATCGGCTCGCGGATGACGGGCGCGCTCAAGACCTTGCCGTCGAGCACGATGGCGAAGGGATGGCCGACATTCTGGCGGGTGATGTCGGCGAAGCGCTGGGTGCCTACGCTGTCAAAGCGGAACGAGACGATCGGCTCGTTGGTGCGCTGGTCGAAGCCGGCGCGTGCGTCGGTCAAGCGCTCGCCGCTCAGCGCGACGCGATCCTCGATCGGATATTGATGGCCTTCCTCGTCGGACATTATGGTGATGCCAGGGTCGCCCGTCTCGCGGGCAACCATGTGGAACGACATCTGCGCGGTCGAGCCGAGCAGTTCGCGCAGACGCGTCGGGTCCTGCAGGCCGGGAAGCTGGACGAGGATGCGGTCGGAGCCGACGCGCTGGATCGTCGGTTCGGCGACGCCGACCTGGTCGACGCGCTGGCGCACGATTTCGAGGCTCTGGTCGATCGCCTGGTCGACGCGCTCGGCGATACCGGCGTCGCTCAGGGTGAGGGTGAACCGGTTGCCTTCGCGCCTGACAAGAATGTCCGTCGTCGGCGCGAACGTCGCCGCCTGGACGGGTGATATCAACCCGTCGAGAAGCTGGGCGATCCTGTCGGACGTCGCCGCATCGCCTGCATCGACGACGATGGCGTCGCCCTGGCGACGCGGCGCTGCGCCGGTGACGCGCTCGCCGCGAAGCACGGTGCGGATCTCGTCCTGAAGCCAGGTCAGGCGATCCTGCTTCAGCGCGGCGGCATCGACCTCGAGCACGAGGTGGGAGCCGCCTTGAAGGTCGAGGCCGAGCGTCACCTGCTGGCCGGCGATCCAGTCGGGCAGGGCGGCGAGGCGATGTTGCGGGATGATGTTTGGAAGCGCGGCGATAAGGCCGCACAGAATGATCAGGGAATAGATGGCGAGCTGCCATTTCGGGGTACGCATGAAGTCGATCCTTGCATGCACGACGCCCCGCGCGCGGGCGAGGCCGCGGCGGACGAAAGTCGTGCAGTTCCGTCAGAGGGTGGCGGAGGGAAAGATCGATGCTGGAGGAGCGCGTGCGTCGGCATGGCGCGTTGCCGCCGCTGCAACCGGACCTGCGAGGAGATTGCCGGCCGGCACGCGCCGGACGGCGAAGATTGCGAAGTCCGCGTGCTGCGTCGACCCGGCATCCGCAAACCCGTCCGGATCGAGCTTGTGCGTTCGATTCTGGATCGCATGGCGCGGTCCGGGGGCGGCGGGGTCGAATTCGAGCGGATTGCCGTCGAAGGAGCTGGGGTCGGCAGCGATCGCAACGCGATCGACGAGGCCAGCGAGCGAACCGTGCCTGGGCCCGGCCGCCTGCGCCGCGAAGAGCGCCACGACGAGCGCCATCGTCGCGGCAAGCACTGCTGCGAAGGCGGGTCTGCGGTCGTGGTTCGTTCGTTTCGACACTGGCTGTCCAGGCTGGCGGGCCGAGCGCCCGGGCACGATCTATCACGCGCTTCGAATTTGACCAAACGATGCGCGGGGATCGATCGATGCAGACTTAGATGTAGCCTCGTGACCCCAACGGCAATGCTTTCGTCTGTTTTATCGTTTCGGCATTCCGGCGGGGCGCATCAGGCGCTTCTGGGCCGCGATCCTGAACGGCGCGTTGGGTGCACCGTAGCCCTTGTAGCCGCCGCGCCGCTCGACGATCTCGAAGAAGAATCCTTCGCCGAACGTGGCACTGTAGAGCTGGAAATATTCGCCTTCTCCGTCGCGGTCGTAGAGGATGTTCGCGGCGCGCAGCCGGTCCGCGAAATCGGGATCGAGGCCGAAGCGGGCTTCGAGGTCGTCATAGTAGTTCGGCGAAATCTGCAGCGTTGCAAAGCCGCTTTCGACGAGACTGGCGGCGGTGGCGAAGATGTCGTCCGACGCGAATGCCAGGTGCTGGACGCTCGAGCCGAAGCTTTCGGCAATGAAATGGCCGGCAAGCGTTCGCCGGTTCTCGGCACCATTCAGCGTCAGCCGCAGCGCACCGTCCTCGCTCTCGACCACCTGACTGCGCACGAGGCCGGCCGGATCGACGACGTCGACCATCGGCAGCTTCCGCGTCTTCAGGATCGACGTGTAGAAGAGCAGCCAGGTCAGCATCTCCTCATGTGCCATGGTTTGCGCGACATGATCGATGCGTGTCAGGCCCGCGCCGCGACGGTCGTCGCCGGTCGCATCGAATTCGACGTCCCAGACCCGGGCGAGTTCGGAGCGCTCGTCGAGGAAATAGATGACGCCGCCGCCGACGCCGCGAATGGCTGGAATGGCGAGTTCGCCGGGCCCGGGGCGCTGTTCGAAGATTTCCGCGCCGAGCGCCCTTGCCCGCGCTACCGTGGCCGCCGCGTCCTCGACCTTCAGGCCGATCGCATAGGCCGAGACGCCGTGGACGAGGTAGGAGGAATGCGCGAAGCCGCCCTTGTCCGTGTTGACGACGATGTTGATGCCGCCCTGCCGCCAGAGCGCGACGTCCTTCGACTTGTGTCGCGCGGTCTGCGCGAAGCCGATCGTCGACAAAAGCGTGCCCAGTTCCTCCGCTTCGCCCGGTCCGGCCGCAAATTCCACGAATTCGACGCCCTCGACCGCGATCCGGTCCGGCATATTCGGGACGCTGATCGCAATGCCCGGCTCCTTTCGCGCGACCTGGTCCATCAGATGGACGAGCGAGCGCCGGCCATCGACGGCGATCGATTTCGGCGAGCCGCCGCGGAACTGGTCGTTGAAGATTTCGAGCGAAAGCGGCCCGTCATAGCCGGTGGCGGCAACGGCGCGCATGAAGTCGGTGACCGGCAGGTCGCCCTCGCCGGGCATGTTGCGGAAGTGCCGGCTCCAGTAGAGAAGGTCCATGTCGATCTTGGGCGCATCGGCAAGCTGGACGATGAAGATGCGGTCGCCGGGAATGGCGCGGATGGTCTCGACGTCGATCCTGCGTGCGAGCGTGTGGAAGGAATCGAGGATCAGGCCGATGTTCGGATGATCGGCACGGCGTACGATCTCCCAGGCGTCGCGGTGGTCGTTGATGTGGCGACCCCAGGCGAGCGCTTCATAGCCGATGCGGATGCCGCGCCGTGCCGCCCGTTCGCCAAGTTCACGAAAATCGTCGGCTGCGCGGTCGATGCCGCCCAGCGCGACCGGTGAGACGTTGGAACAGACGAGCATCAGATCGGTGCCGAGTTCACCCATCAGATCGAACTTGCGCTCGGCCCTGTCGAACCCCCGCTTGCGTTGCGGCTCGGGCATGCCCTCGAAGTCGCGGAACGGCTGGAACAGCGTGATGGTCAGCCCATGATCGCGCACCATGCGGCCGACTTCGGCGGGCGATCCGTCGAAGGCGAGGAAATCGTTTTCGAAGATCTCGACACCGTCGAAGCCGGCGGCCGCGATGGCGGCGAGCTTTTCCTTCAGGTCGCCGCTGATCGAGACGGTCGCGATCGAGGTCTTCATGCCGATTGGTCCTTCCTGGTCTACATGCCATTCGACATGGCCACCGGTGTGCCGCAAGCGTCCCTCCATATAGCGCGGCGCAAGCGAAATCGATCACGCATTGCGTCTGCGCGGGCACCGCGATCATTGTTTCGGCTGGTTTTCCCCGGCGGCTGCATCGTCCAAAATTGCAAGCGATCGCTCGCTCGCGCCGCCAAGGTGCCAGATCATGACGCCGGCCAGCGAATGCTCGCGAGCATAGGCCGCTTTCGCAGCAAGGGACTGCTCGTCCTCATGGCTGATCCAGATTGCTTCGTTTCGATTGAAGAGAAAGGGAACCTTGGCCTCTTCGCTCCAGTGACGGGTGAAGCCCTTGGCTTCCAGTTCCATTTGTCCGAGCGTCCGCAAGTCGAGCCCGTCCGCCGCCCAGTCGGGCGCCGCCGCGGCATCGGCAGGGCGCAGAAAGCCGTCATTGGTCGTGTTCACGCCTCCATATGCGCGTGCGTAAAACGGGATGCCCATGACGATCTTCGATGCCGGGACGCCGGCCAGGCGCAGGGAGGTGATGCTTGCATCGACCGTTGCCAGTGGCGTGGGATCATCCTTGACCGGGTATAGCGGCGCGTTGAAATGGGTGTAGGGCGATCCGACGTGATAATCGTATGTCATGATGTTCAGCGTATCGACGAGGCCGGTCATCCTCTTGAGCTCGACACTGCCGGTGATGGCGACATTGGCGGACAGAGCGGCCATCAGGCCATATCGCCGGTTGTTGAACTGGCCGAGCTTGTCGAGCTGCTCTCGAAATTCCTGCATCAGCAAGGTGAAGTTCGCCCGGTCTTCGGGCGAGCGGCCGTTGTCAGGCAACCCGCCGTCGACCGGATACTCCCAATCGATGTCAACGCCATCGAAAAGGTCGGGATACGCCTCAAGGAAAACCCGGAGCGTCGAGCGCACGAAGCGCTGCCGGCCTTGCTCGCTCGAAGCAATGCGGGAAAAATGGGCGGAGCCGTTCCAACCACCAAGGGAGATCAAGACTTGCAGGTGGGGATGACGCGCCTTGAGCGCTTCCAGCGCAACGAAATTTCCACCCTCCTCCGACCCGGAATCGCAAAGGCCGATATCCGCGCACGGATCGCCAAGTTCGGCCTTGCCCTCGGCGGTCACCGCACCGAAAGCATAGAGAATGTGCGTCAGCCGACCGGCGTCGATATCGGCGATTTCGGTGCCGTCGCCATAAGCGGTCCACGACGCGAAATAGCCGATGACCGAGAATTCGCGCGCGTGCCGGCTTTCGGTGCCGGACGCCTGGGCCATCGATGCCGCCGCGACAAGCAGCAGCAGGGCGCGGAGGAATGCCCTAATGCACAAGGCGGGCACTTTCCCCTGATGATGACGGGTCGCGACGCTGTATGTTCAGGACATCTCCCGGTCGAAGCGGTGACAGAAGGTCTCCTTCCGTATTCATGATGCCGTCCGTGGTGCGCCGGACGATCTCGACGCGCAGTTCCGCGGCCGCTCGATCCTCGTCTCCGACGGGCAGACTGCGCAGTGCCTTGACCACGTTCTCCATCAAGGACCGCGTCGTTTCCTCCTCGGTGATCGACTGTCTGGTCGCAAGGAACGCCCGTTCGGTCGCGATGCGATAGTCGGTCAGGGCCCGCGCGTCGCGGTGGCGGGTTTCGACCAGTGTGCGCTCCACCCGCGCCAGCATCCCGCGCAGGTCGTTCCAAGTGCTGCGCGCCAGCACGTACTCGTCGCGCACGATGTTGACGTTCTGGTCGGTGGTTGTGCCGCGGGCGCGCAGGTTCTGCATGAAGCTCAGCCGTTCCGCCTTGTCCTGAAGCGCCGTCTCGGCATCGGCGAGGCTTTCCGTCAGGATGGCCCGCTCGTTGTTGAGCGACACGACGACGCCGGCGGCAGCCGCGCTTTGCGAAACGAGCTGCTCTTCTTCGAGGTCGCGAACAGCCCGCTCCTCTGCGATCAGGCGATCGGCGGCAGGCCTGCCGGACAGTTCGACCAGACGCTGCATGGCTCCCTCATTCGAACTGCCCTTTTCCTCTGCCAGGACCGTCAGTCGCGCCAAAAGACGGGCGAGACGATTTTCCGCCTGGGCGATACGCTCTCGCTCGCGGGCGAGGTCGACCATTCGCCATTTGTCTGCGCCGCCCTGCAAGGCAGCCCCGCAGGCCAAAGCCAGCGCGTGCAGCGCCGTCATTCCCGGACTGTAGCGGAAAACGCCCGATTGGGGCAGGTCGCCCGTTACGTAGATAGGTTCGCGCTCCAAGAGTTGGATCGCCACGGCGACCCTGGCGCCCAGCCTGCTCGCAAAACTCGTCTGAATGGCCGTTTCGAGTTGCGTGACCGTCGCGCCGAACGTCGCTATGCCGCCCACCAGGGGCAAAAAGATACTGCCGTCTTCCTGGACGACATAGCTCCCGGTTATCTCGGAGCGCTCGACGAGCGACATCAGTGCCGGATCGCCAGGTTTGCTGCTCGCTGCAGCGAAGTTTTCGTAGACGGTGATTTTCAGTTGGTCGCCCAGGACGAAGGTATCGCCATGAAGGCGCTGGCTCGTCTCGCCCGTTGCCAGGACGGTGGCCGTATTGCCATACGCATCGGTCGCAGTTGCCTCGACCGGGATCGCGAAGAGCGCGATCGACAGCGAGAAGGCCAAGGGCGCCGGCATCGTCCTGACGAAGAATCCGCATCCAGTCTTCATATCGTCTCTCCTCCTCGATAGCGTCAGCGTTAAGTTGCGGGCCTCAAGATGCGACCTGTACGCGCGAGCTTGCCCCACCCGACGAACGTGCCCTTCAAGGCAGCGAGCAGTGCGCGGATCGCAACGACGTAAAGGAGTTGCCGGTAGGAGACGCGCTGCAGGACGACGAGCGGCAACAGCCGCCACGCGCGCAGGTCGCCATTCAGCGCCAGGCCGACACCGGCGGTGAAGAGGTCGACCGCCTGGAAGAGCGCCCAATAGGCGGCGAGAAGCTGAAGCGTCTGGCTATCGATTGGAGACATCGCGCCCGTCAGCGACAGTGCCATCGCGAGGACGATCCAAATGGTCAGGATGTCCATCAGCGGCGCGATCAGCGTGAAAGCGAACTGAAGCGCGATGTTCGGCAGGATGATGAGGGAAACGCCGCTGGGGCGGGCCGCGATGGCGCCGATATGCTTGAATGCCACCTGCAATGTCCCGAACATCCAGCGAAAGCGCTGCTTGAGGAAGGCGCGCAGCGTCTCGGGGGCTTCGGTCAGTGCGATCGCACGAGGCGCATTCACGACCTTCCACCCGGCGCGCTCGATCGCGACCGTCAGATCCGCATCTTCGGCGAGCGTGTCGGTCGCGTAGCCCTGGACTTCCTCGACGGCGGTCCGGCGCCAGGCTCCGATTGCGCCGGGCACCACACCGATCGCGTTGAACAGAGCGAAGGCGGTGCGCTCGAGATTCTGCCCGATGATGTATTCCAGGGATTGGAAACGGGTGAGCAGGTTGACGGCGTTGCCGACGATTACGCGCCCGGCGACGGCACCGATAGCTGGATCGCCGAAAGGCGCGACCAGATGTTCGATCGCATCGGGCTCGAGCACGGTGTCGCCGTCGATGGCGACGACCACGTCCGCCTTCGTTTGCGCGAAGCCGTAGTTGAGCGCGCTTGCCTTGCCGCCATTTTCCTTGCGCAGCACCCGAACGCGCGGGTCGGCGGGGAAGGTCTCGCGAACGATGTCGCTCGTCCGATCCGTGGAGCCATCATCGATCACGGTGACAACGATCCGGTCGGCGATCGTCGCCGTCAACAGGCCGCGTACCGTGTTGCAGACGACCTTTTCTTCATTGAACGCCGGCACCAGTACGGCAATGGACCCGCTGAACGCCCGCACGGCCGCGCGTGACTGGCGACGCGTTTGAACGAGCGCGGCCACGATGATCAGGAAAAGGCGAGCGGTTCCGATGATGACCGCCGCGATTGCAATCGTGGGCAGAATGTCGACGACGCTCAGGAAACCGCCGACGAAGGCCGAGCGTATCGCGGACTGGGCGCTGACCGTGAAGGTTTCAGGCATGTAGGGCGTCATCATGACGTCACGCGGCACGCCGACCAGTTCATGCGTGGCGACGAAGCGGTATCCGTCCTTGCGCAATTCCTCGAGGATCAGCGGCAGCGCCTCGACGGTGGCGCTGCGATCGCCACCGGCATCGTGCAGCAACACCGCATTTCCTTCGCCCGCACGCACGGCGCGGATCACCCGGTCGGCGATCTGCCGCGGCGTCCAGATCATGTAGTCGAAGGCGTCCACGTCGATACCGCCGAACAGGTAGCCCATGGACGAGGCCGTGACCGAGAGGTTCGGCGCCGTTTCCAGGTAGCCGTATCCGGTCATCGCGAAGGGTGGGCGGAAGAGTGCCGAGCGAATGCCCAGAACGTCCTCGAAGACCCGCTGGGTCGCCGTCAGTTCCGCGGAGATGCGATCCGTACCGGCCAGATTGAGGTCGGGATGCGAGAAGGAGTGGTTGCCGATATCATGCCCGTCATCGAGTATGCGGCGGGAAATGGCCGGGTGCTTCACGACGCGCTGACCGATCAGGTAGAAGGTGGCCTTGGCGTCGTGCTCCTCGAGAATGTCGAGAATGCGCGACGTCCAGACCGGGTCGGGGCCATCGTCGAATGTCAGAGCTACCGCAGTCGCGTCGGTCGCCGGCCAGAGCGCAAGCGCGGCCTGTCTCGGTTTTTCTTCGACGGTTTGCGCCACGATGAGCCCGAGCGCGGGCTGGTAGGAGATTGCGCGTGTTCCTGCGCTTGCCTGGCGGCCCGACAACAGGACGCCCTTCGCATTTTCGAACGCGCCGAAACCGGGTTCGATCGACCGCAGGCTTTCGAGCGCCTCATCATCCGGCAGCTTTCCCTTTCCCACGATTTCATAGACGCCTGGTCTTCCCAACCCAGCCGCCACAAGGCCAAACCGCCGACCGACGCCGCCAGCGCGGTTCGCGCCTGATTGAAAAAGCTGACCGCGTCGTTCATCCAGACGCGATGAAAATCACCGTCCGCGCCGCGGTAGTCGAAGACGAGGTTCAAGGTGGGCGTGTCGAAGACGATCGGCGCATTCGCCCGGCTGGCGATCTCCCAGGCCTGCTGGACCGACAGCTCCGTCTTGCGGGCACGAGGTCCCCAGTCGATCGCCATCGAGCCAAGGACAGGAATGAGCTTGCCTGGAGGCGCGTGGGCCGTATAGGCCCGCAATTGCTGCTCGAACCAGCCCTGACTGGCGATAGGGCCTGCAACGGCGGAACTGGCGTCGCGGTGATACAGGGGCAAAAGAACGTAGTCCACCTGATGGACGATCCGCGCCAGTTCGGCCGGCGTCTCGTTGCTCTCGGCCATGTAGAGCAATCCGCGCCCGTCGGGTTCGAGCGCGCGGCGAAGCTCCTCCAGAAAAGCTGCCATCGCCCTCGGGTCGCGGACGCTCGAGGATAAGCCGACGGTTATGCCGTCGAACCCTTGTTCCTGGGCGGTCTTCAAGACCTGCGCCACCAGCGCGTCTCGAAGGGTCGGCATCGCCATCGCCATCGCAGTTTCGCGCGGCGATAAGGTGCTCAGCAGGAGTGGATACAGCTTCACGCCCCGCGCCTCACGCTTGAGCCAGTCATAGGCCTTGCCGCGTCGCGCAGTGCTGGTCACCATCTCGCCAGTTGCGGAGCGCAGTTCCAGCCATTCGGGGATCAAGCCGTCGAGGTGCGCCGCGTTCCGCTTCAACGAGTTTAGGGCGCCGGTATCCTCGTCCCGGAACATGGCCAGCCGCATCGTTTCGCGGGCAGGTTCAGGCACCATGCGGTTGTTGCTGGGCTGGATTGCCGGCTCGCCGATCGCGCGCAACGCCTGGATCGGCCCGGGCGAGGTCGGCGACGCCGTCGGGCGCTCCGCTATGGTCATCGTCGGAGCGAACAGGACGCTCAACGCCACGGTAATGACTGCAAAAACAAGGGCTATGAGGATTGTTACGAGGGCGAGATTGACCGCGGTCTCCCTTAGACCTGTCGAATCCGAAAATACAGGCGCGGTTCTTGCCATAGAATACAGGGCCCCGGCACGAATTCAAACATTCTGCGCCACAAATCCTGTTAATCCATAGACAAAATTATCGAATCTAATTCGGTCACATGAGTAGTTCAAACAAGTGATGTTCGCGAAGGAAATAAACAATCGGCTGGCGAGCATGTAATCAATGTTGCGTGATCAATTCCAAGGAATGTAGCATCTGCGCGCTTGTTTGTTTTTGGATCAAGCGGAGATTTCTGAGCGGGTACATCAGTTTATCGTCAAACTGGCGCACTCTCGAGCGATTGGGCGCGGGCGACGCGGGCGGCGATGTCGACGACGAGTTCGACGGCGAGCGTGTCGGGCGATTCCAGCCAGCTAGCGCAGAACGAAAGCTGAGGCATCCGCACATCGGACTGGATCAGCTCCAATCGTCCCGAGTCGAGCTCTTCCTTGACCAGTTGATAGGGGATGACAGCGACGCCGATACCTTCGAGCGCAAGATGGACGACCGTCGCCATCGATGCACTGGCATGCAGCTTGATCGCCGGCAGATCGGGACGGTTGAAGAGCGATTTCACCAGCTCGTAGGGCTGGGTCTTGCGGGCGAAGGTGATGATCGGGAAGGTCGCGAGCTGACGGATGTCGGCCGGGTTGGGAACCTTCATCGACGGGCTGGCGATGAAGCCGACCGCATATTCGCACAGGAGACGGTTGCGCAGCAGCGGCGCGGTGAGGGGACCCAGCAGGAAGGCGATGTCGATTTCCTGCGCCAGCAGGCGTGCGCGCAGCGAGGGCGAAATGTCGACCTCGATTTCGACCGACAGGTGCGGATAGCACCGGTTCACCTCCTTGATGAAGTCCGGCAGCCATGTGTGCACGATCGTCTCGGCGACGCCCAGCCTGATGATGCCTCGGATCGCCGCGGTGTCGCGCAGCGCGGCCAGCATCTCGGCCCGCATGCCGATCATCTTTTCCGCATAGCCGAGCACCTGCCGGCCACGCGCGGTGGGCGTGATGTTGCGTGCTTCACGCGTCAGGAGCTTGAAGCCGAGTTCGTCTTCGAGCTGCGCGATCCGGTGCGAAATCGCCGGCTGGGTGGTGTTGAGCTTTTGCGCAGCGCCGCGAAAGCTGCCAAGCGCCACGACCCAGACGAAGGTTTCCAGCCCCTTGAAATCAACCATCCAGCCTCAGCCCTGCGCTTAGCTCAATCCAGCCTACAATGGTCATCGCCAATCCGGGAACGCAAGCAATCCATCATGAGGGCCGACGTTGGGCGGTGACGGTCAAGGCAATGGTGATTGCAAGAGATGCCAGGAGAGCCGCGCCGAAGGCCTGCCATTGCCCGATCGTTTCGCTCGTCACTGCCAGAGCGAGGCAAAAGCCCGCCAGGCTGACGACGCCGACCAGACCGGCATGGGCGGTCTGGCCGGCGATTTCGGCGCCGTGGTCGAGACGCAGCGACAAGAGGATGACGCAAAAGCCGATCGGGAACGCCAGCAGCGTTCCGGCAAGCGAGGCGCCGAGGCGCGACGCGGCGAATGTCACGCATCCCACCAGCATGCCTGCCGCGATGCCGCGCAGGATCAGGAGGCTCCAGCGTGCGGGCGAGGGCGCCCGCCTGTCGGGATCGACGAAGCGGCGGCCGACCAGACGTGCAAGCAGTGTGGTGAGCGCGAACAAAGCAGTGCCGACCAACGCGTCGTGCGGTACGAAGGCCAGCGGAATGGCCAGGACGCACCAGCCCGCAATCGCGGCCGCCGTGGCGCCCGCTGCTCCAAGGCGCGTCGAGGCGACGACGAACGCGCCGAGGAATATCTGCGTCGCGGCGAGCGAATAGATCGCTCCCGATGCGCTGGCGGCGACGAAGTCGGCCGAATGTTCGCGAAGCATAAAGAAGAAACCGGGCGCGAGCACGATCGGCAGGCCGATTACGACGCCGCCGATCGTCGGGCCGAGCCGCGCGGCGATCCAGGCGACGAAAACGACGACGAAGGCCGTGGACGCGGCCCTGATCGCAAATTCCGTCCACTGGCCGGCATCGCTCATGCGTCGAGGATGGCTTGCGCCTTCTCCGCGAGGTCCAGCACGCGCCAGTCGGCCCCGCCGGGCGCAAAGAGCATCAATCCCGTCGCGAGCTTCTGGTCACCCTGCATCGGCAGCGTGGCCGAACAGCCGTCGAGGAAGTTCACGGCCGACGGATTGCGCAGCATCGATGCGTTGAGCCTGTCGAAGTCGGCTTCGACATCTGCGATCAGCGGCGCGACCGTGGGTACGGTCGGCGCGACGAAGGCATCGAAATCCCGAGCCAGAATCTCGAATGCGGCAACGGCGACCTTGCGCTTGGCGTGGGCATCTTCCACGTCGGACGCGCCAAACCCTTCGGCCGCGCGAATCCGGCTCAGGACGCGCACATCGCCGACCGTTTCCAATGCGCCGAGCCTGTCCTTGTGGATCGCGTGCGCCTCGGTCGCGACGAGGACGCGATTGATCATCCCGAAGCCGTCGAGCATCGGCAGGTCGACGTCGACGAGTTCGAATCCGCCTGCCGCAAGGCGCTCAAGCGCCGCCTCGAAATCGCGGGCAACCTGCTCATCGAGCCCTTCGGTCAGAAGGCCGCGCGCAACGCCGATGCGCGGGCTGCGGACGGTGTCGGCGTCCGGGCGCTGCGTCTGCGACAGAACCGCGTAGACGGCTGCGCACTCCGCAATCGTGCGGGCGAGCGGTCCGATGCTGTCATAGGTCTGCGACAGCGGAAACGCGCCGTCGAGCGGCACCGATGCCTGCGTCGGCTTGAAGCCGGAAAGGCCGTTGAGCGCGGCCGGAATGCGCACCGAGCCGCCCGTGTCCGAACCAAGCGCTACGTCGGCCAGTCCGTGCGCGACGGTGACGGAACCGCCCGACGTCGATCCACCGGTGATACGCGCGGGATCTAGCGCATTGGAGGGGTTGCCGAAATGCGGGTTCAGCCCCACGCCCGAATAGGCGAATTCGGACATGGTGGTGCGCCCGAAGGCAACCGCGCCGGCAGCCTTCAGCCGCCGGACGGGTTCGGCATCGCGCGCCGCTGCCGGTTCGCTGCCGAGAATGGTCGAGCCTGCGGTCGTGGTGATGCCGGCTTCGTCGAACAGATCCTTGATCGAGACGAGCAGGCCGGCCAGAGGCTTGCGGCTTCGCCCCGCATCTGCATCGAGCGCGCGGGCATCACCGATGATGCGCGCGGCGTCGAAGCTGGTGAAGATCGACGCCCGCATATCAGGCTTGAGCGCCATTGCGCGATCGATGGCAGCGCGCGCGCGATCTTCGGCGCGAAGGGGCGAATTGTCGTTCATGCGGGCCTCACGAAATGACGGGCAGGGGGGTCATCTCGTAGCAGTGCTCGATCGTCCGGCCCAGCCTCTCGTCGATCATTTCCATGCGGAAGAACCGCGACGGGCGCACGCCGCCCGACAGGACGGCGAAGGTGCCGCACATCATCGCGGTGCCCGCGTCGAGGCGCAGCGCGCCGGATGCGGCCGGCGACGAGGCGACGAGTTCGCCCAACGGACGGATCGAGGCGAGCTTGCCGTCCTGATAGGGCGTCCATTTGGCGTTTGCGTCGTCGCGGACGAAGGAACGGATGCGGATGTCGTCGAGATGACCTTCGACCTCGTCGAACGGCCACAGGACGGGCGCGACCGGCTTGGCGCAGATCTGCTTCGACAGTGCGACGGAATGGGTTTCCAGTTTGCGGTCGGTGTGGTCGGAGCCAAGACCGAGATAGAGCCGCGTCCCGTCGTCGACCAGAACCGGCTCGGCCTCGCCCGACGACGTGCCGTCGACGGTCTCGATCGTCTCCTGCGTGGTCAGGAGGCTGGCCGAGACGCGGTAGAAGAGCGGCACGGTGCTCGGCGGCGGAACGCCGATTTCCTGCAGTTCGGCGATGTGGTGGTTCACGGCATCTGCATTGCGTCCGGTCCAGCCGGCGATGATGCCCCGATTGATGTCGATGGATGCCTTGCCGTGGCCGACGATCTCGAATTCCAGTTTGTTGGTCATGTGTTTTCCGTGACTTTCGAATGAGTGTGATCAGGCCGGCGCGAAGAACAGGGCGATGCTCGGGAATGCGACGAGCAGGACCACCATCAGCAGCATGACGAAGACGAAGGGGATGACGCCGATCATGACGTCGCTCAGCCGGCCGTTCTTTCGCGCGCCCTGCACGACATAGAGGTTCAGCCCGACGGGCGGCGTGATGAGCGCCATTTCGATCAGGACGATCAAAAGGATGCCGAACCAGACCTTGTCGAAGCCGAGGCCGGCGATGATCGGGACGACGATCGGAATGGTAGCGATCATCAGGGCCAGCGTCTCGATGAAGAAGCCGAGCACGATGTACATCAGGATGATGACAAGTAGCATGCCGTAAGGCCCCAGGCCGAGGTCGTTGAGGAAGGCCGTCAACTGACGCCCGAGCCCGGTCGCGCCGAGCGCGTAGTTGAGGAAATAGGCCCCGACGATGACGAACATCACCATCGACGTGGTGCGGATGGTGCCGAGAAGGGCGGCGCGCATGTTGGCGAGCGTGACCGCGCCGTGGAAGGCAGCGATGACGAGCGCCATGGCAACGCCGATGGCGGCCGCTTCGGTAGGCGTTGCCCAGCCGCGATAGATCGAGCCAATGATCACCGCGAAGACGAGGAAGACGGGGATCAGATGCGGCAGGCCGGCCAGCCGCTCGCGCCAGGTGAAGGACCGGCTGGGGCCGCCCAGTTCCGGCTTGATCTTGCAGATGATGGCCGTGATCAGCATGAAGCCGAGAGCCATCAGGAGGCCGGGAATGATGCCTGCCATGAAAAGTTGCGGCACCGAGGTCTGGGTCAGGAAGCCATAGACGATCAGGTTGATCGAGGGCGGCAGCATGATGCCGAGCGTGCCGCCAGCTGCGATGGCGCCGGCGAAGAGCTTGGGATCGTAGCCCTGTTTTTCGGCCTGCGGCATGGCGACGGTCGCAACCGTTGCCGCCGTTGCGACCGACGAGCCCGAAGTTGCCGAAAACATCGTCGCCGTGCCGATATTGGCGTGGACGAGGCCGCCCGGCAGCCAGGAGAACCAAGTGTCGAGCGTCGCATAGGTGCGTTCGGCAATGCCCGCCCGCACCAGGATTTCACCCAGGAGGACGAAGAGCGGAATGGCGATCAGGAGAAAGCTGTCCGAAGACGAATAGACCATCTGGCCGAGGCCCCGCATCAGCGGCAGGGGCGAGAAGAATGCGTCGAGACCAAATCCGAGGATGAAGAGTGCCGCACCCACCGGAATGGAGAGCGCCAGCAGGACGGCGAGACCGATCGCGACATAGGTGATCATGAGACTTCTCCCGTTTCCAACGGAATGCCCGAGAGGTCGGTGACGAGGTTCCACTGCCGCGCGAAGGCGAGGATCACCGTGCAGACCAGCATGACGGACGCCGTCAGCGTCATCCACGCCCATCCCGCAAACCAGATGACCTGCGGAATCCACAACTGGATCGCCAGGGGCGTGTTGGATCGCGAGCCGCGCTCGACCGATTTGGCGAGAACGTCATAGGCATAGTAGGCGACGAGCACCGCCACGCAGAGCACGCTTGCGAGCGCGATCACATCGAACAGCGCGCGGCCGGGCGCAGGCAGTTTCGCGTGGACGATGTCGATGCGCACATGGGCACGCTCGACCAGCGCGTAGGAAAAGCCCCAGGTCGCGATGCCGGCCATGACGTAGCCGGCAAGCTCGTCCGCGCCGCCGACGCGAAAGAACGGAATGCGGCGGCCGACAACCTCGGAAAGGATGAGGGCGACGGTGATCATCAGGACCACGCCGCAGATGAGCGCGATCCAGCGGTTGAGTGTTTTCACGAGATCGGCGATACGCATCGCCGATCCCGCAAGTGACCTTTGTCCAGACATCGCGTCGCCCTCGGTTCCTCGCCTTTACTGGGCGATCGTCACGTCGAATTCCGCGCCGATGCTCTCGTTCCAGCGCGTGGCCCAGTCGCCACCGGCGCGTTCGGCCCAATCGGGCAGGATCGTTTCTTCAAGAACCTGCACGGCACGTGCCTTGTCGTCTTCGGAGAGCTCGACCAGCGTCATCGAAGCCGCCGCGCCCGCCGCGCATTCGCCGCCGGTCAGGCAGGCGATGTCACGCTCCAGCGCGCCGCCCGCATCCGCCCATGCCTTCGCCTCGAACTCGGTCGCGACCTGTTCGGTGAGGAAGGTCTGGACGGCCGGATCGAGGGCTTCCCAGGCGTCGAGATTGACGGCGGTGATGACCGGGTCCCAGCCGCCGAGCGGCAGGTTGACGAGATGGGTCGAGGATTCGAACCAGCCCGACGCATAGCCCGAGCCCGCACCCGTGACCGCGCAGTCGATGACGCCGCGCTCGAGCGCACCCGGCACTTCCGAGAACGCCATCGTCACGCCTTCGGCGCCGAGCGCTTCGAGGAAGAGCGAAGTCATGCGGCCCGAACCGCGGATCTTCTTGCCCTCGAGGTCGGCGAGACTGGCGACTTCCGCGTTGCAGAAGACGATCTGCGGCGGATAGGGCGCGATGGCGAGGGCGTGGGCATTGAAGCGGTCGCGCATGATGTCCGCCACCATCGGCTTGGCGGCTTCGGTCATGCGCTGCGCGGAATCGGCGTCGGTGGCGATCAGCGGCACGTCGAGGCCTTCAAGTTCAGGCGCATCGCCGACCGTGTAGTCGCCGACCGTCATGCCGACGTCGAACACGCCGTCACCGAGCATGCGGAAGACGTCGCCGCCGGTCACGCCCATCTGGTCGAAGGTGGTCATGTTGACCGTGATCTTGCCGTTGGAGGCGGTCGGAACCGTCTCTTCCCAGAAACCGCGCTCGAATTCCTGGTAAAGTGGAAGATTGCTCCAGCTTCCAACGACGTTGAGCGTCGTCTCGGGCAGGTCCTGGGCGGATGCGGCGAAGGTGAGCGGCGCCAGTGCAGCGCCGGCAAGAAGCGTGCGGATGATGGTTTTCATTTTTCAGTTCCCCTTGTTTTGTTGATATTCATCGACCGGTTTCTGGCCGGGTATGCGGCTATGCGATCTCCGCTCGAAGGTCGGTCACCAGCATGTGGCCCGGCGCATGCGTGATCGCGATTTCCGGCTTGGCGTGCCGGATGGCGGTTTGCGGCGTGACACCGCAGGCCCAGAAGACGGGAACGTCGCCGGGGCGAATGTCGGGCGCATCGCCGAAATCCGGCTTTGCGATATCGTGGATGCCGATCTGCGCGGGATCGCCGATATGGACCGGCGCGCCATGCGCCTGCGGCAGGTGCGAGGACAGGATGATCGCGCGGATCGCGTCCTGCGGCGAAAACGAGCGCATCGAGACCACCAGCGGGCCGGCGAACGGGCCGGCCGCAACGGTCGGGATATTGGTCTCGTACATCGCGACGTTGCGATCGGCCTCGATATGGCGGACCGGAATGCCGGCACGCAGCAATGCGGTCTCGAACGAGAACGAACAGCCGAGGACGAAGCTCACGAAATCGTCGCGCCAGAGCGCTTCGATATCCGTCGCCGTGTCCGTCGGCTCGCCGTTCCGGAAAATGCGGTAGCGCGGCGCGTCGTGGCGGATATCGAGATCGGCGCCGAGCGAGGGCAATTTCGGATCGCCGACTTCCGACACGCCCAAAATCGGCGCGGGCTTGGGATTGCGAACGCAAAAGCGAAGGAAGTCGTCGGCATAGGCGGCCGGCAGGATCACCAGATTGCCTTGCTGAAATCCCTGGGCGAGGCCGCTCGTCGGCGCGGCGTGCTGCCCGGTTCGGCAGGCTCTGCGCACCTGTTCGGCGGTCTCGAAACGAACGCTATCCATTCTGGCGGGTCTCGCATCTGGTCATGCGTCCGGCCTCGAAGATGATCTCGTGCCGGCTACTGATCGCAATTAAGTCGCGAGAATGACGATGAGTCGAATTTTTAGTTTTCATCGGCTTCGATCAATTTCATTCATCGCGACGTCGGCACTAGAAAATGTTCGAGCGCTCATACTGCACAGGCCAGGAAACGTCGGCTGCGCGCAACGAATTTGCGGCGCGCAGCGGCCAGTGCGGGTCTGCCATCAGACCGCGACCCAGAAGCACGAGATCGGCCGCGCCGTTGGCGATGATGGATTCGGCGAGGTCCGGCGCGTTGAGAAGGCCAACCGCCGCCGTCGCCATGCCCGTCGCCTCGCGCACCTTTTGGGCGAGCGGAACCTGATAGCCGGGATGGATCGGGATCGATTGGCGCGGATCATTGCCGCCCGACGAGCAATCGACGAGATCGACATCGCCGCGTTCCTTCAAGATGCGAACGAGCCGGATCGTGTCGTCGACATTCCAGCCGTCCTCCACCCAGTCCGTCACCGACAGGCGCAGGAACAGGGGCAGGTCGTCGGGCCATTCGCGCCGCACGGCGTCGAGCGATTCCAGCAGGAACCGGATGCGGTTTTCGAAGCTGCCGCCATAGGCGTCGTCGCGAAAATTGCTGACCGGCGAATAGAACTGGTGGATCAGGTAGCCGTGGGCCGCATGGATTTCGAGTATCCGGAAACCGGCTTCGCGGGCGCGGCGGGTCGCCTGCGCCAGTGCCTCGATTTCCGTGCGGATGCCGTCCTCGTCGAGCGCGCGGGGCGCGGGCCATGCGGCGGCATAGGGCAGGTCGGAACAAGATACGGTTTCCCATCCGCCATCGTCCGGCGCCACCGGCCCGCTTCCCTCCCACGGCCTGCCGACCGACGCCTTGCGTCCGGCATGGCCAAGCTGGATGGCGGGCACGGCCCCTTGCGCGGAGACGAACCGCGCGATGCGCGCCAACGCATTGAATAGCCCCTAGATTTGTGGACGCCTTCTTCCCTTAATTTGAGGCAAGGAGGCCCTGATGCGGTCTGGCAATTTCACTGATGAGTTCAAGCGCGATGCGGTCGCGCAGATCACCGAGCGGGGCTATCCCGTTGCAGAGGTGTCGAAGCGGCTCGGGGTCAGTCAGCATTCACTTTATGCGTGGCGCAGGAAGTTTTCGAAGCCGTCCGTCTCGACAGATGGCGATCAGGC
>JAEWET010000010.1:0-117672 GCA_023389195.1 Pseudomonadota bacterium
GGGTGGGGGTGGGGGTGGGGGTGGGGGTGGGGATAAGTTTTTTGGGGGGTGGCGGCTTGTACAAGCGCGAACGTCCGCATTTGGGTGAGTACCTGACTGGCGGCTTCTGGGTGGCGGGGGAAGGTGAACAGCTATTCAGGTCGGTGCCGCACTTCGACTGCAATACCCCCCAACCCGGTCATTCCGGCAAGCTCTACAAGCCACCAAAAGCGGACATGCTACCGCCGAACAGTAGGGCGAGGATTAGCAAAGCAGACCGAACGTTGACGCAATCGGCCACCTTGCAAATTTACTAAATTATCAACGACCTTAGACGTCAACGATAAATAGTCAATCCCGTAGGCAAGCGCCGAAATTGTCGCTACCACTTATCTCACGGGACTAGGGAGGGCGAATGTTTGAAATCGGTGAGCATGACAGCAGGCTGCTTCAAAAGGCTGTCAAAGATGGTAACGTGGTTTTGTTACTCGGAGCCGGCACATCCGCAACATCGTTGAATGCGCAGGGGCAGACGGTCAAGTTAGGGAAAGCTCTTGCGGGCGAACTCGCCGGGATGGCGGGGTTACCTTACGCGAACGAAGATTTGCCTGATGTCATCCAAGCCGTAGGCCCTAGAGTAAGCGAGGTACAGCTTCATCAGCTATTTCGGAAGGAATTTACTCGTATCGTCCCCGCTGCCGAGTTGAACGAGATCTTTCATTATAGCTGGCGCCGACTGTATACTTGGAACATAGATGACGCGATTGAAAATGTTCGATCTTCTGCGTAGCTTCGACGCTATTACAATGGACTGAAAGACAGGGTCGCTGTCGATGAAGGGATTGAATATCTCCATATTGTTCACCTACATGGCGAAGCCTCAAAACCGGAGCATGGCGTTATATTCAGCCCAGCGGAATACAACCGAAGGCTTAATATCGACAAGCATGACTGGTATAGACAAGCCGCAGCTGACTACTCAGCGCATATTCCGGTCTTCATTGGCAGTACTCTAAAGGAACCCATTCTTTCAGCAGAGCTTGACCGCGCACGTCCGAATGCGAATGCATCATTGGGCACAACCTTTCTGATCACGCCTGATCAGTTCACTGCACTTCAAAAAGCAGCCTACCAAGCTCGAAACATCGTTGTGGTTGAGGGTACACTGGCTGACTTTACCAAATGGCTAGGAAAAACTGTCGGCCGCGGCGTGAGCCCGTTGGAAATTAGCAAGGAGAAAAATTCATTCACCGAGACCGTTGCGTCCAGGATATCTCCGACGCGAGCAGAGATTAGCACAGCCAATTCCATTCTGGTCCATAGTTGGCAGGATGCCAAAAGCAAGGCAGATGAACTCCAAGGCTTCAAACGCCAACAAACGGCCCGAGCCTTCCTCGAAGGAGAACCTCCAAGCTGGAAAATCGCTGCAAGCGACATTCCGGTCTGGCTCAGTGCAACGGATGAGTTGTACGCAGCACTTTCGTCCTCCATTGACGCTGGAGACCGAATGTTCCTCGTTTATGGCCAATCGGGTAGCGGGAAGACAACTGCGCTTCTTCAGGCGCTCCTTCGATATGTTCGAGAGCATGACGGAAGGGCTATTTACGAGCTAAAGGGCGACGTGAAATCTCTGCGCTCGTCACTTGATCTGATCGCTCGGCTTCACAAAGACGATCACGCTATCGTCTACTTAGGCGATGCCTTCATTTATGGCGACGCGCTCAGCGAGGATGCGCTAGCTCTTCCCCGGGGTAAGCTTACTCTCATTATAAGCGCCCGATCAAATGAATGGCGCCAACATATAGAACGGCGCATCGGGGATTTTACAACATCGTTTGAGTTTCAACGATTTGTAAAAAAGGACTTTCCGGCCCTTATTGAAAAGCTACTTAAATATGTTCCCTCGCCGAGGCTCCTAAGGATGAGTCCGAGTGAGAGAATTCAAAAGCTTGCCGCTTCACAAGAGCAACTTCTGATCGCTCTAAAGGAGACAACTGCTTCCGAGAAATTCACAAAGGTAATCACTGACGAGTATGAGAGGCTTTCGGACAATGATACTAAGGGGTTATTCCTGATTGTCGGTCTCGCAACAATCTCGCGAACAGGCATTTCTCGGGCGGCAGCGCGTGAAGCTTACAGCCGGCTTCGAACGGGACTATCTTTCGAGGGCGCAATGCGCCAGCTTGAAGGCATAGTAAGTGAGAATGCTACAGGGCGTCTCGTTGCACGCCACGAATTATATGTCCGGCACATCGTCGAGAATGTAGCTGACTTCTCAGCTGTCGTGGATGCCGCGGTTGAAACGCTGCGAACCTATACAAAGTATGCCTTGCCGGTTGTAAAAAATGTAGATCGGCTAGATGGCTTATTGTTCAAATTCATTCTCAATCACAATTTTATCGGCGACTTAGCTCGTCGGCGAAATGAGGTCGAGGAAGGTCTGCGGGTATTCCAAAGTTTTGAAATCGAGTTTCAGCTGGATGGTCATTTTTGGCTGCAATTCGGTCAATATCTTGTCATGTTCGGCGAACTCGAACCGGCATTGCACGCTCTGGAGAAGTCAATTGCGGCCTATCCTGAGAATATTTTCGCAGTCCACGCCTTAGCCGATCTCCAATTACGAGTTGCGCACAATCGCAACATTTACGATGCAACTACAGTCGCACTGATCGGTGACGCCGTGGAGACGTTGGAAGGTCTTCACGCTGCGCAAAGCGTTGAGACTGACTTTTATCCAATTGTGACGCTAGCTGACAGGCACGTATCCGCTCTAATTAAGCATGGTGAGGGGAAATCCGCGTTGTCCGCTGCCCAGCGGTATTTTCGGCTCATCGAGGCGATGCGGCTCACTGATACGCAGATTGATCGGGCAAGGGAGCGCCTTGCCCACTACATCACGCACGGTACGTGGGAGAAAGGCAAGACCTCGGAAAAAGGTCAACCTAAACATCGCAGGCGCGCTAGGTTCAGGCGATAGCTCAGAGCAAGCACGAGAGTCGAACTTTTTCCCTTGACAATAAGCGGCGAACGTCCGCTTGCCCAACGCTATTAACGTTGAGCTGACCTTCCTCCCGCTTCTGCTGCCAATAGGGAGCCGAATGAATGGCGAGTTTCTGGGCGACGGAAGCATGTCTAACGGAGACAATGTCGTCGCAAGCCGCCACACTGTCTACCCCCGCCTTTACCTCGCCGCCCTTCCCTGCTATCCGCGCGCCTTTCGCAATTCCGGTCGCAGCCTACCCGGTCAAAACAAGGACGAAGCGCTTGGCGCATGACACGATCTATTCGAACCTGACGCAGCTCGGCGCGGACGCGGCCATTCCGGCACGGCCGGAGGATGCCGTGCTGGAGCGCGTGGCGAACCCTCAAGGAGGCACACGCTATACGGTGCGCTTCACCGCGCCCGAATTCACTTCGCTTTGCCCGATGACCGGCCAGCCGGATTTCGCGCATCTGGTGATCGACTATATTCCGGGCGACTGGTTGGTGGAGAGCAAGTCGCTGAAGCTGTTCCTGTTTTCCTTCCGCAACCACGGCGCCTTCCACGAGGACTGCACGGTGACGATCGGCAAGCGGCTGGTCGAGCTTCTGGAGCCTCGATGGCTGCGGATCGGCGGCTACTGGTATCCGCGCGGGGGCATTCCGATCGACGTCTTCTACCAGACCGGCGCGGCGCCGGCCGATGTGTGGGTGCCCGAACAGGGCGTGCCGACCTACAGGGGCCGCGGGTGAGGAAAGGGACTGGCGGCGCGCGGCGCGGCTTGGCATAAGGCGGCCATGACCGATATTTCCCGCATCCGCGCCGCAGCTTCGCGCCTGGAGGGCAAGGCCCGCCGGACGCCGCTCTTGAACTCGCAATTCCTCGACGAGATCGCCGGACGGCGCGTCTTCGTGAAGCCGGAATGCCTGCAGCACACGGGCTCGTTCAAGTTTCGCGGCGGCTGGTCGGCGCTCTCGGCGCTCGAGCCGGATGTGCGCGCGCGCGGCGTGATCGCGTTTTCCTCCGGCAACCACGCGCAGGGCGTGGCGCTGGCCGCACAGATGCACGGCGTGCCGGCGGTGATCATCATGCCGTCCGACGCGCCGAAGATGAAGATCGACAACACCCGCGCCTATGGCGCCGAGGTGGTGCTCTACGACCGCGCCAATGAGGATCGCGACGCGATCGGCGAGCGGCTGGCGGGTGAGCGGGGGCTGACGCTGATCCGCCCCTTCGACGAGCCGGAGGTGATCGCCGGACAGGGCACGGTGGGGCTGGAGATCGCCGCCCAAGTGGCCGAGCTCGGCGTTTCGCCCGGCGAGGTTCTGGTGCCGTGCGGCGGCGGCGGGCTGACCTCGGGCATCGCGCTGGCGCTGGCCGCCGAGGCGCCGGGCTTCACCGTGCGCACCTGCGAGCCGGAAGGGTTCGACGATGCGGCGCGTTCGCTCGCGGCCGGCAAGATTCGGGCGAACCGGCCGGGCGCCAGTTCGATCTGCGACGCGATCGTGACGCCGCAGCCGGGGCGGCTGACCTTTCCGGTGATGAAGGAATTGTGCGGCGCGGGCATCGCGATCCCCGACGCCGACGTGCGCCGCGCCATGGCGCTCGCCTTCACGCGGCTGAAGATCGTGGTCGAGCCCGGCGGCGCCGTGGCGCTGGCGGCCGCGTTGTTCCATGGCGACACGATTTCGGGCGGCGATGTGGTGGTGGTCGCCTCGGGCGGCAACGTCGATCCGGAGCTGTTCGCCTCGGTCCTCGGCTGATCAGGCGGCTTCGCTGTCGCGCTTGGATGCCGCTTCGCCCTTGAAGATGCGGAACGTGCCGCGCCCGCCGGATTTGGCGGCGTAAAGCGCGGTGTCGGCGTGGACGAAGAGGTCGGCCGGCGCGGCACCGGCGGCGAGCGCGATGCCGACCGAGGCGCCGAGCGCGTGGCTGCGCCCGTCCAGCAGGAACGGCTCGGCCATGGCAGCGGTGATCGCGCGGGCAAGCTCGGCGATGGTTTCTAGATTGGCCCCGGCCCCGACGAGCACCGCGAATTCATCGCCGCCGATGCGCGCGACGAGATCGGCCGCAGCGCAGGTCACCTGGAGCCGCACCGCAGCCTCGCGCAGGCAGGCGTCGCCGGCCATGTGGCCGTGGCCGTCATTGACCTGCTTGAAGCCGTCGAGATCGATCAGCAACAGCGCGGCAAGCGCATCCGCCTCGGCCCGTTCCGTCAGGCGCTCCTGGAACTGCGCGCGGTTGGCAAGGCCGGTCATCTCGTCGAAAGCGGCCAGGTGGCGGAGGCGGTCGACGGCGCGCTTTTCGGCGGTGATGTCCTGCTTCATGCCGAAGATGCGCACCGGCACCCCCTGCTCGCACTCGACCTGCGCGGTGATGCGCATGAATTTCTGCACGCCCTTGGCGGTGACGATCTCGGCGTCGAAGGTGAAGGACGAGCGCTCCGCGATGGCGCGGCTGCGCCGCCGCTCCATCTCGGCGCGGGATTCTGGCGTGTAGAGCGCCAGCGTCGCTTCGCGGTCCGGCACCGAGCCGCGCGGCAGGTCGAAGATGTCGTAGACGACGTCTGTCCAGCGCAGCGAATTGTCGGCCAGCTCGCATTCCCAGACGCCGATCTGCGCGGCTTGCGAGGCGCGGGCGAAGATCTTGCGGAAATGCGCGAGTTCGCGCGCCTGATCGGCGATCAGCGCATCCTGCGCGGCCACGCGAAGGCGCAGCGCGTCCGCTTCGTCGAAATCGCCCGACAGGAATTCGTGCACCGCTGATCGCCCCCGATATCGCGGCAGAGCCTAGCGCCGGAGGATTAAGGATTTTCCACCGGGTTCATTTGAAACTTCTGTCCGGTGGAGCGTCGTAGCAGACGAAGGCGATCTTGTTGCCGTCGCGGTCGCGCGCATAGGCGCCGTAGAAGCCCTCGCCATAGCGCGGGCGACGGCCGGGCGCGCCTTCGTCGCTGCCGCCGTTTTCGAGAGCGAGTGCGTGAAGGCGGTCGATGGTTTCGGGGCCGTCGACGAGGAAGGCCGTCATCGTGCCGTTGCCGACCGACGCCTCCGTGCCGTCGAAGGGCAGGCAGGCGATGAAGCGTGCGGTCGTCTCGTCGGCATGGCCCCAAGCCAGCGCCTCTTCGTCGGTGAACTGGCGCGCGATCCCCATCACGTCGAACAGCGGATCGTAGAACTGCGCCGCGCGGTCGAGGTCGCGCACGCCGACCATGGTGTAGCCGATCACCGCCCCGGCCGCCCCGTCTTGCCCGGCCGGCGCTTCTGCTTGCGCTGGTCGGCGGGGTCTTCGTAGGAGCCGATGCCGGCGCGCTCGCGCTTGATCGGTTTCGCGTCGTCGGCGGGCTTGACCGGAAGGCGGCCTTCGACCGGCTTTTCCGTTCTCCGCACGGTCATCTCGTCGAGCGAGTTCTTGCGGAACAGGGTCGAGCCGGCCGGCTGGGCGTGGTCGCCCGAGGTGCCCATCTCGTCGAGGTCGGGCTTGCGGAAGAGGCTCTGGCCGTCCTCGCCGACGGTGCGGTGACGCGCCTTGCCCTTGTTGTGCTTGCCCTTTTCGCGGCCCGAGACCGGGCTCTCCATCTCGACGTCGCGGGCCAGCGGATCGTCGGAGATGGCGAGTTCCATTTCGCGCAGGCGCTTGATCTCGTCGCGCAGCCGCGCCGCGCGCTCGAAGTCGAGATCGGCGGCCGCGTCGCGCATCTCCTTTTGCAGATGTTCCAGATGCGCCTTCATGTTGGCGCCGACCAACTGGCCGTCCTTGGTGACGGACGAGATGTCGGGGCGGACATGGTCGCGCTCGTAAACCGAGGACAGGATGTCGCCGATGTTCTTCTTCACACTCTCCGGCGTGATGCCGTGCTCGGCATTGTATTCGAGCTGCTTTTCGCGGCGGCGGTTGGTTTCCGCCATGGCGCGCTCCATCGAGCCGGTGATGCGGTCGGCATAAAGCACGACCTTGCCATCGACGTTGCGCGCCGCACGGCCGATCGTCTGGATCAGCGAGGTCTCGGAGCGCAGGAAGCCCTCCTTGTCGGCATCGAGAATCGCGACGAAGCCGCATTCGGGAATGTCGAGCCCCTCGCGCAGCAGGTTGATGCCGACCAGAACGTCGAACGCACCGAGGCGCAGATCGCGGAGAATCTCGATGCGTTCCAGCGTGTCGATGTCCGAGTGCATGTAGCGCACGCGGATGCCCTGCTCGTGCAGATATTCGGTCAGATCCTCCGCCATGCGCTTGGTGAGCACGGTGCAGAGCGTGCGGTAGCCCTTGGCGGTCGTGTCGCGGATTTCGCCGAGCACGTCGTCGACCTGGCTCTTGGCCGGGCGCACCTCGACCGGCGGGTCGATCAGGCCGGTGGGGCGGATGACCTGCTCGGCGAAGACGCCGCCGGACTGGTCCATCTCCCAGCCGCCGGGCGTGGCCGAAACCGCTACGGTGAGCGGGCGCATCGCATCCCATTCCTCGAAGCGCAGGGGCCGGTTGTCCATGCAGGACGGCAGGCGGAAACCGTATTCGGCCAGCGTCGCCTTGCGCCGAAAGTCGCCGCGATACATCGCGCCGATCTGTGGCACGGTGACGTGGCTCTCGTCGATGAAGACGAGCGCGTTGTCGGGAATGTATTCGAACAGGGTCGGCGGCGGATCGCCGGGGCGACGGCCGGTCAGGTAACGCGAATAGTTCTCGATGCCGGCGCAGGAGCCGGTCGCCTCCAGCATTTCGAGGTCGAAACGCGTCCGCTGTTCGAGTCGCTGGGCCTCGAGCAAGCGTCCGGCCTGTTCAAGCTCGACGAGCCGATGCTTCAGCTCTTCTCGGATCGAACGGATCGCCTGGTTGAGCGTCGGGCGCGGCGTGACGTAGTGCGAATTGGCGTAGATCTTGACGGATTTCAGGTCGCCGGTCTTCTGCCCCGTCAGCGGGTCGAACTCGACGATGGTTTCGATCTCGTCGCCGAACATCGAAATGCGCCAGGCCCGGTCTTCAAGGTGGGCCGGGAAGATTTCGATCGTGTCGCCCCGCACGCGGAACGAGCCGCGCACGAAATTGATGTCCTGCCGCTTGTATTGCTGCGCGACGAGGTCGGCGAGCAACTGGCGCTGGTCGAGCCGGTCGCCGACGCTCATCTGGAACGTCATCGCTGTATAGGTCTCGACTGAGCCGATGCCGTAGATGCACGACACGGAGGCGACGATGATGACGTCGTCGCGCTCGAGCAGCGAGCGGGTCGCTGAGTGGCGCATCCGGTCGATCTGCTCGTTGATCGACGATTCCTTCTCGATGAAGGTGTCGGTGCGCGGAACGTAGGCCTCGGGCTGGTAGTAATCGTAGTAGGAAACGAAATACTCGACGGCGTTGTTCGGGAAGAACGACTTGAATTCGCCATAGAGCTGGGCGGCGAGCGTCTTGTTGGGCGCCAGGATCAGCGCCGGACGCTGCGTCTCCTCGATCACCTTGGCCATGGTGAAGGTCTTGCCCGAGCCGGTGACGCCGAGCAGGACCTGCGTGCGGTCATGCTCCTGGACGCCGGAGACGAGGTCGCGGATGGCGGTCGGCTGGTCGCCCGACGGCTTGAACTCGGTCTCCATCGAGATGGAGATTCCGCCTTCCGACTTGTCGGGCCGCGCCGGCCGGTGCGGGACCCACAATTCGCCATTCTTGTGCAGCGGGTTGCCGCTTTCGATCAGCGCAGACAGGGCCGCCACGGTGGCCGTGACGCCGGACGAGGACAGCGAGGCCGCGTCCTCCAGGCTGACATCCATGCCGGCGACCGGATTGAGCCCGGCGGCCGCCCGCTCCTTGGGCGATGCCGCGCCACCCATCGACGTGCCACGGCCCGAACGCGTCGGGGCGGACGAGCGCGCGGCAGGCTGCTTGGCGATTTTCGCCTTTGTCGGACCCGCAGCGGACGGCTTTTCCGCCTCATCCGAAATCTGCCGCGCCCAGTCGGCGACGCCGCCTTTCAAAGGCTCACCCTCGAATTCGGCCTGCGGCGCTTCGCCGAAGCCGTGCAACGGCTCCGACGCGTCCATGAAATCGGTGATCGGGCTGCGCCGCGCGGTCTTGGGGGATTTGGCCATGGCCGGAATATGGAGAGAGTCCATGCCGAAGAAAAGGGTTGCGCCGGCGCTGGCGCATCGTCCTGACAGGAGGCTGTCAGGAGCCCCCTGCCCAGCCGCCCTTGCCCTGCCCAGTTGTCGTCAGCCCATGCCGACGACGCTGCGATAGAGATGCCAGGTCGCGTGGCCGAGGATCGGCAGGATGACGATCAGCCCGACGAGGAAGGTCGCCATGCCGATGGCGAGGCCGGTCGCGACGATCATGCCCCAGACGAGGATCGGCAGCGGGTTCTTCGCGAAGGCGCGCACCGAGGTTTCCATTGCCGAATAGGCGCCGACGTCGCGGTCGAGCATCATCGGGAAGGCGACGACCGTGGTCGCCAGGACGACGAGCGCGAAGGCGAGGCCGACGAGATTTCCGGCGACGATCAGCGTCCAGCCCGCTTCGGTGCCGACGATCTCCTGCCAGAAAGCGGCGAGCGAGGTCGGCGCGGCGGTGCCGATCAGCACGACATAGAGTTCACGCGCGACCAGAAGCCAGGCGAGGAACATTGCGAACAGGAAGAACCCGACCGCGGCGATCGACGGCAGGGCCGGCGAATGGCGCAGCTCCAGAACGTCGCGCCAGTGTGTGTCGAGCCCCTGCTCCTTGCGCCGGCTGATCTCGTAGATGCCGAGCGCGGCGAACGGGCCGATGAGCGCGAAGCCGGAGATGATGGGGAAGACCAGCGGCAGCGCATTCGCGCCGGCGGCCCAAGTCAGGACCAAAAAGCCGATGATCGGATAGATCATCAGAAGGAAGAAATAATGCGACGGCCGGTCCCGGAAATCCGCGATTCCGGCGCCAAGGCAGCCGAAGACCTCGCCGATATCGATCCGCCGGATGCGCGGCCGCACGATGCCGCCCTGCGCGCCTGCAACGACATGAAAGTTTGCCATGCTTCGTTCCTCCGCATGCTGGTGCGGGAGAAGGAGCCGGCGGCCGGGCCTCGTTCAAGCTGGACCGGCCATACCGACCCCAGCTCTCGAATGCCCCATCATACACGATCGACGGCGCCTGCGCATTTGGAACCGCATCGCCGCCGACGTCATTTCACGGCGAACGAAGGAGCGACGGGATGAAGTATCGCAAGGGCACAAAGGTCGAGTGGAAGTGGGGCAGCGGCACGGCGACCGGCAAGGTGGCCGAAAGCTTCACCGAGGAGGTCGAGCGCACGATCAAGGGCGAGAAGATCAAGCGCAAGGCGACGAAGGAAGAGCCGGCCTATCTGGTGGAACAGGAGGATGGCGGCCGGGCGCTGAAGAGCCATTCGGAGTTGAAGAAGGTGGGATAGGAGTCTCTCTGAAGTGACCCCCACCCTTTATCCCTCCCCACAAGGGGGAGGGAGTTCGCCGGCGTCGCGCCTGACCCTTCAATGCGCAACCCGGCTTGGAGGAAAGAGCGCAGCGCGCATGCCCTCCCTCCCCCTTGTGGGGAGGGATAAAGGGTGGGGGTCAATTCAAGAAAAAGCCCGCGTCACGCGCGGACCGCACCCTCACGCCATCGCCATTCGCACGTCCCGGAACGACACCAGGCGGCGCTGCTGCTCGTCCCACAGCACCAGCTTCACGCAGCGCAGGCTTTCCATGAAGGTGATGCGGCCCATGTCGCGCAGTTCGGGGTGGTGCTCGAGGACTTCGGGCAGCCGGTAGAACGGCACCTTCGACGACAGATGGTGGACGTGGTGGATGCCGATATTGCCGGTGAACCAGCGTAGAACCGCAGGCAGGTCGTAATGCGAGGAGCCGTGCAGCGCGGCTTGCTGGAAGTTCCAGTCCTCCTGCTCGCTCCAGTGCGTTTCCTCGAACTGGTGCTGGACGTAGAACAGCCAGACGCCGGCGGTCGCCGCCATCAGCGTGATCGGCAGTTGCACCAGCAGGAACGGGCCGAGGCCCATCAGCCAGATCAAAAGCGCGGCGGGGATGGCGATGCCGAGATTTGTGGCCAGCGTCGAGGTCCAGGGCGTCAGCCCTGCACGCATCAGGCCGAAGGGCAGGCGGTACTGGCAGATGAAGAGCCAGGCCGGGCCAATGCCGAACATGACGAGCGGGTGGCGGTAGAGCCAGTATTTGGTGCGCCCCCAGCGCGACAGCGCGCGGTATTCGGCGACGGTCAGCGTGTCGATGTCGCCGATCCCGCGCTGGTCGAGATTGCCGGTCGTGGCATGGTGGACGGCATGGGTGCGGCGCCAGTAATCGTAGGGCGTGAAGGTGAGGACGCCGATGACGCGGCCCGTCCAGTCGTTGAGACCGCGGCGGGCGAAGAGCGAGCCGTGGCCGCAATCATGCTGCAGCATGAACAAGCGCACGAGGAAGCCGGCGGCCGGGATCGTCAGCACGAGCGCCCAGTAATGGCCCTCGACGACGAAGAGCGCGGTCACGGTCCACAGCGCGACGAACGGCACGATGGTCACGATGAGCTCGAAGGCGCTGCGGGCGGTACTCGGCTCGCGGTAGCGGGCGAGGACCTTGGTCCAGGCGCGGGCCGCCTGCACGGCATCTGGGGTCGTGGAATGGGACGTCATCGGATTCCAGGCTGCAAGAGGAAACGTCGACCTGCCGGAACATGTGACGCGCGAAATGTTTGGAAGGGGTAGACCCCGATCACGGCCGAAGAACGGCGCAGCGCGAATTCAACTCCCCTCGCCCTGCGTAGTCGCTCGCGGCAGGCGGCGCAAGCACGCCCTTCGTCGCGTCCACGCAAATCGTCCCGAACGTCAGCTCTCGGCGCGTCGCGCGGCCTCGATGATTTCGCCAAGGAGGGCGTGCAGATCGTTGCGGTGGCCGCTGCGTGCCGACGGGCTGGCCTCGTCGGACGTCATCACGACGGTCAATTCGAGTTCGGGCACGATGTAGAGCATTTGCCCGCCATAGCCCCAGCCATCGACGACGTCCGCGCCCGCGATCTCGCGCAGGAACCAGCCATAGCCGTAGCCGTCGCCGTTGAAGCGCGAATTGGTGCGCGGCTGCCAGGAGGTCTCGATCCATTCGGCCGAGACGAGGCGCTCGCCGTCCAGCGTCTCGCCGCCATTGCGGTACAGTTCGCCGAACGCGGCGAGCGAGCGCGGCGTCATCGCCATCTGGTTGCCGCCGAGATAGATGCCCTGCGGATCGCGCTCCCACGAGCCGATGCGGAAACCGTCGAGCGGGCCGAGCCAGTCGCGCGCGAGTTCGAGTGTCGAGCGGCCGGTCTGCTTCGTCAGGATGGCGGAGAGGAGATGCGTCGAGCCGGTCGAATAGAGCATCCGCCCGCCCGGCTCGTCGTCGAACGGCATGGCAAGCGCGGCACGCACCCAGTTACGGCTCGACACCCAGCGCCCATAATTGCCGCCGGAGGTGCGCCCGAGCCCCGCCTGCATCGAGAGCAGATGGCCGATCGTGATGTCCTGGACGCGCGGATCGGCGTCGCCGGGCAGATCGTCGGAAAGGAGCGGCGCGATCTTCTGGTCGGGGCCGTCCAGCACGCCCCTGTCGATGGCGATGCCGACGAGTGCCGAGACGATCGATTTCGAGGCCGACTTGATGTTGGTGGAGTCCGTGACCGAATTGCCGCGATAGCCGCGCTCCGCAACGATCTCGCCATTGCGGGAAATGATCACGGTTTCGAGGGGCTCGAGGGCTTCGGCCTCGTTCAGGAGAGTCTCGAAGGTCGGGGGCTCGTCCTGCGCGACGGCGGGGATGGCGAGGGTGGAGACGAGGGCGAAGGCGAGAAGGGCGCGTCTGTTCATGGGAGCGAGGTAGGGAGCGCGCACGGCGAAATCATGGGCGTCACGGCAATGTGACAGGTGATTGTGGGGAATGTTTTTCGAAGGGGACCCCCACCCTTTATCCCTCCCCACAAGGGGGAGGGAGTCGCCGACGCTGCGTGAACTCTTCCGTTTGGCATCAAGCTTGACGGTCGGGCGCCACGTGCATGCCCTCCCTCCCCCTTGTGGGGAGGGATAGAGGGTGGGGGTCGCTTTTCGAAAAAATGCCTGGTCCGAAGGACCAGTCCGCTTACGACCGCAACCCCGTCTCGCGCAGGATGCCCTTGCGCTTGGCGTCGTAGTAATAGCCGCGCGCATAGAACCGCACGGCGCGGTCCTGGTTGCCGTCGGCGGTCAAATAGGCGCCGCGCAAATATTTGACGGCGTATTTGAGGTTCGTCTCAGCGTCGAGCAGGCCCTCGGCCGAGCCGCGATAGCCCATGGTGCGGGCGGTGTCGTGCCGGATCTGCATCAGGCCCCAGTAGATGCGGTTGCGCGCGCCGGGGTTGAAGTTGCTCTCGCGCTTGACCACGCGGCGCACCAGTTCGACCGGCAATTCGTAATGCGCGGCATATTTGGCGATGAGCTGGTCGAGTTCGGGGCTCTGCGGCGCGACGGACCGGATGCCGGAAGGCACGATGGCCGCCTGCAGGGCGGAAGATGGCGTTGCGCCGGCGAATGCGGAAGCGATGACGGCCGGCTCGCCGGAGGCGGCATCGACGGCCACGTCCGCCTCGGTGAACTTGGCCGACGGGCGGACCTCGACCGTCTCGGGCAGCGCAATCTCGGCTTCGGCGGCGGCCTGGAGATCGGCGGCGAGATCGCCGGTGGAGGTGCAGCCGGACAGGAATGCCAGCGACAAAAATGAAGCGGCCATCAAGCGTGCCGCGACGGTCTTTTCAGCAGCCAAGATCGTCTCTTTCGAATTCGTCCCGAATTGTCGTCCCGCCCGCACATTCCTTACGCGAGCCGACGCCGTTCGGCAATCGGCGATCGGGCACGGACGAAGCGCAGATTGCGGACGGCTGCACCGGATCACGCGAAGGTTGCAAGAAGATATGATGTGCTGTGCACAAGTTTCGAACTTATCCACGGCTTTCTTGCACCTGCGACCCCACGCGCCATACTCGGGGCCAACGATTCGCGTCATGACCGTCTTGCGTCGTGACACCGACGCAGGATGGTTCACCGAACATCGGGCGAACGGGAAGACCGCAACATCTTCCAGGCCGACGTTCCAGGCAATGCGGGGGGTTCGCGAATGGGCAGAAATGTCGACGATTGCGCCAAGCGCCGTCTCGTCGAGCATGACGAGATCGAATTCGCCATCCGTTTCATGACCAGCCGCGGCGTCAAGACCGACGACGTGCCGGTCCAGCTTGCCCGCTACTACTATGTCGACATCGACGAAGTGAACGCGATCCTGGCCCGCGCGGCAGCCGACGCCGCCCCGGCCGCAAAGCCGAAGCAGGCAACCACCGACCGCGAGACGAAACTGCGCAACGTCGCCTGACGCCAGCCCCGCCTGTGTGGCGGGGCAGCGCCCTCCCCCATGATCAGATGCGCTTGCCGGTGCTGGCGTCGAACAGATGCGCCATGCCCGGATTGATCGCCATCGGCAAGACGTCGCCGACATCGACCCGCGTGCCGCCCGGCAGCCGCGCGATGAGTTCGCCGCCGGCCTGCGTGGCGTCCGCCGGTTGTCCGTGCGCAAGCACGTCGGCGCCGAGGATTTCGACGGCGGTGACCTTGAGGGTCAGGTCGGCGGTGCTGCGGCTCGATGTCACGGTCATGTGCTCGGGGCGAACCCCGAGCAGGATTTCGCGGCCGATCTCCGGCAGCACCGTGTCGCGCGGCTTGACCGAGCCGCCGCCTGCCAGCGTCAGGCCGTGCCCGCCATCGGCGACACGCGCCGTCATCAGGTTCATCGCCGGCGAACCGATGAAGCCGGCGACGAAGGTCGAGGCGGGCTTGTCGTAGATCGCCATCGGCGTGTCGATCTGCTCGGCCAGGCCGCCATTCATGACGACCAGCGTGTCGGCGAGCGTCATCGCCTCGACCTGGTCGTGCGTGACATAGACGGCGGTGACGCCGAGGCGGCGCTGCAGGCTCTTGATCTCGACGCGCATCTGGCCGCGCAGCTTGGCGTCGAGGTTGGACAAGGGCTCGTCGAAGAGGAAGGCCTTGGGGCTGCGCACGATGGCGCGGCCCATGGCGACGCGCTGGCGCTGGCCGCCGGAAAGTTCGCGCGGACGGCGCTGCAGGAAGTCGGCAAGGCCGAGCGTGCCGGCGGCCTCGCGCACGCGCCGGTCGATCTCGTCCTTCCCCATGCCCCGATTGCGCAGGCCGTAGGCCATGTTGTCGTAGACCGACATGTGCGGATAGAGCGCGTAGTTCTGGAACACCATCGCGATGTCGCGCTCGACCGGCCCCATGTCGTTGACGACGGTGCCGCCGATCGAGACCGTTCCCTCGGTGATCGTCTCCAGCCCGGCGATCATACGCAGAAGCGTGGACTTGCCGCAGCCCGAAGGGCCGACCAGCACGCACATCTGGCCATCGGGAATGGAGATCGACACGCCCTTCACGGCCTCGACGCTGCCGCCATAGACCTTCTTGACGTTCTTCAGTTCGACATTTGCCATCTGAGCGGCCTTCTTATTTTTCGGTTTCGACCAGGCCCTTGACGAACCAGCGCTGCATGAAGAGCACGACGAGGATCGGGGGCAGCATGGCGAGGACGGCGGTGACCATGACCAGATGCCATTGCGTATCGGCATCGGCGAACGAGATCATCTTGCGCAGCGCGATGACGATCGTGTTCATGGAATTGGAGTTGGTGACCAGAAGCGGCCACAGATACTGCGTCCAGCCATAGATGAACATGATGACGAAGAGCGCGGCGATGTTGGTCTTCGACAGGGGCATCAGGATGTCCTTGAAGAAGCGCCACGGCCCTGCCCCGTCGACGCGCGCGGCCTCGATCAGTTCGCCCGGAATCGTCAGGAAGAACTGGCGGAAGAGCAGCGTCGCCGTCGCCGATGCGATCAGCGGCAGGATCAAGCCGGCATAGGTGTCGATCAGGCCGAGATCGACCATCACCTTGTAGGTCGGCAAAATGCGGACTTCGACCGGCAGCATCAGGGTGATGAAGATGATCCAGAAGAAGACCATCCGGCCGGGGAAACGGAAGAAGACGATGGCGAAGGCCGACAGGACCGAGATCGCGATCTTGCCGATGGCGATGCCGAGCGCCATCACCAGCGTGTTGAACAGAAGCGTGCTGGCGGGCACGCCGCCGATGCGCCCGACGCCGCCGAAAAGCGTCTGGTAGTAGTTCTCGAAGAACCGGTCGCCCGGCAGGAGCGGCAGCGGCGGCCGCAGGATCGTCTGCAGCGAATGGGTCGAGGCGACGAAGGTGTAGTAGATCGGGAAGGCGACGATGAGGACGCCCAGGATCAGGACGGCATGGGCGATGTAGCGCGACATGCGCGAGACGCCGAGCATGTTGCCCTCTTCGCGCCGGCCGAGCTTGGCGGCGGTGGATTTGCCGTTCACGGCAGCAGCCTCAGCCATAGTGCACCTTCTTTTCCACGTAGCGGAACTGGATCGCGGTCAGCACGATGACGATGACCATCAGGATCACGGATTGCGCGGCGGAATCGCCGAGGATCAGGTTCACGAAGCCGTCGTGATAGACCTTGTAGACCAGCGTCTCCGTCGACTTGCCCGGACCGCCGCCGGTGACGGCGTGGATGATGCCGAACGTGTCGAAGAAGGCGTAGGTCGTGTTGATGACGAGCAGGAAGAAGGTCGTCGGCGCGAGCAGCGGGAAGATGATCGTCCAGAAGCGTTTGGTCTCGCCGGCGCCGTCGATTGCGGCGGCTTCGATCAGCGTCTTCGGGATCGCCTGCAGGCCGGCGACGAAGAACAGGAAATTGTAGGAGATCTGCTTCCACGCCGCCGCCGCGATGACGAGGATCATCGCCTGGTCGCCCTTCAGGAGCGGGTCCCAGGCATAGCCGGCCGAGCGCAGCATGAAGGCGAAAGTGCCCATCGCGGGGTTGAACATGAACAGCCACACCATGCCGGCGATCGCCGGTGCGATGGCGTAGGGCCAGATCAGCATGGTGCGGTAGATGCCCTTACCCTTGATGATCTTGTCCGCCATCACCGCCAGCAGCAGCGCGATCGACATGGCGAAAAAGGCGACGGCGATGGAGAAGATCGCCGTGTTCTCGACCGCGTTCAGATAATTCGGATCGGCCAGAACGCGCTGGAAATTGCGCATGCCGACGAAGGTGGTGCGCAGCCCGAACGGGTCCTCGCGCAGCACGGACTGGTAGAGCGCCTGGCTCGCGGGCCAATAGAAAAAGATGCCGACGATGACGAGCTGCGGCAAAAGCAGCGCATAGGGCAGGATCTTGTTGGGGAAGACGACGCGCGGGGACAAGGAATTTCCTCTCGATGCCGGGCTCTCTGGGGGTCGGGACGCGGCGCGAGGCCACGTTCCCCCTTAAAGCACCGCCCGCGTGTCGGCCACGCGGGCGGCAATGTCGTTCATGAAAGCCGGCTTAGTTGCCGATGGCTTCCTGGATGGCGGCATTGGAGCGCTCGACGGCATTGTTCAGCGCCGTCTGCGCGTCCTGCTCGCCGGCGAGCATCTTTTCGAACTCTTCGTTCTGGATGTCGCGGACCTGCGGCAGGTTGACGAGACGCACGCCGCGCGAATTCTCGGTCGGCTCCTTGCCCATCATCTGCGTGATCGGGATCTCGCGGCCCGGGTTCTCCTCGTAGAAGCCGGACTCCTTGGTCGCCTCATAGGCGGCCATCGTCACCGGCAGGTAGCCGGAAACCTGGTGCAGGCGGGCCTGGATCTCGGTCTGCGAGAGGAAGTCGAAGAACGCCGCGACGCCGGCATATTCCTCGTCCGACTTGCCTTCGAACACCCAGAGGCTCGCGCCGCCGGGGATGGTGTTCTGCGGGGCGCCTTCGGCTTCCGGATAGTAGGGAAGCTGGCCGAGGCCGTAATTCATGCCCGAATTGATGACGTCGCCGAGACCGCCAGAGGATTCGGTCATGATCGCGCATTCGCCCGACAGGAAGAGCTGCTTGGCTTCCGAGGTGCGCCCGCCATAGCGGAACGTGTCGTCGGCGGCGAGGTCGGCGAAATTCTGGAAATGGGTGACGAACTGGCCTTCATTGATCTTCAGCTCGACATCGGTGCCGGCCAGGCCGTTCTCGTTGGTGCCGTATTGCAGGTTGTTCCAGGCGGCGAAGTTCTCAAGGCCGATCCAGGTCAGCCAGGTCGAGGTCAGGCCGCACGGTGCAGCGCCCGATTCCTTGATCGTCTTGGCGGCTTCGAAGACTTCCGGCCAGGTCGCGGGCGGGGTCTCCGGGTCGAGGCCGGCTTCCTCGAACACGTCCTTGTTGTAGTAGAGGATCGGCGAGGAGGAGTTGTAGGGGAAGGACAGCATGGTGCCGTCCGGACGCGAGTAGTAGGCGGCGATGCCGGCCAGATACTGCGACTTGTCGAACTCGGTGCCGCCCATCGACAGGATGTCGGCGACCGGCTTCACGGCGCCTTCGGCAGCCATCATGACGCCGGTGCCGACGTCGAAGACCTGGATGATGTGCGGCGCCTGGTTGGCGCGGAATGCGGCGATGCCCGCATTGAGCGTCTCGGGATAGGTGCCCTTGAAGACCGGAACGACCTTGTACTCGTCCTGGCTGTCGTTGAATTCGGCGGCCAGCGTGTCGACGACTTCGTTGTTGGCGCCGGTCATGGCGTGCCACCAGTCGATCTGCGTCTGGGCGAGCGCGGTCGTGGCGGACAGAAGGGTAAAGGTGGCGGCAAGACCCGCCGCGTAGGCTTTCATGGACATGTTTCGCTCCCGTTTGTTGGCGAAAGGTTACTTCCGCGAACCGCACTATCGGCGGTTTGTGACAACCGGACAACAGTTTTGCTGTTATCCGGTGAAACTGGAAACGAAATTTCCCGAAATCGGCTAAGAGTCAACAGAAAAGCTGCGCAGTTGCGCAGTTTGCCTAGCTTTCAGGCAGGTTTCCAACCGATTTCGACATGGCCCTCATCGGCTGCGACGCGCGCAAGCCACGCCGAAACGAAAGGAAACCGCGCCAATTCGAAACCGGCGCTTTCGGCATCGTGGGTGTAGGCATAAAGCGCGATGTCGGCGACGGAGAGCCCTTCGCCGGCAAAGAATGGCGCGCGCGCAAGCCGTTGCTCCATCACGGCGAGCGCCTTGTTTCCGCCGTCGAGAAGCGCCGCCATCCGCTTCTCGCTCGCCGCTGCGGCCAGATGCGGATATTTGATGAGCGACCGGCGCACCGCTATCTGCGGCTCGTGGCTGTACTGCTCGAAGAACAGCCATTGATAGGCGAGCGCGCGCTCGTAGGCGTCGGTCGGCAGAATGCGCGTGCCTTCGGCCAGGTGCAGCAGGATCGCGTTGCTTTCGGCCAGCGTCCGCCCATCCTCGAATTCGAGCAGCGGAACCTTGCCGTTGGGGTTTCTGGCCAGGTAGTCGGCCGTTCTCGTGCCGCCGTCGACGGTCGAAATTTCGACATGGCGGAAGGGCACGCGCAGCTTGGCGAGCAGGAGGCGCGGCTTGTAGCAATTGCCGCTGTCGGTCATTCCGTAAAGGGTCAGCATGTCGCTCTCCGCTGGTTCGAAGCGAGATTGCCAAGCCGCGACGCGTCAAGCGAGCCCCTGCCGGTGATGGATCGATGATTTCGCCTGATGGAACCGCTCAGGCGGGACGCCGCAGCGGGATGACCTTGCCGTGCGGGCGCAACAGTTCGGGCAGGCGCAGCGGGCGCTGGGTGAAGGCGGAACCGGCCAGGAAAGGCGGCGCCAAGAGGAAGCCCTGATACATGTCCGCGCCGACATCGAGCGCCGCCTCGAATTGCGGCGTCGTCTCCACCCCGTCGGCCAGAACCTCGATGCCCTGCGCGTGAAGCAGCGCCGTCAGCCGCGCGAGCAGCGTGCGTGCCTCGGGCGCCCGCGCCACCGTGCGGAACCACGTGCCGTCGAGGCGGATATAGTCGGGCGTCGCCGCCATCGCCGCCGCGATGCCCGCAGGTTCAGGCCCGAAATCGCACAGCGCGACGCGAAATCCGTGCGCGCGCACCGCGACCGCCTGTTCGGCCGCCATAGGCGTGGCCGGAAACTCGCACCAGATGCGGGGCGGATCGTAGCCCTCCTCCTCAAGCTCGTCCGTCGCCAGGCGCAAGAGCGCCAGCGCGGCGTCGAGCATGTCGCGCGGCATCTGGTCGAGCCGCAGCGCAAGCGTCGCCGTATCGAGATCGACATAGGGGAGGTTCGCGATGTGCAACGTCTGGCACAGACATTCGAAAGTCAGCCGGTCCTCGCCGCGCAGCCGCTCGAAGAAGCGCGATGGCAGCGCCGGCCGCCCGTCGCGGCTCGGCCGCACCAGCGCCCGCGCGCCCACGACCGAAAGCCGCCCGCTCTGCAGGCGATAGATCGGCTGGTAGGCGGAGCGCAGGACGTGACCGTCGAAATGACCGATGGCAAGGCCGATCTCGTCATGGAGGATCGCCGCCGCGACATGGTCGCCGAGGTCCGCGAAACGGGTCATGTCAGCCCCCGCCGACCGAAGACCCGGCCCTGCGGCTTGCGCGCGACGACAGGAGCGTCGACGACGATTGGCGTTTCCGATGCCGGCTCTGCGGGAAGCGAGGCCATTGCGGGTTCGTCGACTTCGAGCCGAAAGCTCGTCGGCGACAGTTCGGGCCGTGCGAGGACGAAGCCCTGGACCATCGACGCACCCACTTCATGCGCCACGTCGAGCTGCCGGTTTTCCTCGATGCCCTCGAAGACGGTCACGATGCCCTGCCGCCGAAATTCCCCGACCATGACCTTAAGCAAGGTGACGCCGGGATGGGAATCCATCAGACGGGCTACCCATTTGGCGTCGAACTTGACGATGTCGGGCCGCAACTGCTTGACGCGCTCCATGTCGGAGCTTTCGGCACCGTAGTCGTCGACGGCCACTCGGTAGCCCTCGCGGCGCAGCGCGGCGACGAAATCCTGCAGCGCGGCGGCCGAGCCGGAGGGCTGCTCCGTCACCTCGCAGACGATGTTCTCGAATGGCAGGCCCGCCTCGCCCAGCACGATCCGCATTTCATGCAGCGCCGTGTCGACCACCGGCTTTTCGCAAAAGAGCGAGGGGTCGAAATTGATGAACAGCGTCACCTGCGGCCCGAACGCCGTCCCCGCATTGAGGATGTGAAGATCGCGCGCCAGCGCCTCGACGCGCAGACGGTCGATGCTCGGAATGGCGGCGAAGAACTGCCCGGGAGACGTCGCCTGGCCATCGCGGAAGGGCCGGATCAGCCCTTCGAATGCCCGCTGCTTCAAGCCGTCGGGCTCGAAGGCGAAGATCGGCTGGAAGGCGGTCTTGAGGACATAAGGTCCCCAGTGGCCGACGGCGGTGCCGTCGGCTTCGCGCATGATGTGCGGCAGGCCGAGACTGCGGGCCAAGAGAACGGCCCTCCCCTGGGCGACAAACTTCCCGCGAAGCTTAATTGCACAAGGCTAAGCAGGCGTTAATCGCGGATGACTGGTCCAACCGTCGAGCCTTGCGATTCGACGCCGGATCATTCATTAAGCCGGCGGCCGCGACAGGCGGCTGAAAACGAGCCGGAGACGAATGACCATGGCCTTTCTTGCCGATGCCCTTTCCCGCGTGAAGCCGTCCGCGACCATCGCGGTGACGCAGAAGGCGCGCGAACTGAAAGCGCAGGGTCGCGACGTCATCGGCCTTGGCGCCGGCGAGCCCGATTTCGACACGCCGGACAACATCAAGGATGCCGCCGTCGAGGCGATCCGCCGCGGCGAGACCAAGTATCCGCCGGTCTCCGGCATTCCCGAACTGCGCAAGGCCATCGCGGCCAAGTTCAAGCGCGAGAACAATCTCGACTATACGCCCGAGCAGACCATCGTCGGCACCGGCGGCAAGCAGATCCTGTTCAACGCCTTCATGGCGACGCTGAACGCCGGCGACGAGGTCATCATCCCCCGCCCCTACTGGGTCTCCTACCCGGAGATGGTCGCGATCTGCGGCGGCACGTCGGTCTTCGCCGAAACCTCGATCGACAACGGCTTCAAGCTGACCGCCGAGGCGCTGGAAAAGGTGATCACGCCGAAGACCAAGTGGCTGTTGATGAACTCGCCGTCCAATCCGTCCGGCGCGGCCTATACCGAGGCCGAGCTGCGCGCCATCGCCGACGTGCTGCTGAAGCATCCGCATGTGTGGACGCTGACGGACGACATGTACGAGCACCTGACCTATGGCGACTTCGTCTTCAAGACGATCGCCGAAGTCGAGCCGAAGCTCAACGAGCGCACGCTGACGATGAACGGCGTCTCCAAGGCCTACGCCATGACCGGCTGGCGCATCGGCTATGCGGCCGGTCCGATCGCGCTGATCAAGGCGATGGACATGATCCAGGGCCAGCAGACCTCCGGCGCCTGCACCATCGCGCAGTGGGCGGCGGTCGAGGCGCTGAACGGGCCGCAGGACTTCGTGGCGAAGAACAAGGACATCTTCCAGGGCCGCCGCGACCTCGTCGTCTCGATGCTGAACCAGGCCAAGGGCATTTCCTGCCCGGTGCCGGAAGGCGCGTTCTACGTCTATCCGTCCTGCGAAGGCACGATCGGCAAGAAGACGCGGGATGGCAAGTTGATCGAGACCGACGAAGACTTCGTCTCGGCGCTTCTCGAACAGGAAGGCGTCGCCGTCGTCCATGGTTCGGCCTTCGGCCTCGGCCCGAATTTCCGCATCTCCTACGCGACGTCGGAAGCCTTGCTGGAAGAGGCCTGCAGCCGAATCCAGCGCTTCACCGCGTCGCTTCTCTGAGCCGATTTTCACCGCCGGCTAGAATTATCGTTGAAATGAGGCGTCAGCGCGTTAGGTTCCCGTGCCATCGCGCTTTCGCCGGCTTTCTTTCAGGTTGATCAGATACCGTCACGATATGCCGCAGCGGAAGCTGTGCATTCCAGCTTGCTGACAGAGTATACCTCCGAGCAAGGAACTGAAGACGGGGACCGATCCATGGAAGAAGAACCAAATAAAAGCACCGTCACGGTCGATGATATCGACTACGAGGTCGGACAAGACAACATTCAGGTCTTCGGACTGGATATTCACAACCCGGTCTTTGCGATCTCGGGCGGCGTGGTGGTCGTCTTCGTAATCCTCACACTGCTGTTCCCGGTGACGACCGGGGATTTCTTCGCCTGGCTGCGGCCTTGGCTGACCGACAATTTCGACTGGCTGCTGATGATCGCGGGCAATCTGTTCGTGCTGTTCAGCCTTGCCCTCATCGTCACGCCGCTCGGCTCCATCCGCCTCGGCGGCGCCGATGCAAGGCCCGACTACAGCTATCTCGGCTGGTTCTCGATGCTGTTCGCGGCCGGCATGGGCATCGGCCTCATGTATTTCGGCGTTTCCGAACCGCTCGGTCACTACCAGGCCGCACTCGGCGGCGTTACGGTCGAAAACGGCGTTCGCACCGATTGGGCTCCGCTTGGCGGCGCTGAAGGTGACACAGCCGCGGCACAAAGCCTCGCAATGGCCGCAACCATCTATCACTGGGGCCTTCACCCCTGGGCGATCTACGCCGTTCTCGCGCTGTCGCTCGCTTTCTTCTCGTACAATCGCGGCCTGCCGCTGACGCTGCGCTCGGTCTTCTATCCGCTTCTGGGCGAGCGCGTCTGGGGCTGGCCGGGCCACATCATCGACACGCTCGCCGTCTTCGCCACTCTCTTCGGGCTCGCCACCTCGCTCGGTTTCGGCGCCGAACAGGCGATGGCGGGCATCGAATTCCTGTTCGGCATTCCGGCGACGGACGGCAACAAGGTCATCCTGATCGTCGTCATCACGGCCATCGCGCTGGTCTCGGTCGTGGCCGGGTTGGAAGCGGGCGTGAAGCGCCTGTCGGAAATCAACATGGCGCTGGCTCTTACCCTGCTCCTGTTCATCCTGCTGGCCGGGCCAACGCTGGTGATCGTCACCGGCTTCTTCCAGAACACGGTGTCCTACGTCACCTACCTCCTGCCGCTGGCCAACCCGTTCGGCCGCGAGGATGTCAACTTCCTGCATGGCTGGACGACGTTCTACTGGGCGTGGTGGATTTCCTGGTCGCCCTTCGTCGGCATGTTCATCGCCCGCGTCTCGCGCGGACGCACGGTGCGCGAATTCATGACCTGCGTCCTGATCGTGCCCACCGTCCTGTCGATCATCTGGATGTCGACCTTCGGCGGCACCGCGATCGATCAGGTCGCCGTCGCCGGCAACGCGCTGGTTGCCGAGGCCTCGGACGACCTGAAGCTGTTCATCATGGCCAACGCACTGCCGCTGACGCAGATCGTCTCGTTCGTCGGCATCGTGCTCGTCATCATCTTCTTCGTCACCTCGTCGGATTCGGGGTCGCTGGTGATCGACACCATCACCGCCGGTGGCAAGGTCGACGCGCCAACCGCGCAGCGCGTCTTCTGGGCCTCGTTCGAAGGACTGGTTGCGATCACGCTCCTCTTGAGCGGTGGCCTGGCCGCGTTGCAATCGGCAGCCGTGGCGACGGGCCTGCCCTTCGCCGTCCTCCTGGTACTGATGATGTTCAGCACCTGGAGGGGCCTTCGCGGCGAGCGCTACGTGACGACGATACCGGCATCCGCACCGGGTCAGTGACGCAACGGCGGCCAAGGCATGGATTCAACCATACCTTGCCTTGGCCGCCGTTCCATGCCATGCAATATGCGTTCGGGTATTTGACGGCCCGGAGACTGGAACGTTTTGGACGACCTTTCCCCGATTTCGTGAACTCTCGACGACCGCGACCGCAACCGAACGGCGGACGCACACCACAATCAGGGCATAGGAGTCCCACATGAGCAGCCAGAGCGGCACCGTTAAGTTCTTCAACACCACCAAGGGCTTCGGCTTCATCACGCCGGACGACGGCGCTAAGGACGTGTTCGTCCACATCTCGGCCGTCGAAAAGTCCGGCCTGCGCACCCTCGTCGACGGCCAGAAGGTCACGTTCGACGTCGAGCCGGACCGCATGGGCAAGGGCCCGAAGGCCGTCAACCTTCAGGAAGCCTGATCCCTTCGCAGCATCGCTGCAGGGAACGACGAAGCGCCGCCCGCAGCGGCGCTTTTTTTGTCGGTCGGATTTGCTTCACACGTGCAGGAAACTTTTTCTTGCCGAGTGTATCAAAATGCGGGACAGTCTTGACGTTCGGGCAATTGCCGGCCCGGAGACTGGAATAGAATGACCGGATCGACAGACCAGACGACCATGATCGCTCGCAAAGTCCATCCGGCTCGACCGCGAAAAGAATGGGGGACTTCAACCCCGCGCACCGCCCTGTTTCCTTCTCCCTCAAAAAGAGCACTGCCCAATCAAGCGCCGGGCGCCGGCGCGCCCTTATGTCATGGGGCCGAACACCCCTGATGCAATCCCGGGAGATGAGGAACCTTCCCATGCCGCAGAGTGGAACAGTCAAATTCTTCAATCACGCCAAGGGCTTCGGCTTCATTACGCCGGATGACGGGCAAAAGGACGTGTTCGTCCACATCTCCGCCGTACAGGCCTCGGGCCTGCAGGGCCTGGAGGACGGGCAGAAGGTGAGCTTCGAAACCGAGCCGGACAAGCGCGGCAAGGGCCCGAAGGCCGTCAACCTCACCGTTGGTTGAAGTCGTCAAGTTTCGAGCCCCGCGAAGCCTGCTTCGCGGGGCCTTTCCATGCGTTTTCATCCGTGATTTGCCGTTCAGCATCCGTTCATCGAAAGAGACTTAAATCTTTACGCAACGCCGGCGATGGATGTGTTTGGGCCGGTCAGGAGTAGAACGATGAACCGCATTGTGAAGACAGCCGCCGTCTCCGCACTCGTTGCAGTCACGGCGCTCACCGCCGCAATCCCCGCCAATGCCGGCGAGCGCTGGCGCCACCGCGACCGCGTCAATGGCGGCGATGTCGTCGCCGCCGGCGTCCTCGGCCTTGCCGCCGGCGCGCTGATCGCCGGCTCGGCCAACCGCCCCGTCTACCGCGAGCGCTATTACGATGGCGGCTACTACGCCCCCCGCCCCGTCTACCAGCGCCCCGTCCGCGTCTACGAAGAGCCCCGCCCGGTCTATGTCGAGCGCTATTCGAGCTTCGAGCCGTGGACCCGCGACTGGTACCGCTACTGCTCGGACCGCTACCGCTCGTTCGATCCGAACACCGGCACCTTCGTCGGCTATGACGGCGTCCGCCGGTTCTGCGAAGCGAACTGAGATTTCAGGAATTGACGAAAAAGCCCGCCGATTGGCGGGCTTTTTTGTGGGGTGGTGGTGAGGTTTGAGGGCGCGGTTTATTTGAATTTACCCCCACCCTTTATCCCTCCCCACAAGGGGGAGGGAGTCCGTCAGCGTCGCGCAGATGCCTTCCGCCTGGCACCAAGTTTCGACAATTGGACGCGACGTGGATGCCCTCCCTCCCCCTTGTGGGGAGGGATAGAGGGTGGGGGTCTTCTTCGAAAAAACCCACCCCGCCTCACACCAAAAACGGATTATTGCGCCGTTCCTCACCAAACCGTCCGCCCGGACCGTGGCCGCAGATGAAGCCGATCTCGTCTCCGAGCGGCAGGAGCTTTTCCTTGATCGAGCGGATCAGCGTGTCGTGGTCGCCGCCGGGCAGGTCGGTGCGGCCGATCGAGCCGGCGAACAGCACGTCGCCGACATGGGCGAAGCTGGCGGCGCGGTTGTAGTAGACGACGTGGCCGGGCGCGTGGCCGGGGCAATGCAGCACCTCGAACTCGTGGTCGCCGAACGAGACTTTTTCGCCCTCGGTCAGATACCGGTCGGGCGTGCAGTTGGCGAGGCCCTCGATACCGTAGTTGCGCGCCTGGTCGGCGATGCGGGCGAGAAGCGGCGCGTCGGCCTCGTGCGGGCCGACGATGTCGACGCCGAGCGCTGCCTTCAATTCCATCGCGCCGCCGGCATGGTCGAGATGGCCATGCGTCAGCCAGATGGCCTCGATCGTCAGTCCGTTTTCGGCAATGACCTTCGTCAGCGTCTCGACGTCCCCGCCCGGATCGACGACGACGCCGCGCTTCGTCGCCTCGTCGAACAGGATCGTGCAGTTCTGCTGGAACGGCGTGACGGGGACGATCCCCGCTCTCATCTCACCCATGATGGTCTCCTCTTAGCCGGGCTCTACCTGAGGAGAATGAGGGCGGATTGCAAGGGTGGAGGTGCTCGCTCGACTTGCGTCATCCCGCAACGGGTGCGACGCGAAGCGGCGAGCCCGTATGCGGGAACCATTCCGTGACCGTAATGCCCAGGTGGAAATCGCACGGAGTGGGTTCCGGATATTCGGTCCCCGCTTCGCGCGGACCGAATTCCGGAATGACATGCTCCGCCCTACTCCGCCGCGATGGCGTGCTTGGGCTGCACTTCCGCGGAATAGTCGTTCATCAGATTGCGCGAGATCTCGCCCGGCGTGAAGCGGTAGGGGCCGACTTCGGAGACGGGCGTGACTTCGGCGGCGGTGCCGGTGAGGAAGCACTCGGTGAAGCCTTCCATCTCCTCCGGCTGGATCGCGCGCTGGACGACTTCGAGGCCGCGGCGCTTGGCGAGGTCGATGACCGTGCGACGCGTGATGCCGTCGAGGAAGCAGTCCGGGTCCGGTGTGTGGATCTGGCCGTCCTTGACGAAGAAGACGTTGGCGCCGGTGGCCTCGGCGACGCGGCCGCGCCAATCGAGCATCAGCGCATCGGCATAGCCCTTGGCCTCGGCCGCGTGCTTGGACAGCGTGCAGATCATGTAGAGGCCGGCAGCCTTCGACTTCGACGGCGCGGTGCGCGGATCGGGGCGGCGATATTCGGCGAGGTCGAGGCGGATGCCCTTGAGCTTCTGCTCGGGGTCGAAATAGCTCGGCCACTGCCAGATCGCGATCGCGCAGTTGATGCGGTTCGACTGCGCCGAAACACCCATCATCTCCGAGCCACGCCAGGCGATCGGGCGGACATAGGCGTCCTGAAAACCCTGCTTCTTCAGAAGCTCGCGGCAGGCGTCGTCGATCTCGCCGACCGAATAGGGAATCTTGAAGCCGAGCAGGCGCGCGGATTCGTGCAGGCGCTCGGTGTGCTCGGTCAGCTTGAAGATCTCGCCGCCATAGGCCCGCTCGCCCTCGAACACGGCGCTTGCATAGTGGAGGCCGTGGGTCAGCACGTGAATCTTGGCGTCCGCCCATTTGACGAATTCGCCGTTCATCCAGATATGGCCGTCCAGTTGGTCGAAGGGAACGGATGCCATGATAACCTCCCGCGGGCCTTTGCCCTGATCGTTGAGAGCTGCGTTTCTTGTCCTGTCGCGTTTCGTCCGCATTGGCGCGACGGCGTGGCAAATTGAAGGAAGTTCCAGAAAAATCCGCTTCGACTTGCCTTTTCGTTCGTCAATTGGCGAAAAGATTGGCAAAAATTACAAGGCCGTGCAATTTATGTCAACAAGGCTGACATAAATTTCAAATCTGGTAGAATGACCGAACGATGATGGCGAAGAAACCGGCCGAGACGGCCAAGGCGATCCGCACCCCGCTGACGGTCGACGACGGCATCGATTTCCCGATGATCGAGCTGTTCTTCTTCGCCTATCGCGATTTCACCTCCGATCCCGACCAGTTGCTGGCGACCTACGGGTTCGGGCGCGCGCATCACCGCGTCGTCCACTTCGTCAACCGCATACCGGGCCTGACGGTCGCCGAGTTGCTGGACGTGCTCAAGATCACCAAGCAGAGCCTTGCGCGGGTGCTGAAACAGTTGATCGACACCGGCTACATCGTCCAGATCCAGGGCCTGCGCGACCGGCGCCAGCGCGAGCTCTATCCGACCGCTAAGGGTCGCGACCTCGCGCTTGCGCTGGCCGCGCCACAGTCCCGCCGTATCGCCAATGCACTGACGCGCCTGGACATGCAGGATCGCGAGACGGTCGAGACCTTCCTGAAATCGATGGTCGATCCCGACCTGCGCGCCCAGATCGAACAGCTTCCCGACGCCGCCGGAAACGTGCAGGATAAAGCGGTCGCCGAACCGGAAGCAACGCGATAGAAAACGACTTTCGGGCGGGGATCGAAGGGAGCATTCATGACCGAGACCACTTCCATTCTGGATGACGATGCCCCGCATCTGCTCATCGTCGACGACGACACGCGCATCCGCAGCCTGCTCGAGCAATATCTGGGCGAGAACGGTTTTCGCGTCACCGCCGCGGGCGACGCGGCCGAAGCCCGCCGCAAGCTGGCCGGGCTCGATTTCGACCTGATCGTGCTCGACGTGATGATGCCGGGCGAGACCGGCGTCGAACTGACCAAGTCGCTGCGCGAGGAAAAGGACGTACCGATCCTGATGCTGACCGCGCTGTCGGAGACCGACAACCGCGTCGAGGGTCTGGAAGCCGGCGCCGACGACTACCTGCCGAAGCCCTTCGATCCGCGCGAGCTGATCCTGCGCGTCAACGCGATCCTGCGTCGCGGCGGCCCGCTGACGACGCCCAAGGTCGAGCAGATCGTCTTCGGCCCCTACACCTTCCAGATCACCCGGCGCGAACTGAAGCGCGGCGGCGAGCTTTTGCGCCTGACCGATCGCGAGCAGGAAATCCTGGCAATGTTCGCCGAGCGCGCCGGCGAGACGATCCCGCGCCACGAACTCGTCGGCGACGGCTCGGAAGTCGGCGAGCGCACGATCGACGTCCAGATCAACCGCCTGCGCCGCAAGATCGAGAAGGACCCGTCCAACCCGATCTGGCTGCAGACCGTGCGCGGCATCGGCTACAGGCTGAGCGTCGAATAGGACGCTCGGCTTTTCTTTGAGCTTCGCCTCGCCCTGTCCTACAGTCGAGGACGAGCGGTAGGTGACGATGGCGAGTTCGGACATCACGGAACGGGAAGGCGAAAGGCGCGAGACGGCGCCCAGCTTCGGCGAAAGCGTGATCGCGCTCTGGCAGCGCACGGCCCGCCGTGTCGCCCGCTACATGCCCAAGCGCCTCTACGCGCGCTCGCTGATCATCGTCATCGCGCCGATGATCCTGTTCCAGTCGATCGTCGCCTTCGTCTTCATGGAGCGGCACTGGCAGACGGTGACGATGCGCCTTTCGGCCGGCGTCACGCGCGACATCGCCGCGATCATCGACATGATCGAGACCTATCCGCCGGGCGACAACTACGCGAACGCGATCCGCATCGCGCAGGAGCGGCTGGGGCTGAAGGTCGATCTCCTGCCGCCCGATCCCCTGCCCGCGCCCGGGCCGAAACCGTTCTTCTCGATCCTCGACCATTTTCTCAGCCAGGAGATCAACCGCCAGATCAACCGTCCCTTCTGGCTCGACACGGTCGGCAATTCCAACGTCGTCGAGATCCGCGTGCAACTGCAGGACAAGGTGCTGCGCGTCTTCGCCCGAAGATCGCAGACCTACGCGTCGAACACGCACATCTTCCTTCTGTGGATGGGCGGCACGTCGCTGGTGCTGCTCGCCATCGCCATCGCCTTCCTGCGCAACCAGATCCGCCCGATCCTGCAGCTTGCCGAAGCTGCTGAAAGCTTCGGCAAGGGCAGGCCGATGCCGACCGATTTCCGCCCGCGCGGGGCCGACGAGGTGCGCCGCGCCGGCAAGGCCTTCATCCTGATGCGCGAGCGCATCGAGCGCCAGATCGAGCAGCGCACGGCGATGCTCACCGGCGTCAGCCACGATCTGCGCACCATCCTGACCCGCTTCAAGCTGCAGCTCGCGCTGGCCGGGTCCAAGATGGACACCAAGCCGATGGAGCAGGACATCGACGACATGCAGTCGATGCTGGAAGGCTACCTCGCCTTCGCCAAAGGCGATGCGTCGGAGGATACCGGCTTCTTCGACCTCGAGGAATTCCTCGGCAAGCTTGAGGCCGAGGCCAAGCTGCGCAAGCGCAAGCTGACGACGCGGCTGTCCGGCCGGCCGGAGATCACCGTGCGGCCGATCGCCTTCTCGCGGCTCCTGTCCAACATCGTCGGCAACGCGTTCCGCTATGCCAAGAAGGTCGAGATCGCAGCCGTCCACTCGGCAGGATCGCTGACCGTGACGGTCGACGACAACGGACCGGGCATTCCCGAAGAGCGCCGCGAGGACGTATTCAAGCCCTTCGTGCGGCTTGACGAGGCCCGCAACCAGGACGCCAGCGGCACCGGCCTCGGCCTCTCCATCGCCCGCGACATCGCCCGCGCGCATGGCGGCGACATCAAGCTGGGCGACAGCCCGCTGGGCGGCCTGCGCGCGGTGATCCGCGTGCCGGCCTAGGACGCGCTAGGGCGCGAAACCTGCTAGATTGCCGCAGGGTGACTTGCCGCATTGTTGCGGCGAACGATGTCTGCCACGGATATGCGAGCCGTCATGGCCAGCAAAGTGCAAGACGATGACCGACACGACCTACAATCCGACCGACAATCCGATGAAGACCGGCATTCTGGGCCGCTGCCCGCAATGCCAGAAGGGGCACCTGTTCGACGGCTTCCTGACGCTCGCCCCGCGCTGCGAGGTCTGCGGCCTCGACTATTCCTTCGCCGACCCGGCCGACGGCCCGGCCTTCTTCGCCATGTCGCTCGCCTGCGTCCCCGCACTCGCCTTCGCGGTATGGATTCAGGTCAATTTCGAACCGCCGATCTGGGTGCATGTGATCACCACCCTGCCGCTGATCGTCGCCTGCTGCGCCGCGCTCCTGCGCCCGCTCAAGGGCTGGCTGGTCTGCTCGCAATATTTCCACAAGGCCGAGGAAGGCAGGATCGACCGCGACTGGCACACCGCCCGGTCGCGACGTGAGGAGGACGGCTAAAAAAGCCGCCCGCCATCCGGCACGCGCTTGTCGATCGCGCCGAGCACGGACTTCATCCTCTTTAGCTCCAAAAGGCTAGAGCCGCGCCGATTGACCGTGCCGGCGCCGCAGAACATTCTCGCCCATCATCCGCAACGGATCGGTTCGTGTCATGAGATGCGGATTTGCCTTTCTTGCGTTCGTCTTCCTCTGGATCGGCACGCCCGCTACATCGGCAGCCGGGACGGTCGACTGCGCTTCGGCTGCCACGCCCGCCCACACGACGCTCTGCGCACATCCCCCGCTTGTCCTGCTCGATCGCGAACTTGCCGACCTGATCGACGCGCACGCGGCGGCGAACCAGGGACGCCCGCAGCGCATCCAGCGCTTTGCCCGGCAGTTGGAGCGCCGCCAGCGCGACTTGGAGCGGTGCGGCATCGATATCGCCTGCATGGGCGAGCATTACGTCGGCTGGATCGACTGGATGAACAGCCAGGCCGGCCGGCCGCCACGCGACTGGACGGCCACGCGCGCCGAACTTGCCACACTCGTCGATGCCGCGCGCAAGAGTGCCGGCGCGCTTCTGGCAGCACCGGGCGAAGCGCCGCACGCCTTGATCGGCTTCTGGCGCGGAACGTTCAACTGTCGGCTCGCAGGGCGCGAAGGCCCGATCGAATTCGTCTTCGATGCCGGGTTTGCCGGAACCGTAGTCGGGTTCATGTCGGCCTGGACGGCGGAAAGCGGACCGCTCGACGCGATCAAGCGCGGCGGCTTCGACGTCGCGGGCACGGAAGACCCGCGAAGCTGGCAAATGGTTCTCATCGGGTCGCGGATCGACAAATCGGTTCCCGGCATGACGTTCAGTTCAGGCACGTTCAGTCTGGACGAGACAGGGCAGACCATCACCGGCAGCTTCGACGGCGCGAGTTGCGAACCGTTCACTTTGACCCGCACGGAGCGCAGCGATGGCCTCGATGCGGTTCTCGCCTGGGTCGACACCTTTCCCAATGGCCGCGACATCTGGGACTGGCCCTATGCAGCGCAGGACTTCCCCGCTCCCGAACTCTCGGCATTCTGCACCGAGGCGGTCGGCTGGATGCGCCTGCTCCACGACGATTATCCCGAAGCGCTCGTCATGCGCATGGGCGCCGACATCATCCAGCAAAAGGCAATCAATCTTCTCGACCACCCGCGTTTCATCGCATTCGCCGGCAAGCCGTTCGACGCAATGGCCGACGCCGAGCGGAAGACCATCGACGAACGCATCAATCGCGGCTGCCTGCAGAACCCGATCATCCGCCGCGCGATGCGCTGGTCGCAGGGCGCAACCCATGCGCTCGGCGCGCGCGAAGGCACCTATCCGTTCGACGGCGTGATGCAGCAATTGTCGGCGGTTCGCGCCGCGCGCGCGTGGCGCGACAATGCGCTCGCCTCGGTGGCCGAAGCCTCACCGGCAGCCTATGCGACTGCGGTCGCGCTGGGGCCGGAAGGCGAGACGCAGCTTGCCGCGCTGATGCCGGGCGACCTGCAGCGCTTCAACGAGGCTCTCGTTGCAGCCCGGCGCGCGTCAGGACCGAGTTTCGCCAAAGCGAGGCTCGCCACCGTCTCGGCCGAACGACAAGAAGTCGCGACGCTCGCATCCCTGGCACAGGCAACCGACGAACTCGCCCCCGTCTTCGCCGACATGGAGCCGGCCGCGCGCGACGCGATCATCGCGGAGACACGCGGGATCGAGGACGGTATCCTGACGACGCTTATGGCGCGCGAAGCGCAAGCCATCGAGGGGTTCGGCAGTGGCCTTGCCGCGATCGAGGCGGGCCGGCGCTGGTATGGCCGCTTCATGCTGGATTATGGACGGTATCAGGATCGACCGCAGGTCGCCGCCGCGATGGCGGCATTTGCCGAGCGGCGCGGCAACGACGTCGGCATGCATGCCGCAGATCTGGCGGCGATGATCGCCGCGACGGAAGAAAAACCCGCCTTCGACGCCTTGATGGAAAGCCATGTGATCGCCGGCGTGGATGACGACAACCCGCAGATCGCGGAAGCCCTGGGCGACCGCGCAGCTCATTTCCAGCGGCAGGAACTGCTTGCCGGTTTCTCGCCCTACGAGCGCAGCCTGGCCGATGCCAATGGCGTCCTCGTCGTTCCGGCGACCTATCCCGAGCCGACGGAAGACGAGATCGCTCTCGCGGTCGCGCGCGAATACAGCCAGTACGGCACGAGCGCGCGCGACGGATCGTTCACCTACGGCCTGATCCCCGAAACGTCGGTCGAAATGCGGATCATCAGCGTCCGCAAACAGGGCTGTTCAACGGCAGCCGATGGCGGCTACCGATGCACGCGCGTGCTGACCATGCAGATGGGCATGTCGCGCGCGATGCAAGGCATTCTGGGCAACTCGATCCAGGGAGACATCATGCAAGCCTTCCTGGACGATGCGAACGCGACGCAAAGCGAAGTGATCGAAGATCATTTCGTCCTGACGCCGCAGGGCTGGCGATCGACGCGTGCCGCGGAATCGGCGGCGCGCGGAATGGCCAACTCCCTCAACACCGTCACCGACGTGATCGGCGGCGTCGCCTGCGGACTTGCGGAACTGGGAGACGTCGGCGGCTGCTAGTCGAGCTCAGAACAGCCGCCCGCCATCCGGCACGCGCTTGTCGATCGCGCCGAGCACGACTTCGCCCTCTTCGTCGGGAAAGCCGAGCGTCAGGACTTCCGACATGAACTTGCCGATCTGGCGCGGCGGAAAATTCACCACGGCCATGACCTGCTTACCGACGAGGTCGGCCGGTTCATAGTGCTTCGTGATCTGCGCCGAAGATTTCTTGATGCCGAGCGGCGCGCCGAAATCGATCCTGAGCTTGATCGACGGCTTGCGCGCCTCGGGATAGGGTTCCGCCTCGACGATGGTGCCGGCACGGATGTCGACCTTGTCGAAATCGGCAAAGCTGATTTCGGGTTTCAGATCGCTTGCGGACATGGATCGCTTCCAGTTGTGCTTGAGGCGCCAGGCGCCCCCTCCGGCCCTTTTGGCCACCTCCCCCGCTTCGCAGGGGAGGAACCGAGGTCGCGGCCGTCAGCGCCGGTTGATCCTCCCTCGTTTACGGGGGAGGTGGCCCGAAGGGACGGAGGGGGCGCATTCGCAACGATCGGTCGCCGCTTGCAGGCCGCCCTCACCCGAATTCATGGCTACGCGTTGCCGCGGGTTTCGAAGAGGACGTTCGCCAGCGCGTCCCGAGCGTTCGAGCCGGACCAGACGACGAACTGAAAGGCGGGGAAGTAGCATTCGCAGGCTTCGAGCGCGGAGTGCAGGAGGACTTCGACCTGCTGGCTGGTCGGCTCGGCGCCGCCGGACAGGAGCAGCGACTGGCGGAACATGATCGCGCCTTCCTGCTCCCACAGGTCGAAATGGCCGAACAGCATCTGCTCGTTGATCAGCGAAAGGAGGCGCATGACTTCGAGCGCGCGGTTTTCGGGAACCTTGATGTCGAACGCGCAGGCCAGGTGCAGCGCCTCGAAATCCTCCATCCAGGAGAAGGAGACGTGGTAGTCGGTCCAGCTTCCGGCCACCGAGATCGCGATCTCGTCGCTGCCTGTCCGCTCGAACGACCATTCATTGGTGTTGGCGACATGCTCGATCACATCCACCGGGTGGAGATCGCGGGCGATATCGAGTTCAACAAGGCTCATCAAAATCTTTGCTTTCCCGTTCGTTCCCGGCGCGGCACGCGCGCCAATCAGGACCTGCCCCACACGGACTGAAACTGCCGGCGGCAGCCGCATCGAACCGGCCGCCTCACCGTCTCCCGCATGACCCCGGCGCTTCGAAGCGCTTCGAATCATGCTGTAAATTCAGTCTATTGATGCCGAGTCCCGTGAACAGCCCCTTTTTGGGAGCGGGCCGGAGCAACATGTGGATAGTCGCAAGGCGGCAAAGATGAAGGAAGGCTTAAGCGATTCAGCGAAAAGGTCTTTTCGCGCCGAGCCCCTGTGGAGAACCGGCGCACCGAAACTTGCGCAAAACTTGCGCAGCGTCCCGCTTGGCCGGTCAGGCGGTCGGTTCGACCGGCTTGTCGGCTAGCCTGGCTTCCAGCGCGTCGATACGCGCGGCCAGCTTCTCGTTTTCGGCGCGCGCCTTGAGCGCCATTTCGCGCACCGCCTCGAATTCCTCGCGCTGGACGAGGTCCATGGAATTCAGGATGCGCTCGGCCTGGCCGCGAAAGGCCGTCTCGAACTCGCGGCGCACGCCCTGCGCGGCGCCGGCGGCGTCCGTCATCAGCTTGGCGAACTCGTCCAGAATGCGGTTGGGGCCGGTCGACATCTTCACACCTCGCGTCAGGAACACCGTTTCGTTTGAGGTAGTCGCGGCCCCTTCATATTGCAAGGAAAAGCGGGCCGCTTGACCCGGCAAACCCGCCCGCGCCATATGAGGCCCGCGCCATTCGCCTGCGGAGCCCCAATTGCCCGACTATCTCGCCCTTCCCCTGACGGCGATCGCCTTCCCGAACATCGATCCCGTCGCCCTGCAGCTCGGCCCGCTCGCGATCCATTGGTATGGGCTCGGCTATGTCGTCGGCATCCTCTTCGCGTGGTGGTACGCGAAGAAACTGATCGCCACGCCGCATCTGTGGCCGAACGACACCGCGCCGATCAAGCCGGTCGACATCGACGATTTCCTGATCTCGGCGGCGGCCGGCGTCGTGCTCGGCGGGCGCATCGGCTACATGCTGTTCTACGATTTCGCACGCTATGCGGAAAACCCGCTTGACGCGCTGGCGATCTGGCGCGGCGGCATGTCGTTCCACGGCGGGCTCGCCGGCGTCACCATCGCGATGATCCTCTTCGCGCGCCGGCGCGGCTTTTCGCCCTGGAGCCTGTTCGACACGATCGCGGTCGGCGCACCTGTCGGCCTCGGCATCGTGCGGGTGACGAACTTCGTCAACTCCGAACTCTGGGGCCGGCCGACCGATGTTCCCTGGGCGGTCGTCTTCCCCAATGGCGGACCGTTCGCACGTCATCCGAGCCAGCTTTATGAAGCGATCCTCGAAGGGCTCGTGCTCTTCCTCGTGCTCTTCGTGCTCACCCACAAGGGGCTGAAGCTGAAGCAGCCGGGCTTCCTCGCAGGCGTCTTCATCGCAGGCTACGGGCTCTCGCGCATCATCGTCGAGTTCTTCCGCGAGCCGGACGCCCATATCGGTTATCTCGCCGGAAACTGGCTGACCATGGGCATGGTCCTTTCGGTGCCGCTGGTGCTGCTCGGCCTCTGGGCGATGGCCCGGGCGCGGGTTCGGCCGCACCGGGCGGCGTGAACCTCAAGCAGCGCATCGCGGAACTGATCGCCGAGGCGGGGCCAATCCCCGTCTCGCAGTATATGGCGCTGTGCCTTTTCGACCCGACCGACGGCTATTACACGACGCGCGAGCCGTTCGGCGCCAAGGGCGACTTCATCACCGCGCCGGAGATCAGCCAGATGTTCGGCGAACTCGTCGCGGTGTGGCTTTCCTCGGCATGGCAGGCGGCAGTCAAACCGCAGGACGCGATCCTCGCCGAGATCGGCCCGGGACGCGGCACTCTGATGCGTGACATGCTGCGCACGCTGGCCCGCCTCGCGCCGGCGTTGACTGAACGCATCGCGTTGATCGAGACCAGCCCACGGCTGACCGCGATCCAGAAGGAAACGCTGGGCGAAACGGCCGCGACGTGGCACCGAGACATCGCCGAACTGCCCGACGCACCGCTTTTCATCGTCGGCAACGAACTTTTCGACGCCATCCCGATCCGTCAATTCGTCAGGACGCCGCAAGGCTGGCGCGAGCGCTGTGTGGGGCTCAATGCCGATGGCGCGCTGACATTCGTCGCCGGCCCCGGCACGACGGACGCGGCCCTGCCCGATGCTCAAACAGGTGCGATCTTCGAAATCGCGCCGGCCCGCAATGCGCTGATGGAGCAGATCGCGGACCGCATCGCGCGGCATGGCGGCGCGGGGCTTTTTATCGATTATGGGCATCTACAAAGCGGCATCGGCGACACGCTGCAGGCCATGCGCGCGCATGCTTATGTCGACGCGCTGGCGACACCCGGCGAGGCGGATTTGACGAGCCATGTCGATTTTGCCGCGCTCGGCTTGGCTGCTGGCTCAGGCGGGTTGGAGGCGCGGACCATGACGCAGGCGCGGTTTCTCCTCGGCATGGGACTGCTCGAGCGCGCGGGGCAGTTGGGTGCGGGCGGCGATGCGGGCGTGCAGGAGCGGCTAAGGGGTGAGGTCGAAAGGCTGGCGGGGCCGGATGAGATGGGGGAGTTGTTCAAGGTACTGATGGTGGGGAAGGATGTAGCCAACCTGCCACCGCAGTAGCCCCCTCTCCGCCTCGCTTCGCGAGGCACCTCTCCCCCACTTCGCGGGGGCGAGGAAACGCTGCTGCAAACGTCGAGCGATTTCCAGCTTGGAGTTCCTCGCCCCCTTCGGGGGAGAGGTGCCTCGCGAAACGAGGCGGAGAGGGGGGTGCCTTGGCGCAAACCTCCCCCCAATTGACACCACCCCTCCCCTCCACCACCATCGCGCCCGACCCGGCAGAAGACGAGAAGGCGGCATATGCTCGATCTGGCTCGACCGGACCCGGTGCGGTCCGATCTACTCGACACACTTGCGCCCAAGGGCATACGCCACGGCTTCTTCACGCGCGCTGGCGGCGTGTCGGACGGCATCTATCGCGGCTTGAATGTCGGCCTCGGCTCGAACGATTCGCGCGAGGCGGTGGTCGAAAACCGCCGCCGCGCCGCCAGATGGCTCGGCGTGCCCGAGACGCATCTGACGACGGTGCATCAAATCCACTCGCCCGACGTCGAGATCGTGACCGCGCCGATCCCCTATGACCAGCGCCCGAAGGCGGATGCTCTGGTGACCGCGACCCCTGGTATCGCGCTTGGCGTGCTGACGGCCGATTGCGGCCCGATCCTCTTTGCCGACGCCGATGCGGGCGTCATCGGCGCCGCCCATGCCGGCTGGAAAGGCGCGGTTTACGGAATCATCGAGAACACGCTCGCCGCCATGGAAAAACTCGGCGCGAAACGCGCCAACGTCCACGCAGTGCTGGGCCCGGCAATCAGTGCTGCAAACTACGAGGTGGGCCCGGAACGCGTCGCCGATCTGATCGCGGCGGACGGTGCGAACGAAGCCTATCTCGTGCCCTCGGCGAGCGCCGGCCACGCGATGTTCGACCTGAACCGCTACACGGTCGACCGGCTGACGCGCGCAGGCGTGACGGTTGACCATGTCGCGCGCTGCACCTATGCGGAAGCCCACAACTTCTTTTCCTACAGGCGGACGACGCACAGGCAGGAGCCGGATTACGGTCGCCAGCTCTCCGCAATCGTCCTGGAGACCTGATTGATGGCGCTGCATTTCGACAGAACCGAATTCGATTCCCGCCGCGACCGCCTGCTGATCGAGATGGCCGAGCGCAAGCTCGACGCGATCCTGCTCTTCGCGCAGGAAAGCATGTACTGGCTGACCGGCTACGACACGTTCGGCTTCTGCTTCTTCCAGTCGATGGTGGTGAAGTCGGACGGCTCGATGGTGCTTCTGACCCGCTCCGCCGACATGCGTCAGGCCAAGCACACCTCGACCATCGAGAATATCGTCCTGTGGACCGACCGCGACAAGGTCGACCCGACCGCCGACCTACGCAACCTGTTGAACGACATCGATCTTCTCGGCTGCCGCATCGGCGTCGAATACGACACGCACGGCCTGACCGGCCACAATGCGCGCCTGCTCGACGAGCAATTGAAGACCTTCGGCAAGATCGAGGACGCCTCCGACCTCGTCTCGCGCCTTCGCCTCTTCAAGAGCCCCGCCGAGATCAAGAAGGCCGAGCGCGCGGCAGCCCTCTCCGACGACGCGCTCGACGCGGCGCTGCCGCTGATCAAGCAAGGCGGCGACGAGGGCGCGATCCTGGCGGCCATGCAGGGGGCGATTTTCGAGGGCGGCGGCGACTATCCGGCCAACGAGTTCATCATCGGGTCGGGCGCCGACGCGCTCCTCTGCCGCTACAAGTCCGGCCGCCGCAAGCTGACCAAGACCGATCAGTTGACGCTGGAATGGTCGGGCGCCTTCGCGCACTACCACGCGCCGATGATGCGCACGGTCCTGATCGGCAAGGCCACCAAGCGCCATCAGGAACTCTACGAGGCCGCCCATGACGCGCTTCTGGCGGTCGAGAAGGCGATGGTTCCGGGTTCGACCTTCGGCGACGTCTTCGATGCCCATGCCCGCGTGATGGAGGCGCGCGGCCTGACGCGCCACCGGCTCAACGCCTGCGGCTATTCGGTCGGCGCGCGCTTCACGCCGTCCTGGATGGACAAGCAGATGTTCTTCTCCGGCAATCCCGAGCCGATCGCGCCCGACATGACGCTTTTCGCGCATATGATCATCATGGATTCGGATTCCGAAACGGCCATGACGCTCGGCCGCACCTACCTGACCACCGAAGCCGCCCCGCGCGCCCTGTCGCGCCACGGCCTCGACTTGATCGTGCATTGACGGCATAGTTCGCGCCATGGCTGTTTCGAGAACTCTTGCAAACGGATTCGCTTTGTCGATGGCGCTGGCGCTCGCCGGTTGCGCCGGCTCGAACGCGCTCCAGCCGAACGCGTTGACCAGCACGCAGGAGGAGGCGATCGTCGCCGCCTCGTCGAACCCGGCCGGCCGGCAGACGGCTTCTCTGGCTGCCGCCGCCAATCCGCGGCTTGCGATCCCGCCCGCCATCGGCGCCCCGGACAGCGCCAACGCGCCGCTCAACGCCCGTCTCGTCGCCCGCGCCCAGGAACTCGGCATTCCCCTCACCCCGGCCGCCAGCGCCGATGGGCTGACGATGAAGGGCTATTTCTCCGCCATCTCCGAAGGCCCGCAGACCACCGTAATCTATGTCTGGGACGTGATCGACGGCCAGGGCAATCGCCTGACCCGCATCCAGGGCCAGGAGCGCGGCGCCCGCACCTCCGGCGATGGCTGGACGAGCGTCGGGCCGGACCTGATGCAGCGCATCGCCGACCAGACGATCGACGCCTACGCATCCTGGCTTCTTGCCCGCGCCGGTTGAATCGCGCGCAAAGGACGGGAGAGGCCGAAGTGAATCGTCCCCGAAGGGTTGCATTCGCGACGCTTGCCGGTAAAAGGCCGGTCAAATCCTTTGCCGGGGACCTGACTACATGAAGCTTTTCGCGGGAAATTCGAACCGGGTGCTGGCCGAAGCCGTCGCCCGATACCTGAACATTCCCCTCGGCAAGGCCAGCGTGCGCCGCTTCGCCGACCAGGAAATCTTCGTCGAGATTCAGGAAAACGTGCGCGGCGAGGATGTCTTCATCCTCCAGTCGACCTCCTATCCGGCCAATGATCACCTGATGGAAATGCTCATCATGATCGACGCCTTCCGCCGGTCTTCGGCGCGGCGGATCACGGCGGTCATCCCATATTTCGGCTATGCACGGCAGGACCGCCGCGCATCCGGCCGCACGCCGATCTCGGCCAAGCTCGTCGCCAACATGATCACCCGCGCAGGCGCCGACCGCATCCTGACGCTCGATCTTCACGCCGGCCAGATCCAGGGCTTCTTCGACATCCCGACCGACAATCTCTTCGCCGTGCCGGTGCTGGCGCGCGACGTCAAGGCCAACTATTCGCTGCCCAACACGATGGTCGTCTCGCCCGACGTCGGCGGCGTGGTGCGCGCCCGCGCGCTCGCCAAGCGCATCGATTCCATGCTCGCCATCGTCGACAAGCGCCGCGACCGGCCGGGCGAATCCGAAGTCATGAACATCATCGGCTCCGTCGAGGGCAAGGACTGCCTGCTGATCGACGACATCGTCGATTCCGGCGGAACGCTCTGCAACGCGGCCGATGCGCTTCTCGCCAATGGCGCGACCAGCGTCACCGCCTACATCACCCACGGCGTGCTTTCGGGCGGCGCGGTCGCGCGCATCACCGGCTCGAAGTTGAAGGAACTGGTCACCACCGATTCCATCCAGCCCACCTCCGCCGTCGAAGCCGCGCACAACATCCGCGTCGTCTCGATCGCCGATCTGATCGGCGAAGCCATCTCGCGCACCTCGAGCGAGGAATCGGTCTCGAGCCTGTTCGACTAGGAGCCCGCATGGACGCCAAGAAACGGTTCTGGTTGATCGCAGGGCCGAACGGCGTCGGAAAGACGACCTATGCGTTCAAGCACGTAGTCGCGATCAGCGGTTCGGTCAACTTCGTCAACATGGATGAAATCGCGCGCGGCCTCTCGCCGCTGGCGCCGGTCGCAGCCGAACGGGAAGCTGCGCGTGTCGCGCTGTGGCGCGCCCGCTTTTTCATTGCCAACGACATCGTCTTCTCGATGGAAACGACGATGTCGGGCAACGTCCACCTCGCCTTGATGGAAGAAGCGCGGGAGGCGGGCCTGTCGCCGGTTCTGCTCTATTTGTCGGTTCGCGAGCCGGAGATTTCCTTGCAGCGAATTGCCCGCCGTGTCGCCGAAGGTGGACACGACGTCGCCGAAGACGTCGTTCGCCGCAGGTTCACGCGTAGCCACGCAAACCTTCCTCGCTATGCCGCCGCTGCCGACCTCTGGCGCGTCTATGAGGCATCGGGCTCGAAGCCGTGCCTGGCGCTCGAAGGGCGCGGTGAAACGCTTGATCACCGCGACGACGATTACCTCGCCGGCGCCAACGACATGATCCGCGGCTTCGCCGCCGGTCTATCGAAGTAACACCCAGCCCATTCCCGCCAGCGCCGCGATTGCCAGCACCACGATCAGATTGACGTGGAAGCGCAGCAGCGCCACGGCCGCGGCAACCGCGATCACCGCCGCCGCCGCATCGAACGTCGCGAGTTCCGGCAGCAGGATGCGGAACGGGCCCGCCTCCACCTGCGAAAGTTCGCCGAACAGCACATGCAGGCCGAACCAGACGGCGAGGTTGGCGATGACGCCGACGACCGCTGCCGTCACCGCCGAGAGCGCGTTGGCCAGCCAGCGCATGTTGCGCACCGTCTCGACATAGGGCGCGCCGGCGAAGATCCACAGGAAGCACGGCACGAAGGTGAACCAGAGCGTGACGATGGCACCGGCGACGCCGCCCGTCAGTGGCTCGAATCCCGAAAGCCGCGCGCCGCCGAGGAAGCCGACGAAGGCCAGCACGAGGATCAGCGGTCCCGGCGTCGTCTCGGCAAGGCCGAGCCCGGTCAGCATCTCGTCGGGTCGCAGCCAGCCATAAATCTCGACGGCCTGCTGCGCGACATAGGCGAGCACGGCATAGGCCCCGCCGAAGGTCACCGCGGCCATCACCGAGAAGAACCCGGCCTGCTGGGTGTAGACGTTCTGCGCGCCTGCGACAGCATAGAGTGCGGCAAGCGGCAGCAGCCAGATCGCCAGCCAGGTCGCCGTTGTGCGCACGAAACGCGGCAGGCTCGGCTGCGCCCAGTCGGGGAGGTCGCGCACCGGCGCGCCGTCGCCCGCCGCGTTGCCATTGCCCGTTACGCCGAGCGCGCCAAGGGCCGCGGCAGCGAGGATCACGACCGGGAACGGGATCTGCAACAGCGCGATGGCGACGAAGGCCATCACCGCGATCGCGACCATCGCCGGCCCCTTGATCGCGCGTTTCGAAACCTTCACCAGCGCCTCGAGCACGATGGCGAGCACCGCCGCCTTGAGGCCGAAGAGCAGGCCCTGCACGATCGTGACCTCGCCGGCGACGATGTAGATCGCCGACAGGATGGTGATGAGGAGCGCGCCGGGCAGCACGAAGAGCAGGCCCGCGATCAAACCGCCGAGCGTGCCCTTGAGCAGCCAGCCGGCATAGGTTGCAAGCTGCATCGCCTCGGGACCTGGCAGCATCATGCAATAGTTGAGCGCGTGCAGGAAACGCGGCTCGTCGAGCCAGTCGCGCTCCTCGACGAGTTCGCGGTGCATCAGCGCGATCTGCCCGGCCGGCCCGCCGAAGGAGAGGAAGCCGATCTTCGCGAAGACGCGGGTGACCTCACTGAGCGAGGGATTGGAATGTGACTGCACGAGCACTCCCGGTTCAAGTCGCCGGCAAAGTAGATCGCGCCGTGTATCAGCTCAATGACACATCCGATTCATTTCCAAGGGAAATCACCCGCTCGATGCCGATTGCATCGAGGAAGGCCGTATCGTGGCTGACGACGAGCAGCGCGCCGGAGAACTCGCGCAACCCCGCTTCGACCTCGACGATGGAGTCGAGATCGAGATGGTTGGTCGGCTCGTCGAGGATGAGCATTTCGAGCATTTCGCCGCCGGCGAGAACGCAGGCGAGCCCCGCGCGCAGACGTTCGCCGCCCGAAAGCGTGGCAACGCGCTGCAAGGCGGCATCGGCGCGGAACGCGTAGCGTGCGAGCGCGGAGCGGCAGAAATTCTCCTCGGCGTCAGGATTGATTCGCCTGAAATTCTCAAGGATCGATCGCTCGGGGTTGAGCAGGCCGACATGCTGGTCGAACATGGCGAGCCGCGCCGGCACGCGCAGCGCCCCGCCGAGCGGCGGCAACATCCCCGCGATCGTCTTCAGAAGCGTCGACTTGCCGCAACCGTTCGGGCCGGTGAGCGCAATGCGCTCCGGCCCGACGATGGAAAGGTCGATGCCGCTGCGGATGGGCGTTGCGCCGAAGCCGATCGCAAGCTGCCGCGCCTCGACGAGAAGCTTGCCGCCCGGCACATAGGCCTCACGGAGCTCCGCGGAAAAGGGCGTGACGCGCTCCACCGCCGCGCGCGCGGCTGCCAGTGCATCGGCGGCAACCATGCTCTGCTTTTCTGCCAGCCGGCTGCCCCGGCCCGCGGTCGCCTCGGCGCGCTGCTGTTTCGCGTCGAGCAGGATCTTGGGGTCGGAACTACCCTTGCGCGACGTCCGGCCGGCGGCATCGCGCCGGTCCTGCTTCTCGCGGGCGATCTGGGCATCGCGCCCCGCCTGTTTCGCCTCCGCCTCGGCCGATTGAAGCTGGCGCCGGGCCGCCTCGCGCTCGGCCTCGCGCGCTGCGCGATAGGCGCCGAAATTGCCGCCATAAATCTTCGCGCCGAGCGGCGAGAGCTCGACGATGCGGTCCATCCGGTTCAACAGCGCGCGGTCGTGGCTGACCACCAGCGCCCCGCCTTTCCAGCTACCGATCAAATCCGCCACCAGCGCGCGGCCGCCGGTGTCGAGATTGTTGGTCGGCTCGTCGAGCAGGATCATATCGGGCTGGCCGAAGACGAGGGCGGCAAGCGCGGCGCGGGTGCGTTGGCCGCCACTGAGGCCCGCCAGCAGGCAATCGGGCGCAAGGCCCGCCAGCCCGACATCTGCCAGCGCCTTGTCGAGCCGGGCGTCGAGTGTCCAGTCGACCGAGGCGACCTCGTCGGCATTGGCGTCACCGGCAAGCGCGCGTTCGGCACGGCACAGCGCGTCGCTGACGCCGAAGAGATCGGCGATCGTTTCGCCCGGCCCGACATCCGTCATCTGGCTGAGGACGGCGATCGTGCCGGAGCGCTGGACGCTGCCGGAAGCCGGCAAGACCGCGCCCGTCAGAAGCGCGAGCAGCGACGACTTGCCGACGCCGTTGCGCCCGACGAGGCCGGTGCGTTCCGCCCCGAAGGCAAGATCGAGATTGTTGAGAAGAACCCGCCCGTCAGGCAGGCGGAAGGTGAGATTGCGAACGGAAAGGAACGGCATGGGACACCAGGCGAACGGTTGCGAAGCGGGCGAGATTGGCGCGCGTCGTGTCGTTCATCGGTGTCGACCTCCTGTTGGAATTTCCGTTCTGGCAAGCTCAAATAGGCCCCCGCAAAGATTTGTTCAACCCGCGCTTGCGTCCGTGCGGCGGGCGACAGAAGATCGTCGCCGACCGTCACGCAACCGTCAGCCGGCCCCGATAGAAGTCGGCACGAAGCAATCACTGTCTTGCAGAAAAGGGATGGAGCTCCATGAAGATGATCGTCGCCGCAGCCTTCGCGGCAGGACTTGTCACCACGACGGCAATGGCCCAGGACAGCGCCGCGCCGGCCGACGCGCCAGAGGACGCGGCTGCCGCCACGCATGAAAACCGCATCGACATCATCCGCCCCGACGCGCCGGAACTGGCCGCACATGGCGATCTGCCGATCGGCGTGCGCACGGTCGAGGTGACGAATGCCGACCAGATCGACGTCGCCAACACCACCGCCGGCGGCGAGCCGCCGCGCTATGAGCGCAAGCTGACACTCGAAATCTGGTATCCGGCGGCCGAAGGCACCGGCGACGAGGGCACCTACACCACGCTGCTTCGCGACGGCGAAACCGAGGTGACGCTGGCGGGACGCGGCGTGCGAGACGCCGAACCGGCCGCAGATGGCGGCCCCTATCCGCTCGTCATCATCTCGCATGGCTACCCCGGAAACCGGTTCCTGATGAGCCACTTGGCCGAGAACCTTGCGACCAAGGGTTATGTCGTCGCCTCGATCGATCATCTGGAATCGACCTATGCCGACCAGGGCGCGTTCGGCTCGACGCTGGTCAACCGCTCGCTCGACCAGCTCTTCGTGCTGGACGAGATCGAGCGCATGAACGGCGAGGAGGGCGACTTCCTCTCCGGCCTCGTCGACACCGAAAACACCGGCCTGATCGGCTATTCGATGGGCGGGTATGGCGCGGTCATCACCGCCGGCGGCGGCGTCACCGAGACCTCCGTCGGCTATGAATGGGGCGCACCGGCCGGCACGCTCGCGATCCATCAGGCAGGCTCCCCCGAACATGGCGAGCGGGCGGAAGACCGGATCAAGGCCGTCGTCGCCTTCGCGCCCTGGGGCCGCCAGCGCGGGTTCTGGGATGCCGAAGGGCTGAAGGGCATCGAGACGCCGATCTTCTATGTCGCCGGTTCCGCCGACGACGTCTCCGGCTACGAGGACGGTGTGAAGATGCTCTATGACGAGACCGTCAATGCCGAGCGCTATCTCCTCACCTTCGAGAACGCCAACCACAATGCCGCCGCCCCGATGCCGGCGCCTGCCGAAAGCTGGACGGTCTCGCAAAAGCTCGGCTACGCACCCTTCGACCACTATGCCGACCCGGTCTGGGATACGGTGCGGATGAACAACATCGCCCAGCACTTCGTCACCGCCTTCCTCGGCAAGGAACTGAAGGGCGACGAGGCGATGGGCGAGTATCTCGACCTCGTCGAGAACGCCGCCGACGGCGTCACCGCGCTCGACGAGGAAGACAAGCCGACCGCCGAGCACACCTACTGGAAGGGCTTTGCCGACCGCACGGCCATGGGCCTGTCGCTGATGCACGCCATGCCGGCGGCGCAGTAGGACCTCAATCTTGTCGCATCGGATCGATCCGAAAACCGGCAACCACTTTTCGGTCCGATGCTCTACCGCATCACGTTGCGAAGCAGGGCGACGAGTTCGCCCTGCCGGTGCGTATCCGTCTTGGCGAAGATCGATTTCAGCCGGTGACGCGCCGTCTCGCGGGCGATGCCGAGGAACTCGGCCGCCCGGTCGATGCTGTCGCCATTGGCCAGAAGAACGGCGAAAATCGCCTCGGCCTCGGTCAACCCCAGGATCGATTGCAGCGTTTCGGCGCTGGTGCGCGGCGCGGCATCGGGATCGCGCAGGAGGACGATGACGCGCGCCTCGCTGTGAAGCCGGGTGACGAAGGCCGGCAGGTCGACGACCTCCGCGACGAGCGGGCGGCGGCCGGAGCGAAGGATCGGGATCGGCACCGCGCGCGCCGCATCGGTGAAGCCGGCCCGCAGCCGCACGGCCAGCCCGACGAGCGTATGCAGCGCCCGGTTGCTGTCGGCATGGATCGCGGTCAGTCGGCCATTGACGAGACGGATGGCGCGCGGATTGTCCTCGAGCAGCGCCCTTGCCGGCGCATTCATCTCGATGACGCTCCGGTCGGCAGCGATCAGCACGGCGGCCTCGGCCAGCGTGTCGAGGATCTCGAGCCCGGTAATGCCGCGCGCATTGTTGAAGAAGCCCGACAGTTTCACCATCCGACGCAGATGCGGTGCCAACCGCTCCATCGATTTCGCCTCCTCGCGCGTGAAGAAGCCCTGGTCCGTGCGCCGCAGCATCGGCACGCACCAGGACTGTCCGTCGACCTTGAACCCGACGGCTGCAAAGCCCGAATAGCCCCATTTGAGATAAAGCTCGTTGTAGGTCGCGAGCTTGCGGCGCTCCTCGTCGGTCGCCAGATCGTGCTCGATCACCACCGTTCGACCGGAATTGAGCAGCGGCCAGCCGCGATCCGCCCGGTAATGGTCGACATACCATTCGCCGGCGACGTAATCCTCGAGGAACTCCGTGTAGGTCGCGGTCGCCGGCATCGCCACGGCCGCCGCTTCCACATCCTTGGGATAGAACATCGCATCGGCCGCGCCGAAGACGCCGACGAGGTTGCGCAGCGCCGTCGGCCAGTAGTCGGGCGCGACCGTCGCCGCATAGCATTCGTCGAGCGCGCGATCGTAGATCGTGTCGGACATGACCGCTTCCCCCCGGAACGTCGCTTCGGCTTGCCGCTTCGGCCGGCGGTGGTCACCGACGGACGAAAGTCTAACCCGGGATTGACGCAGCGGCAAAAAAGTTGGCCCAAGAAAATCTCGTCCTGCCGCAAGGCAAAGCGCATGGCTTGCGCTATAGCCGGCCAAGACCGGAGCTTGTCCCTTGACCGACACCACCATCCAGCCCGCCCGACTTCCCGCCGAGACGACGGCCTTCACCGTCATCTTCGCGGTGTCGTTCTGCCATATGCTGAACGACGTGATGCAGTCGCTGCTGGCCGCGCTCTATCCGATGCTGAAGGAGGATTACGGCCTCGCCTTCTGGCAGATCGGGCTTCTGACGATGGCGTTCCAGGTCACCGCGTCGCTGCTCCAGCCGGTCGTCGGCCTCTACACGGACAAGAACCCGAAGCCCTATTCGCTGTCCTTCGGCATGGCGTCGACCTTCTGCGGCCTGCTGCTCCTCGCCTTCGCGCATTCCTACGGCTTCCTGCTGCTCGGCGCCTCGCTGATCGGCATCGGCTCGGCGATCTTCCACCCCGAGGCCTCGCGCGTGGCGCGCATGGCGTCGGGCGGGCGCTACGGGCTGGCACAGTCGCTGTTCCAGGTCGGCGGCAATTTCGGCACCGCCATCGGTCCGCTTCTGGCCGCCTTCATCGTCGTGCCGCGCGGGCAGGAAAGCGTCGCCTGGTTCTGCGCCGCAGCGCTCGCCGGCATGATCATCCTCTACCAGATCGGCAACTGGTATCAGCGCTATACGGCGGCGCGAAAGGCCCGGCCCGCCGCGGCCGCCATCGCCCTGCCGCGCAACAAGGTGGTCATCGCGCTCGTCGTTCTGGCGCTGCTGGTGTTCACCAAGAACATCTACATGGCGTCCTTCACCAGCTACTACACCTTCTACGCCATCGAGCGGTTCGGCGTGACGGTGCAGCAGTCGCAGATGATGCTGTTCCTGTTCCTCGGCGCCGTCGCGCTCGGCACGGTCCTCGGCGGCCCGTTCGGCGACCGCTACGGCTCCAAGACGGTGATCTGGCTGTCGATCCTCGGCATCCTGCCCTTCACCGTGGCGCTGCCCTATGTCGGCTTCGAGGCGACGCTCGTGCTGACCTTCATCATCGGCGTGATGATCGCCTCGGCCTTCCCGGCCATCGTCGTCTTCGCGCAGGAGCTCGTGCCCGGCCGCGTCGGCATGATCGCCGGCATCTTCTTCGGCTTCGCCTTCGGCATGGGCGGCATCGCCGCGGCCGTGCTCGGCGTGGTGGCGGATGCGCGCGGCATCGAGTTCGTCTACACGATCTGCGCCTTCCTGCCGCTGCTCGGCCTGTTGACCATCTTCCTGCCCAACATGCGCGAGTTGCACCGCTCCTGATCTTGCGCTATGGAGCCGCCACCCGCGTAGACACCCTTGGAGGCAACGCGGGCGATTGCCGTTGGGATTTTGGTTCCGGCGGCATTCGACGTTTGCGGCATGAGGCCTGACGCCGTCGCAAACGCTCCACAACCTGAAAGGAACTGCCATGAGCCACGAGAGCTACACGCTCGAGGCCGAAGCGCGCGAGACGGTCGGTAAGGGGTCCGCCCGAGCATTGCGCCGCGAAGGTCGCGTCCCCGCCGTCATCTACGGCGACAAGAAGGAACCCGTTTCGATTTCGCTCCCCTACAAGGAGCTGTTCATGAAGATCCACGGCGGTGGCTTCAAGACGACCGTTGCGACCATCAAGGTCGGCGGGAAGTCGTACCAGGTCCTGCCCAAAGATTACCAGCTCGACCCCGTCAGGGACTTTCCCGTCCACGTCGACTTCCTGCGCGTGTCGAAGAAGACCGTCGTCACCGTCGAGGTTCCGGTTCACTTCCTCAACGAAGAGAAGTCGCCCGGCATCAAGCGCGGCGGCGTGCTCAACATCGTCCGCCACACGGTCGAGGTTCACTGCCCGGCCGACTCGATCCCCGACGCGCTGGAATTCGACCTCACCGGTCTCGACATCGGCGATTCGATCCACATCTCGGCCATCGAGCTGCCGAAGGGCGTCGAGCCGACCATCACCGACCGCGACTTCACCGTTGCCACCATCGCCGCCCCGGCCGTCCTGACGGCTGAGGAAGAGGCCGGCACGACCGAGGAAGCCGACGCCGAGGCCGTCGAGGTCGAAGGCGAGGAAGAAGCCGCCGAAGGCGACGAGACCGAAGCCAAGGAAGAAAAGGGCGAGTAATCGCTCTATCGTCAGCGTCGAACCCCCACCCTTTATCCCTCCCCACAAGGGGGAGGGAGGCCATGAGCGCCGCGATCCGATGGTCGGTGGTGCGACGGGCTTCAAGGGAGGTTCGACGCCGGCGACCTCCCTCCCCCTTGTGGGGAGAGATAAAGGGTGGGGGTCTTCCCTTCGAAAAAGACCCCCGTCCTTCCCAACTGCCCTTTTCGGGAGACACCAACGCCCATGCGCATCATTGCAGGCCTCGGCAATCCCGGATCGAAATACGAGAACCACCGGCACAATGTCGGCTTCATGGCGGTGGACGCGATTGCCAACCGTCATGGATTTTCGCCCTGGTCGAAGAAATTCCAGGCGCTGATTTCGAGCGGCACGATCGGCACCGAAAAGGTGCTCCTGATCAAGCCGCAGACCTTCATGAATCTCTCAGGCCAGTCGGTCGGCGAAGCGATGCGCTTCCACAAGGCCGAAATCGGCGACCTGATCGTGCTTTATGACGAGCTCGACCTCGAGCCCGGCAAGGTGCGCATCAAGACCGGCGGCGGCCATGGCGGCCATAACGGCATCAAGTCGATCGACGCCCATTGCGGCAAGGACTACCGCCGCGTGCGTATCGGCATCGGCCATCCGGGCATCAAGGAAATGGTCACCCACCATGTCCTCGGCGATTTCGCCAAGGCCGACCGCGACTGGCTCGACCCGCTGCTCGACACCTTCGCCGACCACGCCGAACTGCTCGCCAAGGGCGACGATGCCGGCTTCATGAACAAGGCGGCGCTGGCCGTCCAGGGCACGAAGACCGCGCCCAAGCCCGCCCCGAAAGCGCAAAGCCACATCCGCCAGGCGCGTCCCGCCCCGCAGGTCAAGCTGCCGGAGACGGGGCCGATGGCGGCGATGCTGAAGAAGCTGTTGGGCCGGGACTGAAGCCCTTCCGGTCGGCTCAGCACACCGTCGCACCCCCCTCTGCCCTGCCGGGCATCTCCCCCTCACGGGGGGAGATCAGTCGCGTTATCGCCCTGCTAAGACGGCAAATGTTTTGGCACGGAAAAAAGACGTGCGTGATCTCCCCCCTTGAGGGGGAGATGCCCGGCAGGGCAGAGGGGGGGTGTGCCGGAGCACGACTTCTTCACTCAATCACCCCTTCCCTTTTCCCCCCACCGACACGATATCCGACGACCACTCATCACGAGACCACCCCCATGCCCGAAAACAACGACCTCGACTCGATGGAAGCCGTCCTCGACACCATCGCCGATGCCGGCGATGGCCGGCGCGTTTCGGTCGAGGACATCGTCAATGAGATCGGCGACGACGCGTTCGGGCCGCTTATGCTGATCCCCGCTCTCGTCGCGGTGACGCCGGCGAGCGGCATTCCCGGCCTGACGGCGACGGCCGGGCTGATCATTGCGCTCGTCTCGTTCCAGATGGTGATCGGCCGCAAGGCGCTCTGGCTGCCGGGCTTCATCCTGAACCGCACCATGTCGCGCTCGAAGCTCGACACCGCGCGCGACTGGCTGGCGAAGCCTGCGCGGATCATCGACAGGTTGACCGGCAAGCGCCTCTCTTTCCTCGTCAAGCCGCCCTTTTCGGTCGTTCCGGCCCTGATCTGCCTTTGCGCCGGGCTCGTCATGCCCTTCCTCGAGGTCATTCCCTTTTCCGGTTCGGTCATGGCGGGGGCCGTGTCGCTCTTCGCGCTCTCCTTCGTCACCGAGGACGGCATCCTGTCGGTCCTGGGCACCGCACTCGTCGCCACCGCCGGCTATCTGGCCTGGACCGCCATCGTCTGACCCTTGACCTTCGCGCGCCCATTCCCCATAGCCCCCACAAAGAAAATTTCTGCCACAGGACAGGCAATTCCATGGGTTTCAAATGCGGCATCGTCGGGCTTCCCAATGTGGGCAAGTCGACGCTCTTCAACGCACTGACCAAGACGGCCGCCGCACAGGCCGCCAACTATCCCTTCTGCACCATCGAGCCGAACACCGGCGAGGTCGCGGTTCCCGATCCGCGCCTGAAGGCCATCGCCGGCATCGCGAAGTCGAAGGAGATCATCCCGACCCGCATCTCCTTCGTCGACATCGCCGGCCTCGTGCGCGGCGCCTCGAAGGGCGAAGGGCTCGGCAACCAGTTCCTCGCCAACATCCGCGAGGTCGACGCGATCGTCCATGTGCTACGCTGCTTCGAGGATGACGACATCACCCATGTCGAGGGCAAGATCGACCCGGTCGCCGACGCCGAGACGGTCGAGACCGAGCTGATGCTCTCCGACCTCGAAAGCCTCGAGCGCCGCGCGCTGCAGTTCCGCAAGCGAGCCGCCTCGAAGGACAAGGAAGCGATGACCGTCCTGCCGATGATGGAAGCGGCGCTGACGCTGCTGCAGGACGGCAAGCCGGTGCGCATGCTGCTGAAGGGCATCGCCGCGGAGGATCTGCGCATCCTCCAGGGCCTCAACCTCCTGACCTCGCATCCCGTGCTCTACGTCTGCAACGTCGCCGAAGGCGATGCCGCCTCCGGCAACGAACACACGGCCGCCGTCGCCAAGATGGCCGAGGCGCAGGGCGCGAGCGTCGTCGTCATCTCGGCCGAAATCGAGGCGCAGGTCGCGCAATTGTCCGACGAGGAAGCCGCCGAATTCCTCGGCGATCTCGGCCTCGACGAGCCGGGGCTCGATAAGCTCATCCGCGCCGGCTACGAGCTTCTCGACCTCATCACCTATTTCACCGCCGGCCCGAAGGAAACGCGGGCCTGGACCGTCGCCAAGGGCTCCAAGGCCCCGCAGGCGGCCGGCGTCATCCATACCGATTTCGAACGGGGCTTCATCCGCGCCCAGACCATCGCCTATAACGACTACGTGTCGCTCGGCGGCGAGACGGCGGCGAAGGATGCCGGCAAGGCGCGCGACGAAGGCAAGGAATATGTGGTGCAGGACGGCGACGTGCTGCTCTTCAAGTTCAACACTTAGGTTTTTACTTCACGTAGCCGCGCGACAATTCCAGAGTAAATTCTCACATCAGCGCCGCGAGATCGCAATGATTGGCCACTCATACGAGATCATAGGGCGTGTGTTATCTTTGCTCCTAAGCCATGGCCTCCGTCGGCAGAACGTGGCAGCCGCAGATGGCTTGGGAAGCGAGAAATCTCCGTCAATCAACGAAGTTTCGCACTTTATGGACGTGATGATTTGGCTAACGAATGAGGGGCTAATCACACATTCCAGGCCTACAATGGACGGTACCTATCAGTTAGTGCAGCTAACTTCGCGCGGCATCGCGATGGCCGAATTGAAAACGTTTGACAAGGTACACGGCCTGTCAATCAGGGAAACCGTCGAGCAACAGCCTGAAGCAGGCTTATCCAGCCCAACGTTCGGCAGGATCGGGTCATTTGTCGGTGGCCTCTTGGGTGGCCTCACGAAAGCAATTTCGTAGTTGAGCGCGGAAGAGCAAAGATGATCCAGGCCTACGCGCTTCAGGGCGAACTTCTCGTGCCCGTCGCCATCACCGGCGAGGGCCGCGACGCCGCCATCTGGATCGACATGGTCGCGCCGACCGACGCCGAGGAGGCGCTGGTCGAGGACTGGCTCGGCATCGACGTGCCGACGCGCGACGAGATGGACGAGATCGAGCTCTCGTCGCGGCTCTACAGCGAGGGCGACCGCCACTTCATGACGGCGGCCGTCACGGCCAACACGCATCAGGAACGGCCGGAGATCGGTTCGGTCACTTTCATCCTCGGTGCCGGCAAGCTGGTCACGGTGCGCTACATCGAGCCCTCCACCTTCACGCGCTTTGCCGAGCGCGCTGGCCGCTCGCCGCTCGGCTGCACGAACGCGACGTCGCTCCTGCTGGCGCTGCTCGAGGCGATCGTCGGCCGCGCGGCCGACGTGATCGAGCAGGTCGGCAGCGATATCGGCAACCTGTCCGAGCGCATCTTCTACCCCGCCGCCCGCAAGGCCTCGCGCCGCGACCGCGACTTTCAGCTCATCCTGCGCAAGATCGGCCGCAAGGAGGAACTGCTCGCCAGCCTGCAGGACAGCCTCCACACGCTGCAGCGCGTCGCCGGCTATCTCGCCTACGTCACCGATGGCGAGAAGAACCACCGCCACCGCATCCGCTCGCTCTCGCGCGACGTCACCTCCCTCGCCGACTACTCCGAGCGGCTTTCGCAGAAGATTTTCTTCCTGCTCGACGCCACGCTCGGCATGATTTCGATCGAACAGAACGCGATCATCAAGATCGTCTCGGTGCTGGCGACCGTCTTCATGCCGCCGACGCTCGTCGCCTCGATCTACGGCATGAATTTCGACTTCATGCCGGAGCTTCACTGGACCTACGGCTACCCGCTGGCGCTCCTCGCCATGGTCGCCGCCGCCGCGCTGCCCTTCTGGTACATCAAGAAGAAGGGCTGGCTGTGAACCAGGACCGGTTGCGCATCGCGCTTCTTGCCGCCACACTATCGTTCAAACTTGAACAGGATGACGGACATGGCTGAAAAGCGCTGGGCGTTCGAGGATTTCACCGTCGGGCGCACGATCGACCTGCCGGTCAAGCATGTCACCGCCGAGGAGATCGTCGACTTCGCCTCCCAGTTCGACGCGCAGCCCATGCACATGGACGAGGAAGCCGGCAAGGCGTCCATTCTCGGCGGGCTCGCGGCCTCGGGCTGGCACACCTGCGCGATGTTCATGCGCATGATGTGCGACGCCTTCCTGCTCGATTCGACCTCGCAAGGCGCGCCGGGCGTCGACTATGTGCGCTGGAAGAAGCCGGTCATCGCCGGCGACACGCTCTCCGGCACCTCGACCGTCACTGCTGCCCGCGTCTCGGCCAAGCGGCCCAATCTCGGCTTCGTCACCGTCGAGCACCGCATCTTCAACCAGAAGGGCGAGACGGTCTGCGAACTCGCCAACACCGGCATGTTCCTCCTGCGCAACCCGAAAGTAGCCGCATGACGCTCGACGACTATCTGATGATCGGCAAGCGCATCGACCTCGGCAGCCACACCTTCGGCGCCGAGGAGATCAAGGCATTCGCCGCGAAATACGACCCGCAGCGCTTCCACATGGACGAGACGGAAGCCGAGCACTCCGTCTTCGGCCGCCTCTGCGCCTCGGGCTGGCACACCTGCGCCATGTGGATGCGCTACAATCTCGAAAAGCGCCAGGACATGGAAGGCGCCGGCTGGGGCGGCGACGGCGAAAAACCCGTCTTCGGCCCCTCCCCCGGCTTCACCAACCTGAAATGGCTGAAGCCCGTCTATGTCGACGAAACCATCACCTTCACCCGCACCGCCAAAGCCCACCGCACCGTCGCCTCCCGCCCCGGCTGGCGCGTCATGACGCTGATATGCGAGGCGTTTGATTCGGGCGGGGACAAGGTGCTGGAGTTTGAGAGTGCGGTGCTGTTGAAGGCCGATTAACGACCAGGCCCCGCCACCATCGCCGCCGCCATCCGATCCACCTCGCGCTCGCTCGCCCCAAGCCCTGCCGCCACGCCCGCGCGATCCGCCTCGGGCCTATTCTGGCTCATCTTGCGCTTGCCGAAGAGGCGGGTGATGGGCAGGCGGAGACCGACGATGCCGCGCAGTTGCGCGTCGATGAAGCGCTCCGGCGCGTCCGTGACTGCCCAGGGATCGGCGCGGGCGGCTTCGTGGCGAAGGGTCAGCCGGGTGACGATTTCGCGCAGCCGCTCCGCATCCTCGAAGAACTCGATCGGCCCATGGGCATGGACCGCGACGTAGTTCCAGGTCGGCACGACCTTGCCGTGCTCGCGCTTCGACGCATACCAGGAGGGCGTGATGTAGGCGTCCGGGCCGGAGAAGATGGCCAGCGCCTCGCCGATGGGCGCAAGCTTCCACTGATGGTTCGCCTTGGCGACATGGCCGTAGAGCGTACCGAACTCGCCCTCGTTTTCGTCAAGGATAAGCGGCAGCGGCGTGGCGACCAAACCTTCTTCGGTCGCCGTGACGAGCGTCGACAGCCCCGCCTCGCGCATGATGGCGGCGAGTGCGGCGGGGTCGTCCTCACGGAAGGCGGGCGGTGTGTACATGGCCCGATCCTAGCATCGCATCCCGGCCGCGAAAGGGGTGCCGGGGCGGAGCGATTGGACCAGCAGCCTCAGTGCCCCTCGAACGCCACCAGCGTGCGTACCGGCACGTCGAGCGCCTCCAGCTTCTTGCGTCCGCCGAGTTCCGGCAGGTCGATGACGAAGCAGGCGGCGACGATCTCGGCGCCCATCTGGCGCAGGAGATTCACCGCGCCCTCGGCCGTTCCGCCCGTCGCGATCAGGTCGTCGACGAGGATCACCTTCTCGCCCGGCGCGACGGCGTCCTTGTGCATCTCCATCTCGCCGAGCCCGTATTCGAGGCTGTAGGCGACGCGCACCGTCTCGTGCGGCAGCTTGCCCTTCTTGCGGATCGGGATGAAACCCGCCGACAACTGGTGCGCCATCGCGCCGCCGAGAATGAACCCCCGCGCCTCGATGCCGGCGATCTTGTCGATCTTGGAGCCGGCATAAGGATGCACCAGCTCGTCGATCGCCCGGCGGAACGCGCGCGCATTGCCGAGCAGCGTGGTGATGTCGCGGAACATGATGCCGGGCTTGGGATAGTCCGGAATGTTGCGGATCGCCGAGACGAGCGTGTCGTGAAGGGTGGTGTGCATGGCTGCCCCGGAATGGATGAGCGCTATTGGTAGAAGATGGCGGCGGCGAAGGAAAGCGGCGCGCGGCCATGAAAAAGGGCGCCCGGAGGCGCCCTTTGCAAATCGCGGCGGAAACGTCAGTGCGCGACGTTCGCCCAGATCTTGCGCTTGGTGAGGTACACCAGAACCGCAAAGCCGATGAGGAACAGCATGACCACGAAGCCCATGCTCTTGCGATCCTCCATATGCGGCTCGGCGGCCCACATCAGGAACGCGGTCACGTCATGCGCATACTGTTCGACGGTCTCGGGCGAACCGTCGTCATAGGAGACGAGGCCTTCCTGCAGCGGCGGCGCCATGGAGAGCGACGTGCCGGCGAGGAAATGCGGGTTGTAGTAGGTTCCGGGCTGCTGCTCGTAGCCCTCGGGCGCATCCTCGTAGCCGGTCAGCAGGTTGTAGATGTAGTCCGGACCGCTCTCGGCATATTGCGTGAAGATGTCGACGACGAAGAGCGGGAAGCCGCGCTCGACGGCGCGCGCCTTGGCGATCAGCGACAGGTCCGGCGGCGCGGCGCCGTTGTTGGAAGCGGCGGCCGCGGCCGGATTGGCGAATGGCGACGGGAAATAGTCGGACGGGATCGCCGTCCGCATGAACATTTCGCCGTCGGCGTCGGGGCCGTCCTGGATTTCGTATTCGGCGGCCAGTGCGCGAACCTGCGCCTCCGAATAGCCGAGGTCTTCCAGCGTGCGGAAGGCCACGCGCTCGAGCCCGTGACAGGCCGCGCAGCCTTCGCGATAGACCTTGAGGCCGCGCTGCAGCTCGCCGCGGTCAAAGTGACCGAACGGTCCGGCGAAGCTCCAGTCCTGCTCGACCGGCTTGATCAGCGGATACTCCGCCGAGCTTGCCGCCATCGTCGCACCGACGACGAAACCGAGCGCGGCGATCCCCTTGAGAACAGTCTTCATGTCGTGTCAGTCCTTTCGAGCCGGCGCGCCGGTTCAGCCTTTGGTTTCCGGCGACGCATTGGCGCCGGCGGGCTGGACGGATGCCGCCCCCTTGTTCTTGGCAAGCACCGCTTCGGTGATCGAATTCGGCAAGCGCTTCGGCGTCTCGATCAGGCCGAGCAGCGGCATGATGACGAGGAAGAAGCCGAAATAGTAGAGCGTGCCGATCTGCGACATGATCACATAGGCGCCTTCCGCCGGGCGCGAGCCCAGCCAGCCGAGGAAGATCGAATTGACCACGAACAGCCAGAAGAACAGCTTGTACCAGGGACGATAGACGGCCGAGCGCACCTTCGACGTGTCGAGCCACGGCACGAAGAACAGCACCGCGATGGCGCCGAACATGGCGAGCACGCCGCCGAGCTTGGAATCGATCGGGCCGATGTTGAAGGTGATGGCGCGCAGGATCGCGTAGAAGGGCAGGAAGTACCATTCCGGCACGATGTGCGACGGCGTCTTCAAGGAATCCGCCATGATGTAGTTGTCCGCATGTCCCAGATAGTTCGGGATGTAGAAGACGAAATAGGCGAACAGGATGAAGAACAGCACCATGCCGAACGCGTCCTTGACGGTCGCGTAGGGCGTGAAGGGCAGCGTGTCGGTCTTCTGCTTGACCTCGATGCCGGTCGGGTTCGTCTGGCCGGTGACGTGAAGCGCCCAGACGTGGAGAACCACGACGCCCGCGATCATGAAGGGCAGCAGGTAGTGCAGCGAGAAGAAGCGGTTCAGCGTCGGATTGTCGACCGCGAAGCCGCCGAGCAGAAGCTGCTGAATCCACTCGCCGACGAGCGGAATGGCGGTGAAGAAGCCGGTAATGACCGTCGCGCCCCAGAAGGACATCTGGCCCCAGGGCAGGACGTAGCCCATGAAGGCGGTCGCCATCATCAGGAGGTAGATGATCACGCCGAGAATCCACAGAAGCTCGCGCGGCGCCTTGTAGGAGCCGTAATACATGCCGCGAGCGATGTGGAGGTAGACGGCGATGAAGAACATCGACGCGCCATTGGCGTGGAGATAGCGGATCAGCCAGCCGGAATTGACGTCGCGCATGATCTTCTCGACCGAATCGAACGCCATGTCGACATGCGCCGAATAGTGCATGGCGAGCACGATGCCGGTCACGATCTGCACGACGAGCATGATCGAGAGAATGCCGCCGAACGTATAGGCGTAGTTCAGATTGCGCGGAACAGGATAGGAAACGAACGAGTCATGCACGAGCCGCGGTAGCGGCAGGCGTGAATCGATCCAGCGTCCGATGCCGGTCGTCGGCGTGTAGGTAGAGTGTCCACCGCTCATTATTGTAAGCTCTCTCTTGACTTAGCCGATTCTGATGACCGTCTCGGAAATGAATTCGAACACCGGCACGGGCAGGTTCGTCGGCGCCGGGCCGGTACGGATGCGGCCGGCGGTGTCGTAGTGCGAACCGTGGCAGGGGCAGAACCAGCCGCCGAAATCGCCCGACTGGCCGAGCGGAACGCAGCCCAGATGGGTGCACGAACCGACCATGACGATCCAGTTCTCCATGCCTTCGCCCGCCGAGCGCGCCAGATCCGTCGCCGGTTCCGCATCGCCAAGATTGTCGTTGCGGGCGACCGGGTCCTTCAGTTCGGAAAGCTCGACGGCCTGCGCCTCGGCGACTTCCTCTTCGGTCCGGTTGCGGATGAAGATCGGCTTGCCGCGCCACTTCGCCGTCACCGACATGCCCGGCTCGATCGCCGACACGTCGACATCGACGGTCGCGAGAGCCAGCGTCGAGGCATCGGGGCGCATCTGGTCGATGAAGGGCCACACGGCGCCGCCGACGGCCACGACGCCGGCCATGCCAGTGGCGATGTAAAGAAAGTCGCGGCGGGTCGGCTCGGTCGTATCGTTCACGCTCACGGGACTATGATCCTTATTGCCTCACTTCGACCGCAGGAAACCGTGATCTTCACCCGTCCCGGACACGCTGCGCAACGGCAAGCGATGCCGGGGGCGTCCCCCAGTCATTTGGCGAAGGTTTCTATGCCCGCCTTGGCGTCTTGTCCAGCCGTTACAAGGGCGTGATGGCAGTTTGTCGCGGGGGCTGTTGATAGTCGAAAGAGCCCTTTTCGAGGTTCAACTCGCGCCCAGCCGCGCCAACACCTCTCCGGGAATTCCGTAATCGCGGATCGCGTCGTGGTGACGGCGAAGGCCGATCAGTTCGCGCTGGATGAAATAGGCATGAACGGCGACGGCGGCGGCTTTGACCAGAAGCAAGCGCTCGGCGTCGCGTGCTTCATGCGCGTTGAGCGCCGCCATTGCCTTTTCGACCCGATCGCCTGCCCGCCCCAGCGACGACGCCATCTCGCCGGCAAGCTCGTAGTCGAGCGTGTCGAGCCCCGTCTGAACCCGTGCGCCGCCCTGCCCGGGAAGCCGGAGCGCCATCGTCTTACTCCGCCGCCAGGCTCTGCGCGAGGAAGCCGCCGGATTGGCGCTTCCACAATTGCGCATAGAGCCCGTCGCGCGCGATCAGGTCGTCATGGGTGCCCTCCTCCACGATCCGGCCCTCGTCGATGACGATCAGCCGGTCGAGCGCGGCGATGGTCGAGAGCCGGTGCGCGACGGCAATGACGGTCTTGCCCTCCATGAGCCGGTAGAGATTGTCCTGGATCGCCGCCTCGACCTCCGAATCGAGCGCCGAGGTCGCCTCGTCGAGCAGCAGGATCGGCGCGTCCTTCAGCATCATGCGCGCGATCGCGATACGCTGGCGCTGACCGCCCGAAAGCTTGACGCCGCGCTCGCCGACATGCGCGTCGTAGCCGGCGCGGCCCTTGGGGTCCGAAACGCCGGCGATGAACTCGTGCGCCGCCGCGCCCCGCGCAGCCTCGATCACATCCGCCTCGCTCGCATCGGGGCGCGCATAGGCGATGTTGTCGTGGATCGAGCGGTGCATCAGCATCGGGTCCTGCGCGACCACGCCGAACTGCGCCCGCAGCGATCCTTGCGTCAGCGTGCGGATGTCGCGCCCGTCGATCAGGATGCGGCCTTCCTCGACGTCGAAAAGGCGCAGGATCAGATTGACGATCGTCGTCTTGCCGGCTCCCGAGGGGCCGACTAGCGCGATCTTCTCGCCCGGCCGGATGTGGAGGTTGAGATCGTCGATGATTCCGCCATCCTTGCCGTAGTGGAAGGAGACGTTCTCGAAGCGGATGTCGCCCTTGGCGCGCGGCGCGACGGTCGCGTCTGGCGCGTCCGTCAGCGTCGGCTCGACCGAGATCGTGCCGGTCGCGTCCTGCACGGTCGCATAGTTGCGGATGAGGCCGTTGATGTTGAACATCATGTAGCCGGACATCTGGTTGAGACGATAGGCGAGGCCCATGGCCGCCGCGATGGCGCCGGTCGTGGCGGCGCCCGCCATCCAGCTTTGCAGCGCGAGCAGGAAGATCGCCGCCATCATGAAACCGTTGATGATGGCGACGGCGGCGCGCACGCGGGTGATCGACCGCGTCAGCTTCTTCACCGCCATCAGATAGCTGTGCATCCCGTCGCGCACGAAGGAATGCTCCCGCCCGCCCGAATCAAACAGCTTGACGGCGAGGATGTTGGTGAAGGCGTCGACGAGACGTCCGTTGACGATCGAACGCTCGTCGGCCGTGCGCCGCCCGGCCGCACGCAGCGGCGGCAGAAGCTTCCACCCGGCGATGCCGTAGGCGGCGAGCCAGACGGCAAGCACTGCCAGCATCCAAGGATCGACCGAGAACATGATCGTCGCCGCAAGGACGAGGAAGGTGACGAAGCCCCAGACGGTCTGCAACGACGAGATGATGAAATCACCCGTCGCCTCCGCCCCTTGCGTGATCTTGGTCGCGATGCGGCCGGCGAAATCGTTCTGGAAGAACGTGTAGGGCTGCTCGATCACCCGCCGGAACGCCTGCCAGCGCACGCGCTGGTAGAAATTCGGCGCGATGGTCTGCTCTTCCACCACGGTCTGGAAGATCATCGCGACGGCACGCACGAGAAGGATCAGGACGAGATAGCCGAGGATCGCCCAGCCATAATCGGCGATCAGAGCCGTCGGCGTCGTCGTTTCCAGAACGTCGATGATCCTGCCGAGCGCCCAGTAGAGCCCCGCATCCACCGCCCCCGTCAGCCCGCCGGCGATGAGCAGCAGCACGAACGGGCCCGGCGCCTGCCGCGCGAAGAAGCCGATGAAGCCGAACGCCGTCTTGGGCAGCACGGCGCGATCCGTATCGGCGAACGGCTCGATGACGTTCTCCACGCGCCGCCACGCCCGTTCGGACAGGCGGGGCGTGGCATCGTCCGTCTTCACCGGCGCTTCGCTCATTCGGCTGCGATGTCCTTTTCCGTTTCCGCCTCGTCTGGCAGAAGGAATCCGCCCGACTGCCGGTTCCAAAGATGGGCATAAAGGCCGCCATTTGCGATCAATTCCTCGTGGCGGCCGTCTTCGACGACATGGCCCTTGTCCATGACGATGAGCCGGTCCATCGCCGCTATGGTGGAGAGGCGGTGCGCGATGGCGATCACGGTCTTGCCTTCCATCAGGCGGTAGAGGTTTTCCTGGATAGCCGCCTCGACTTCCGAATCCAGCGCCGACGTCGCCTCGTCGAGGATCAGGATCGGCGCATCCTTCAGCATGACGCGGGCGATCGCGATGCGCTGGCGCTGGCCGCCGGAGAGCTTGACGCCGCGCTCGCCGACATGGGCGTCGAAACCCTTGCGCCCTTCGGGGTCGGAGAGCCCGGCGATGAAGTCCAGCGCCTCGGCCCGCCTGGCCGCCTCGATCATCATCTCCTCGGTCGCGTCGGGGCGGCCGTAGAGGATGTTGTCACGCACGGAGCGGTGCAGCAGCGAGGTGTCCTGCGTGACGACGCCGATATGGGCGCGCAGGCTCTCCTGTTTCACCTCGGCGATGTTCTGCCCGTCGATCATCAGGCGTCCGCCCTCGATGTCGTAGAAGCGCAGCAGCAAATTGACGAGCGTCGACTTGCCCGCGCCCGAGCGACCGACGACGCCGACCTTCTCGCCCGGCCGGATGGTGAGGTCGAGCTTTTCGAGCACGCCCTTCTGCTTGCCATAGTGGAAGCGCACGTCGTCGAACACGATCTCGCCCCGCGGCACGGTGAGTGCCTTCGCATCCGGCTTGTCGTCGACCACGCGCGGCATCGAGATCGAGGCGATGCCGTCCTGCACGGTGCCGACATTCTCGAACAGCGCCGAGAGCTCCCACATGATCCATTGCGACATGCCCCACAGCCGCAACACGAGGCCGAGCGCGACCGCGATGGCGCCGACCGAGACGGCATCGAGCTGCCACAAATGGATGCCGAGCGCGGCGACCGTGAAGAGGCAGAGCGAATTGAGGATGTAGAGAAGCCCGTAAAGCCCCGTCACCAGCCGCATCTGGCGATAGACCGTGTCGAGGAACGAGCGCATGCCCTCGCGCGCGAAGGACGCCTCGCGCTGGGCGTGGCTGAAGAGCTTGACGGTCTGGATGTTGGTGTAGCTGTCGACGACCCGCCCCGTCATCACCGAGCGCGCATCGGCCTGCTCCTCCGAAACGCGGCCGAGGCGCGGCACGAAATAGACCATCAGGCAGACATAGGCGACCATCCAGCCGGCAAGCGGCACGGCGAGCCGCCAGTCGGCCGACCCGACGATGAAGATCATGCCGAGGAAATAGACGACGACATAGTTCATGACGTCGAAGGTCTTGATCACCGTCTCGCGCACGGCGAGCGCCGTCTGCATCAGCTTGGTGGCGATGCGGCCGGCGAACTCGTCCTGGTAGAAGGTCATCGACTGCTTGAGCAGGTAGCGATGGACCTGCCAGCGAATGCGCATCGGGTAGTTGCCGAACAGCGTCTGCTGCTGGAGCAGCGAATGCACGAACACCATGCCGGGCAGGCCGACGAGGACGAGCAGCGCCATGCCGGCAAGCTGCCAGCCATTGTCGGCGAGGAACGTGTCGCGATCCTGCGCCGTCAGCCAGTCGACGATGTTGCCGAGGAAGGAGAACATCCACACCTCGGTGATCGCGATCGCCGCGATCAGGATCGCCGCCGGGATCAGATAGGGCCAGGCGTCCTTCGTATAGTGAAGGCAGAAGGCGAACAGCGTCTTCGGCGGCTCGACCGGCTCTTCGGCCGGAAACGGATCGAGGCGGGATTCAAACCAGCGGAACATGGCAAGCTCTTTCAGTCGTATCGGGATCGAGAACGGCGTCGCAGAGCGACAGCCCGTGTTCCGCAGCTCTCATGTAGGGCGTCGCAGCCGGGCTTCCCACATCGGCGCCCTGCCCTCCTGCCATGACGATGGCAACAAGCGCGAAGAGCGCCGAGACGGTCAGGCCACCGGCAAGGTCTCGACTATCGGGCAGACGCCGGACGGGGCGCGGGGCGTGTTGGGGAAACATCGTCGAAATCTCGTAGAACCGGTCGGCTTGCCGGCGGATTTCGAAAGCGGATGCTTCAGTGTCTCAGGGAAGCGTCGATCCGAAAACCACAGGCGCAAAATCTGCGCGGCGCGCGCGAATGCGGGATGGGAAGAAAATATTCATCGCGTGCCTCCTCGTGGTTCGGGTTGGACGAAGCCGCTTCATAGCCGAAACGAGGCGATTTGACCACCCGCCACGATTGGCGCTAGGGCCAACTCTCGATTGCACCAGGGAATTCCAATGCGCATCGCGCTCTACCAGCCCGACATCGCCGGCAACACCGGCACCATCCTGCGCCTCGCCGCCTGCCTCGGATTGGAGGTCCACATCATCGAGCCGGCCGGCTTCGACTTGTCAGACCGCAATTTGAAGCGCGCCGGCATGGACTATCTCGAAATGGCCGCCCTGACCCGTCATGTCGACTGGGGTGCGTTCGAGGCGTGGCGCCAGGTGCAGGCATCGCGTCTCGTCCTCCTCACCACCAAATCCCAAACCGCCTACACCGACTTCGCCTACGCGCCGGACGACGTGCTCCTCTTCGGCCGCGAATCCGCCGGCGTTCCCGACACGGTCCACGACGCCGCCGACCACCGCCTCACCATCCCGATGCAAGCCGGCGCGCGCAGCCTCAATCTAGCGATGAGCGTCGCAATGGTAGCGGGCGAAGCGGTTCGGCAGGTTCGGATGGGTTTAGCCTGGCGCCGACCGGCCGGATGGTAGGGGACCCCCACCCCATACCCCTCCCCACAAGGAGGAGGGGGTCGCCGGCGTTGTGTCTGTCCGTTTAACCAAGCTCCGAGCTGAAGAGGATGTGCGACGTGGATGCCCCCCTCCTCCTTGTGGGGAGGGGTAAGGGGTGGGGGTCCCCTTCGCAAAAATCTGCCTCGCAGAGGCTCCGTATGCCTACCCCCCACTGATCGCCGTCAGCACGAACACCTCATCCCCATCCGCAAGCCCATGATCGAGCTTCACCCTCTCCCCATCCACGAACACATTGATATGCCTGCGAATGGCCGGCCGAGAATCGCACAGCCGATCGCGCATCCCCGGCCATAGCGCTTCCAGCCCGTCGACCATTTCACCGACCGTCGCGGCCTGCATCTCGACCCGCCGCCCCGCCCCCGGAAACAGGTCGACGAGGATCGCCGGCAGGCGGACGATGATGTCGGGGCGCTCAGTCATGAACCGTCAGCGTCTCGACCGATAGGATCGCCGGCATGTGCGCCTCGATCTCGCGCCATGTCTCCCCCTCGTCATTCGAGGCGAAGAGCGCGCCGCCGCTGGTGCCGAAATAGACGCCGGCCTTGTCCATCCGGTCGGTCGCCATCGCCTGGCGCAGCACGCCGAAATAGGCGGTTTCCTGCGGCAGGCCGTTGCGCAAATCCTGCCAGGTGCGCCCCGCATCGCGCGTGCGCCAGACCGCGGCTTTGGCGTCGGGCATGTAGCGGCCCTTGGTGTCGCCGTTGAGCGGCAGGAGGAAGAGCGTGTCGCGGTCCTTCGGATGCGCGGCGGCGGGAAAGCCGAAGCTCGACGGCAGGCCCTGTTCGATGCTCTCCCATTTCACGCCGCCATCGTCGGTGCGGTACATGCCGCAATGGTTCTGCTGGTAGAGCCGCCCGTTCGCGCCCGCCGCCATGACGACGTTGTGCACGCACTGGCCGAATTCGGGATAGTTCTCGCCCTCCGGCAGGAAGTCGGCGCGCGTGCCGCGGTTGCGCGGCTCCCACGTCTCGCCGCCATCGGCGGTATGGAACACACCGGCGACCGAGATGCCGACCCAGATTTTGTCGTCGTCGGCGGGGTCGATCACCAGCGAATGCAGGATCAGCCCGGCCCCGCCGGGGTTCCAGTGTGGCCGTGTCGGGTGCTTCTGGAGCCCCTCGACATGCGCCCATGTCTCGCCATCGTCGTCGGAGCGGAAGAGGCCGGCCGGCTGGACGCCGGCATAGACGCTGCCATTATGCGCCGCCACGCTCCAGACCGAGGAGATCGGCTCCTGGCCTTCCGGATAGGCGAGGCCGTTCGAGGAATGCGTCCATGTCTGGCCAAGATCGATCGACTTCCAGACCGCCGGACCAAACCACGCGTCGCCGCCGCCGGCATAAAGCGTTCCCGTCTCGGGATGGGCGACGAAATGGTTGATCGGCCAGGTCTGGCAGAACGGGCCGGAGAGCTTCCAGTCGCGCCGTGCACCGTCGCTTTCCAGGATGAAGGCACCCTTCTTGGTGCCGACCAGTATCAGAACCTTGTCTGCCATCAGATCCTCCATCTATCCGGCCGCGGAGACATTACTCCTTTTCCAATGACGGTTGAACGGGCCGCGTCCCGACAACCATTGGCGCAATTTTTTTGAAAGCGATGCGGCTTGTCACGCAATCATCGCTCGGCTATCTGTTCGCCCATGACTTCGTCGCGCACCCCTTTCTCGATCTTCCCGGCCATTGCTGCCGGCGATCGCGCGCGCCTTGCCTCGCTTCTTCTCCTTCTTAGCGGCGATCGTCGGGTTGGCTGAAGGAGCGCCCGGCGGTCGAAGTGCCGCCGAGACCCGGCAAAGCTCCTTGTCCCGACACCATTCCCAGAGCTAGAAGTGCCCGCCGCCGACTTAAGATCGCGGCCGGGCAAGGAGACGAAGATGAACGAGCAATCGAAGATCGTTGCCACGGGCGCCAAAGGCATGCCCGACGCCGCCCGCAAATACGAACCCTATCCCTTCGTCGGTCTGAAGGACCGGACCTGGCCCGACCGGCGCATCGAGAAGGCGCCGATCTGGTGCTCCGTCGATCTGCGCGACGGCAATCAGGCGCTGATCGACCCGATGGGCCACGACCGCAAGGCGCGGATGTTCCAGTTGCTGCTGGACATGGGCTTCAAGGAAATCGAGATCGGCTTTCCCTCAGCCTCGCAGACCGATTTCGACTTCACCCGCTTCGCCATCGAAGAGGCGGGCGTGCCCGACGACGTGTCGTTGCAGGTGCTGGTCCAGTGCCGGCCCGAACTGATTTCGCGCACCTTTGAATCGTTGCAGGGCGCCAAGCGCCCGATCGTCCATTTCTACAATTCCACCAGCGAGTTGCAGCGCCGCGTCGTGTTCGACAAGGACGTGGCCGGCATCAAGGCGATCGCCACGGATGCGGCGAAGATGATCGTGGACGAGGCGGCCAGGTCGGTGCCCGGCTGCCGGTTCCAGTATTCGCCGGAAAGCTTCACCGGCACCGAACTCGAAGTGGCGCTCGAAATCTGCAACGCAATCACCGAGATCATCAATCCGACGCCCGACAACAAGCTGATCCTCAATCTGCCGGCGACCGTCGAGATGTCGACGCCCAACATCCATGCCGATCAGATCGAGTGGATGAGCCGCCAGCTCGACCGGCGCGATTCGATCATCCTGTCCCTGCATCCCCACAATGACCGCGGCACCGGCATCGCCGCGACCGAACTCGGCCTGATGGCGGGCGCCGACCGCGTGGAAGGCACGCTGTTCGGCAATGGCGAGCGCACGGGCAATGTCGACGTCGTCACGCTGGCGCTCAACATGTACACGCAGGGCATCGACCCGATGCTGGACTGTTCGCAGATCGAGCGGATGAAGGACGTCTACGAATACTCCAACCAGTTGAAGATCCCCGAGCGCCACCCTTATGTCGGCGAACTGGTCTACACCGCCTTCTCCGGCTCGCATCAGGATGCGATCAACAAGGGCATGAAGGCGATCAAGACCGCCAACAAGACGCAGTGGGAAGTGCCCTATCTGCCGATCGACCCGCAGGATGTCGGCCGGTCCTACGAGGCGATCATCCGCATCAATTCGCAGTCCGGAAAGGGCGGCATCGCCTACATCCTGCAGGCCGATTACGGCCTCAACCTGCCGCGCAATTTGCAGGTCGAATTCAGCCGCGACGTTCAGGAAATCACCGACCGCGAGGGCAAGGAACTGCGCCCAAAGGCGATCCACGAGCGCTTTCTCGAACTCTATGTCGACCAGCCCGAGGGGCGGATGAAGTTCGTCGACCACCAGACCTTCCCGGACACCTCCGCCAAGGGCCGGCGCGTGGTCGAGGCGACGATCATCGATAATGGCGCGGAAGTGCAGATCACCGGCACCGGCACCGGCCCGGTCGACGGCTTCGTCGACGCCCTGTCGAAGCATATCGGTATCGACCTGACCGTCCTCGACTATTCGGAGCACTCCATGCAGCGCGGCTCGAACGCCGCCGCGATCTGCTACATGGAGGTCGAGCATCCGGGCGGAAAGCTCTTCGGCGCGGGCATCAACACCAACATCGTCGCAGCGTCGCTCGAAGCGGTCGTCTCGGCGGCCAACCGCATTCTCGGTGCCAAATGAGCGACAAGCTCGGTGCCCGCGTAGAGGGGAAAGGCGGCGAGACCATCGTCCTTCTCCACGGTTTCGGCGGATCGCATTCGACCTGGACCGACATCCAGCCATCGCTTGCACGATACGCGCGGGTGATCGCCTATGACCTTCCCGGTCATGGGCGCTCGCTCGATTTTCCAGGCGCGGGCCCGGCGACGGTGGCGGCCAAGGCCGTCGCCGCCGATCTCACCGCACGCGGCATCGAGCGGGTCCATCTCGTCGGCCATTCGATGGGCGGCGCGGTCGCTGTCCTGATCGCCATGCGCTCACCCGAACGCGTCGCTTCGCTGACGCTGCTCGCCCCCGGCGGCTTAGGGCCGCAGATCAACGGCGCCCTTTTGAAGCGCTACGCCAATGCGCCCGACGCCGGCGCGCTGGGGCTGATCATGGACGAGATGTCGGCGCCCGGCTTTTCGACGCCGCCGAAATACGTGCTCGGCCTTGCCGCCGTGCGCGGCCAGCGCGGCCAGCGCGCCAATCTCGACACCTTCCACGGCATCATCCAGAAGGACGGCGTGCAGGGCGAGATCCCGCGCGAGGCGCTGGCGAAACTCGCCATGCCGGTCAATCTCGTCTGGGGGACGGCCGATCCGGTGCTGCCCTTTTCGCAGACCCAGAACCTGCCCGAAAACATCCGCCTCACCCGCATCGACGGTGCCGGCCACATGCTGACCGTCGAGGCCAAGCCCGCCGTCCTCGCTGCCATTCGTGCCTCTCTGACTGCCGGAAGCCCTTGACTTTTGGCGCGTTTTCGCCGGAATCGGGGTGTAACGAAGCGTTAACTGTACCTTTGAGTCCCGGAGCGCCGGCATGAGCGAAGCTTTGGAAGAAACGCCCCACAAGGGCGAGATGCGTCGCCTCGCCGCCGCGATCCGCGAGGTCAAGACCAACAATGCCGACCGCACCGACGTCGTCGTCGATCTGCGCGAGGCGCAGCAGACGCGGCTCGAAATCCTGGCGCAGGACCTCGAACAGGTGTTCGCCGACATCCCGCCCGACGACGAGCGCTTCGATCTCAACGTCACCGCCGGGCTGCAGCCGCGCCTGTGGATCGACGCGGTCAGCCACGTGACCATGGGACGCGACAAGCGCACCTATCGCTTCCTGAAGGACACCCGCAACGGCCGCATCGTCCTTGCCGAGACGCCCGACATCAAGAAAGCGGCCAATGCCGTCACGCTCTATGTCGCCGAGCGCATGGTCGAGCGCGAGGCGGTGCTGGCCGGCGACCGCGAGGCCCCTGCCCCCGTCCTCGGCGTGCTCGACCGCGAACCGGCAAAGGCCGCCTTCGACGTCTTCACGTCGATTGCGCTATTTCTGGCCGGCGCTTTCATCGGCGTGGCCGCGGTGCTCTATTTCGCCTGGGACCGGCTGGCGATCAGCTTCTGAGTACCCTCTTCGGCCGGCAACAGCGTCTGCGCGACGATCTCGCGCACGCCTTCATGGCCGTACATCAGCCCGCGCCGCTGGACGCGCACGCCCCAGCTATCCGGCCCGCCGTCGATCTCGATGAGGTTGTACTGCGCCGCCGGCTTCGACCCGCCGATCGCCTGGCCGGCCGCTGCGACGCCCAGCACCGGCACCCGCCCGTCGCGCCCATCGAGCCAGTAGAGGCTCGGCAGATGCGTGTGGCCGTGGAGCACGAGTTCGGCGCCATGCCGCAGCATCACCTTCTTGAACCGCCCGATGCCGTAGAGCCGCTTGTGCTGCGGCGCCGCCCCGCGAACCGGCGGGTGGTGGATCAGGATCACGCGGCAAAGCCCCTTCGTCTTTGCCTCGTCGAGCATCCGCCCAAGCCGTCGCGCCTGCGTCGAGCCGAAATAGCCCGACGCCATGAAGGGCGCCGTCGCCCGCGCCGAGGAGACGCCGATGATCGCCATGTCCCCGCGCACGCGCATATAGGGAAACGCGCCGCGATGGGCAGGCTGCGCCTTGCCGTCGCCCCACATCCACTTGCCCCAGGCGCGGCACGCCTTGTCGAGCGCGCCCGGCACATAGGCATCGTGGTTGCCCGGCACGACCGAGACGTCGTCGCCATGGCCGACCTCTTCGAGCCACTGGCGCGCGACCTCGACTTCGGCATCGAGCGCGAGGTTGACCAGATCGCCGGTGACCGCGATATGGTCGGGCGCGCGCGCCTTCATGTCGTCGAGCAGCATCCCGATCACCTGGTCGTGGAGATTGGCTTTCCGGTTGCGCTGCCAGTTGATGTAGCCCGTGATCCGCTTCGAGGCGAGTTCACGATAGGACATGTCGGGAAGGGGGCCGAGGTGGACGTCCGAGAGATGAGCGAGCCTGAGCATACCCTTCCTTACGATATGAAATTCCGCGTTACCACCCCGGGAGATGCGCGGTGAGCGAGACGTCCCGCACAATGCCGACCCGGCTGCAATGGTTGCGCGTCAAGCTCTTCCACGGCTGGTTTCTTCTGCGCCGTCCGATGACGCTCGGCGTGCGCGGCATCGTCCACGACGCGGAAAAAGGCACCGTCTTCCTCATCCGCCACACCTATATCGCCGGCTGGCAACTGCCCGGCGGCGGCGTGGAAGTGGGCGAAACGATGCGCCTGTCGCTCGAACGGGAACTGGCCGAGGAAGGCAATATCGAGTTCACCGGCGAGCCTCGTCTCATCTCGATCCATCTCAACCGACAGGCCAGCCCGCGCGATCATGTCGCGCTCTATCTGATCACGCAGTTCCGCCAAACGGCGCCGAAACTGCCCGATCACGAGATCGCCGAGGCCGGCTTCTTCCCCCTCGACGCCCTGCCCGAAGCGACCACCCCCGCCACGCGCCGCCGCCTCGCCGAAGTGTTCGGCAACGCGGTCGCGGAGCATCACTGGTAAAGCGCCAGGGCGCGTTGAGATTCGGGGCTGAGCGTGCCGAAAATGGCGGATTTCGAGAACCGGAGCGGAGCGTACATCAGTACGTGAGCACCGGAAGCGCAGAAAGCCGCCATTTGCAGGCCGCTCAGGCGCGAATATCGACGCGCCCTAATCAGCCGTAGGCAAGCGCCGGATGGTGAACTCGATGATATCGTCGGGGCGCTCGGCCCAGCTTTCGATTTCGGTCCAGTAGGCCTGTTTCGGCCAGCGGTCGAACCACTCCTGCGCCTTTACGCGCGCGTCGGGGCGCGGCAGGCGGAACGTCTCGCGCACGAAGCCGTCGCGCGGATGGGGGCTGCCTTCTGCGCGATGCTTGTTGAGGCTGCGCCTCAACCCCTCCAGCGGTGGTCTCGCAGGCACCCGCAACAAAGAACTCCTTGACCCCAACGATCAACAGATTAGGGATCAGGGCGTCAAATTACGAGTCAAATGTTGAACGCGTCCCGGCTGCCGCCGAATGCGCGCCCTCCCCACGGAGCTTTGCATGGAACGTCCCGACATCCCGGCCGGCCTGCCCGACGACATCGAGGCGAAGAAGGCGACCGCGAAGGCCTGGTTCGAGGAGCTGCGCGACAAGATCGTCGCCGGTTTCGAGGCCATCGAGGACGATCTGTCGGGCCCGCACGCCTCCTGGGCGCCGGGCCGGTTCGAGCGCACCGAATGGCTGCGCGACGAGGGCCGCGGCGGTGGCGGCATCATGTCGATGATGCGCGGCCGCGTCTTCGAGAAGGTCGGCGTCCACACCTCGACCGTCCATGGCGAGTTCTCGCCCGAATTCCGCAAGCAGATCCCCGGCGCCGACGAGGACCCGCGCTTTTGGGCCAGCGGCATCTCGCTCATCGCCCACCCGCACAATCCCAACGTGCCGGCCGTCCACATGAACACGCGCATGGTGGTCACCACGCGGCAGTGGTTCGGCGGCGGCGCCGACCTCACCCCGGTCCTCGACCGCCGCCGCAAGCAGGACGATCCCGACACGGCCGCCTTCCACAAGGCGATGAAGTTCGTCTGCGACAAGCATAAGGCGGTTGCCGACCATGACCGCCTGAAAGCCTGGTGCGACGAATATTTCCACCTCCCACACCGCGACGAGCCGCGCGGCACCGGCGGCATCTTCTACGACTGGCTGAAGACGCCGGAAGACAAGGGCGGCTGGAACGCCGATCTGCGCTTCTCCCAGGACGTCGGCCGCGCCTTCCTCGTCGTCTACAACCACCTCGTCCGCAAGAACTTCAACGACAACTGGACCGACGCCGACCGCGAAGAACAACTCATCCGCCGCGGCCGCTACGTCGAATTCAACCTTCTCTACGACCGCGGCACGATCTTCGGCCTGAAGACGGGCGGGAATGTCGATTCCATCCTGTCGTCGATGCCGCCCGAGGTGAAGTGGCCTTGAGCTATGGCGAGCCGATTTCCGCAAGCGCGCGTCGCAGCGGCATGTCTGACACCTGGATCGGTCCCGAGAAAGGCACGTTCATGTCGAGGACGAGATAGAACGAGCCTGCCAGAAGAAGTGATGAGGCAATGAATGCGCCGATGACAACCGCGTTGCGCGGCGCTCGAAACCCGAAACCAGCGAAGACAAGCGACAGCCATGCGATCAGCATGGCAATCATCTCATGGGGAATGGAGCCCTCCGACTGCTCAACGATTTCCCAGCGCCGCTCGACGATCGAACGATACTGCCCGCGAATATCCAGCATGACCTCCTGACGATACCTGTCCGAAGGCTGCACGGCCGCCAGCACATTTCCCAGTTGTTCCAGCGCCGCACCGGCTGGATCGGCCTTGGCGTGAAGGGCATCGGCCGCGCGCGCCGGCGACGCGATGGCGGCTTCGACATAGGCGTTCAGCGCTTCGCGCGCCTCATCGCCCGGCGGGCCGTAATGGCGCAGGCTCCTGTCGAGAATGATCAGTTGGGTTGCAAATGTATGAACGTCAGCCTCAATGCCGTCATACGTGCTTCGGGCCGAGTTGATCATCAACCCGAACACCAGCGATGTCATAAGGGTGAAGATACCTGCGACGAGCCTGAGCACGGTTTCCGTCGCCTCGTCGCGGTGACGTGCGGGCAGTCGCGGGTAGGCGAACAGCATCGCCAGCGCCGAGCCCGCTAGACAGCAAAAGACGAGGATGGAAAGCCCCAGATTGGTCACGGCGATCCTTGGACCGGTGATCGATGCCGGCGATCATAGCTTGCGATCTGCCAAACGCCAGCTTGGCGTAAAGGTATTGCGAGAGCCGTCCGGCCATTGTGGCGTCAGCGGCAGATCGGCGATTTCGTCCAGCGACATGGCCTGGATAGCGGGATGTGCGAGCGGGTCGTCGGGACTAGATTCGCGACGGCATCGCAAGAAAAACTTGAACATGGCATTTCTCCTCGACCTCAGATGCCAGATTATCCCGCCCTTCCAGTTCGATTTCACTGGAGTTTGGCTTCGCCTCACTTTAGTTTTTCTCCATGAAAGAGTTGAACCGCGTCCACATGAACGGCCTGCGCGCGACGGAGGCCGTTGGTCGGCTCGGCGGGCTACAGGCGGCTGCCGACGAACTTGGCGTCACCATCGGCGCGGTCAGCCAGCATGTGGCTCGCCTCGAGGCCGCGCTCGGTCGCACGGTCTTTGTGCGAACGTCGCGCGGGCTTGCGCCGACGGAGTTCGGCCGCGCCTTTCTCGCGCGTCTGACGACCGGGTTTGCCGAACTCGAAGGCGCACTGAAGAGCGCGCGTCACGACCGGGCGAACATCCTGACAGTGTCGGTTGCGCCAGTCCTCGCCTCGAAATGGCTCGTGCCGCGCCTTGCCCGGTTTTCGGTACTTCACCCGGACATCACCTTGCGCCTCGACGCCTCGGTCGCCCTTGTCGATCTCGATGCCAGCGACGTCGATGTCGCGATCCGAGTCGGTGACGGAAACTGGCCGGGCGTGACGAAGACGTACCTGCTGCCGCAGAATGTCTTTCCGGTCTGCGCACCGGCGCTCGCGAAACGTCTGCGCGAGCCGCTGGACCTGACGAGGACGCCGATCATTCGAGATGCGAACTCTATCTTGCATTGGTCGACCTGGCTGGACCTGTTCGGAATCAGCGAAGACCAGCTTCCCGATGGCCACAGCTTCACCGATGCCGCCCTATGCCTCGACGCGGCGATCGCCGGCCAGGGCGTCATGCTCGCCTGGCAGACGCTGGCGCAACATGCGATCGGCGCAGGACAGCTCGTGGCTCCCTTTCCGCAACGCGCCGCAACCGGCCTCGGCTACTGGGCGGTCACCTCGTCGTCCCAGTCACTTGCGCGGAAGACACGCGCTTTCATCACGTGGCTCAAGGCGGAACTCGACGAAACCCGCCTCGCCTTTCCTTAGACCTCGAACGACAAGTTGCGCCCAAGCAACAGACGCCATTCACGAAATTGCGAGCGCATTTTCCTTAAATCACGCATTAACCTTCTGCGTTAATCTCGCGTGCATGAAGACAGCGCGCATCATTACATTAGCCTTGACTGTTGCAACCGCCTGGCCTGCCTTGGTCAGCGAGGTCGTGCCGTTCCCTGCCCTGCCTGCGCCGCAAATCCCGGCGACGGTGGAGAGCGTGACGCGCGAGACCAATTTCACGCACCGCATCCACAAGCCGGCGCAGGCGAACGGGCGGACGATCATCCTGATGCACGGCTCGGGCGGAGACGAGTCGACGCTCGTGCCGCTGGCGACCAAGATCGACCCGAACGCGACGCTGATCGGCATTCGCGGGCGCGTCGTGCAGGAGGGCGTGAAGCGCTGGTACAAGCGCATCACCCCGACGAGCTTCGACCAGACCGACATTCGCGGCGAAGCGGCGGCATTCGCGGAATTCTTCCCGCGGTTGGTCAGGAGCGAGGGCATCGACCTCGAGCGCACGACCTTCCTCGGCTATTCCAACGGCGCCAACCTGATCGCGGCGCTGTCCGTGCTGCACCCGGACGTGGTGAAGACAGCCGTCCTCTTGCGCCCCATGCCGGTTCTCGAAACCGCGCCCCATGCCGACCTCGCCAAGGCGAAGTTCCTGACGATTTCGGGCCGCGACGACACGCTCTACGCGCCGTACGCCCCGAAGCTGGAGGCGATGTTCAAGTCGTGCGGCGCGGACGTGGTGGCGAAAACCATCATCGCCGGCCACGACATCGGCGATGAGGACGCGAAGATCGCGTCGGAGTGGCTGGCTGGGTTGCAGATGGCTTCGGTTGAGTAGCATCGCAAGCGGCAGCGCTGAACACCCCCACTCCGTCGCGCTTCGCGCGCCACCTCTCCCCCTCAAAAAAGGGGAGAGGAAATCCAAGCTGGAGAAGCGCCGCCGCTGCGGCAACGCGTTTTCCTCTCCCCCGGGCAGGGGGAGAGGTGGCGCGCGCAGCGCGACGGAGTGGGGGTGCTTCGCCTACGTCTCAAAAGCAGGCGCGATCCGCCCCCTCAAGCCTGAATCACCACCACATTCGCCCCCACCGGCACGCGCTCGTAAAGATCGATCACGTCGTGGTTGAGCATACGCACGCAACCCGATGACATCGCATGTCCGATGGACTGTGGCTGGTTGGTGCCGTGAATGCGGAACATGGTGTCGCGGCCGCCGCGGTGGAGATAGAGCGCGCGGGCGCCGAGCGGATTGGTCGGGCCACCGGGCAAACCGCCGGCGAACTCGCGATTGCGCGGGTCGCGGCTGATCATGTTGGCGGTCGGCGTCCAGCTTGGCCATTCGGCCTTGCGGCCGACCGTGGCGTTGCCCCGCAGCGCAAGCCCTTCCTTGCCGACGCCGATGCCGTAGCGCATCGCGCGGCCATTGCCCATCACGTAGTAGAGGCGACGAGCGGGCGTATCCACGACGACGGTGCCGGCCTTGTGTTTCGTGTCATAGGCGACCTCCTGCCGGCGCAGTTCCGGCTTGATCTTGTCGAGCGGGACGGCGCGCAGCGGAAAGCTTTCATCCGGCAGCGCGGCGTAGTTGAGCATAGCGGTACGATATTCGGTGCCGGCGGCCGTGCAGCCGGCGAGAAAGAGCGGAAGGCCGGCGAGAAAGCCGCGACGCGAGATGGACATGATGTTGCCTTTGACCAAGAAACCCCTGTCGATTTTCGTAAACGCGTATGGTTAACGATACCTTCCCGGACGGAAATTTGAAGGAACTTCCGCACCGTCGTCAGGTTGGAGATGTATCGACGCCACACGTCGCGTCGGCTATGATTGGACGTTACCAAGAAGGGAGAAGACCGATGAAGGAATTTCATTGCGGCTCGCTCGTTCCAGGTTGCGACTGGCACACACGCCATGACGAAGAGGCGGAAGTGATGCGCCGCGCAGTCGAGCACATGCGCCAGGCGCATGGCGAGGACACGATCCGCGAGACGATGGTCGAGGCCATCCGCTCCCGCATCACCAACGCCCAGAAGGCTGCCTAGCCTTCGAGTTGCAAGAGCCCGCGGGCGCGCTCCACGAGCGCCTCGCGGCCAAGCGTGAAGCCCGACGACACCCACTCATCCCTGAGCGTTGCGAGCGCCTTGCCGAGGCGCTCGTCCTGCGCCGCGCCGAGCGCGACGAGGTCGCGGCCCTGCAGGGGAAACTGCGGCGCCTGCCAATTCTCAGCGTATTTCAGCAATTGCGAATATTGTCCGGCGGCGACGAGATCGAGGTCGTTCTGGACGCCCCGCGCACGGGCGGCGGCGAGCGCAAGCTTCAACTTATCCACGCCCGGCCGATGTCCGGCCGAAAACAGGCGCTTTGCGAGCGAAATATCGCTGGTTTCAGCCGGGATTTCGGCGAAGCCGGCCCATTCCTGCAGCCTTTTGGCCTCGTTCTTCGACAGTTTCAGCCGCTCGGAAAGACTATCCACGCGCTCGGCCGTCGGCGGGATGATCGACATGAGTCGAAGCATCGGATCGGCCGGCCATCCGAGATCGCGCTCAGCGGCGACGAGGCCGGGAACGGCATCGATACCCCATTTCTCGCTTTCGGGAAGCACCGCCGTCAGGACGCCGGACTGGCGCATCCAAAGGAGCGCGCGGGACGGGTCGGGAGCGGCGAGGAGCTTCTTCAGTTCGGCCCAGATACGCTCGGCGGAAAGCTGCGACAGGGCGGATTTCAGCCGCGCCGAGGCCTTGATCCCCTCCGCATCCGGCCGGCCGGAGCCGTACCAGGCGAAGAAGCGGTAGAAGCGCAGGATGCGCAGATAGTCTTCGCGGATACGGTCCTCGGCATTGCCGATGAAGCGGAGATTGCGCTTCTCGAGGTCGGCGACGCCGCCGACGAGGTCGATGACCTGGCCGCCAGCGGTCGCGTAGAGCGCGTTGATGGTGAAGTCGCGCCGTTCTGCATCCACTTGCCAGTCGCGGCCGAAGGCGACGGTGGCGTGGCGGCCGTGGTTTTCGACATCGGCTCGCAAGGTGGTAACTTCAAAGGGTTTTCCCTGCGCGACGACGGTGATCGTGCCATGCGCCTTGCCGGTCGGGACCGGCTTGAAACCGGCCTCGGCAGCGCGTCTTTCGGTCTCGTCGGGCAGGCAGGTCGTGGCGATGTCGATATCGGTGACGGCTTCGCCCAGGATCGCATTGCGGACCGCACCGCCGGCGATCCGGGCTTCCTCGCCATCAGCGGACAGGACGGCGAGCAGCTTCTGCAGCGACTTGTCCTTCAGCCACGGGGCATCGGAAATGGAAACGCTCACGCGTAGAGCCTTTCATAGAGCGTGCGGATAATACCGGCGGTGACGCCCCAGATATACCGCTCGCCGAAGGGCATCGTGTAGAAGAAGCGCTCCTTCTCCTGCCAGATGCGGCTGTCGCGGGTGTGGTTGGCGGGGTCCATCAGGAAGGCGAGCGGCACCTCGAAGGCATCGTCGACCTCGTCCTCGTTGAGCGTCAGCATGAAGCCCGGCTGCGCGATGCCGAGCACCGGCGAGATGCGAAAACCAGAGCCGGAAACATAGTCGGGCATGCGCCCGACGATCTCGATCGTCTCGGCGCCGATGCCGATCTCCTCCTCGGTTTCGCGGATCGCGGCGAATTCGGGCGTCGGGTCGGTCGGATCGATGCGACCGCCGGGAAAGGCGATCTGGCCGGAATGGCTACGCAGTTTTTCGGTGCGCTTGGTGAGGATGATCGTCGCGCCATCCGGATGGTCGACGGCGGCGATCATCACCGCCGCGTCACGCAGGCGCTCATGCACGATCAGGTGACGCAGATCCGGGTTGAGGCTGTGGTCGCCATAGTCCGTGTCGAGATGCGGCGCCTGTTCACGCGCCGCGCGGCGTCGGAAATCGGCGGCCGAAAACAGGGGCGCGTCCAATGTTTCAGCCCGCAAGACGGTTGAGCTCCGCAATCGGCATGACCGGGAAGATCTCGCCCTTCGAGCGAACGCAGAACATGGCGCGGCCATCCACGTCGATCTCCTCGCCGATCTCGGCAAGCTGGTACATGACCGGCCGCGCGACGAGCGCTTCGAGCCGGCCGCGGACATGGAGATAAGGTTTCAGGCCGCCGGTTTCGTCCTCGTCGACGAATCGCAGCGGATGTTCGGCGCCTGCCTCGACGACGTCGCCGACATTGGTGCGGAAGGTCAGGACCTGCCCCTCTCCGCTGCCGGAAACGTCCATCTCGACGGCGAGGAAATGCGCGTCCTCGACCCGGATGCCGACCTTTTCGACCGGCGTGACGAGATAGGTGTTTCCGTCCTCGTCCTTGCGCAGGACGGAGGAGAAAAGCTGGACGAGCGGCATGCGGCCGATGGGGGTTCCCATATAGAACCAGGTGCCGTCCGCCTTGATCTCCATGTCGAGATCGCCGCAGAAATCCGGGTTCCACTTGTCGACGGGAGCCGCGCCCTTGCCGGCGCGCGCGGCGCGGGAAATGAGCGCTTCGAGGCCTGCGCTGTCGGTTGCTGCGGCAAGGCCAGCCGTTTTCTGTGCATCGGTCATCGTCACGAAATAGTCACTGTTGTTTCGCTTGTCAGCACAGGCGTACCATTTAAGTTGATCGCGCCGGTTGCGCCAAGGCGTGAATTGCCCCAAGCCCAAGGACGACGACATGAGCCTGACCATCAAGGAACCAGCGATGAGCGAGACCGAGATGGTGGCCGAAGCCGAGCGCGCGCTGGCCGAAATCGGCAAGGTGCGCCAGGCGGTCGGCAAGGTGATTTTCGGCCAGGAGCAGGTGGTCGAGCAGACGCTTGTTGCGATTCTGGCCGGCGGCCACGGCCTGCTCGTCGGCGTGCCCGGCCTTGCCAAGACCAAGCTGGTCGAAACGCTCGGCATCGTGCTCGGCCTCGACGGACGGCGCATCCAGTTCACGCCAGATCTCATGCCGTCCGACATTCTCGGCTCCGAAGTGATGGAACAGGACGAGACCGGCCGGCGCTCCTTCCGCTTTCTCAAGGGGCCGATCTTCGCGCAGCTTTTGATGGCCGACGAAATCAACCGCGCTTCGCCGCGCACGCAGTCGGCGCTGTTGCAGTCGATGCAGGAATATCACGTGACGGTGGCCGGCGAGCGGCACGATCTGCCCTCCCCCTTCCACGTGCTCGCGACGCAGAACCCGCTCGAGCAGGAAGGCACCTACCCGCTGCCCGAAGCGCAGCTCGACCGCTTCTTGATGCAGATCGACATCGACTATCCTGAACTTGCCGCCGAGCGGCGCATCCTGATCGAGACGACGGGCGTCAACGACCAGAAGGCCGAGAACGTGCTCGATGCGACGCGGCTGAAGAATGTGCAGGCGCTGATCCGGCGCATGCCTGTGCCCGAAAGCGTGGTCGACGCGATCCTCAAGCTGGTGCGCTCGGCGCGGCCGGGCTCGGGCGACGCGGAGACCGATCGGCACGTTTCGTGGGGCCCCGGCCCGCGCGCCAGCCAGGCGCTGACACTGTGCGCCCGCGCCCGCGCGCTCTATGACGGCCGGCTCGCGCCCTCGATCGACGACGTGCGCGACCTTGCCGAGCCGGTGCTGCAGCACCGCATGGCGCTGACTTTCGCCGCGAGGGCGGAAGGCATGACCGTTCGCGACGTGATCGCGCGGCTCGCAAAGGCGGTCTGATGGCTTCGCTCGGTGCGGTCAGCCCTGCCGTCGCCCCGCGCGACGCGCTGGCCCGCGCCCGCGTTCGCGCGGCGCTGGTGCCCGACCTGCTGATCGAGGCGCGGCGCGTGGTCAACACGGTGATCGCCGGCTGGCACGGACGGCGCAAGCGCGGCATCGGCGAGAATTTCTGGCAATTCCGGCCTTACGTCGATGGCGAGGCGATCGCCCGGATCGACTGGCGGCGCTCGGCGCGCGACGACCACACCTATGTGCGCGACCGCGAATGGGAGGCGGCGCACACCGTGTGGCTGTGGGCCGATCCGTCTGCATCCATGCTCTACCAGTCGAAGACGGCGAGCGTCTCGAAGGAATCGCGCGCGCTGGTTCTGGCGCTGGCGCTGGCCGAGCTTTTGTCGCGCTCGGGCGAGCGGATTGCCTGGCCGGGGCTGACCGATCCGTTTTCGGCGCGCAACGGCGCCGAGCGACTGGCGGCGCAGATGATGCATGCGGCGCATCTGCCGACGCGGCCGGACCTTTCGACGATGAAGCGCTTTTCCGACGTGGTGCTGATCTCCGATTTCCTCGACCCGGTCGAGGAGACGCGCGCATGGCTGGATGTGCTGGCGACGCGCGGCGTGCGCGCGCACCTGATCGAGATCGCGGACCCGGCGGAGGAGGAATTTCCCTATTCCGGCCGTACCGAATTCCAGGACCCGGAGACCGGCACGAAGCTCACCGCCGGGCGCGCGGAGACGCTGCGCGACGACTACCGCAACCTCTACACCGCGCGGCGTGAGGAATTGTCGGCCTGGGCGCGCAAGCTCGGCTGGAGCTACACGGTGAACCACACCGACCGGCTGGCCTCCGACGCGCTGGTGCGCGTGCACCTGGCAATGAGCCAGGGGGGCCGCTGATGGGGTTCCTGCCGCTCTCCTTCGGTCTACCGGCGGTGTTGGCCGGACTGATCGCCCTGCCGGTGATCTGGTGGCTGTTGCGCCTGACGCCGCCGAAGCCGCAGACGGAAGCCTTTCCGCCGCTGAAGATCCTCGCCCGCGTGCTGCGCAAGGAAGAGACGCCGCACCAGAGCCCCTGGTGGCTGACGCTCTTGCGGCTCGCGATGGCGGCGCTGATCATCTTCGCGCTCGCCGAACCTGTGTTCAATCCGCGCGAGCGCATCTCGACCGGCGGCAACGCGGTGGCGATCGTCATCGACAATGGCTGGGCCTCCGCGCCGGACTGGGCGATGCGGGTGGCGACGGCGGAGCGGCTGATCGCCGATGCGGAAGCGGAAAACGCCGCCGTGCTGCTCGCCTTTACCGTCGATGCGCCCAATGCCGAGATCGGCCCCTTCGATGCACAAGCGGCGCGCGAGCGCCTGAATGCGGCCGAGGCGCGCCCCGTTCCGGTGGACCGCGCGGCGACCTATGAGCGCGTCGCAGCGGCGCTGGGCGACGTGCCGAACGCCTCAGTCGCCGTGCTGTCGGACGGGCTGGCGAGCGAGGCGGACGAAACGGCCTTTGGCAGGCTTCTCGCCAATGCAAGCGGGCTGATCTGGGCGACGCCGCAAGGCGTGACAGAGATCGGCCTGACGGGGACCGCGAACGAGCCGGACGCCTTCGTCGTCGAGGCCGTGCGGCCGACGAGCGACGCCGGCCCGCGCCAGGCGCTGGTCGCCGCGCTCGACGATCGCGGCCGGCGGATCGCGGAGGCGGAACTGTCCTTCGGTGCGGGCGAAGCGGCGGCGACGGCGGCCTTCACCGTGCCGTTCGAACTGCGCAACGATTTCGATTCCATCGCCGTCGACGGCGAGGCGCAGGCGGGCGCCGTGCGCGTCCTCGACGAGAATTCGCGCCGCCGCCGCGTCGGGCTGATCGCGCAGGGCGACGGCGACGAGGCGCAGCCGCTTCTGTCGCCGCTATACTATATCAGCCGGGCGCTCGCGCCGTTCGCGGATCTCGTCGAGCCGACGAGCGCCGATCTCGGCTCGGCCATTCCCGAACTGCTCGAGCAGCGGCCGGCGATGATCGTGATGGCCGATGTCGGCACGCTACCGGACGAAGCGCATGCGGCGCTGACCGAATGGGTCGAAGGCGGCGGCACGCTGGTGCGCTTCGCCGGACCGCGCCTTGCCGCCGCCGAGCCGGACGAGGATCTGCTGCCGGTGCGCCTACGGATCGGCGAGCGCGCTTTGGGCGGCACTTTGTCCTGGACCGAACCGCAGGCCATCGCCGAATATCCGCAGGGCTCGCCCTTCGCCGATCTGACGCCGCCGACTGACGTGACCGTGTCGCGGCAGGTGCTGGCCGAGCCGACCGCCGACATCGTCGAGCGAAGCTGGGTCAACCTTGCCGACGGCACGCCGCTCGTCACCGGCGCGCGGCGCGGCGACGGCACGCTGGCGCTCTTCCACATCACCCCGCAGGCGACATGGTCGAATCTGCCGATCTCGGGGTCTTTCGTCGAGCTGCTGCGTCGGCTGGTGCAATTGTCGCGCAATCAGGGGCCGGCGAATGCGCAGGCGGGCAATGGCGAGGCGACGCTGCCGCCCTACCGCCTGATCGCCGCCGATGGCAGCCTCGTGCCGCCGACGCCGGATGCGCGGCCGCTGGCCGTTTCCGCCGACGCGCCGGTGACGCTGGAAAACCCGCCGGGCCTTTACGGCAGCGAGGAAGGCGTCGTGGCGCATAATCTGTTGCCGGCGGACGCGGTGCTGGAGCCCATCGCGCGACCTCAGACGCCGCTTGCCGTGCGCGACGTGGCCTATGGTTTCGACGAGCAGGTGGATCTGCGCGGGCCGCTCTTTGCCATTGCGCTGGCGCTGATGATCCTCGACACGCTGGCCGTCTTGTGGCTTGGCGGCAAGCTGCGCCGGCCGCGCGCTGCGCGGGCCGTTCCCGCCGCTCTGGCGCTGGCGTTGATGGGCGCGATTTCGATGCCGGATGCATATGCTCAAGAGGGCGACATCCAGCCGGGTGACGAGGAGGCCATCGCCGCGATCAGCCAGACGCGCATCGCCTATGTTCTGACGGGGGATTCATCGATCGACGCGATCAGCCGCGCGGGTCTCGAAGGGCTCGGCCGGTTTTTGACCGATAAGACGGCGCTGGAGCCGGGCGAGCCGGTGGGCGTCGACATCGCCGAGGACGAGCTTGCCTTCTATCCGCTGATCTACTGGCCGATCGACGAGGGCGGCGAGATGCCGTCGGAGGCCGCGCTGGCGCGGATCGACGCCTATATGCAGGATGGCGGGACGGTGCTGTTCGACACGCGCGACCAGTTCGGCGCGGGGTTCGATGCCGGCTCGGCGAGCCCGTCGACCATGCGCCTGCGCGACATCCTCGCCAACATGAACGTGCCGCCGCTGGAGCCTGTGCCGGACGACCACGTCCTGACCAAGGCGTTCTACATCCTCCCCGAATTCCCCGGCCGCTTCAACGGCAGCCCGCTCTGGGTCGAGGCCTCGCAGACGCTCGAGGAGGCGGCCGACCGGCCGGTGCGCGTCGGCGACGGCGTGACGCCGATCATGATCACCGCCAACGACCTCGCCGGTGCCTGGGCAATCGGCGGCAACGGCGCGCCGATGCTGCCGACCGTGCCGGCCGACCCGATGCAGCGCGTCTATGCGTATCGGGCGGGGGTGAACATCATGATGTACATGCTGACGGGGAACTATAAGTCGGACCAGGTGCATGTGCCGTCGATTTTGGAGAGGTTGGGGCAGTGATGGGTTTGATCACCGGAACCACCCCCACTCCGTCGCGCTTCGCGCGCCACCTCTCCCCCTGCCCGGGGGAGAGGAAACGCTGCCGCATCGGCAACGCCTCTCCAGCTTGGGTTCCTCTCCCCCGGGCAGGGGGAGAGGTGGCCCGAAGGGCCGGAGTGGGGGTGGTTCGCGACGGTGACCGCCCATGAACTGGTCCCTCGCCTTCGAGCCCCTCCTCGCCTGGCACTGGCTTGCCGCGCTGCTGCTGCCCGTCGCCGCGCTCGTCGCCTGGGGGCTCTTCGCCCGTCAGCGGGGCGCGTGGGTGCGGCTGGCGGCGATGGCGGCGCTGGCGCTGGCGCTGGTCAATCCCGTCCTGCTGGACGAGGAACGCGAGCCGTTGAAGAGCGTCGTCGCGCTCGTCGTCGACCGCAGCCAGAGCCAGGAGATCGGCGAGCGGCGCGCGACGACGGACCGGGCGCTGGAGGAGATGCAGGCGCGGCTGGCGCGGTTCGACCATTACGACGTGCGCGTGGTCGAGACCGGCCAGGCGGATGCAGCAGACGACCGCACGCAGACGCGGCTCTTCGGCGCGCTGGATTCGGCGCTGCGCGACGTCGCGCCCTCGCGCGTCGGCGGTGCGATCATGATCACCGACGGGCAGGTGCACGACGTGCCGGAGACGCCGGGCTTTTCCGGTCCGCTCCATGCGCTGGTGACCGGCGAGGAGGACGAGTTCGACCGGCGCATCCGCTTCGAGCGTGCGCCGCGCTTCGGTATCGTCGACCGGCCGGTGACCATGAGCTACCGCGTTCTGTCGACCGACGGCGCGAGCGGGCCGGTCGAGGTGACCGTGCGCGTCAATGGCGAGCATGTGGTGCGCCAGACGGCGGTGATCGGCGAGGAGACCGAGGTCGACATCGTCATCCCCAATGCCGGGCGCAACATCGTCGAACTGGAATTCCCGGTGGCCGAGGGCGAACTGACGGCGACCAACAACCAGACCATCGCGGTCCTCGACGGCATCCGCGAGAATCTGCGCGTGCTGCTCGTCTCGGGCGAGCCGCATGCCGGCGAGCGGACATGGCGGAACCTTTTGAAATCCGACGCGGCGGTGGACCTCGTCCATTTCACCATCCTGCGCCCGCCCGAAAAGCAGGACGGCACGCCGATCAACGAACTCTCGCTCATCGCCTTCCCGACGCGCGAACTCTTTGTCGACCGGATCAACGATTTCGACCTGATCATCTTCGACCGCTACCAGCACCGCGACGTGCTGCCGATCCTCTATTACGACTACATTGCCGAATATGTGGAAAATGGCGGCGCGCTGCTGATCGCGGCGGGGCCGGAATATGCCGGCAACCAGTCGATCTCGCGCACGCCGCTGATGTCGGCGCTGCCGGCGATGCCGACCGGCGAGGTGGTGGAACAGGCCTTCTTCCCGCGCCTGACGGAGACCGGCGAGCGCCATCCGGTGACGCGCGGACTGGAAGGTTCGGGCCAGGAGCCGCCGCAATGGAGCCGCTGGTTCCGCCAGATCGGCATCGAGCGGCCGCAAGGGGAAGTCGTGATGCAGGGCGCGGACGACATGCCGCTGCTGCTCCTCGACCGGCAGGGCGAAGGCCGCGTCGGCATGCTGCTCTCCGACCATGGCTGGCTGTGGGCGCGCGGGTTCGAGGGCGGCGGCCCGCATGTCTCGCTCTACCGGCGCATGGCGCACTGGCTGATGAAGGAACCGGAACTCGAAGAGGAGCGGCTGACGGCGAACGCGCGCGGCATGACGCTCGAGATCGAGCGCCAGACGATGGAAGACGAGGCCGGCGAGGCGAGCGTGACGACGCCTTCAGGCGAGACGCTGACCGTGCCGCTGGCGGCAGGTGCGCCGGGCACGTTCGACGGGACGGTCGAGACCGACGAGATCGGGCTCTACCGGATCGCCAATGGCGACCTCGAGACGCTGGCCCATGTCGGGCCGGTCAATGCGCCCGAATTCACCGACACGGTGTCGACGACGGAGAAACTGCAGCCGGTGGCGGACGCCAGCGGCGGCACGGTGCGGCGCATCGAGGCCGGGCTGACCGGCGCACTCGATTTGCCGAACATCGTGCCTATCCGCCGCGGCGCGGATGCCGACGGGCGCGGCTGGGTGGGGTTGCAGACGACGAATGACAGCGTGCTGCGCTCGGTCTCGCGCGTGCCGCTCTTCGCCGGCTTCTTCGGCCTCGCACTCCTGCTCTTCGCCTTCGGCGCGACCTGGTATCGCGAGGGGCGCTGAATTTTTCAGATGTCCGCTGTCGGGATCGGGTGTGCCCGACCGTCCTATGCGCAGACATCATTCAGGGAGCTTTTCCATGCGCATGATCTTCGTCAATCTGCCGATCAAGGACCTCGCCGCCAGCCGCGCCTTCTTCTCGGCGCTCGGCTATTCGTTCAACGAGGAGTTCTCCGACGACACGGCCACCTGCATGGTGGTCGCGGACAACATCTTCGTGATGCTGCTCACCCATGAGAAGTTCAAGGGCTTCATCAATGGCGAGATGGCCGACGGTTACAAGGTGACGGAGGTGCTGACGGCCTTGTCCTGCGACAGCCGGCAAGAGGTCGACGACATTTTCGCCAAGGCGCTGAAGGCCGGCGCCAAGCCGTGGAAGCCGGTGATGGACATGGGCTTCATGTATGGATGTTCGTTCCAGGATCTGGACGGGCATGTGTGGGAATATGTGTTCATGGAGCAGGCGGCGTAGGCGGGCTCGTACGGACAGGCTGCCGCAGACCCCCACTCCGTCGCGCTTCGCGCGCCACCTCTCCCCTCAAAAGGGGAGAGGAAATGGCTGCCGTGACGGCGGCGCATTTCCAGGCTGGTGTCCTCTCCTTACGCGGGATGGAAGAGAGGGTGCGGCAGACCCCCACTCCGGTCCTGCGGACCACCTCTCCCCTCAAAAGGGGAGAGGAAACCAAGCTGGAAAAGCGCTTACATCGCGGCAGCGTTTCCTCTCCCCTTTTGAGGGGGAGAGGTGGCGCGCGAAGCGCGACGGAGTGGGGGTCTGCGGCGGGGAGGAAGGTTTTTTTTCTACACCCCAGCCACATCCGCATGGCTGATCGCCCCATTCAGCGAAGCCGCCCCTCCCGGCATCAGTTCCAGCACGAGCAACCGCGCCGGGTCGACCGGCCAGGGCATGGTCATCGTTCCCGGCTTGACCTGGACATAGCCGAGCGGGCCGTAATAGGGCGCGTCGCCGACGAGGACGATGGCGCGGGCGCCCCTGGACTTCGCCGCGTCGGCGGCCATTGCCATGAGCTTGCGGCCGATGCCGAGATTCTTCCACGAGGGGCGTACGGCGAGGGGGCCGAGGAGCATGGCGCGGCCTTCGCCGACCGCGATCGGCGTCAGCCGTACCGAGGCGATGACGTGGCCGTTCTCGGTGGCGACGAAGGAGAGGTCGCGCGCGTGCGGCCCGCCTTCACGGATCTTGTGGGCGGCGCGGGTGAAGCGGCCGGGGCCGAACGCCTCGGCGTTGATCTCTTCGATTTCAGCGTCGTGAACGGGCAGTTCCGGCGCGTAGGCGACGTCGGCAAGGGTCATGGCGGGAATTCCGGATCGGCGTTGGGAAAGGCAGGGCGGAATGGCGTCAGCCATCGTCCGCGCTTACGCGCGGGTGCTCTTTCGTCGTCGCTCGATGCGGATGGTCGGCATGGATGTCCCCCGGAGATTCGCTGCTAGCATGAGAATGGGAGCGGCGTCTATCGGGATTTGGGGTGATTGAGGCGGGTAAGCCAATGGGTTGAACCCAAGTGCGGCGGAAACGGAGAGGCCTGGATTCCTGTGACAAGCACAGGAATGACGATGGCATGGAGGATGACGCCAATCGTCGAAGTAGGAGGTTGGGCATACCCCTCTCCGCCGTCATTCCTGTGCTTGTCACAGGAATCCATGCCTCTCCGTTTCAATATCCGTTACGCAGACCGCCTGCGCACCTCACCACTTGACGATCTGTTCAATGCGCAAAGTTTGGCACCGACCGCGCCCTGCCCTAACTCTTGGTCAACAAGAGGAGATACGCATGGGACTTCTGGTCGACGGCAAGTGGCAGGACAAGTGGTACGACACGTCCAAGACGGGCGGCCGGTTCGAGCGGTCGCAGTCGCAGTGGCGCGACTGGGTGACGGCCGATGGCGAACCGGCCGAAGGGCGCACGCGCGGCTTCAGGGCCGAGCCCGGCCGCTACCATCTCTACGTCTCGCTCGCCTGCCCCTGGGCGCACCGGACGTTGATCTTCCGCAAGTTGAAGAAGCTCGAGGACGTGATCTCGGTCTCCGTCGTCCACCATTTCATGGGCGAGAACGGCTGGACCTTCAAAACGGACGAGGCGGCGACCGGCGACGATCTCTATGGGCTCGACTTCCTGCACCAGATCTACACCAAGGCCGACCCGAACTACTCGGGACGCGTGACGGTGCCTGTGCTCTGGGACAAGAAGGAGAAGACGATCGTCTCCAACGAGAGCGCGGAGATCATCCGCATGCTCAACTCCGCCTTCGACGAATGGGGCGACGGACGGCTGGATTTCTACCCCGAGGAGTTGCGCGGCGAGATCGATGCGGTGAACGCGCGCGTCTACGACGCGATCAACAACGGCGTCTACAAGGCCGGCTTTGCCACGAAGCAGGAGGCGTATGAGGAGGCGTTCGACGAGCTCTTCGCGGCGCTGGACGAGATGGAGGCGCGGCTCTCACGCCAGCGCTACATCGCCGGAAACGTGTTGACCGAGGCCGACTGGCGGCTGTTCACGACGCTGGTGCGGTTCGATGCGGTCTACTACTCGCACTTCAAGTGCAACGAGCGCCGGATCGAGGACTACGCCAATCTTTCCAATTATTTGCGCGAGCTTTATCAGGTGTCGGGCGTGGCGGAGACGGTGAACATGCACCACATCAAGAGCCATTATTACGGCAGCCACGAAACGATCAATCCGACGCGGATCGTGCCCAAGGGGCCGGAACTCGACTTCGCCCGGCCGCATGACCGGGCGAAGCTGAAGAAGGCGGCCTGACGGAGGCGCCAGGCCGCGCCGATCAGATTTCGATCATCGGGTTCTGATCCTGCCGCTGCGGGATTTCGAGCTGGCGGCGGATCGACTCGGGCACTTCGCGCTGCGGGAACATCAACGGCTCGTTCTGGAGCACCAGCACGGGCGTGTCGATCGCGACGCGGGCGTAGAGATCGATGATGTCCTGGTTGAACAGACGGATACAACCCGAGGAAACCGCGAGGCCGATCGACCACGGCTCCGACGTCCCGTGGATGCGGTAGAGCGTGTCGCGGCCACCTTCGAACAGATAGAGAGCGCGCGGCCCGAGCGGGTTTTCAAGGCCGGGGGGCATGCCGCCGGCCCACTGGGCGTTGCGGCCGGGCTCGCGTTCGATCATCGCGGCGGTCGGCGTCCAGGTCGGCCACTGGGCCTTGCGGGCGACGCGGGCCTCGCCCTCGAATTCGAGACCGGCACGGCCGACGCCGATGCCGTAGCGCATCGCCATCCCGCCTTCCTGGACGAGGTAGAGGAAACGATTCTGCGTATCGACGACGATGGTGCCGGCGCGCTCGGAACGATGATAGCGGACCTGCTGGCGGAAGAAGCGCTCCTCGACATTCGAGATGTCGATGGCCGGAAGCGGAAAGCGCTCGTTCGGCTGCGGGCCGTACATGGCGAGGAAATAGGGATCAGGACCGGGCTTCACCGCCTCGATGGCGCTGGTCGAAGACATGCAGCCCGAAAGGACCAGCGGCGCGACCGCGCTTAAGGAAGCGGCCTGAAAGAGGAAGCGACGTCGAGACACACACATGAATTGTTACCCATCACTGAATTCTTGAAGACGGACCGGCCACCGAGACGACCAATAGCCTCTTGAATGGAAACGAAGTGTGGCGCCTGCCGGGACGAATTGCGGCGAAAACGAGTCCGGCAGGCGGGTGTGTTGTTTGTGTCACAGGTTGAAATAGGGGGAAATGTGACGTGATCGGGGCGCCGTCGCTGCGGCGCGGTTCAGGCGAAGGGCACGGCAGCGGTGCCGGGCGGAAGCTTCGCCTCGTGGTCCGGCTCGACATGGATGACGACGCGGACCGAGGGGATTTCGTTTTCGAGTGCCGCCTCGATCCGGTCGCAGATCAAATGGCTGTCGCCGACCGACATGCCGGCATCGACGACCATGTGGAACTCGATGAAGGTGGCGCGGCCCGCGATGCGGGTCTTGAGGTCGTGGATTTCGAGCGCCCCTTGGGAATTTGCCGAGATCAGGTCGCGGATGCGCAGATGGTTCTCGTGGTCGACGGCCCGGTCCATCAAGCCGTCCAGTGAGGAGGCGATGACCTTCCAGCCCTGCCACAGGATGTTGAGCGCGACGACGAGCGCGAGCAGCGGATCGAGCATCCACCAGCCGGTGGCGATCGCCGCGAGAAGGCCGACGAGGACGCCGGCGGACGTTACGACGTCAGTCAGGATGTGGTGACCGTCGGCCGCCAGCGCCGGCGAGCGGTGCTCGCGGCCGTTGCGGATGAGAAGCCATGCCCAGAATCCGTTGACGCCGGCCGCAGCCGCATTGATGGCAAGTCCAAGGCCGGGCGCATCGAGCGGAACCGGATTCTGCCAGGCACGCCAGACCTCGGCGAGGATCAAGAGCGCGGCGACGACGATCAGCACGCCTTCGAGCACGGCGGAGAAGTACTCGGCCTTGTGGTGGCCGTATTGGTGATCGCGGTCGGCCGGCTTGTGGCTGACCGAGATGGCCCAGAAGGCGGCGAAGGCGGCGATGACGTTGACGATGGATTCGAGCGCGTCGGAATAGAGCGCGACGGACCCGGTGAGCCACCAGGCGACGAATTTGAGGCCCATGACGGCGAAGGCGACGACGATCGACCAGGCCGCGAGGCGGCGGATTTTTTGTTTGGCGGTCATGGGTGGAGATCGAGGCGCGAGGCACCCCCCTCTGGCCTGCCGGCCATCTCCCCCTCAAGGAGGGAGATCACGCGCGGCGATGACGAGATTGATCTCTCCCCTTGAGGGGGAGATGCCATTCTCCGCGAAGATTGGCAGGCCAGAGGGGGGTGGATCGTGGAGTGCAACGTCTAACCTAAGCCGCTTTCGTCTTCACCTTGCGCGGCAGATGCGCGACGACGTTTTCGATCATCCGCATGCCGGCATTCTGGCCGAGCGTCATGATCGATTCGGGGTGGAACTGCACGGCGGCGATCGGCTCGGACTTGTGTTCCAGCGCCATGATGACGCCGTCCTCGGTCTCGGCGGTGACGAGGAATTCGGGCGGCAGGCGCACCGGGTCGGCGAAGATCGAGTGGTAGCGGCCGACCGTGACCTCCTTCGGCAGGCCGGAAAAGACGATGCCGGGCCTGGTCACGCGGATGCGCGAGGGTTTGCCGTGCATCGGCTCGTGCAACTGGCGCAATTCGCCGCCATAGGCTTCCGCGAGGGCCTGCAGGCCGAGGCAGACGCCGAAGATCGGCAGGTCGCGGGCGCGGGCTTTCCTGATCGTCGCCTTGCAGTCGAAATCCGATGGCATGCCGGGACCGGGCGAAAGGACGACGAGGTCGGGATCGATGCGGTCGAAGACTTCCTCGGGCACCGGCGAACGGACGGTGGCGACGGACGCGCCGGTCTGGCGGAAATAGTTCGCCAGCGTGTGGACGAAGCTATCCTCGTGGTCGACCAGCAGGATCGAGACCCCCTTGCCCACCTTGGCGCTCTCGCGCTGGGCGGCGGCGGAATTGCCGAGCGATGCCTCGCGGATCGCGGCCAGCATGGCGGAGGCCTTGAGCTCGGTCTCGGCCTCTTCCTCGGCCGGGTCGGAATCGTTCAGGAGCGTCGCGCCGGCGCGGACCTCGGCGATGCCGTCCTTGATGCGGATGGTGCGCAGCGTGAGGCCGGTGTTCATGTCGCCGTTGAAATGCACCATGCCGATGGCGCCGCCATACCAGGCGCGCGGGCTCTTCTCGTTGGCTTCCAGGAAGCGCATCGCCCACAGCTTCGGCGCGCCGGTGACGGTGACGGCCCAGGCGTGGGAGAGGAACGCGTCGAACGCGTCCATGCCCTCGCGCAGGCGGCCCTCGATGTGGTCGACCGTGTGGATGAGGCGCGAATACATCTCGATCTGGCGCCGGCCGATGACGCGCACGGAGCCGGGTTCGCACACGCGGCTCTTGTCGTTGCGATCGACGTCGGAGCACATGGTGAGCTCGGACTCGTCCTTCTTGGAGTTGAGCAGCTTCAGGATCTGTTCGGAATCCGCGATCGCGTCCTCGCCGCGTTTGATCGTGCCCGAGATGGGGCAGGTCTCGACGCGGCGGCCCGATAAGCGCACGAACATCTCCGGCGATGCGCCGATCAGATATTCGTTTTCGCCCAGATTGATGAAGAACGAATAGGGCGACGGGTTGATGGACTTCAGCTTGCGGCTGATCTCCGAGGGCTTAGAGACGCAGCGCTCCATGAACATCTGGCCCGGCACGACCTCGAACAAATCGCCGCGGCGGAAGCTTTCCTTGGCGCGGGTGACGAGGCCGGCATATTCGCCGGGCTCGTGGTCTGAACGCGGCGGGACGGTGTCGGACGGTTTGAAGGGCGCTTCGGCGCCGCCGCGCGGCAGGCCTTCCGTGGAAAAGCCCGCGCCGGAAAAGTCGTAGCGGTCGTGCCAGGCCTTGGCCTGGTGGTGGTCGACGACGAGAATTTCGTCGGGGAGGTAGAGGACGACGTCGCGCTGGCTCTGCGGCCGGTCGAGCTTGAGCGCGACAGGGTCGAACTGGAAGGCGAGGTCGTAGCCGAATGCGCCGTAGAGGCCGAGATTGGCATCTTCCGGTGACTTGAACAGCGAGACGATGACGCGCAGGACGGAAAAGACGGTGGGAACGCGGGAGCGCTCCTCCTCGGCGAAGACACGCGTCGGCTCCGCGACTGTAAGCGTGACGAGCGCGGGTGCGCGGACGAATTGGGTGACCTCGTCGAGCGCTTCGACGACAGGAGCGATGCCGTCGAGCAGCTTTTCGCCGCGCGCATTCAGCGCCTCGATGCGCATGTCGCGGCCGCGCGCCGACACCACCAGCGGCGGATCGACGATCGCCGTGTCCCAGCGCGTGTAGCGGCCCGGATATTCGTAATTGGAGGAAAAGACGCAGCCGCGGCGCGAATTCAGCGCATCGACATAGGTCTCGATGGCGCCGACATAGGGCGTCTCGTGGCGCTGTCGGGTGACGGTGACGCCGCCCTCGGTGCGGTAGCGCTCCGCGCCGTTCTCCAGAAGCTCGGTGCTCATGATGTCCTTCCCCTCATCTGTCAGGTTCCGGATCGGCAGGTCCCAAAAAGACGAAGGCCGCCCGGAGAATTCCGTTGCGGCCAAACCTTTGAAACGCGCACGCAAGTGCTCGTGGCCGCTGTTAGCGGGTCCACCACCACTTGTTCGTGTGCAAATGCGCGTTCATGGGAAATCTCATACAAACGATCCGCCGCCGCGGCAAGCGCGATTGTGCGGCTTGATCTTCCAGCGACTGGAAGGATTAGCGTGGCGCTCCTATCTCGAGGGTCGATCAGGAGTTGCCGCAATGAACATCGGAACCGCCGCCCGCCGCTCGGCCCTGCCGGCCAAGACGATCCGCTACTACGAGGAGATCGGCCTCTTGCGCCCGGCGCGGGCCGACAACGGCTATCGCGACTATTCGGATGCCGACATCCACCGGCTGAAATTCCTCCAGCGCGCGCGTGGGCTCGGCTTCTCGGTCGAGGAATGCCGTCAGTTGCTCTCGCTATACGGCGATTCCCACCGGGCGAGCGCCGACGTGAAGGCGCTCGCGGCGACCAAGCTCGACCAGATCGAGCACAAGATCGCCGAACTACAGAGCCTGAAGAAGACGCTGACGCATCTGGTGAAGACCTGTCACGGCGATGCGCGGCCCGACTGCCCGATTCTCGACGAGCTTTCCGGCGCGTCCGGCTGACCTGCGACGCGCTTGCGGTAGAAGCGCAGCGCCGAAACGGCGAGCCAGGCGGCACTCGCCCACGCCGCACCCATCGCCCAGCCGGCGACGACGTCGCTCGGCCAGTGGACGCCGAGATAGACGCGCGAGACGCCGATCATCAAGGTGAGCAGGATCGCGACCGCGAGGACGTAGACGCGCACGCGCAGATTGTCGACGAAGCGGACGATGAGCGAGCCGAGCGTCAGGTAGACGATCGCCGAAACCATCGCGTGGCCGGACGGGAAGCTCGGCGTGTGGGTGTTGACGAGGTGCTCGACGAGGTCGGGCCGCGGCCGCGCGTAAAGCTCCTTCAGGAGATGGCCGACCAGCGTTCCGGTTCCGATCGACAGGAAGGTGTAGAGCGCGGGCCCGTATTTGCGCGAGGCGACGAGGAAGCCGATCACGGCCGCCACCAGCACCAGGATGACGGTATAGCCGCCGAGCGCCGTGATCTCGGCCGCCGTTTCCTGCAGCCACTCCGGCCCGATCGGCGTGCCGCCGGGCGTGTGGAACCACAGGAAGATGCGCTCGTCGATGGCGTTGAGCTCTCCATCGTCGAGTTCGTCGGCGATCGACAGGAAAAGCGAAATCCCCGCCGCCGCGATGGCGAAGATCGCCAGCGGCAGGAAAGCGGTCTTGTGATCGCGCATGCCTCGCACGAGTTCGGTGATCGATCGGTTCATGACGCCCCTGAAGATTGCATGTGCCGATAAGGATGGGGCGGGGAAAAGGTTGCAGCAAGGGTGTGTGGGGAATGTGGTGTCGGTTGAGACGACAGCGCAGTTTGGCTCGACTAGGCGGAAATCGCCGGTGCGCGTCGTCCCGAAATCTCAGTGCAGTACCCCCACCCCCTACCCCTCCCCACAAGGAGGAGGGGGGCGCCGGCGTGGCGATTGTGCGTTTGATGAAGCCCCAGGCGGAAAGGCTGGGCGCGGCGTGGATGCCTCCCTCCCCCTTGTGGGGAGGGATAAAGGGTGGGGGTCCAAGATGATCCGGCCCGTTTTCGGAGGGCTCGATGCGGCCGGAAACAGCGATGCGCGTAGTCCTGAAATCTCAGCGCTCTACCCCCACCCCTTACCCCTCCCCACAAGGAGGAGGGGGGGCACCGGCGTGGTGATTGTTCATTTGATGAAGCTCCAGGGGAAAGGCCTAGCGCGGCGTGGGTCACCGACGTGGTGATTGTCCTTGGAAAGATCTTACAGCTTTTCGCCCGGCAGCTTCGCCGCCTGCGACACCCAGTCAACAAACTGCGCCTCGTCGAACTGGCCCTCGAAAATGTCGAGATAGCGCGTGTCGGCGTGTTTCGATGCGCCGGGTGGGACGGGATCAAGCGACGCGCCGCGGAAGAAGGTGACCTTCACGTATTTCGTGAAGCAATGGAAGCTCGCGAACCAGAGGTCCTTTTCGAGGCCGTAGAAGGGCGAGTTCCATTTGACGGCCTTGACGACGCCGGGGACGGTTTCTTCGATCAGGGCGTCGAGGCGGTGGCCGAGGGCGCTTTTCCAGCCGGGCATGGCGGCGATGTAGGCTTGGACGGGTTCGTTGCCATAGCCCTTGGCGATCTGCGGGTTGCCGCCGGACAGGAGCACGACCTTTCCGGACCCTGATGCCGGATTCGTCTTGAACGGCCTCTCTGCCATGGCGTGTTCTCCCCGCGGCCTGGTGGCGCGCAACTGACCACGTGGGGCGAGGCGCGGCAAGCGCGGGTGCGACACTCGCGCCCGTTTCTCCGCCCCGGTTTCGATGCTACCGGCACTCTGTCGAGGGGAAAATCGATGCGGCGCGCAAGCGGAAGAGTGTTGGGCAAGGGGGTCGCGCTGGTCGCGGCCTATATGCTCGTGCTCCAGGCGCTGTTCGGTGCGTTCGCGGTCGGCGCTTCTGCCGGCGTGCCGATGCTCGACGATTTCGGCAATCCGCTCTGCATCACCAGCCACGAGCCGGCTCCGGCCGGTGATGGACGAGACCATTCGGGCATGCCCGATTGCTGCGCGCCGGGCTGCAGCATGTTTGCGCCCGTGACCGCCGGCGACCGCGAGCCGCATGCGCTTTCGAACCCGCTGAGGGTCGCCTTTGCCATCGCCATCGCGGCGCCGACAATCGTGGCGGCGGACGACATTGCGCGCCGGCCGGGCAATCCCCGCGCGCCGCCGCTCGCGGCCTGAACCTCCTGATTTCATTCATCTGACGGGACGTCGCGGCCTTTGCCCGCGCGGCCGTCGTCCATGCCCCGCATCGCGTGCCGCAAAGTCGGCCGCACGGGCGCATCAAATATGATCCGAAAGAGAAAACGATGTTCAAGCACATCATCACCGCTGCCGGCCTTCTCGCGCTCGGCACCACCGCCGCCCTCGCCCACGTCTCGCTGGAGGGCAAGGAAGCTGCGATCGGCTCGACCTACAAGGCGGTCTTCCGCGTGCCGCATGGCTGCGAGGGCGAGCCGACAAATGTCGTGCGCGTGCGCATCCCCGAAGGCGTGATCGCGGTCAAGCCTATGCCGAAGCCCGGCTGGGAACTGGAAAAGGTGCGCGGCGACTATGGCACGACCTACGAGTATCATGGCGCGCAGGTGAGCGAGGGCGTGACGGAGATCGTCTGGAGCGGCGGCAACCTTGCCGATGACGAGTATGACGAATTCATCCTGCGCGGCTACTTCACCCCTGCCCTGGCGGCCGGCGAGACGCTTTACTTCCCGGTCGTGCAGGAATGCCCGGGCGGACTTGCCGAACGCTGGATCGAGGTGCCGGCCGAGGGCCAGTCAGCCGACGACCTTGAAATGCCGGCGCCTGGCGTCGCCATCATCGAGGCGGCCGGCGGTCACTGACGGACAAGGACGCGGCGGCCGGCACGATGCGTGTCGGCCGCCCGATCGCAGCTTCAGGTGGACGGACCCATGCAACGAGTGAAAAGCGGACCAGGTCTGACAAGGTGGATCGCGGCGCTTGCGCTGCTTCTGGCGCTTGTCGGCGAGGCCGCGGCGCACGCCTCGCTGACCGGCGCCGAGCCCCGGGACGGCGCGGTGATCGCGACCGCGCCGGAAAGCTTCCGGCTGGATTTCAGCGAGCCTGTATCGCCGCTCGTCCTGCGGATCGTACGACCTGACGGCGAGGCGGTGGACCTTGGCGACTTCGCCGTGCGGGACCGCGCGGTGGAGATCGAAGCGCCGGCGGGCCTTGAAGACGGCACGCATGTCCTGACCTGGCGCGTGGTCTCGGCGGATGGGCACCCGGTCGGCGGATCGGTGGTGTTTTCGATCGGCGCGCCAGGCGCTGCGCCGCCGCCCGTTCCCGAACCGGTCGACTGGACGGTGCGGACGTCCGTGTGGCTGGCGAAGATCGGGCTTTATGTCGGCCTCTTTCTCGGCGCGGGGGGCGCATTCGCGCTCGCCTGGTTCGTGCCGGTCGCGCGCGCGGGATCGCGGGCGGTGCTGGCCTTCGTCGCGATCGGACTTGCGGCAGCGGCGATTTCGCCGGGCCTGCAGGGCCTCGATGCGCTTGGTGCGCCGATCGCAAGGTTCGCCGATCCGGCCATCTGGCAGGCAGGGCTGGAGACGAGCTTCGGCCTGACGGTCAAGCTGGTGCTCGCAGCGCTCGTCGCGGCCGGCATCGCCGCTCTGTCAAAATATGCCGGTCTACCCCGCCTCCTGGCGACTGGTGCGCTCGCCGCCGGCGCCTATGCGCTGACCGTCTCGGGCCATGCGAGCGCAGCCGAGCCGCAATGGCTCACGCGGTCGGCCGTCGCGCTTCATGCCGCGGCGATTGCCGTCTGGGTCGGGGCGCTGGTGCCGCTCGGCGTGGCGCTTCGCGCGAATGCCTTCGATGCGACGCGCGGGCTTGAACGGTTCTCGACATTCATCCCCTTTGCCGTCGCCGGGCTCATCGCGGCGGGCGTCGTGCTGGCGGTCATCCAGGTGGAGACGCCGGCGGCGCTGGTCGACACGGCCTATGGCCGCTTGCTGCTCGCCAAGCTCGGCTGCCTCGCCGTGCTGTTCGCGCTTGCCGCCGTCAATCGCTGGAGGCTGACGCGGCCGGCGCTGGCGGGCGATGCGCGCGCGCTCGTCAGGTCGATCGCGGCGGAGACGGTGGTCGTCCTCGTGATCCTCGCCATCGCGGCGGGCTGGCGCTTCACGCCGCCGCCGCGCGCACTCGCCATCGCCGCCGCGCAGCCGGCCTCGGTGCACATCCATACGCTCGACGCGATGGCGGACGTTTCGGTGACGCCGGGACGGGCGGGACCGGTTTCGGTGTCGGCGATGATCATGACGGGCGATTTCGGCCCGCTGGACGCCAAGGAGCTCGCCTTCGTCTTCGCCAATCCCGATGCCGGCATCGAGCCGTTCCGGCGGCAGGCGACGCAGCCCGGCGACGGCACCTGGCGGGCGGACGACGTGATCCTGCCGCTGGCCGGGCGCTGGACCGTGCGGCTTGATATTCTCGTCACCGATTTCGACATCGTGCGGCTGACGACAGAGATTGAGATCAGGCCGTAAGGGTCATACCGAAACGGCGCGCGCGGCGGTGCGGACCACCTCGAGATCTTCGGCAAGCGTCAGGGCTCCCTCGGCGCGGCGGAGCGCCATGTCCGAGTGCCGCGCCGCCTCGATGCGAAAGCGCGGGTCGGCGAAGGCGGCCGTGGCTGCGAACGCTTTTTGGAGCCGCACCTGCACCTCGGCAACGCCCGCACCGTCGCGGGCGATCGGCAAGTAGATATCGTCGAAGAGTTCTGACAGCTTGACCGACGCGACATGGACGTTCGGGAAGCGGACCGCCTCGCGCGCCTCCGCCTCGTCCCAGATGGCCAGGAGCCGCACGCTGCGGCCGATGATGTCGATCGCCGTTCCGGGATCGTTGGTCGCTGGCGAGAGGGCGCGCTGGGCGATCTCGGAAAGGACCGAAAGGCCGAAACGCGGGTCCTGGTCGAAGGAGCGCTCACGGGCGAGCGAATAGGCCGCGACGACGGCCGCGTGCACCTTCTCGTCACCGGACGCGATGCGCGCCAGCGGCCGGCGCCCGTCGACGAACGTGCCCGGAAGCGCGAGCGAATAGATGGCGACGCCTTCTGCCTCGGCGATCTCCTGCAGGCTGGCCATGTCGATGTGCTGGACGTAGCCGATGAAGGGGGCGGCGACCGCCCCGGCATCGGCGGGAATGCCGTCTTCGTCGGCGAGGTGCACGCCGCCGAGATAGGGCTGCCGGCGGCGGCTGCGCAGCGCTTCCGCCGTGACCTTCTCGACAGCTTCCGTCGTCTCGCCGACCCGCCCGAGGCGCGTCAGATAGTCGATCCAGCGCAGGAGCGTGACGACGATCAGAAGCACGACGAAGATGGTGACCACGAACAGGATCACCCTCCCCTGTTCGCCATATGCGCCCATGGAAAGCGTGATGATCGCGACGAGGCTGTAGAGGAACGAGCCGACGAAGGTCGCCAGGACGTTCTGGGAGGTCGTGTCCTGAAGCAGGAGCTTGGTCGCGCGCGGCGTGACGTTGGTGGTGGCGGCGGAATAGGCGGCGACCATCGTCGACAGGGAGAACGTCGTCACCGCCAGCATCGACGAGGCGATGATGGTCAAAATGTTGTCGACCGCCTCGGCGCCGATGGAGGCGGAGATTTCGTAGGGAATGTAGGGGCCGAGAAAGACGGCGAGAAGCGCCGACAGGACGGCGAGCAGCGAGATCAGCGTGCTGCGGAACCACAGGCGGCGCGTCAGGAGCCTGTAGATCCAGTTCCACTTCGAAATCATGCTGCCGCCCCCGGTTGTTCAGCGACAACGCATATGCGCGCCGAGCGTTGCCGCCTTCGCCAACGAAAAAGGGCGCCGAAGCGCCCTTTCGCGGAGACTGTCGTCAGTCCCTAGAACAGACCCTCGATCTGGCCTTCCTCGTTGAGGAAGATTTTTTCCGAGGACGGCGTCTTGGGCAGGCCCGGCATGGTCATGATCTCTCCGCAGATCGCGACGATGAAGCCGGCGCCGGCCGACAGGCGCACCTCGCGCACCGGCACGACGTGGTCGTTAGGCGCGCCGCGCAAATTCGGGTCGGTGGAGAAGGAATATTGCGTCTTGGCCATGCAGACCGGCAGGTTCCCGTAGCCCGCCTGCTCCCACTGGTGAAGCTGGTCGCGCACCGACTTGTCGGCGATGGCGTGCGAGCCGCGATAGATGCGCTTGACGATGGTGTTGATCTTGTCGAAGAGCGGCATCTCGTCGGGATAGAGCGGGGCGAATTGCGACGAGCCGCCTTCGGCGAGCTCGACGACCTTCTTCGCCAGATCCTCGATGCCGGCCGAGCCCTGCGCCCAGTGCTTGCACAGGATCGCCTCCTCGCCCATCGAGGCGACATAGTCCTTCAGCGCCTGGATTTCGGCATCGGTGTCGGAATAGAAATGGTTGATCGCGACCACGGCCGGGACGCCGAACTGGCGAACGTTCTCGATATGGCGGCCGAGATTGGCGCAGCCCTTCTTGACCGCCTCGACGTTTTCGGTGCCCAGATCGTCCTTCTTGACGCCGCCATTCATCTTCATCGCACGGACGGTGGCGACGATGACCGCGGCGGCGGGCTTGAGACCGGCCTTGCGGCACTTGATGTCGAAGAACTTCTCCGCGCCGAGATCGGCGCCGAAGCCGGCCTCGGTGACGACATATTCGCCCAGCTTGAGCGCGGTCGTGGTGGCGACGACCGAATTGCAGCCATGCGCGATGTTGGCGAACGGGCCGCCATGGACGAAGGCCGGGTTGTTCTCCAAAGTCTGGACGAGGTTCGGCTGCATCGCGTCCTTGAGCAGAACCGCCATCGCGCCGTCGGCCTTCAAGTCGCGCGCATAGACAGGAGTCTTGTCGCGGCGATAGGCGACGATGATGTCACCGAGGCGCTTTTCGAGATCGGCGAGGTCCTTGGCAAGGCACAGGATGGCCATGACCTCGGAGGCGACGGTGATGTCGAAACCGGCCTCGCGCGGGAAGCCGTTGGCGACGCCACCGAGCGAGCAGGTGATCTGGCGCAGCGCGCGGTCGTTCATGTCCATCACGCGGCGCCAGACGACGCGGCGCTGGTCGATGCCCAGATCGTTGCCCCAGTAGATGTGATTGTCGATCAGCGCCGCGAGCAAATTGTGCGCGGTGGTGATGGCGTGGAAATCGCCGGTGAAGTGGAGGTTCATGTCCTCCATCGGCACGACCTGCGCCATGCCGCCGCCCGCCGCGCCGCCCTTCATGCCGAAATTCGGCCCGAGCGAGGCTTCGCGGATGCAGACCACGGCCTTCTTTCCGATCCGGTTGAGACCGTCGCCGAGGCCGACCGTCGTCGTCGTCTTGCCTTCGCCGGCCGGCGTCGGGTTGATCGCAGTGACGAGGATAAGCTTGCCGTCCTTGTTGCCGCTCACCGATTTGATGTACTCGGCCGAGATCTTCGCCTTGTCGTGGCCATAGGGCAGGAGATGCTCGTGCGGGATGCCCAGGCTCGCGCCGATTTCCATGATCGGCTTCTTCTTCGCGGCGCGCGCAATCGCGATGTCGGATTTCACTTCGGCCATATAGGTCCCCCAGGAGGCTTCTAGCTCGGTTCTGTTCGCGACGGCCGGGACCGCGCGCTTCGGTTCGGATTCATGGCGGTTGCCGCTGTTGCGCGCCGTCTCAATAAAGCCGCGCAATGCACGGAATGCGACAACGCGAAAGCGGTATCCGGCCCGGATCGAAAAGTTGTATACAACTGCGATGGCGGGTCCGTCTATTCCCCGGCGGTGAAGCCGACGAGGTCTTCCGGCGGCAGGCGCCCCATCTCTTCTTCCCAGTGACGCCGGCACAGCGACACGTAGCGATCCTCGCCGCCGATCGCGACCTGATCGCCCTCGAGCAGCACCTTGCCGTTCGGCCCGAGCCGCACGACCATCGTCGCCTTGCGCCCGCATTTGCAGATGGTGCGCACCTCGCGCAACTCGTCGCCGATGGCGAGCAGCGCCTTCGAGCCGGGGAAAAGCTCGCCGCGAAAATCGGTGCGCAGCCCGTAGCACATCACCGGCACGCCGAGCCTGTCGGCGACACGGGCGAGTTGCCAGACCTGCTCTTCCGAAAGGAACTGCGCCTCGTCGACGAAGACGCAGTGCAACGGGCCGCTGCGGGCGAGCGCGTCGATGATCGCGAAGAGGTCGGTTTCAGCCGAAAAGAGCTCCGCATCGGCGCCGAGCCCGATGCGCGAGGCGATGCGTCCGACGCCCGCGCGGTCGTCGAGGGCGGCAGTGAAGGTCGCGGTGCGCATGCCGCGCTCGCCGTAATTGTACGACGCCTGCAGGAGCAGCGTCGACTTGCCGGCATTCATCGCGGAATAATGGAAATAGAGCTTGGCCATGCGTGCCTTTTAGGCCGGTTGGGCGCGGGAGCGGGAGTGCAGCCGCGCAACCGTCCACGAAAAATCGCTGCACACGTGCAATTTCAGGCTTTTCGACATGGTTCTTGAATCATCGTGCAAATGATGTTTGGCTTCAGCAACTCGTGAAAGACCGCGTTTCGAGCGGTTTTCCATAAACCCGATGGGAGACGAATTCGATGTTGCGTACCCGCACATTCCTCACGACGCTTGCCCTTTCGACCGCGCTTTCGGCCGGAGCCGCGCTGGCGCAGGACCCGGAAGCCTGCCAGACGATCCGCTTTTCCGACGTCGGCTGGACCGACATCACGGCGACGACGGGCACGGCGACGGTTCTCTTGAAGGCGCTCGGCTACGAGACCGACGTGCAGGTGCTGTCCGTTCCGGTGACCTATGCGTCGCTGAAGAACGGCGACATCGACGTGTTCCTCGGCAACTGGATGCCGACGATGGAAGCCGACATCGCGCCCTATCGCGAGGACGGGTCGGTGGAGACCCTGGTCACCAATCTGGAAGGCGCCAAATACACGCTCGCCGTTCCGAAATACACCTATGACAAGGGCCTGACGAGCTTCGACAAGATCGCCGAGTTCAGCGACGATCTGAACGGCCAGATCCTCGGCATCGAGCCCGGCAATGACGGCAACCGCCTGATCCTCGACATGATCGAGGCCGACCAGTTCGGCCTGTCCAGCTTCGAGGTCGTCGAAAGCTCCGAAGCCGGGATGCTTTCGGCTGTCACCCGCGCCGCCCGTTCGCAGCAGGACGTGGTCTTCCTCGGCTGGGAGCCGCACCCGATGAACGCCAATATCGAGATGGAATATCTCGAAGGCGGCGACGAGGTCTTCGGGCCGAATTTCGGCGGCGCGACGGTGCATACCAATGTGCGCGCCGGCTACACCGAGGAATGCCCGAATGTCGGCAAGTTCCTGACCAATCTCGTCTTCTCGCTCGAGATGGAGAACGAGATCATGGGCGCGATCCTCGATGACGGCGCCGACCCCGAGGCCGCCGCGAGCGAATGGCTGAAGGCCAACCCGGACGCGGTGACGCCGTGGCTCGAAGGCGTGACGACAGTGGGCGGCGAGGACGGCGAAGCCGCCGTGCGCGCGGAACTCGGCCTTTAAGGTCGCGTCGACCGTGTGATTTCGGAGCGGCCGGCAATGATCCGGCCGCTTCGCGTTTGAACTTCGAGGGGATGAGGCGATGGACCCGGTTTCGGATTGGGTGGCGAGCGAGAAGATTCCTGTCGGGCGCTGGGGGCAGACGCTCTTCGACTTCCTGATCGGCAATTTTGCCTGGTTTTTCGATTCCATTTCCAATGGCTTGCGCACGGTTCTGGATTCGATGGTGAACCTCATCATGTGGTTCCCGCCGGTCGTCGTCGTCCTCGCCATCGCCGCGCTCGCCTTCGCGCTCAAGCGCTCCTGGAAGCTGTCGCTGGGGGTGATGCTGGGCCTGCTCTTCATCATCAACCAGGGGCTCTGGTCCGAGACGGTGCAGACACTCGTCCTCGTCGTATCGGCCGCGACCGTGTCGATGGCGATCGGTGTGCCGATCGGCATCTGGGCGGCGCATAACGACCGCGTCTATGCCTGGCTGCAGCCGGTGCTCGACCTGATGCAGACCCTGCCGACCTTCGTCTACCTGATCCCCGTCCTGATCCTTTTTGGCCTCGGCATCGCGCCGGGCCTGATCGTCACCGTGATCTTCGCCTGTCCGGCCCCGATCCGCCTGACCTATCTCGGCATCAAGTCCGTGCCCCGGCCGATGCTGGAGGCGGGCGAATCCTTCGGCGCGACGCGCAGCCAGTTGCTCTGGAAAGTCGAACTGCCCTCGGCCCTGCCGACCATCATGGCGGGACTGACCCAATGCATCATGCTGTCGCTGTCGATGGTGGTGATCGCGGCGCTGATCGGAGCGAACGGGCTCGGGCGCCCGGTCGTGCGGGCGCTGAACACGGTCAACATCCCGCTCGGCCTCGAGGCGGGCCTCGCCATCGTGGTGCTGGCGATCATTCTCGACCGGATGGCGCGGATCGGCCAGGAGAAGGCCAAATGAGCACCGCCGTCGAGTTCCGCCGCGTCGACATCGTCTTCGGCACGCAGGCCGAGCAGCGCGCCGCGCTGCCGCTTCTCGACGCCGGCGCGAACCGCTCGGAAATCCTGGAAAAGACCGGCGCGGTGCTCGGCTGCTGCCAGGCGGACCTGATCGTCCATAGCGGCGAGATCTCGGTCCTGATGGGCCTGTCGGGCTCGGGCAAGTCGACGCTGCTGCGCGCCGTCAACGGGCTGAACCAGGTGACGCGCGGCGCGGTGATCGTGCACGACAAGGACTGGCAGGCCGACGTGGTGAGTTGCTCGCCCGCCAAGCTGCGCCAGATCCGCCGCGAATGCGTGGCGATGGTGTTCCAGCAATTCGCGCTCCTGCCCTGGCGCACGGTGGCGGAAAATGTCGGCTTCGGCCTCGAACTGGCCGGCGTGCCGGCAGCGCAGCGCAAGGAGCGCGTCGCGGCCCAGCTCGACCTCGTCGGCCTGACGCAATGGGCCGACAAATACGCGCACGAGCTTTCGGGCGGCATGCAGCAGCGCGTCGGCCTTGCCCGCGCCTTTGCGACCGACGCGCCGATCCTCCTGATGGACGAGCCCTTTTCCGCCCTCGACCCGTTGATCCGGACCAAGCTGCAGGACGAGCTGCTCGACCTCCAGGACAAGCTGAAGAAGACGATCCTGTTCGTCAGCCACGACCTCGAGGAGGCGCTGAAGATCGGCAACACGATCTCGATCATGGAAGGCGGACGCATCGTCCAGACCGGCGCCCCCGAGGAGATCGTGCTGGCGCCGGCGAACGATTACGTCCGCGACTTCATCGCAAACGTGAACCCGCTCTCGGTGCTGACGGCGTGGAACATCATGCGCGACGCGCGCGACCTCGACGCGGCCGGCGACAACTGGCTGTGGCTCGACCGCCGGCACACCACGCGCTTCAAGTTCGACGAGAACATGCTCGTCGTCGATGCCGAGCGCAACGGCACGCCGGCGATCTGGGTGTCGTGCGAGAACATGGAAGACTTGCCGGCCGACAAGCCGCAGGTGTTCTGGGCCTCGCCGGGAACGCCGCTCAAGACCGTCATGGCCGCGATGCACCGTTCGGCGACCGCGCCCGTGGCGCTGTTCGACGACCAGTCGCGCTTCGTCGGCTCGATCGGCGTGCGCGACGTGCTGAAGGCGGTGATCCGCCGCTGACGCCTACGCCGCGCGGCTTGCCGGCGGATTGCCCTTGTGAATCGCCTTGGCGATTTCCGAGCGGAACTCCGGCGTGTCGTGGTGGCCGTGAACGGCGACGGCGTGCTGGACGGCAGCGTCGACGAGTTCCTTCTCATTGTCGGCGGCGATCGCGACGGTGCAGTTCATCTCGCTGGGGAATTCGCGGCAGTCGATGTAAAGACGTCCCATGTGAACCTCCCGAACCTGCGCCCATCGGGCGAGGCGGCAATGATACGCCCGCGCCCGGTGCCGCGAAATAGATCGAAGGATCGTGGCTCCAACCACCGGCAAGGCTTGACCCTGCCCGTGCGGAACCATGCAATTTGGCCAAACCGGCTATGCGCAAGGCCCGATGATATGCGCATGAACGCGGCTTGCACGCCCTCCTCGTGCCCCGCTAAGATGGGGGTCGATTGTTCTATCTCATAACATTTCCGGAGGAATTTTCATGAACCCATCAGGTCACGTCGCGGTCGTCACGGGCGGCGGTTCGGGTCTCGGCGAGGCGACGGCGCGGGCGCTGGCGGCCAAGGGCGCCAAGGTCGCCCTGTTCGACGTCGGGCTGGAGCGCGCGCAGAAGGTGGCGGCGGAGATCGGCGGTATCGCGGTCAAGTGCGACGTGTCGAACGCGGAAGCCGGTGAAGCAGCGTTCAAGGAGGTTTCCGAAAAGCTCGGCGAACCGCGCATCCTGATCAATTGCGCCGGCATCGCCATCGCGATGAAGACGCTGAGCAAGGACGGCGTCCACCCGCTCGACGCCTATCGCAAGGTGATCGAGGTCAATCTGATCGGCACCTTCAACATGATCCGCCTGATGGCCGACCGCTGCCAGAACCTCGAGCCGATGGAGAGCGGCGAACGCGGCGTCATCGTCAACACCGCTTCGGTCGCCGCCTATGACGGCCAGATCGGCCAGATCGCCTATGCGTCGTCGAAGGGCGGCGTCGTCGGCATGACGCTGCCGGCCGCGCGCGACCTCGCGCGCTCGGGCATTCGCGTGTGCACCATCGCGCCCGGCATCTTCATGACGCCGATGCTCGCCGGCCTGCCGGAAGAGGCGCAGAAGTCGCTCGGCCAGCAGGTGCCGTTCCCGCCGCGCCTCGGCCAGCCGGCCGAATATGGCGCGCTGGCGGTCCACATCGTGGAGAACCAGATGCTGAACGGCGAGACGATCCGCCTCGACGGCGCGATCCGCATGGCGCCGAAGTAAGGCGCGCCGCGTGGGGGAGGAAAAGCGCGCCGGACCGCTTGCCGGCCTCACCGTCATCGAGATGGCGGGGCTCGGCCCCGTCCCCCTCGCCGGGCTGATGCTGGCAGAACTCGGCGCGCGCGTGGTGCGCGTCGAGCGCAAGGCGAAGGCGCAGGCCTTCCTCCACGTACCGCCCGAATTCGACCTCGACCGGCACGGCCGCGACATCGTCAAGGTCGACCTGAAGGACGAGCGCGGCACGGCGCTGGTGCTCGATTTGATCGCCGGCGCGGACGTTGTGATCGAGGGGTTTCGGCCGGGCGTGATGGAGCGGCTAGGGCTCGGGCCGGACGCCTGCATGGCGCGCAACCCGAAGCTGGTCTTCGCGCGGATGACCGGGTTCGGGCAAAACGGGCCGCTTGCCGACCGCGCCGGCCACGACATCACCTACCTCGCCTATTCGGGCGCGCTGCATGCGATCGGGGAGAAGGACGGAAAGCCGGTGCCGCCGCTCAATCTCGTCGCCGATTTCGGCGGCGGGACGATGTTTCTCCTGACCGGGCTGCTGGCGGCGCTGGTCGAGCGCGGGATTTCCGGCCGGGGCCAGGTGGTGGACGCGGCGATGATTGATGGCGTCGCCATGCTGACCGCGCCGTTCCACTCGTTCCTGGCGACCGGGTTCTGGAAGGACGAGCGCGGCGCAAACCTGCTCGACACCGGCGCGCCGTTCTACGACACCTACGAGACGGCGGACGGACGGCACGTCGCCGTCGGCTGCCTCGAGCCGCAATTCTTCGCCGAGTTCGCACGGCTGCTAACGCTCGATGCGGCGTTCGTCTCGAAGCAGTACGATTTGTCGTGCTGGGGTGAGATGCGCGCTGCGATGGCGGCGCGGTTTCGCGAGAAGACCCGCGACGAATGGGCGGCGATCTTCGAGCCGACCGAGGCCTGCGTCGCGCCGGTCCTTTCGCTTGCCGAGGCGACGCGTCATCCCCACAATGTCGCGCGCGGCACCTTCGCGGCGAAGGGCGCGATGACCCGGCCGCGCCCGGCCCCGCGCTTCTCGCGCACCCCTGGCGAAGTTGCCGAAATGGGGGCTGCGGCGAGCCTTGCCAGCCTCGGCATCGCGGCAGGCCGGATCGACGAACTGACCGGCGCAGGCGTGATCGGCTGACCATGACGGAGGCGAAGAAGGACGTCCTGCGACCGACCGACGCCGAGGCGATCCGGCTCGGCCGGACGCTGTTGCGCGTTGCGCGCCATGCCGCATTGGCGATGCTGGAGCCGGAAAGCGGCTGGCCGCTCGCAAGCCGGGTCTCGGTCGCGACCGACTGCGCCGGGCGTCCGCTGATCCTCGTCTCGACGCTTTCGGCCCATACGGGCGGGCTCGTGGCGGATGCGCGCTGCGCGTTGCTTTTCGGCGAAGCCGGCAAGGGCGACCCGCTCGCCCATCCCCGCATGACGCTGAAATGCCGCGCGGACCGGATCGGGCGCGAAAGCGAAGATCATGCGGGCGTCGCGCAGCGCTTTCTGGCGCGTCATCCGAAGGCGGCGCACTATGCCGATTTCGCGGACTTTTCCTATTTCCGGCTGGAGCCGGAGGAAGCGAGCATCAATGGCGGCTTCGGCAAGGCGTATCGGCTGACGCGCGACGAAGTGATGAGTGACGTCTTGGTCGCGCGGGAACTCGAACAGGCCGGCCCCGGCGCGGTGGCGCATATGAATGGCGACCATCGCGACGCGATCGCGCTCTACGCGAAGCACTTTGCCGGCATCGACGATGCGCTCGACTGGAAGATGACCGGGATCGACCCCGACGGGTTCGACCTCATGGCCGGCGACCGCGCCGCCCGCATATTCTTCGTCGAACCCCTGAAGTCGGCCGGCGAGATGCGGCAAGCGCTCGTCCAGATGGCAAGGGACGCGCGCGGCCGCGAAGCCGGTTGAACCGGCGTTCCGATCCGTTCAAATGATGCAAAGTTTTGTGATTGCGCGCAACCTGCGTGGCCGCCGGACGTTATCCGCCAAATTCTCTTCGAATTACCGAGGGGTAGGATGGTATCCGATGAACTCGTCAGGAATGCCGGCAAGGCCGCCGGGCTGCTTGGCGTCCTGGGCAACGAGAAGCGCTTTGCCATCATGTGCCACTTGCACGATGCCGAGCTTTCCGTAGGCGCAATCGCAGAAAAAGTGTCGCTGAGCCAGTCGGCTTTGTCGCAGCATCTCGCGAAGCTGCGCGCGATGGACCTCGTCCAGACGCGGCGCGACCGGCAGACGATCTTCTACAGTTGCGACGCGGCGGCCGTTCAGCTCCTGCTTGAAACGATGGAACGCATCTACGGCAGCACCCCCAAGCGCCGGCAGAACGGCGAACTGCACGACGACCGCAAGGCAAGCTGAAGCGGTTCCCAAACGGGCACTTGACCTTCTAGCGACTGGAAGCCCTATCTCCTGTTCAACAAGGAGAATGGCCAATGCAAATCGATCTCGAAATCGGCGGCATGACGTGTGGCGGGTGCGTCAGATCCGTGACGCGGGTGCTCGAAGGCGTGCCCGGGGTGAAAGCGGCTAACGTCGATCTTGAAAAGGCCCGCGCCCGGATCGAGGGCGAGGCTCTCGATGCCGCAACGCTGATCGCGGCCGTCGAGGATGCGGGCTTCGACGCACGTCAAGCCGGGTGACACCGATGACCACCCATTCGCTCGACATTTCCGGCATGACCTGCGCCGCCTGCTCGGCGCGCGTAGAAAAGACGCTCGCCCGGGTGCCGGGCGTGACGCGGGCGAACGTCAACCTGGCGATGGAGCGCGCCTCGGTCGAGGCCGGGACGAACGTCGCCGTCGATGCGTTGATCGCCGCGGTGAGCAAGGCGGGATACGAGGCGCGGCTGCGCCGCGACGACCTTGCCGCGCAGCGCCTTGCCGACGAAAGGCGCGACGCCGAGCGGCGCGCGGACGAGCGCCAGACGCTGCTGCGGCTCGTCGTCTCGGCGCTGTTGACGATCCCGCTGGTGATCGGCATGCTGCCGATGATGACCGGCGCCGGCCATGCCTGGATCGGGCCGTGGACGCAGACGATGCTGGCGACGGGCGTGATGGCGGTGGCAGCGCCGCGCTTCGTGCGCGAGGCGGTCGCGGCACTGCGCGGCGGCAGCGCCAATATGGCGGTGCTCGTCGTGCTCGGCACCGGCGTCGCCTATCTCTATTCGCTGGTGCTGGTGCTTCTCGGCGAAACCCACGCCCATCTCCACTACGAGGCGGCGGCCGTCATTTTGACGCTGATCACCGCCGGCAAGTATCTCGAGGCGCGCGCCAAGCGCTCGACCTCCGCCGCGCTGACCGCGCTCGGCCGACTGGCGCCGCGCGAGGCGGAGCGGATCGGGCCGAACGGGGCGGAGATCGTCGCAGTGGAAAGCCTTGGTGCTAGGGACCGCGTGCGCGTGCGGCCCGGCGCGATCATCCCTTGCGACGGGCGCATCGTGACGGGACAGTCGAGCATCGACGAGGCGTTGGTGACCGGCGAAAGCCTGCCGGTCGACCGAAAGCCGGGCGATGCGGTCATCACCGGCACGGTGAATGGCGAGGCCGCGCTCGACATCGAGGTGACGGCCGTCGGCGCCGATACACGGCTTGCCCGCATGACGCGCCTCATCGAGGACGCGCAGATCGGTCAGGCGCCGATCCAGAAGCTGGTCGACCGCATATCGGCGATCTTCGTGCCGACGATCCTGGTGGTCGCGGCGCTGACCTTCCTCGGCTGGTGGCTGGTCGGCGGCGACGCCGTCGCGGGAATGGTTTCGGCGGTGGCGGTGCTCGTCATCGCCTGCCCCTGCGCGCTCGGCCTTGCGACGCCGACGGCGCTCGTCGCCGGAACGGGCGCAGCCGCGCGGGCGGGCATCCTGATCCGCGACATCGAGACGCTGGAGCGCACGGACGCGATCCGCACCATCGCCTTCGACAAGACCGGAACGCTGACGCTCGGCGAGCCGGAACTGGTGGAGATCGCGGTAGCGGAGGGCAACGAGGCGGAATTGCTGGCGCTTGCGGCGGCGGTCGAAGCGCAGAGCGAGCATCCGCTCGCCAGGGCGCTGGTGCGGCGCGCGGGTGCGAATTTTCCACCGGCGATCGAGACGCGGGCGATTGCGGGACGCGGCCTTGCCGGCGTCGTCGGCAACCAACGCGTCGCGGCCGGCAATGCGAGGCTGGCGGTGGAGGAAGGGGCTGACCGGGCGTCGGTCGATGCGTTGACTTCGCGGCTGACGGCGCGGGGCACGACCTCCTTCGTGACGATCGACGGGCGGCTGGCGGGCGCATTCGTCTTCGCCGACAGGGCACGACCGGAAGCAGCGGGCGTCGTCGGCGAACTTCAGGCGCGCGGGCTGTCGGTCGTGATGCTGACGGGCGACAACGAGGCGGCAGCAGAGGCGATTGCGGCCGAGGCCGGCATCGGCGACCACCGCGCTGGGCTGACGCCCGAGGACAAGGTCGCGGCGGTGCACGAGCTTGGCACGCGAAGCGACGTCGCCTTCGTCGGCGACGGGCTCAATGACGGACCGGCGCTGGCGGCCGCGAAGCTCGGCATCGCGCTCTCGTCGGGCACGGAAGTGGCGCGCGAGGCGGCCGGGATCACGCTGATGCGGCCCAACCTGCGGCTGGTTCCCGCCGCGCTAGACGTCGCGCACCGGACCAAGCGCACGATCCGCCAGAACCTCGTCTGGGCGTTCCTTTACAACGTCATCGGCATCCCGCTAGCCGCCTTCGGCATTCTGTCGCCCGTCTTCGCCGGCGCGGCGATGGCGCTGTCCTCGGTCTCGGTGGTGACGAATTCGGCCCGGCTTGCACGGTGGCGGGCCGGCGTGAAATAAGCCGGCGATGACGCCGATAAAGATCACCGACCCCAACGATCCCCGCATATCCGCCTATCGCGATGTGCGCGAGCGCGACCTCGTCGGGCGGCAGGGGCGCTTCGTCGCCGAAGGCAAGGTGGTGCTGAACGTCCTGTTCGGTGCCCGGCGGTTCGAGACGGAATCCGTCCTGATCCTCGACAAGCGGCTTTCCGGCATGAAGGAGACGCTGGCGGCAAAGCCGGCCGATGCGCCGCTCTACGTCGCCGACCAGGCCACGATGGATGCCATCGCGGGCTTTCACATCCACCGCGGCATCTTGGCGATCGGGGCGAAGCGGGCGCCGGAAGATGCCGGCGCGATGCTGGCCGCCCTGCCCCGGGACGGGCTGGTCCTCGCGATGGTCGGCATCGCCAACCACGACAATGTCGGCGCGATCTTCCGCAATGCCGCCGCGCTCGGCGCCGATGCGGTGCTGCTCGACGCGGCAAGCTGCGACCCGCTCTATCGCAAGGCGATCCGCGTGTCGGTCGGCGCGGCGCTGAAGGTGCCCTATGCGGTTCTTGGCGATGCAGCGGCCATGTTCGACGCATTGGACGCCGCCGGCTTCGAGCAACTGGCGATGACGCCGCGCAATGCCGAGGATCTGGCAAACATCGCACCGGTCGGACGGCAGGCGATCTATCTGGGTGCGGAGGGACCGGGACTGCCGGAAGATCTGATGGCGCGGATGCGGCGGGTGCGGATCGACATGGAGACCGATTTCGACAGCCTCAACGTCGCGGCAGCCTCAGCGATCGCTCTCCACCGTCTCCGCCGAAACTGAACGGGCACGCTCCGAGGCCTCGCGCAGCGCGCGGATGCGCTCGGCTAGGCTGACCGGAAGTCCCTCGCCCGAGGCCTGCGCGGCCTCGATCGCCTTGCGGATCGGCGATTGGGGGCCTTCGAGCGTCGCCGTCATGTTGACCATCTCGGCGGCAAGCTGGTGGAGTTGGTCGCGCAGTTTCGCATCGTCCTCACCGGCCGGCTTCGACGATGCGGCCTGCGACTTCAGCTTCTTGTTCTCGCGCGTCAGCGTCGCGAGCTTCTTTTCGAGGCGGTCACGCTCGGCTGCGATCTTGTCTGCGGCATCGGGAGCGTCGGAAAGATCGGCAGGCGCCTGGCCCTTGAGGCGCGCGATTTCGTTTTCGCGCCGCTCCAGCCTGTCCTCTCGGTCGGAGAGGTCGGAAAGCAGGCGTTCGATCCGGCGATTGGCGTCCTCGGCCTTGCGCGTCTCGACCTTCAGCGCCTCGCGCATCGCCTTGTTGTCGGCGGTCACTTCGCGCAGCTTGCGCTCGGTCTCGTTGCGCTGATTGCGCAGCGAGGCGAGATCGGTGGCAAGCCGGTCGATCTCGGTCTCGCGCGCGACGATCTCGATCTGGCGGCTGCTGGAGGTGAGGCTGGCATCCTCGTAGAGCGCGGACAGCCGGTCGAGCTCGCTCTTGCGGGTGAAGGCGTCGGCATGTTCGGAGACGAGCCGGTCTTCCAGATGCGCCACCTTCTCGTCATGGCCGGCGAGCGTGGCGCGCATTTCCTCGATCTCGGCCTCGAGTTCGGCAATGCGCGTGTCGCGCGTCAGCATCACGTCGCCGCTCGAGCCGAGCGCCTGGCGCTGCCGGTCGAGTTCGACCATCTGTTCGGCGATGCGCGCCCGCGCGGTCTTGAGTTCGATCTCGACCTTGCGCTGCTTGAGCGCGGCATCGGCGCGGATACGGTCCTTGTCGGCCTGGATCTCCTCGCGCGTCAGCGGCAGACGCGCCTCGATGCGGCGCGTCGTCAGGCGCTCGGTGCGCCGGCGCAGCGCCGGGGCGAATAGCAGGCCGATGAAGGCGGCGGTCAGGAAACCGAGGCCGAAGAACAAGAAGGTCTGGATCACAAACGCTTTTCCATGGACGGCCCGATGACGATACTGACGTGGTGGACCCTGATCCCGTTCTGATCAAGCCTTACGCGCAAATTGCGGCGGAGAACCGCCGCAAGACTGTTGATGGCCGCGTTCTTCGCGTCAGAACGGGTTCCAGGTCGGGCTTTGCGTGACCTTGAAGTAGCCGACATTGACGCCCAGCCGCGCGCCGACGCCGGTGCGCACCGGAACGAGCAGGATGTTGCCGTGCTTCATGACATTAAAGCCGAGGCCGGCGACGAGATAGGCCGAGCCCGCGACGCCCGCATAGCGCTTGCCGTAAAGGTTCGGCACGGCATCGAGATTGTAGACCAGGACCATGGTACGCGAGCCCTGCCCGCCGGCATCCCAGCCGACCGACGGCCCCTGCCAGTAGACGCGATGGTCGCCGACATTCTTGGTGTAGAGCGTGCCTTCGCCATAGGTCAGGCCGCCGATGAAGGCGCCGCCGGCTTCCTCGCCGAGGATATAGCCGTTCGGCAGTCCGTAGCTCTGGAAGATCTGCTCGACGACGGTCGCGAGCCCGCCCGAGGTGGAGCCGAAGAACTGGTGGCCCGAATCGACGATTTCCTGCGCGGTATAAGGCTGGTTCGCGCGCGCCGGCACGGCGGCCACGAGCAGGGCGGCGAAAATCGCGATCACGATCGACAGGCGCGAAAGGAGAGCTGCTTGCATATGCGGTCTCATGGCGAACCTCCGTAAGAAGCGGGCGCCGCGCTCCGGTCGTGATCCGGCAGCGGCGCATTTACGTTTAAGGAACGGTAACCCGACAGGCTTAAGGAAAGGTAAGGCCCGCGGTTAAGGCGGGCTTTCTTGATGGACGCGGCGGGCTGTGTCACGACGATTGCCAATGACGTCGACACGATTCGCGCTGAGCGGGACCCGCGGCGGTCATCCGACATTTCGCATGCCAAACGAGGGGCCGATTGCATGTCCGAACTCTTCACGCTGACCGCGACCGATCTGGCCGCCCTTCTGTGCAGCCGCGTCTGCCACGACGTCATCTCGCCGGTCGGCGCGATCAATAACGGCCTCGAACTCCTCGACGAGGGCGGCGCCGACGAAGACGCCATGCACCTGATCCGCACCAGTGCGCGCAATGCGTCGGCAAGGCTTCAGTTCGCGCGCATCGCCTTCGGCGCGGCCGGCTCCGCCGGGATGCAGATCGACACCGGCGACGCCGAAAGCGTGGCGCAGGCCTTTTTGAAGAACGAAAAGCCCGAACTCGAATGGACCGGCGAGCGCGAACTTCTGCCCAAGAACGCCGTCAAGCTGATCCTCAACCTGCTGCTTGTCGCCAATGGCGGCATTCCGCGCGGCGGCAAGATCACTGTCAATCTGGAAAACCTGAAGGTGAAGCCGAAATTCACGCTGACGGCCAAGGGGCCGATGGTGCGCGTGCCGGCGAAGTTTCTCGAGATGCATTCGGGCCGCAAGCCGGAGGAAGCGATCGACGCGCACTCCGTGCAAGCCTATTACACGCTGCTCCTGGCCCGCGAGGCCGGCATGGAGATCAACATCCGCGCCAGCGCCGAGGATATCGTGCTGACCGCCGAATAGGCGTCGATTAACCCATTATTCAGCCAACCGCTTACCCGCTTCTTTACCCGGCCCGCGTAGCGTCCTCCTGACAGACAAGGCGGGGGCCGATCGATGGACGGAAGGGATTACGGGATGAAGCGCTGCATGATCGTGGACGATTCCAACGTCATCCGTAAGGTCGCCAAGCGCATTCTCGCGACCCCGGAAATGGCCGTCGTCGAAGCCTGCGACGGCCGCGAGGCGCTGTCGCACTGCGCCGTCGAAATGCCCGACATCATCGTCGTGGACGCGCAGCTTCCCGACATGGCGACCGTCGACTTCATCCGCCAGGCGATGGCGCTGCCGACCCAGGCCAAGCCACGCATCGTGATCTGCATGACCGAATTCGACGTCGGCGCCATCATGCGTGCCAAGCGCGCCGGCGCGAAAGGCTACATCCTGAAGCCCTTCAACCGGCCGATTTTGCTGGAGCGGTTCCGCGAAATCCAGATGGCGGCTTGATTTCTGGGTGGATTGACAATCTTTGCCAATGACCGATCTATTCGGAGGCGAGGAGATTTGTCATGCCCACGATGAACGTCAATCTGACGCCTGAAATGGCCGAGTATGTCTCAAGCGAACTCGCATCGGGCGACTATGCGTCGGCGAGCGAGTTGGTCCGCGAAGCGCTTCGCTCGCTCCGCCGCGATCGCGATCTGGAAACGCAGAAGCTTGCTTTACTGAAACGGGAACTCGAAATCGGCATCCGCGAGGCCGAGCGCGGAGAATTTTCGACGCGATCTGTCGATGACATCGCCGCCGCCGTTCGGCGCGCAGCCGGCGGATGAAGCATCGGATTACGCGAACTGCCGATGTGGATATCGAACACATCCTGCGCGAGACGCTGCGGCTCTTCGGCCCACACCAGTTCGAAACCTATGTCGGCTATCTGTCACGCGCCATCGCCCTCATTGCCGAAAATCCCGACCGGCCCGGTTGCATCCGCCGGACCGACGTCGCTCCAGGCATGCGCTCATTTCATCTGGAGATCGCCGCGCGGCGTCGGCACGCAGCCGCTCACATCGTCTATTTCTGCATCCAAATGCCGAAGCTGGGGGAGCCTGAAGTCATCGTGCTCCGCGTCCTGCACGAACGAATGGAGCCGAAACGGCGGCTGATCGGGGCGTTGCGGGAAGCGACGGCCGACGATTGAGCAAACGAAAAAACCCGGCGCGAGGCCGGGTTTTTCGTGAATCGTATGCTGGCCCGTCAGGCGCTGACGCGCATTTCCTCGGGCTCGCGCAGCACGTAGCCGCGGCCCCAGACCGTTTCGATGTAGTTCTGGCCGCCGGAGGCGAGGTCGAGTTTTTTGCGCAGCTTGCAGATGAAGACGTCGATGATCTTCAGTTCCGGCTCGTCCATGCCGCCGTAAAGGTGGTTGAGGAACATTTCCTTGGTCAGCGTGGTGCCCTTGCGGAGCGAAAGAAGCTCCAGCATCTGGTATTCTTTGCCGGTCAGGTGCACGCGCTGGCCACCGACCTCGACCGTCTTCGCGTCGAGATTGACGATCAGGTCGCCCGTCGTGATGACCGACTGGGCGTGGCCCTTCGAGCGGCGCACGATGGCGTGGATGCGGGCGACGAGCTCGTCCTTGTGGAACGGCTTGGTCATGTAGTCGTCGGCGCCGAAGCCGAGGCCGCGCACCTTGTCCTCGATGCCGGCCATGCCGGAGAGGATGAGGATCGGCGTCTTGACCTTGGAAAGCCGCAGCGTGCGCAGCACCTCGTAACCCGACATGTCGGGGAGGTTCAGGTCGAGGAGAATGATATCGTAGTCGTAGAGCTTGCCGAGATCGACGCCTTCTTCGCCCAGGTCAGTCGTGTAGACGTTGAAGCTTTCAGACTTCAGCATCAGTTCGATGCTCTGCGCTGTCGCGCTGTCATCTTCAATGAGTAGAACCCGCATGTTTTTCCCCTATGCCGCCGCCCAGGCAGTCCGTGCCCCCTAAGCGAGACGGATCCAGCCGCGCCTGATTTGGAAGCTGCCACCAAATGGTTAACAAATTCTTATTGCCCCTGGCAAGGGGTGATGAATTTATTAAGCATAAAGC
>JAEWET010000015.1:0-94377 GCA_023389195.1 Pseudomonadota bacterium
CAGCCGGCGCGGGCCGGCCGCGGAGGCAAGGCTGCTTTACGAGGATATCTCGCCGCCCGCCGCTCCCAGGGAGGTTTCCCCGCTCGATGCGCTTCCGGCACTTCGCGAAGCGGGGAGCGGGCGGCCCACCAAGCGGGAGCGCCGGCAAACCGACCGGCTGCGCGACCCGACATGGAAGTCGGTCCCGTAGAATGGACCCGCTTTGAGGGAGGATCTTTCACTTCGGATGGCCGGATGGGCACCGACAACCTTGAAAGCCCCCCGCAAACGGGATAACTCACCTGAAAATCCAGTAAGAAGCGGGAAGATTCCCGGAGCCCCCGATGACCTATGTCGTGACCGACAACTGCATCAGATGCAAATATATGGACTGCATCGAGGTGTGTCCGGTGGACTGCTTCTATGTAGGCGAAAACATGCTCGTCATTCATCCTGACGAATGCATCGATTGTGGCGTCTGCGAACCTGAATGCCCCGCCGACGCGATCAAGCCGGACACCGAGCCCGGACTCGAGAAATGGCTCGAGATCAACAGCGAATATGCGTCTAAATGGCCGAACATAACCTCCAAGAAGGAACCGCCGGCGGACGCGAAGGACTTTGACGGCGTAGCGGGGAAGTTCGAGAAATACTTCTCCCCGGAGCCCGGCGAAGGAGATTGACGGTTCCTCAGGAACCGCTTTCGCAGCAAGGTATATTTCCAGGAGATATTGTCCGCTCCGCGCCCTGAATGGCCGCCGGGGTCCTTGTCATTGCAGCAAATTGTTGATTCTGGCGACTTTTTGTGCTAATTGTACAAAATATGCCGGTGGCGAAACGTCGATCGAGGCGAGAAAGCCTTAATCATTGAAAGGTGCGGTTTGACTGCGGACCAGGGAGATCTGGGCCATGCAGATTTATTGCTGCGTGTCGTGGATCCTGTAACCGGTCGTGGTGAATTGCCTTTCCGTCGGCAAGGGTTCGGTCCGACTGAACCGTCTCATCAGGGCTGCCGGCTTGCCGACGGCCGCAACCAAGGAGTTCAGGGCGTAATGGCTACTACCACCCAGCAGAAGAAGTCGGCGCAGCGTCACGGTTTCAAGACGGGCGAGTATATTGTCTACCCGGCGCATGGCGTTGGCCAGATCGTTGCGATCGACGAGCAAGAGGTGGCGGGACACAAGCTGGAACTCTTTGTCATCGATTTCCAGAAGGACAAGATGCGGCTGAAGGTTCCGGTCGCCAAGGCGACCTCCATCGGCATGCGCAAGCTCTCGGAAACCGATTACGTCGAGCGCGCACTGAAAGTGGTGCAGGGCCGCGCCCGCATCAAGCGCACCATGTGGTCGCGCCGCGCGCAGGAATATGACGCGAAGATCAATTCGGGCGACCTGATTTCGATCTCCGAAGTCGTCCGCGACCTCTACCGCGCCGAGAACCAGCCCGAGCAGTCCTATTCCGAGCGTCAGCTCTACGAAGCGGCCCTCGACCGCATGGCCCGCGAGATCGCCGCCGTCAACCGCGTCTCCGACACGGAAGCCGTGCGCCTGATCGAGGTCAATTTGAACAAGGGTCCCAAGCGCGGCGCCAAGGCCGACAACGAAGAGACCGAGACCGAGCAGGAAGAGGCCGCATAAGCAGCCCGCTCGATCGCAAGCTACTAAGGACCCGGCCTCGCGCCGGGTTCTTTCGTTTCGGGCATCCTCATGGAACCGCCGTGCCGTACCCGCGTTGGGACAATGCGCGCAGGCATGACCGCGCGTGCGTCAATACCGGACGACCTTGCAGAACCTGGCTATGCTGCTCGATGATCCGAAATTTGGTGCGGACCGTACGAAAGACAAGACGCAGCAACATCGGGAGCGCTCCGGCCATGGAAAGTAGCTCGAGAAGTTCGATGATCCGGGCAGCCATGAAGGCACCCTATCTCGCCCGCGAGGAGGAGCTCGAACTGGCGATCCAGTGGAAAGAGAACCGCGACCAGAACGCGCTCCACAAGATCACCACGGCCCATATGCGCCTGGTCATCTCGATGGCCTCCAAATTCCGCCATTTCGGCCTGTCGATGAGTGATCTGGTCCAGGAGGGCCATGTCGGCCTGCTCGAGGCCGCCGCCCGCTTCGAGCCCGACCGCGAAGTCCGTTTCTCGACCTACGCCACCTGGTGGATCAGGGCGTCGATGCAGGACTACATCCTGCGCAACTGGTCGATCGTGCGCGGCGGCACCTCGTCGGCGCAAAAGGCGCTGTTCTTCAATTTGCGCCGTCTGCGCGCCAAGCTGCAGAGCGGCCCCGAAAACCTTTCCAACGCCGATCTCTACCGCCAAGTCTCCGCCGCGCTCGGCGTCAACGAGGCCGACGTCGCAGTGATGGATGCGCGCCTATCCGGCCCCGACACCTCGCTCAACGCGCCGGTGATGGACGATTCGCCCGGCGGCACGGACCGCATGTCCTTCCTCGTATCCGACGCTCCCCTGCCCGACGAGGTGGTGACGGAGACGATCGACACCGAGCGCCGCAGCAAGTGGCTGTCCGGCGCGCTGTCCGCGCTCAATCCACGCGAGTTGAAGATCATCCGCGAGCGCCGCCTGCGCGAAGACGGCGCGACGCTCGAATCGCTCGGCGAACGGCTCGGAATTTCCAAGGAGCGCGTGCGCCAGATCGAAAGCCGCGCGATAGAGAAGCTGCGCACCGCCCTCGTCAACGGCAACCCACACATGGCCGCCAGCGCTTGATCAATTCCTGATTTAACGGTCGGAAACGATCTTCACCCGGTCGCCGACCGAAAGGCTGGCCCCGGGCCCGAGCCCGTTGAGCAACTGGAACAGCTCCATCGGCCGGTCCGTTCCGACCATCCGCCCCGCCATCGAGGCGACATTGTCGCCCGCGCCGACCTGCACGACGCGAATGCGCAGCGGGCGGATCTGCGCCTTTTCGGCATCCGACAAGGTCCGGAAGCTCGCCGCGACCGATCCCGCGACGCTCTGCAGATTGTTGCTCGCCAGCGGCGCGGCGGTGAGCAGCCGATAGACCTGCCGGCCCGAGCGGATCAGCGTCACGTCGAACTGCCAGCCCTCGGCCCGCGCCTGCGCGTTCACCGCCTCGTTGCCGTTGATCGTCGTCTGCCGCACCGACGCCGGATCGAGCCCCGCCACCCAGCCGGACTGGACGTAGGCGCTCAGCGATTGCCGCGGCTCTACCGTCACGCCGTCGAAACGCACGGCCATGTCGCCCGGCCCCGCGGCGGTCACGGCCGCCGCCGAATTGTCGATCACGAAGCCCTGCGGCACGTCGAACGAGATGCCGAGGATCGGATGGACGAAGGACGTGCCGCGCACGAAGCCCTCTTCGGGCGTATCGCCGAACAGCATCCCGTCGACCCCGTCGAGGAACGAATTGCGTTCGCGGTTGCCGACGCCCGGCATGCCGAACTGGCGCGCATGGCGCGTGGCGAGGTCGATGCGCTGCGGCGGATTGGGATGGCTGGCGAGGAAGTCGAGGCTGCGATTGGCCGACGATTCCACCGTGCGCGATTCCGCATAGGCCGCCATCGACTGCAAAAAGCGCGACGCCGCATAAGGGTCGTACCCAGCGCGCCCGATCGACTTGATGCCGATCGCGTCGGCCTCCAGCTCCTGGTTGCGCGAGAACTGCGCGAGCCGCAGCTTGCCGCGGATCAGCGCCACCTGCCCGCCCGTGTCGCCGCCGCCCAGGACGTCGGAGACGACGCGCGCAGCGAGCACTTCCTCGGCTTCCTTCTGCTGGCGCTGGATGCCGTGATTGGCCGTCACATGCGCCATCTCATGCGCGACGACGGCCGCCACTTCCGCCGAATCGTTGGCCAGCGCCAGAAGCCCGCGCGTCAGGTACAGGAACCCACCCGGCAGCGCGAAGGCGTTGATGTTGGGCGAGTTGAGGATGGTGATCTGGTAGGTCTGGTTCGGGTTGTCCGGATCGAGCGTCAGCGAGCCGACGATGCGGGCGATCGAGCGCTCCAGCTTCGGGTCGGAATATTCGCCGCCATAGGTGGCGAGGATGCGCGGATGCTGCTCGCGCGCGATCGCCGCCATGCGGTCGTCACGCGTCACGCTGTCGACGGTCACCGGATTGGCGGAGGGGCGGAACGCGTCCTCGTTCAAGGAAGCGGCATCGAACGCCTGGCAGGAGGTCAGCGCCGTCGCCATCATCAGGGCGATCGCCAGCCGGCCGAGGCTTTTCGGCCCGGCCTTCATGCCAAAATCAGGTTCGATCGCTCGTGCGGCCAGATCGGCCTCCCCACTCTTCGACGGGACTCGGGCGCATGCGGTGGCGCGATGCCGCGCAGACAACAGAATCCTTGAGGAAAGACAAGTCCCCTTCAGCCTCTCCGCTCTGTGCCTCGCGAATGTGGTCTTATGCGGGCGTTTTGCCGTCAAAGCGCGGGCAGGCGGCCTGCATAGTCGCCGAAAACGGCCGGCGCTCCGGGTCCGAAGAAGCTTTCGGCGGGCCCGTCCGCCGCAATCGCGCCATCGGCAAGAAAGATGATTCGGCCGGCCAGCGCACGCGCATCCTCCGGCTGGTGGGTGACGAAGACGATCGTCATCCCGGTCTTGGCGGCAAGGGCGCGAACCAGACCCACCATCTCCGCCCGCAGCGCCGGGCCGAGCGAGGCGAAAGGCTCGTCGAGCAGCAGCAGAGGCCGCTGCCGCACCAGCGCGCGGGCGATGGCGACGCGCTGCCGCTCGCCGCCCGAAAGCTCCGACGGCAGCCGTTCTTCCTTGCCGGCGAGCCCGACATCGCCCAACGCCTCGCCGATGTCCGCCCGGTCCTGCGCCGAGAGTTTCAGCCCCGGCGACCGCCCGAGCCCGACATTCTGCGCGACGGTGAGATGATGAAAGAGATTGTTCTCCTGGAACACCATCGAAACCGGCCGCTTCGCCGGGCCGAGCCCCGTCACGTCCGCGCTGTCGATCAGGATGCGCCCATCCAACGGCTCCTCGAAGCCGGCGACGAGGTGCAGCAGCGTCGATTTCCCCGAACCGCTCGCCCCCAGAAGCGCGACGACGCTCCCCGCCGCGATGTCGAGATCGAAGCGCATCTCCGCCCCGCCCGGATAGGCAAAGCGCACCTTGTCGAGTTGCAACCGCGCGCCCGTCATGTCCGCCTTCGCCCGAACCATTCGGCCACCAGCATGAGGATCAGCGTCAAAAGCGCAAGCATCAGCGCGATGCCCGCCGCATCGGCCGTCCGATAGCTGCCCATCCGCGCCAGCAGGAGATAGGGCAGCGTCTGCACCGCGTCCGACCCGAACAGCGCGATGACGCCGAGATCGCCGAGCGACAGCGCCATGGCGAAGGAGAAGGCGGTGCCGAGCGGTCGGCGCATCAGCGGCCAGTCGACGAGCCGCAATCGCGCGAAACCGCTCAAGCCCAGCGAGACCGACAGCCGGTCATAGCGCGCCGCCGCCGCATCATGCGCCGGACGAATGACCCTCAGCGCAAAGGGCAGCGCCATGACGGCGTTGACCGCCACCACCATCGGCGCCGCCAGCGCCAGCACGTTGCCCGATTGCCGCAGAAGGATGAACCAGCCCGCCCCGACGACGATCGGCGGCACGACAAGCACGAAACCCGCGCCCGTATCCATCGCCCGTTCCAGAAGCCCTGCCGGCCCGCCGCGCCGCGCAGCTTCGAGCCGCTGCCGTGCCCGCACCAACGAAACGGCAAGCAACAGCGTCCCGCAAGCTGCAAGAGCCGAAAGCTGAAGACTGGTCATCGTCGCCGCGTGAACGGCCGGGTCTGCGGCAAGCCGCGCCAGATCCGCACGCAGCCCGGAAATCACGATCGCCGCCATCGGCGCCGCGACGAACATCAGCGCGAGAATGATCGGAACCCCGTCGGCAACCAGCCCGGCCCAGCCCCGTTGCGCCGGCCACCGCGCGGCAATTCCGACTGTCGCATCTGCCACCAGATCGCCGGCTGCCTTGCGCAGGGCCAAGACGGCGCAGAGCGTCAGCGCAACCTGCACCGCCACCAGCGCCACGGCCCGCGCCGGGTCGAAATCGAAGCGCAGCGCCTGATAGATCGCAACCTCCAGCGTCGTCGCACGCGGCCCACCGCCAAGGATCAGGACGATGGTGAAGGACGTCACGCACAGCATGAAGACCAGCCCGGCAACGCCGGCAAGGCTGGCACGCAGCACCGGCCATTCGACGAAGCGAAAAATCGCCCAAGGCCCGAACCCGAGCTGACTCGCCAGCCGCCAGCGATCGTTCGGCACCGTGTCGAGCGCCTGCAGGAAAAGCCGCGTCGCCAACGGCAGGTTGAAGAAGGCATGCGCGACGAGGATGCCCGAAAGCCCGTAAATTCCCTGCCAGCGCGCGCCCGTCAGCACGGAGAGCGGCTCGGCCATCAATCCCGCCCGCCCGAGAAGCGCCAGCACGCCCAACGCCGCGACGATAGCCGGCAATGCAAGCGGCACGGCGAACAGCGCCAGCAGCAATCGCCTCCCGAAAAAATCCGGCCGCCGCGCCAAGGCGCGCGCGACGAAGATGGCAGGGACGATGGAAACGAGCGTCGACAGCGCGGCCTGCCAAAGCGTGAAGCGGGCAACGCGCAACAGATATGGATCGAACGCACTGACCGCGCCGGAAAAATCTCGTCCCGCTTCGACGATGAGGCCGACGAACGCGCCACCGATGAGAATGGCGATGGCGACGAGGGCGAGAATGCCGGGCGTTACCGCCCCCGACCGATGCTTCATACCCAAGTTGTGCAACGCACGCGCGAGACACCCCCCTCTGTCCTGCCGGACATCTCCCCCTCAAGGGGGGAGATCAAGCGCGTCGCTTGTCCCGCCAAGATCGTCGATCCTTTCGCAGAACGACGACGAGACTGATCTCCCCCCTTGAGGGGGAGATGCCCGGCAGGGCAGAGGGGGGTGCCCAGGCGCAAGCGCTTCAACTCGTCACCTGCTCATAACCCCCAACCACTCATCCACCCACGCGCTCCTGTTGGCCGCAATCTCCTCCGCCGGCAATTGCAGCGCGTTCTCCGGCGCCACCGCATCCTCGAACACCGGGTTCAGCGGCTCCGAAGTCGGCCCCGCCGGAAACATCCAGTTGTGCTCCGGAATCGCATCCTGGAACCCCGGCCCCGTCATGAACGCCAAAAACTCCTTCGTCAGCGGGTTCTCCGCCCCCTTCACCGTCGCGGCCGCAACCTCCACCTGCAGATAATGCCCTTCCTCGAAGATCGCCGCCTGATAGCGGTCGGTGCGCTCGGCGATCTGGTGGTACGCAGGCGACGTCGTGTAGGAGAGCACCATCGGCGCTTCGCCGGAGGTGAAGAGCCCGTAGGCCTCGCTCCAGCCGGGCGTCACGGTCAGCACGCGTGCCGACAATTTCTCCCACGCCGCCTCGGCCTCCTCGCCATAGACCGCCTTCATCCAGAGAAGCAGGCCAAGGCCCGGCGTCGATGTGCGCGGGTCCTGGATCACGATCTTCTGCTCCGGATCGCCATCAAAGAGTTCGGCAAGGCTGGCGGGCGGTGTGTCGATTGCCTCGGTGTCGTAGACGAAGGCGAAATAGCCATAGTCGAACGGCACGAACATGTCGTCCGTCCAGCCGCCCGGCACGGAGACGTCCTCCAGCGAAATGCCATGCGGCGCGAACAGCCCGCTTTCCCGCGCCTCATGCGTCAAATTCGTGTCGAGCCCCAGCACGATGTCGGCGTCGGTTCCCTCGCCCTCGAGCTTCAGCCGGTTCAACAGCGCGACGCCGTCGGCCGCCGAGACGAAATTCACCGTGCAGCCGCACTCGGCTTCGAAGGCGGTCTTGACCAGCGGTCCCGGCCCCCATTCGGCGGTGAAGCTCTCATAGGTATAGACCGTCAGCGTCTCCTGCGCGGTTGCGGGCAGCGAGATCGCCATGGCGATGGCCAGAACGGGAATGGATTTCATCATGCACCTTCCTTTCAAACATGGGTTGAAGGACAGGCGCTAAAATGGATCGCGTCTAATCCCTCCGCCGGTACAAACCGGATCAGGTTCTGCGGGTTGGCATTCGCCTCTCAGCCACATCGCGCGGCACCCCGTTAGAGTGCTTCAACACATAGAATGAGCGACCAGCGGGCGCAAGATGCCCGCCTTGGCCGGTAACCATTTCGCGCTTCGATGGCATTTCCCGATCATTCAATCGATTGGAGCACTTGGCGCGGCATTCCGTTTGTCCAACCCATCTGCTATGCGCCTTTCCGATCATTTCATCAGGAGAATTTGCAAGATGACGGAACGTCTCGAAGACATCGCGCTCGCCATGGTCGCCGACGGCAAGGGAATTCTGGCCGCTGACGAAAGCTCCGGCACGATCAAGAAGCGTTTCGACGCCATCAAGGTTGAATCGACCGAAGAGAGCCGCCGCGACTACCGCGAGCTGATGTTCCGGGCCGACGACGCCATGAAGAACCACATCTCCGGCGTCATCCTCTATGACGAGACGATCCGCCAGAAGGCGGCCGACGGCACCCCGCTCGTCGACATCATCAAGGCCGCCGGCGCCGTTCCCGGCATCAAGGTCGACGCCGGCGCCAAGCCGCTTGCCGGCTTCCCGGGCGACACGATTACCGAAGGTCTCGATGGCCTGCGCGAGCGTCTGGCCGAGTATTACAAGCTCGGCGCCCGCTTTGCCAAATGGCGCGCCGTGATCGACATCAACGAGGACGAGAACGTCCCCTCCGCCACCGCGATCGACGCCAACTGCCACGCGCTCGCCCGCTACGCCGCGCTGTGCCAGGAAGCCGGCATCGTGCCGATCGTCGAGCCGGAAGTGCTGATGGACGGCGCGCACGACATCGACACCTGCTACGAGGTCACCAAGGTCACGCTGCTGCAGCTCTTCTCCGAGCTCTACGCCGCCGACGTCAACCTCGCCGGCACGATCCTGAAGCCCAACATGGTCATCCCCGGCAAGAAGTCCGGCACCAAGGCTTCGCCCGAAGAGGTCGCCGAGATGACGCTGAAGGTCTTCCGCGAAACCGTCCCGGCTGCCGTTCCCGGCATCGCCTTCCTCTCCGGCGGCCAGTCCGACGAGGAAGCGACCGCCAACCTCAACGCCATGAACGCCGCCGGCCCGCTTCCGTGGAAGCTCACCTTCTCCTACGGCCGCGCCCTCCAGGCCGCCCCGCAAAAGGCCTGGGCCGGCAAAAAGGACAACGTCGCCGCCGCCCAGAAAGCCTTCGCCCACCGCGCCCGCATGAACGGTCTCGCCGCGCAGGGCAAATGGTCGCCCGACCTCGAAAAGCAGGGCTGATCGCCAGCGCGTGTCCAGCTTGGGTTCCTCTCCCCTTTTGAGGGGGAGAGGTGGCGCGCGAAGCGCGACGGAGTGGGGGTGCGGCGCGTCATTGGACAAAGTGCCGCTTTTTCTTTCCGCCCCCGCGCTTTTATATACGCGCCATGCCCAGCCTTCTTCCCCTCCTCACCTGGCTCGCCTTCCCCGTCTACGTCTGGCAGGGCTTGACCGTGCGCCGCCGCATCGTCCGCATGCTGCCCGCGCAAGGCCCGGTCATCCACCACATCGAAGGCACCGGCGAACCCATCAACCTCCTCGTCCTCGGTGATTCATCCGCCGCCTCCGTCGGCGTCGAGAGCTCCGAGCGCGGCCTTGCCGCCCGCATCGCCCACCGTGCGCATGAGGCGACCGGACGGCCCGTCGTCTGGCGCGCCGCCGGCTTCAATTCCGCCACTGCCGGGCGTCTGCGCGATCATGTCGTGCCCAACATGGACCCCGGCCACTGGACGCATCTGGTGCTGACCGTCGGCTCCAACGACGCCAAGAACTTCCACACCGGCGCCCGCTTCAACCGCGAATTCGGCACGTTGCTCTACGCCCTTCGCGCCAAATGGCCCGAGGCGCGCGTCGTCTGGTCGCCGGTGGTGGAAATGTCGCTGATGCCGGCCTTGCCGCCCGCGCTCGGCCGCATCCTCGAGATCCGCGCCGGGCTGATCAACTATTGGGGCCACCGCCTGTGCCTCGAACGCGGCGCGGTGCCCGCCACCCGTCTGCCCATCGACGACCCCATCGCCGGCTTCTCGCTCGACGGCTTCCACGCCTCGGAAGCGGGCTACGACCGCTGGGCCGAGCACCTGCTCCCGTTGCTGCTGGACACGCGCATCACTGAGGCCTGACGAGCACCGTCAGCATCATCACCGCAATCGCCGCCACCGCGATCTTCCAGAAGTCGCCGCGCTTCTTCAGCCCCGGCAGGCCGAGCGGCTTGATGACCTGAACCACCATGGCGGCGATGAACAGGAACGCCACCACTTTCGTTTGCATCTGAGCTCCTCGCGATTCGACGCCCCCCTCTTAGCAGCCCGTCCGACTTTTGCCGAACTGGACACGCCGCGCTTCTCCCGGCTACCAATTCGGGGCCAAGGGAGGAACCGCATGTCGCGATATCATCAGGTCTACGAATTCTGGAAATCCGACCCGGAAGCCTTCTGGCGCGACGCCGCGAAACTCGTCGACTGGACCCGCCCGCCGCAGCAAATCTTCGACCCGTCCGCCGGCATCTACGGCCGCTGGTTCCCCGACGCCGAATGCAACACCTGCTACAACGCTGTCGACCGCCACGTCGAGCGCGGCCGCGCCGACCAGCTCGCGCTGATCCACGACAGCGCCATCACCGGCACGGGACGCAAATTCACATACGCCGAGCTCAAGGCCGAGATCGTCGCCCTCGCCGCCGTCTTGGCTGATAGCGGCATCAAGAAGGGCGATGTCGTCATCATCTACATGCCGATGGTCGCCGAAGCCGCCATCGCCATGCTCGCCTGCGCCCGCCTCGGCGCGGTCCATTCGGTCGTCTTCGGCGGCTTTGCCGCGCGCGAGCTCGCCACCCGCATCGACGACGCCAAGCCGAAAGCCATCATCACCGCCTCCTGCGGCCTCGAACCCGGCCGCACGATCGCCTACCAGCCGCTCTATGACGGCGCGATCGACATCGCGAAGCACAAGGTAGAGACCGTCATCGTCCTCCAGCGCGAGCAACAGCCCGCCGCCCTCACCCCCGGCCGCGACATCGACTACGCCGCCGCCACCGCAAAGGCCAAGTCCGACGCCCGCGATGTCCCCTGCGTCACCGTCAAGGCGACCGACCCGCTCTACATCCTCTACACCTCCGGCACGACCGGCCAGCCCAAGGGCGTGGTGCGCGACAATGGCGGCCATCTGGTCGTGCTCGCCTGGTCGATGGAAAACGAGTTCGGCATCAAGCCGGGCGAGGCGTTCTGGGCGGCGTCGGATGTCGGCTGGGTCGTCGGCCATTCCTACATCGTCTACGCGCCGCTCATCCATGGCTGCACCTCGATCCTGTTCGAGGGCAAGCCCGTCGGCACGCCCGATGCGGGCACCTATTGGCGCGTGATTTCCGACCATGGCGTCGTCGCGCTCTTCACCGCCCCCACCGCCTTCCGCGCCATCAAGGGGCAGGACCCGAAGGGCGAGTTCGTCAAAAAATACGACCTGTCGAAATTCCGAACCCTGTTCCTGGCCGGCGAGCGCGCCGATCCCGAAACGATCAAATGGGCGGAAAATCAGCTCGAAAAGCCCGTCATCGACCACTGGTGGCAGACGGAAACCGGCGCGCCGATCACGCAAAACCCGGTCGGCCTCGGCAGCCTGCCGGTCAAATACGGCTCGCCCGGCGTGCCCATGCCCGGCTGGCAGATGGAAATCCTCGACGATTCCGGCCACCCCGTCCCGCGCGGCATGCTCGGCAATGTGGTGGCGAAACTTCCCCTGCCCCCCGGCAGCCTGCCGACGCTCTGGCACGCCGACGATCGCTTCAAAAGCGCCTATCTCGCCGAGTTCCCCGGCTACTACAAGACCGCCGACGCCGGCATCGTCGACGAGGACGGCTACCTCTTCATCATGGCCCGCACCGACGACATCATCAACGTCGCCGGCCACCGCCTGTCGACCGGCGCGATGGAAGAGGTCCTCTCCGAACACCCCGACGTCGCCGAATGCGCCGTCATCGGGATAGTCGACCCGATGAAGGGCCAGGTGCCCTGCGGCTTCGTCGTCCTCAACGCCGGCGTCGACCGCCCGGCCGCCGACATCGAACGCGAAATCATCGCCCTCGTCCGCGACCGCATCGGCCCCGTCGCCGCCCTCAAGACCGTCGTCCCCGTCAAGCGCCTGCCGAAGACGCGCTCGGGCAAGATCCTGCGCGCGACGATGCAGAAGATCGCGGATCGGGAGGAGTGGACGATGCCGGCGACGATTGATGACCCGGCGATTTTGGAAGAGGTGGAAATTGCGTTGCGGCAGCAGGGAATTCGATAGAACCGCTTTATGTTCTCTTTTTGTTCCTTTGTGCTATCTTGGGATACAACGGCAGTCGACGTTGATTTCTTTACTCTTGCCGGCCAATGGTTCGGGCGTGAGCGCGGTTAGATCGGTGATTCGGTTAAGGTAAGGCATTTAACATTGATTAGCCCAGCTAAAGCTCAGAGGGTACGCGACCCGCTTCACAATCTGATCGAGTTCGGCACGGACCAGTTTGAGCGAAGCATGTGGCGCGTGATCCAGACACGCCCTTTCCAGCGATTGAGAAGAGTTCGACAGCTTGGATTTTCCGAGTTTGTTTTCCCCGGCGCCACTCATAGTCGCTTCGCCCATTCAGTCGGAGTTTTTCATCTTGCACGTCGCTTAATAGCGATCATTCAGCGACATCATTCCGCACAGCCGCATCAATCCCAAGTAGCTCTGGCGGCAGCGCTTGTTCATGACGTTGGCCATGGAATGTTTAGTCACGCATTTGAAGACGTTGGTCAGAAACTGAATTTGCCGATGGCGATTCATGAAAACGTGAGCGATGCGCTGATTCGTAACTCTGAGATTAGCGAAGAGTTAAATCGCGAACTTGGAAAGAGTTTTTCGGATGAAGTAGCAGACGTAATCCGAAACAAGAAGCCCGGCAACTTGTTTGACGCGGTTGTTTCGAGCCAATTTGACGCTGATCGTCTGGATTACATGCAACGCGATCGCCTTATGACGGGCGTTCAAGGCAGTGGCGTCGATGCCACATGGATAATGGCCAATCTCGAAGTGGGCACCGTTCGACTAAATGCGGACGAGGAGGCGGCAGGTGAGGTTGAGACTCTTGTTCTAGGGCCCAAGGCATTCCACGCTGCTGAACATTACGTTCTTTCTTTGTTTCAATTGTATCCGAACGTCTATCTCCATAAGACAACTCGCGGCATCGAGAAAATTTTTTCAGCGCTCATTGTTCGCATACATACGTTGATTGAAGAAGGAAGTGTCGACGCGACTGGACTCAATAGATCGCACCCAATTGTTCTCTTCCTTAAAGACCCTGGAAATCTTTATCTCGCGCTGAAACTCGACGACACGCTACTCTGGGGAAGCCTGCACTTTACGTGTGAAGCTGAAGACGCCTTAGTTCGCGAATATTCTCTTCGTTTGCAAGAACGACGACCTCTCAAGTGCATCGACGTAAGAAAACAAATTGAGTCGCGGACGCCAGTTCGGCGTGGGATGAATAGGGATGACATTCAAGAACGCGACGCAAACGTAACCCTTCGTATCAAGTCAGCTCTAAAAGACGCCGCCGAAATCTCTTCCGCTCGTCAGCGAAAGGGCCTCCCGGAGTTTCACTTAGATGAGTATCGTCGATCCCCCTATAAAAAAATTTCAAGACTCACAAACCCCTTTGAATCAGATTCTCATAAGACAATCAGAGACGATCGAGGACATGGCTCACCTTTCTTCTGTTGTTTCAAGTGCAGAGTCTTTTGAAATCAACCGGATATATCTGAGTGAAGATGACAAAGACGGCCATGCCGCAATATCAAAGATACTAAGCGAATGAGAGGCCTAAGATGACAAGCTATGACCTTCATGAAAGGGCTGCATCAATTATTTCTGACGCTGGTGGCGAACTGGTAGGCCGAACAAGACTCCAGAAGGTAGCCTACCTGTGTCAACTAGTTGGGTTTAGCAGCGATTTTCGTTTTGAGTATCGTCATTACGGGCCGTTTAGTGACGAACTTGCTGATGCAATTAAACTCGCCACTGGATTACGCATAGTCCAAGAAGAAGAGAGAAAGACCGAGTGGGGGGGATGGTATTCAGTATTCACTTCCTCGAACGCAGGCCAGAGTCGTGATGTCGCGCGGGCATCGTTCGTTTCGGCCGCGTCCAAAATTGGTGCTCTTGAGCTCGAACTTGCCGCTACTGCAGCTTTTCTATTCGATGTTGAAGGGTATGGAAAGAATAATGCCAATGATCCTTGGCAGGAAACATCTCGAAGAAAGCCAGAGAAGTCAGCGGGGGGGCGTTTGGAACTCGCCAAGGCTGCCTATCGTAAGCTTCGGGAAATCCCAACACCAAACCCGCTTCCCGATATTGCGTAGCGCAGTGAGGGCTTGGGAGGGCGCTGGTTCACAAATCTTATCCCCCTCCCCAAAACCTCCCCTACAATCCCTCCCATCGCTCTGACGGGAACCGGTCCGGACCGGGATTTGGCAGGGCGGCGGTGGCCTCCCCCTGTGGCGTGGTAAACCACAGGCACGTGAGGGCGCGGGACAGGTCGGCGTGGGCGGCGGGCAATGCCATCGGGGCAGAAGCGCAAAGCCCATGCGGGAAAAGCCGTGGGCGCACCTTTTCGAAGGCGCGTCTGTGACCGATCGAAGGCGCGACAGACACCGGGCGACGGTCTGCGGATCGCGTTACATTAGAAATCAGGAAGCGAAACGCAGACCGCCGCCTTCCCGATCTTCTCTCTTCCCATGATCCGGCCGATGCGGCGCGGTGCCGATGGCGCGCGCCCACGGCGTCTTTTCGCCCTCTCCCCCAACCGCTATAACGACCCGAAGAGAAAAGGAAATCACCATGGCACTGGACGGAAAGACGGCGATCGTGACGGGGGCGGCGGGCGGCATCGGCTATGCGATCGCGGAGCGCTTCCTGCGCGAGGGCGCGCGGGTAATGTTCGCCGATATCGACGTCGAGAAGGGCGAGCGCGCCGAGGCCGATCTGCAAAAGCTCGGCGATGCGCGCTTCGTCAAGGCCGACGTGTCGAAGCGGCTCGACGTCCACAACATGGTCGCCGCCACCATCGACGCCTTCGGCGACATCGACGTCCTCGTCAACAATGCCGGCATCGTCCACGGCGCGGAGTTCCTGGAGATTGCCGAGGAGGATTTCGACCGCGTCCTCGCCGTCAATCTGAAGGGCTCGTTCCTGGCGGGGCAGGCGGTCGCCCGCTTCATGGTCGACAAGGTCAATGACGGCAAGCCGGCGGGGGCCATCGTCAACATGTCGTCGATCAACGCCGTCTTCGCGCTCCCCAATCAGGTGCCCTATTCGATCTCCAAGGGCGGCGTGATGCAGTTGACCAAGGTCATGGCGCTGGCGCTCGCGCCCTACGGCATCCGTGTCAACGCCATCGGGCCGGGCTCGATCATGACCGACATGCTGTCGGCGGTGAACGCCGACCCGGCGGCGAAGAACCGCATCCTGTCGCGCACGCCGATGGGCCGCATCGGCGAGCCGTCCGAGATCGCCTCCGTCGCTGCCTTCCTCGCCTCCGACGACGCCTCCTACATCACCGGCCAGACCATCTACGCCGATGGCGGGCGGCTGCCGCTGAATTACACTGTGCCGGTCAAGTAGCTGACAGCTCCTGACACAATGCTGTCAGGAGCCCGGGCGCATGATGATCCCTCAACGCTCCGCGAGAGGGACCGCCATGAGCCATCATCTGCCGAAGAACGCCGCCGTCTGGTTCGAAATCCCGGTCACCGACATGGGCAGGGCCAAAGCGTTCTACGCCACCGTCACCGGCCACGAACTGGAAGATCAGGAAGGCGCGCCGAACCCGATGGCGAACTTCGCCGTCGCAAACATGCGAGAAGGCGTCGCGGGCCACATCTACCCCGGCAGGCCCGCCGCCCCCGGCACCGGCCCCACCATCCATCTCGCGGTCTTAGACCTCGAAGCCGCGATGGAGCGCGTGTCGTCCAATGGCGGACAGGTCGTCTCGCCCGTGATATCCATACCGGCCGGCCGCTTTTGCTATTGCCTCGATCCCGACGGCAACAGCTTCGGCCTGTTCAGTTGAGGATAAGCCCAGATGCGGCGCGCCGACCGGCTGTTCCAGATCGTGCAATATCTCCGCGGCGGCCGTCTCGTCACCGCGCACATGCTGGCCGAGCGGCTGGAAGTGTCCGACCGCACGATTTACCGCGACATCGCAGACTTGCAGTCGACCGGCGTGCCGATCGATGGCGAGGCGGGCGTCGGCTACATATTGCGGGAAGGCTTCGACCTTCCGCCGCTGATGTTCACGCGTGACGAGATCGTCGCGCTCGTCGCCGGCGCGCGCATGGTGCGCGCCTTCGGCGGGGCGGCGATGGCGCGCGCGGCGGAGGAGGCGTTGGTCAAGATTTCGGCCGTTTTGCCCGACACCGAGCGCGCCCGCATCGACCGCACCGAGATTCACATGCCGCTCTGGGTCGTCTCGGAGGAAGAGCGCCGTACGATCGACACGCTGGAACGTGCGGTCGAGGCGCGCCACGTCCTGACGATCGACTATCGCGACGAGGCCGGCGCCTCGTCCAGCCGCGACATCCGCCCGCTCGGCCTGTGGTTCTGGGGCAAGGTCTGGACCGTCGTCGGCTGGTGCGAACTGCGCGCCGACTTCCGCGCCTTCCGCATCGACCGCATCGCCTCGATCACCTGCGACGGCCGCGTCTTCAAGCACGAGCGCGGCAAGCAGCTCGCCGATTTCTACCGGCAGATGGAACGCGACGAGGCCGCGCGCGACTGGGCGCATCGCCGCTCGCAAAACGCGCCGTGAATACCTATCTCTCGCCCGAACTGATCCGAACCGGAGCGAGACCATGAAATCGGGACCCGTTGCATTTCTTCTGTGGCTGTTGGGCCTCGTCGGCTTCTGCGGCCTCCACCGCTTCTACACCGGCCGCATCTGGACCGGCATCCTGTGGCTCCTGACGCTCGGTCTCCTCGGCATCGGCCAGATCATCGACCTCTTCCTGCTGCCTTCGATGGTGCGCGAAGCCAACCTCGAACACCGCGTCGAGACGATGGAGGCGGGGCGGGTTCGGTAGGACTTTTCCTGCAACAATCCCGTGCCTTTGTCGTTGGGTTTTCAAACCGATCCAACGAAGAAAGGACAGTGATGGCCCTCAATCGGAAACAGGAAGAGCGCGCGCTCGACAAGGACGAGCGCGAACTGGTTGCGAAGTCGCATCATCCCGCCTTGCAGGACCTTGGCGACAAGGAGCTGACCTCGCTGGTCAAGCTCCTGCGCGAGCGGCGCGACAAGGCGAGCGGCGAGGTGCAGCGACGCCGGCGCGAGATGCGCGGCAAGGCAGCGCCCAAGGGTGCCGAGCCGGCCGCCTCCGCATCCGGTAACAAGGCGAAGCTCGAAGTCCTCGCGACCGCGATGCGCCGCCTGAACTCGGAAGCCGCCCGGCGCGAGCGCATGGCCTCGCAGGTTTCGCAGGCCGAGCTTTCGCAAAAGGCGCTGAAGCTGAAGAAGAAGGCCGATGGCGACGACGCGCCCGCCAACACGCGCCACGCCCACAAAGGCATGCGCAAGGCGGCGTCGGACCGGCGCCAGAACCTGGTGCGGCCGATGGAACTCGGCCGCCAGCGAAAGGCCGGCGCCGTCGCGCAGGCAAAGCGCGATTCGAAATAGTCTCCCTAAACGAAAAAGGGCGCCGCGCGGCGCCCTTTTCTTGTTCCTGAAACGCAGTACCCGCCTAGTAGCGGTTGTCGTCCTCGTCTTCGTCCGGCTGGGTCGACTTGAGCGACGACAGCTTGGCGAAGACGGCATCGGCATCGAGTTCCTGATCGTCGCGATCCTCGCCCACGTCGAGCGATTCCGTCTCGCGCGCCGGAAGCAGGGTGCCGCCGACGGGTTCGGGCGCCGGCATGCCGCGCGAGGCCTTCTGGACCTCGAGGTCGAGATCGATCTGCGAGCAAAGACCCAGCGTCACCGGGTCCATCGGCACCAGATTGGCCGCGTTCCAGTGCTTGCGCTCGCGAATCTGCTCGATGGTCGACTTGGTCGTGCCGACGAGGCGCGAAATCTGCGCGTCTTTCAGTTCGGGATGGTTGCGCACCAGCCAGAGGATCGCGTTGGGACGATCCTGGCGCTTGGACACCGGCGTATAGCGCGGCGTGCGGCGCTTGGATTCGGGAACGCGCACCTTCGGCTCGGCAAGCTTCAGGCGATAGTTGGAATCGGCCTCGCCCTTGGCGATCTCCTCGCGCGAAAGCTGGCCGGTGATGACCGGGTCGAGACCCTTGATGCCCTGCGCCGCTTCGCCATCCGCGATCGCCTTCACTTCGAGCGGATGCAGCGTGCAGAAATGCGCGATCTGGTCGAAGGACAAGGCGGTGTTGTCGACCAGCCAGACGGCGGTGGCCTTGGGCATGAGAAGCGTGTTGGCCATGAGATAAATCCTTCCTGTTCGCCCGCGGTCCCTGCCGCGGGCGGTGGGCAGAGCCACCAATATGGGAAAATCAGGGTTGCATATAAACGCATTTGCGCCCGATCGCAACGCATCGCCGACGAGGGCACCGATATTGTAAGGTGCGGCGCCAACCCTCTACCAATAGTCAGGACATTGGCGAACGGGAGATGAAATGAGCGGACTTCTCGCGCTTCTCGACGACGTCGCTGCCCTCGCCAAACTCGCCGCCGCCCATGTCGACGACGTCGCCGCGCAGGCCGGACGCGTCGGCGTCAAGGTCGCAGGGTCGGTGATCGACGATACGGCCAAGGCCGGCGCAAAGTCGCTTGGCGTCGTCATCGACGATACGGCCGTCACGCCGAAATACGTCCAGCATCTGCCGGCAGCGCGCGAACTGCCGATCGTCTGGAAGATCGCGCGGGGGTCGATCTTCAACAAGCTGGTCATCTTGTTGCCTCTCGCACTGCTGCTCGACAATTTCGCGCCATGGCTGATGACGCCGCTCCTGATGCTTGGCGGCGCCTATCTGTGTTTCGAGGGCGCAGAGAAGGTCGCGCATCTCTTAATGGGCCACGAGGACGGCGCTCATGACGAGCCGCACGCGCTCGACGCAGCTCGGCTGGAAGAAGAGAGAGTTGCCGGCGCGATCAAGACCGATTTCATCTTGTCGGCCGAGATCATGACCATTGCACTCGCGGCGATCGAGGCGCAGGGCGTGCTGACGCGGGGCATCGTGCTGGCGCTGGTGGCCATCGGCATCACGGCGCTGGTCTATGGCGCGGTCGCGCTCTTGGTGAAGATGGATGATGCCGGGTTGAAGCTCGCCCAGATCGGACGCCTGTCGGCAACGCGCGCCTTCGGCCGATGGCTGGTGAAGGCGATGCCGGGGATCATGACCGCGATATCCACGATTGGAACCGCGGCGATGCTGTGGGTCGGCGGTCAGATCGTCACCCACGGGCTCGAAGTGCTCGGGTTCGGCGCCATCGCCCATTCCATCGAGACGGCAGCGACCGGAGCGGCGCATCTCGTCGGTCTGGCCGAGGCGGCGGTGGAATGGATCGTCGTCGCCGCGCTCGACGGCGCGTTCGGACTGGCGCTCGGCCTCGCCCTGTTGCCGATCGTCGGCCGGGTCTTCGTACCGGCATTTGCAGCCTTGCGCGGGAAGGGCTGAGCCCCTCCCGCGATTTGCCGGTTGTTCAGTCCGCCGAAGCGACCAGATCCTCGCCGATCGCATGATTGACGACGAGCGCGCTTCCGTCGCGCACATTGTCGTGAAGATGGATGATGTCCTGGTTTATCAGGCGGATACAGCCCGACGAGATCGCCTTGCCGATCGACCAGGGCTGATGCGTTCCATGGACGCGGTAGATCGTGTCGCGCCCGCCCTGATGAATATAGAGAGCGCGTGCGCCCATCGGGTTCGTGGCACTCGGGTCCATGCCGCCATTGGCGATCGAATAGGGCTTGAGCTCGGGCTGCCGTTCGACCATCGAATCCGGCGGCGTCCAACGCGGCCAGACGCGCTTGTAGGCGATCACCGCGCGCCCCTCCCAGGAAAAGCCCTGCCGGCCGACGCCGATCCCATAGCGCATGGCGCGGCCATTGGGGCGAACGTGGTAGAGATATTTCTCGCCGGTCTCGACGACGAGCGTTCCCGGCGTCTCGTCGCTCTCATAGTCGACTTCCTGACGCCACAAGCGCGGCTCCATCTGCGCCACGTCGACGGCCGGAACCTCGAACTGTTCATCGGGAAGTGCGTCGTACATCAGCGGGCGCACCGGCGGCACGGGTTCGGCTGCGGGGGCCGGGGTCGCGACCTGCGGCCCCGGCGAGGACACGCAGCCCGAAAGCAGGAGAGAGCCGGCGCCCAGCATGAAGGAGCGACGGCCGACGCCTCCGGTCAAGCCGGAAGCGCGAGTATGGATGGTCATGATTGCCTCGAAGGAAGGAAGTAAAGTTCAGCGTGTCAAACGACCGATGAAATCGGATGCACGCGACGCGTGCGCGCGCGCCTTCGGTCGTCTGCACGATGCTTGAAGGGGTTCAAGCGAAACAGGCCACCAGCTTCGGGGGCCGGTCGATCCCGGCCGGCCGCAGCGGCAGATCGAGCCTGGTTGCGCCGGCGGCAAATTCGGCGCTGCCGCTACCGGCAGGCACCGTGACGCCGGTCTCGAGGATCGCGACGAGGCCGTGGCAAGGCGGCGCGATGATGCCGTCATGCGGCAGCGCGTCGGGCGTGCTCGCCTGCATGGAGACGGCGATCGGGTGAAGACAGGCCGCCCGGCCCTGGCCATCCAGCCAGCCGCCCACCTGTGCCGGCGCGACAAGCGCGAGGCAGAAGGCGAGGATCACGAAAATGGGCCGCAGGCAGATCATGCCGGTGCCGATAGGGACCGAAAGTGGCGAGAATGGTTCGCCGCCGTCTTCGGATACGATCGTCCGGTTCGATGCCGGCCGGCGATGACACGCAAGTTGATGCCGCTTTGCGGATGCCGGCTGGATGTTGGCGCGGATATTCTCTAAAGGGAGGCCTCACTCTCACAAGAAAGCCAGCTTTGTCGATCTCCAAGCACCAGAATTTCCAGGACCGCCGCGCTGCGGCCGATGCCGCCAAGAAGCAACTGCTCGAAAAGTTCAAGGCGCGTCCGGCGTCCGATTCGCCCGAAATGCTCGCCAAGCAGGCCGAGCGCGCGCGCATCGCCGCCGAGCGTGAAAAGCGCGCCGCCGAACGCGAACAGGCACGACGCGAGAAGGCCGAGCGCCTGCAGCGCGAGGAAGAAGCGCGCAAGGCCGCCGCCGAAGAAGCGGCGAATGCCGACCGTCTCGCCAAGGAAGAGGCCGACAAGGCCCGCATCGAGCAGGTCATGCAGTACGAGGCGGAGCGCAAGGCAGCGCGCGATGCCCGTTACGCTGCGCGCAAGGCGCGCAAATAAGCTGACCCGGCTCGCCGCCAGCGGCCCGCGCCCGCCGACATTGCAGCTTTCACATCCGCAACCCGCTCCGGCTTCGCCGGACGGGCTGCAAGGCCGCGCGCTGACGGATGCGGATTGCCAGACCTGCGGCGCGTGCTGCGCCTATTCGTCCGCCTGGCCGCGGTTTTCGACCGAGGACGAAGCCGATCTGGCGCTGCTGCCGCCATCGCTCGTTTCGGCCGATCTCGCCGGCATGGCCTGCAACGGCTCGCGCTGCGCGGCGCTTTCCGGCGATGTCGGCCGGGCGACGAGTTGCTCCGTCTATGCGATCCGGCCGGTGGTCTGCCGCGAATGCGAACCCGGCGGCGACGATTGCCTGATGGCCCGCCGCGCCTACGGGCTTTGACGGCGGTACGCTTTTTCGCGAATGCCCTTCACGCACCGGTCAGGCTCGCTTAACTTCATGTGAAGACGCGCCAGCTATGAAGCGTGCATGACATTTCGGAGTGCCGGATGAGAGCGGCAACAGCATTTTTCGGAGCCTTGCTGCTGGTGGCAGCCCTGGGAATCGGCTGGTGGTCGCCGGTCGAGCGCACGGAGCCGATTGCGGTCAGCTCCATCCCCAGCACACCGCCGGCCGAGCCGGCAGCACCCGGACCGCAGCTTCCCGCTTCGCCCGGAATCGAACCGGTGCGCGAGGAGCCCGTGGAAGTCGCCGCGCCGGAAACCGACGCCGACATCTTCACCACGACCGCCAATGTACGATTGCGCAGCGGCCCTTCATCCAATTTCGGCATCGTCTGGACGGCGCCAGCGGGCACACGGGTCCGCTCGCTCCAGGTCGACGGCAACTGGCATTTCGTCACCACCGCCGAATATGAAGGCTGGATCTACAACCGCTACCTCCAGCCGGCGGGCGGCTGACGCGGCTCCTGCCTATTCGCACTGCTGGCGCGGTCCGCCACCATAGGGCTGATAGCTATTGTCTTCCGGGCGATAGGAGCGATAGCGGTCGAAGCACGACTGCACGTGACGCGAGGCCGTCTCGACATGGCGCCCGCTCTGGGAGGTCGGCTCCTCGATGGCCGCCTGCGCGACCATCATCGTTTCGCCCGCCTGACCGGACTCGGCGTAGGGAGACACGCAGGTTTTGCTGCCGCCGCCATAGGGCGTGTAGCTGTTCGTTTCGGGGCGATAGGAGCGGTAGCGCTCGGCGCACCACTGGAGATGCGCGACGGGCAATCCGGCATCCTGCATTCCGTCGGCCGGCGCCTCGCCGATTGCAGAGGTGGTCGTTTCGTCGATTGCCGCCTCCTGACCGGGCCAGGCCGAGGGGTCGGCGCTGGCGAGCGTGATCTCCTCACCCGCGCCGGCCTCGGCCGTCATCTCCGGCTCCGGCGGCAGCGGCGCCGCGGCCACCCGCTCCAGATCCTGAGCGCCCGGATCGATGGCTCTCGCTTCGGCCGTCCACAAATCCGCGACGTCCTGCGTCGGGCCTGTCTTCACGGCCACCGGCTTGGCGGACAGCGTATAGGTCGCCAGCACCGCGCCCCCTGCAAACATGCCCAGCGACAGCGTGAATCCTGCGGCGGCGGCGAGAAGGGGTTTCATCGGGCTCTCCATTCGTTGACCGAAGGAGAATGCGAATCGGCGCGCCCGGGTTCCGATATTTGCCGGGACCCGGGCACGCCGTCGATGTCAGCGAGGCTTCGGCCGGGCGGAATCAGGCCACGTCGAGCACGATCTTGCCGACATGATCGCCTTCTTCCATCCGCTCATGCGCGCGCCATGCGTCCTTCAGCGGGAAGATCATGTCCATCACCGGGGCGATCTCGCGCGACGCGAGAAGCGGCCAGATGCGCGCTTCCAGTTCGGACGCGATCTTGGCCTTGAATTCGGTCGTGCGCGGACGCAGCGTCGAGCCGGTATGGGTCAGCCGCTTGACCATCAGCTTGGAATAATTCGCCTCGCCGGTGGCGCCGCTCATCGTGGCGATCTGAACGATGCGGCCGTCGGTGGCGGCAGCGTCGTAGTTGCGCCCGACATAGGACCCGCCGACCATGTCGAGGATGACCTCGACACCCTTGCCGCCGGTGATCTCCTTGACCACGGCGACGAAATCCTCCTCGCGATAGTTGATCGCCCGCACCGCGCCGAGCGCCTCGCACGCCTCGCACTTTTCCTTCGAACCGGCCGTGACGATGACCTTGGCGCCGAGCTTGGTCGCGATCTGGATCGCCGTCGTGCCGATCCCCGACGAGCCGCCATGGACGAGAAGCGTCTCGCCCGGCTGCAGCCCGCCACGCTGGAAGACGTTGTGCCAGACGGTGAAGAAGGTTTCCGGGATCGCGGCAGCCTCGGTGAAGGTGAAGCCGTGTGGAATCGGAAGCGCGTTGGTTTCGTGGACGCGGCAATATTCGGCATAGGCGCCGCCCGGCGTCAGCGCCGTAACCGTATCGCCGACACGCCAGCGCGTGACGCCCGGCCCGACCGCCGCGACTTCGCCCGCCGCCTCGAGGCCCGGCAGGTCGGACGCGTCCGGCGGCGGCGGGTAGGCGCCCTTGCGCTGCTGGATATCCGGCCGGTTGACGCCCGCCGCCCTGACGCGGATCAGGATCTCGCCCGCGCGCAATTCGGGAAGCCCTCGCCGTTCGGGCTTCAGGACGAGCGGTCCCCCCGGCTCGGTGATCGCGACCGCGGTCATCTTTTCCGGCAGGGTTTGGCTCATCTCGTACTCCTTCGCGGGGTTTGATCGGCAAGGTCTCCTTATGTAGGTTTAGCGGGTTGCGATCAAACCGGAGAATGCGCCATGGCCATTTTCGACGACGAACCGATCCGAAAGAGCCCCGTCCACGAAATCGGTCAGGACCTGTCGCTGCTGTCCGTCGGCGAACTGGGCGACCGGATCGAGGCATTGCGGGCCGAGATCGCCCGGCTCGAAGCCGATATCGCAGGCAAGAGCTCCACGCGATCGGCGGCCGAGGCACTCTTCAAGCGCACATGACGACCGGGCGCGGATTGACGTCCCCGGCGACGGTTTTGCCGATGCGACTGTCGCACCCGCGCCGTCAAAACGACGTAAAGGGTCTATTGTCCCGGCGCCTCGATGCCGCTTCGAACGCTATGAGATTCGCCTGATGTTCATGTCCTTCCGCCCCGTACTGTCTCTGCTCTGGGGCACCGCCTTCCTGCTTGCCGGATCGGGCCTGCATGGCCTCATCCTGCCCTTGCGCGGACAGGCGGAAGGATTTTCGACGACGGCGCTTGGCCTTTTGGGTACCGCCTGGGCGGTCGGCTTCGTCGCCGGCTGCTACATGGCGCCGCGCCTGGTGCGCAAGGTCGGCCATGTCCGCGCCTACGGCGCCTTCGCCGCCACCGCCTCCATCGTCGCGCTGATGACCGGCATCTGGATCAATGAATATGCCTGGATCATCCTGCGCATGTTCACCGGCTTCGCCATGGCCGGCGCGTTCATGGTCATTGAGAGCTGGCTCAACGAACGCTCGTCGAACGAGAACCGCGGCACCGTCTTCGGCCTCTACATGATGGTCACCTACGCCTCGATCATGGCCGGCCAGATGGTCGTCGCCTCGGCCGACATCGGCAATGGCTCGCTCTTCATGATGGCCGGCATCCTGTTCTGCGCCTCGCTGATCCCGACCGCGATCTCATCGGCGATGGCACCAAAGCCGCTGCAGAGCGTGTCGCTCGACCTGAAGGGCCTCTACCGCAACTCGCCCGTCGCCTCCGCCGCCTGCCTTCTCGTCGGCATCGCCAATGGCGCCTGGGGCACGCTCGGCGCGGTCTATGGCGCGCGGATCGGCATCTCGACCTTCGAGATCGCGCTGATGATGAGCCTCGTGGTTCTGGCCGGCGCGCTGGCGCAGATGCCGGTCGGGCGCCTGTCGGACCGCATGGACCGGCGCTACGTTCTGGCCGGTGCCGCCGCCGGCTGCGGCGTCATCGCGCTTTTGATCTTCGTCGCCATGCCCCGCTCGGGCGTCGCCGTCCTCGTCATGACGGCTGCCTACGGCATGCTCGCTTACACGCTCTATTCGATCGCCGTCGCGCACGCCAACGACCATGCGAGCCCGGAGGATTTCGTCAAGGTATCGGGCGGGCTGCTGCTGCTCTACGGTTTCGGCACCATGATCGGACCGGTCATCGGTGCGCCGCTGATGGATTACATGCGCCCCGAAAGCCTGTTCCTGGCGACCGCGCTGCCACATTTCGTACTCGCCGGCTATACGCTGCTCCGCATCTCGCGCCGCGCACCGGTGGCGAGCGAGGACAAGGAGGCGTTCAAGACGCTGCCCTCCGAACGCGCCGTCACGCCGCAGGCGGTGCTGCTCGATCCGCGCAGCGACACAGAGCCGTCCGACGAAATCGCCGAGCGGCAGGACGCCGCATGATGAAGGCCGACGCCTTCGCGGCCATCGCCGACGCCAACCGGCGCCATCTGCTGGAGGAATTGCGGCGTGGCCCGAAGACCGTCAACGAACTCGCCGAAGGCCTGCCCGTCTCGCGTCCGGCGGTCTCGCAGCACCTGAAGGCGCTGCGCGATGCCGGTCTCGTGTCGGCCAGGAACGAAGGCACGCGCCGCGTCTACCGCGTCGAGGAAGCGGGCTTCCTGAAGCTCAATCTTTGGCTGGACCAGTTCTGGCAGGCGTGAGGCGGGGCCCAAAAACAAAGCCGGCGGCGCTGGCGCCACCGGCAGGTTGCCTCGTCTGATCTGAAGCATCGGATCGACCGATGCGCCGAGCGTTTCCGCTCAGTGTCGTGTCGGTTGTGACCGGAGTTTTTCCATTTCGTCCTTCAGGGCCAGCTTCCGCCGCTTCAAGGTCGCGATCTCGAGCGGATCGGCTGAAGGATGCATCATCACTTCGTCGATCCGGCGCTCGATGTCGCCGTGTTTGCGCTGGAGTTCCTGTAGATGGGACGCAAGAGACATTCCGGGCTCTCCCTTCCTGGTTCCTCGTTTGCGTGCGTTCCGTCCGGCTCCCGGTTGGAACCGGATATGACAGCACGATGACAGTCTGCCACCGCTTTCAAATGCTGTCGAACATCTCGTAGTAGCATTTGCTGACGATCCGACATGTGTTATGAATCGCGCACGAGGACTGTGCGTCGCGCGGCCTACTCCCGCGAGCGCGCTCGCTTTCTTTAGACGGTGAAAATGTCGGAACAGGATCAGGCGGAGATTCGTCTCGAATTTGCCCGGACCAAGCAGGAACATGCGGATTTCGACGCGGCCATAAATGCCATGATGAAGGTCGGCTGCGACCCGCTGCAGATCCAGCGCATGAAGAAGAAGAAGCTCGCCCTCAAGGACAGGCTGTCCCAGCTCGAGGACGGCATCATCCCCGACATCATCGCCTGACAGGCCTGACGGAGCATCGCCATGGCCGACCAACGCGCCGCAATCGCCATCATCATGGGCAGCCAGTCCGACTGGGCGACGATGCGCCACGCGGCCGAGACGCTCGACGCGCTCGGTCTTGCCTATGATTCGCGGATCGTCTCCGCCCATCGCACGCCCGACCGGCTCTACGATTTCGCCAAGAGCGCGAAGGCGGACGGGTTCAAGGTCATCATCGCCGGTGCAGGCGGCGCGGCGCACCTGCCGGGCATGACGGCGGCGATGACGCCGCTGCCGGTCTTCGGCGTGCCAGTCGAATCGAAGGCCTTGTCGGGCCAGGATTCGCTTCTCTCCATCGTCCAGATGCCGGCCGGCATCCCCGTCGGCACGCTCGCCATCGGCAAGGCCGGCGCGATCAACGCCGCGCTGATGGCCGCAGCCGTCCTGGCGCTAAGCGACGACGCACTCGCCGCAAGGCTTGACGCCTGGCGCGACAAGCAGACGAAGGCCGTCGCCGAACGGCCGAGGGACGAGGCATGAGCGCGCTCCTGCCCGGCTCGACGATCGGCATCATCGGCGGCGGCCAGCTCGGCCGGATGCTGGCGATGGCGGCGGCCCGCCTCGGCTACCGCACCATCGTGCTCGACCCCGAGGGCGACTGCCCGGCCGCGCAGGTGGCGAACGAGCAGATCGTCGCCGCCTATGACGACGCGCACGGGCTGGCGCGGCTGGGAACGGCGTGCGACGTCGTCACCTACGAATTCGAGAACGTCCCAGTGGAAGCCGCGCGCAGCCTCGCCGCCGGCCACGCCGTCTACCCCCCGCCGCGCGCGCTCGAAGTCGCGCAGGACCGGCTGACGGAAAAGGAATTTCTCAACAAGGCGGGCATCCCCACCGCACCGTTCCGAGCGGTCGACAGCGGTGCGGAACTGACCGAGGCGCTCGACATCATGGGCGGTTCGGGCGTCTTGAAGACCCGGCGCCTCGGCTATGACGGCAAGGGCCAGAAGGTCTTTCGCGACGCCGGCGGCGACCAGACGCATGGCGTCTACGAGGGCATGGGGGGCGTGCCGCTAATCCTCGAAGGCTTCGTGCCCTTCGCGACCGAAATCTCCGTCGTCGCCGCGCGCGGTCTCGACGGGACGAGCCGCGCCTTCGACCCGGCCGAAAACCTCCACCGCGGCGGCATCCTCAAAAGCACGACCGTGCCGGCCAACGTCGAGCCGCAAACCATCGAGGCCGCCCGCGCGGCGACGCTGCGCATCCTCGACGCGCTCGACTATGTCGGCGTCATCGGCGTCGAGTTCTTCGTGCTGGGCGACGGCTCAATTATCGCCAACGAAATCGCCCCGCGCGTCCATAATTCCGGCCATTGGACGGAAGCCGCCTGCACCGTCTCCCAATTCGAACAACACATCCGCGCCATCACCGGCCTGCCCCTCGGCGACCCGAAGCGCCATTCGGACTGCGTGATGGAGAATTTGATCGGGGACGAGGTGGGGATGGTGGGGGAGTTGCTCGCCGAGCCGGATTTGGTGCTGCATCTTTATGGGAAGAGCGAAGCCCGGCAGGGGCGGAAGATGGGGCATTTTACGCGGGTACAGAGTTGCATTAGATAACCGAAGATTGGCTCTTCGGCTCCATGGGGTCGAGCAACGAAACCTTGGGCCAATAGCGCAACGATCTGACGGGTAGTCGGTCTGGATCGCAATCGGCACGTCGCGCAAGACCGGGACGTTCTGACGCCCCCGTCAGCCGATCGGCCCCTGCTTCTGGAGGCGATGAAGTGCAGCACAAAGCTGGAAAGCGCCTCGAAACCGCAATGATGGCCGTGGTGACGACAGGCACGGGCGGTTACGATAGGCTTGAGTATCGGCAGGTCCCAATGCCTGTTGCCGGCCCGGGTGAAGTGCTCCTCCGCGTGCTCGCGGCGGGCGTTAACAATACCGACATCAACACTCGGATCGGATGGTATGGCAAGTCCGCTCAGAACGGAACCGACGCGGCACCTGTCAATCCCGATCGTCGCGACGGCGGCTGGCAAGGCGCGACGCGTTATCCCCTCATCCAGGGGGCGGACTGTTGCGCGCGGATCGCCGCACTGGGGCCGGGAGGCGATGCCGCTCGGGTCGGTGAGCGGGTCCTCGTTCGATCATGCATGCGAAGCCATGGCTTCGACCGGATGGACACCGTTTGGCTCGGGACCGATTTTGACGGTGCGTTCGCACAATATGTAAAGGTCCCAGAAAGCGAGATATTTGCCGTTGTCTGCGATTGGAGCGATGCCGAACTCGCGACGATACCTTGCGCTTACGGCACCGCGGAGAACATGGTGCATCGCGCTGGCGTCAGCCCTGGTGATCGCGTCCTTGTGTCGGGGGCGTCAGGGGGCGTCGGCTCCGCTCTCGTCCAGCTTCTGACGCGACGAGGGGCTGAAGTGATCGCGGTGACGAGTTCATCGAAGTCCGAGATGGTTCGGAGGCTGGGGGCGGCTCGCGTTATCCAACGAGGCGACGATCCGGCTGCCGCAGTCGGAGCCAACAGCGTAGACGTGGTCATCGACAATGTAGGTGGGACAGCCTTCCCAAGGATGCTGAAGGTGCTTAAGCGTGGCGGAAGTTACGTTTCGTCGGGGGCAATCGCAGGCCCGCTCGTTGAACTCGACATGCGTGACATGTATCTCAAGGACCTCAGGCTCGTCGGATGCACGGCTTGGGACGAGCCGGTCTTTCCCAGCCTCGTCTCGTATATCGAGAAGGGAGAGGTTCTGCCCCTTCTGGCCGCCACCTATGCGCTTGACCGGATCGCCGAGGCACAACGCGTGTTTCAAGAAAAACGCCACTTGGGCAAGATTGTCCTGATCCCGCCCTCCTAAGCCCGACAGGTGCGGCTTTCGCAATACGTGAGCCGTCCCAGTATGGCCGCCTGACTTGCGAGGCGAACCGCGGGTGGGCGCTTTGAACAGGTCTTGCGCCACTGACTCAGGTTGACAGCCCGCCTGCTCCTCCGCTAAGAGCCAGCGCAACGATTTCAGGCGCGTCCTCGTGGCGCGTCGTGTCATTTGACGCCCGATCAAGGGCAATAAGAAAAACGGGCAGACCGATGAAGATCAAGAACTCGCTCAAGGCGCTTAAGGGCCGTCACCGCGAAAACCGCCTCGTGCGCCGCAAGGGCCGCATCTACGTCATCAACAAGTCCAACCCGCGCTTCAAGGCGCGCCAGGGCTGATCGCAGGCGGTCCCGTTCGGGACTGCGATCGATGACGTCCGAGGCGGCGCTCGCCGCCTCACGGACAATTCAGTTTGACGTTCTGCATGTCGGGCATACCATGCCTTTCATGCGGAACGTTTTGCCATGCGCGCTCGCGATTCTCCTTCTCACCGGCTCCGCCCAGGCGGCCGAACCGGCGGAAGAGGCCGCAGCGCCCGCCGTCGAGCGGTCCGAAAAGCCCTCCATCGACGAGCTGTTCCACGATCTCAAGCGCAGCGGCAACGAAGCGGCGGCAGCGCGCATCGCCAGCCGCATCCAGCGCGAATGGACCCGCTCGGGCAGCCGCTCGATCGACCTTTTGATGCAATGGGCCGCAGCGGCCATGCAGGCGCGCAAGTTCGACGCCGCGCTCGACCTTCTCGACCAGGTGGTGACGCTCTCGCCCGATTATGCCGAGGGCTGGAACCGGCGCGCCACCGTCCATTTCATGATGGACAATTACGCGCTCTCCATGTCGGACATCGACCGCACGCTTCGGCTCGAGCCGCGCCATTTCGGCGCGTTGGCCGGCATGGCGCAGATCCTGCAGCGCTCGGGCCGCAAGGAACCGGCCTTGAAGGCCTATGAGCGCGTGCTAGATGTCTATCCGATGATGCGCAACGCGCAGGAGCAGGTCGGCACGCTCGCCGACGAGCTGACCGGCGAAGGCATCTGAGCCATCGAGCCTTTCCGCAGCCGCGCGTCTCGCTGAGGTCCCCGCCCCGCATGAACCTCCTGACCGCCGCCGCGGCTTTCCTTCTCGCCCTGATCCTGGTCTTCGTCGGCGTCACCCGCGTCGGCGCGTGGCTGATCGAACGGCGCAACCCGCCGATCGGCACCTTCACCACGGTCAACGAAACGCGCCTGCACCATCTTCACCTTCGCCCCGAGGGCGAGGCCGACCTGCCGCCGGTGCTCTTCATCCACGGCGCGAGCGGAAATCTGCTCGACCAGATGATCCCGGTGCGCGGTGCGCTGGAAGGCCGCGCCGAGCTCCTGTTCCTCGACCGGCCGGGACATGGCTGGTCGGCGCGCGGGCCGGGCAACAACGAGACGCCGTTCGGCCAGGCGGCGACCATCGCCGCGCTGATGGACGAACTCGACATCGAAGACGCCATCGTCGTCGCGCACTCGTTCGGCGCGGCGGTGGCGACGTCGCTGGCGCTCGACCACCCGCAGAAGGTGCGCGGGCTCGTGCTGCTGGCGCCGGCAAGCCATCCCTGGCCGGGCGGCGAGACGTCCTGGTATTACGACCTGGCGGCACGGCCGCTCCTCGGCCGGCTGTTCGTCGAGACGCTGGCCCTGCCCGGCGCCTGGAGCCGCATGCGCGGCGCCTCGCAATGCGTCTTCTCGCCCAACGCCTTGTCGGAGACCTATATCGACGAGGCCGCCATCCAGCTTCTGCTGCGCCCCGCCACCTTCCGCGCCAACGCCATCGACGTCGCGGGGCTCTATGCTCATGCGGAGATCGCCGCGCCGCGCTATGGCGAAATCGATGCTCCGACCATCGTCGTTTCGGGTGACCGCGACACCGTCGTCTTCGAGGAAATCCACGCCGCCGGGCTGATCCGCGACATCCCGCGCGCCGAGGGCGTCTGGGTGCGCAATCTCGGCCACAAGCCCGACTGGGTGGCGCCGGAGCTGACGGTTGCCGCGATCGAGAAGCTCAGCGGCCGCGACGTCGACCTCCAGGCGCTGTCGCTGACCGTGCAGGACCGCATCGCGGGCGACGCGTTCAATGTCGAAACCTGCGCAGACCCCGGCACGCCGCAGGCGGCGCCCGCCACTTAACGGATTCTTCTCGCTTTGTGGTCCAGCGTCATTTGACGGGGCAAATTCGGTCGAGACGGGGCATGGCAGGCGAAGAGGACAAGGATGGCGCGCGCGGCGACCTTTGGGCGCATGCGATCGACCGTGCGGGGCTCGGCGTCTGGGACGCCGATCTGGCCACCGGCGGCTGCTACTATTCGCCGAGTTGGTCGCGGATGCTGGGCTACGAGCCCGGCGAACTGCCCGACGACCCGGATCTGTGGCTTACGCTGCTGCATCCCGACGACTACGACCAGGCCGTCGCCAGCGGCGACCGCCATGTCGCCGGACTGACCGAACGCATCGACACGGAAATGCGCCTGCGCCACAAGGACGGGCACTGGGTCTGGGTGCTCGACCGCGGCGGAACCGTTACCTGGGACGCCTCGGGCAAGCCACGCCGCGTCGTCGGCGTGCAGACCGACATCACGCGGCGCAAGCAGGCCGAGGACGGCCTCGCCCAGATCAACGCCCGTTTCCGGCTCGCGCTGGCGGCCAGCGGCACCGGCATCTGGCACCATGATTTCGAGACCCGCACCAGTTTCTGGGACGCACGCACCCACGGCATCTTCGGGCTGCCGGCGATCGACGGAGAGGTTTCGCTCGATCAATGGAGCTCGCAGCTCCATCCGCAGGATCGCAAGCGGGCCGAGCGCGAGCACATGATGCCGCGCGAGACCGGCGAGACCGTGCAACTGCGCTACCGCATGATCCGCGCCGACGGCGAAATCCGCCATCTGGAGACGCTGGTCTGCTTCGTCGCGGAATTTGGCGGGGCCGGCCAGTTCGTCGGCACAGTGCGCGACGTGACCGAAGCCTGCCTGCGCGAAGAGGCGCTCGCCCGCGCCGCGCGGCACGACCAGCTCACCGGCCTGTTGAACCGCAGCGCCTTCGACGTCGAGCTTGCCCGCGCACTGGAATCCGCTGCCGAACGGCATTTCGCGATCCACTATCTCGACCTCGACTACTTCAAGGCGCTCAACGACTTTGCCGGCCATGGGGCCGGCGACCGCGCCTTGCAGATCATCGGCGGCATCATCGCCGATGCCCTGCCCGACGGCGCGATAGCGGCGCGGCTGGGCGGCGACGAATTCGCCATCATCTGCCAGGTCACTTCCGGCGAGGACCCGGCGGCCCTCGCACGCGAAATCCTCGACCGCATCGCCGGCACCAGTTTCGGCGAGGATGCCGGCTCGCCCAAGCTCGGCGCCAGCATCGGCTACGCCCTGATCTGCGACGCCTCGATCTCGCAGGCCGACGCGCTCGCCCGCGCCGACGACGCCTGCTATGCCGCCAAGGCCTCCGGCCGCAATCGCTGCGTCGCGTTCGGCGAGGGCGCCGGCGCATCGACGTCGGGCCTCACGGCGGCCCGCGTCCTGTCGGAAACGATCGATGCGATGGAGAACAGCCGGCTTCTGCTCTATGGCCAGCAGATCCACATTCTCGGCGAACCGTGGAGCGCCTCCCACCGCTGCGAGGTGCTGGCCCGCCTGCAGGACCGCAATGGCAGGCTGATCCCGCCCGCCGCCTTCATCCCCGCCGCCGAACGCTTCGGCATGGCGGCGCGGCTCGACCGATGGATCGTCCGCACTGCGCTGGAGCGCCACGGCCACGCCATGCGCGGCCCGGGGCAGCTCGTCCTGGGGTTCAACCTGTCGGCACAGACGCTGAGCGATCCCGGCCTGTGGGAGTTCGTCGACCGCGAGGTCGAGGCGGCGCAGGTGAGCCATTCCAACCTCGTCTTCGAGATCACGGAAACGGCGGCGGTCACCAATTTCCAGGCCGCCGAGCGTTTCGTCCACGCCGCGCGCGAGCGCCATTGCCGGGTCAGCCTCGACGATTTCGGCTCGGGCTTGAGCTCGTTCGACTATCTGCGCCGTTTTCCCGTCGACAGCATCAAGATCAATGGCGATTTCGTCGAAAACCTCGCCGGCTCCGCCTTCGACCAGGCGATCGTGCGCGCCATCAACGATGTCGCCAAGGCGATCGGGCTGACGGTGGTGGCCGAGAAAATCGAGGACGACGAAACGCTGGCGCTGCTGTGCGGCCTAGGCATCAGATACGGGCAGGGTTTCTTCCTGCACCGTCCCGAGCCGCTGGAGGGCATCGTGGCGAATCTGCGCCTCGGCCGCGCCGCGATGTGAAAAAGGCCGCGGTCATCCGCGGCCTTCCATCATTCGGTGGTGCAAAAGCCCGGTCAGGCCATTCCGAGGGCGTTCATGTAGAGCTCGACCAACGCCTCTTCTTCCTGGCGCTCGTTCGGGTCCTTCTTGCGCAGGCGGATGATGGTGCGGATCGCCTTCGTGTCGTAGCCGCGGCCCTTGGCTTCGGCCATCACTTCCTTAATGTCGTCCTGAAGGGCGGTCTTTTCCTCTTCGAGGCGCTCGACGCGCTCGATCAACTGGCGCAGTTCTGCCGCTGCGACCGTATCCTGCGTTGCCGTTACGTCATCCATTGTCGACCTCGTCTGCGCTGTGGCGCATCGCCCGCGCCTTTGAATGGGAACTCGCCTCGCCGGACCTGTCGAGTCGCGGGGCGAGGGATCGGGCGCTTGGTTGCCTCAGTGCCGCCAACGGGTCAATGGTCTTTCGGGCGGTTCGTCTCGAATGCGGCCAATTGTGATCCGCTCGCCTCTTTCTGGTGCTTCGCCTGCCACTCGGCATAGGGCATGCCGTAGACGATCTCGCGCGACTGGTCCTTGGAAAGCGCGACGCCGTCGGCCTCGGCCGCGTCGCGATACCAGTTGGACAGGCAGTTGCGGCAGAAGCCGGCAAGGTTCATCATGTCGATGTTCTGGACGTCGCTGCGCTCGCGCAGATGGGAAAGCAGCCGGCGGAAGGCCGCCGCCTCGTAGGCTTCGCGTTGCTTGTCGGAGAGGTCCGTCATCGCTTTGCTCCTTCGAATACCGGTCCGGTGCGAGAACCGAACTGCTGCGCGACATGAATGTCGGGATCGGCATTGATCGCGTCAAGGATCGGCGCCAGCCGGTCGGACCACGCATCGGCGCCGGCCTGGTCCGCGATCAGGTCCTGCCGGATTTCGATCAGGAGATGCGCGTAGCCCTCGACGATGGCGTGCTTGAACATCGTATCGCCGCGCAGCGCGCCGTCATAGGGCTCGTTGTCGCCGACCGTCAGCGCCGGGTCGGCGCGAAGCGCGGCCAGCATCGGTTCGACCGCGCGCGGGTCCGAATCCCACAGGATGCCGATCTCCCACGGGCGGCGCCTGCCCTGCATGTGCGGCGTGAAGGAATGGACGGAGACGATGAAGGGCGCGGCGCCGCTCGCATGGGCGACGGAGGAGACCAGCGCGCCCACCGCATCGTGATAGGGCCGATAGTAGCGCTCGAGCCGGCGCTCGCGCTCTTCCGCGCTCATCGGATAGTTGGCCGGGACGATGGTGCCGTCATAGAGCTGGCGGATCAGCGTCGGATCGTCCTCGCCGCGATTGGGATCGATCAGGAGGCGTGAATAGGCGGCCATCGCCGCAGGAGCACCAAGCCGCGCGGCGAGCCCGCGCGTGACCATCTCGACGCCGATGTCGTAGGCGATGTGGCGGGAGAATTCGCTCGCGGGCAGGCCGAGATCGCCATACTCGTCAGGCAGCGCATTGCGCGCATGATCTGCCAGCAGGACGAGGCCGCGCGTGCGATCCCCCTCGACGAGTTCGACGGGATGGAAGAGAGCGTCGCGCGTCATGGAATGGCGGGTCCTCGTGGGTCTGGGGCAGGCATCGTGCCTGTCATGGACGAAAGTCACTGTGCGGCGCAAGGCTGGTGCAATGTCATCCATGCGACAAGATCATGGCTGACGATCGGCCTAAATCGATTTGTGCTTCGCCCTTCGCGCGTTGACAAGGTCCGGCCGATTGCCGAAAAGGTTGAAACCATGCTGATTTCACGCTTCCTGCGCGCCCCACGATCCATCGTCCGATGGTGTCGCGGCCGCGTGCCGCTTCTGGCGATCGCCGCGGGGCTCGGCCTCGGCGCGGGCGCCACGCCCGCCCTCGCCGATTTCCGGGTCTGCAACGCGACGCAAAGCCTCGTCGGCGTCGCCATCGGCTACCGCGCGCAGGCGGGCTGGGTGACCGAGGGCTGGTGGCACATCGAGGCTTCGAGCTGCAAGACGCTGATCGAGGGCGCCCTCGCCTCTCGCTACTACTATCTCTACGCCGAGGACGCCCAGCGCGGCGGGCGCTGGGAGGGCGAGGTCAACATGTGCGTGGCCGAGCGCGAGTTCAAGATTTCCGGCCCCGGCGACTGCTTCGCCCGCGGCTTCCAGCGCGCCGGCTTCCAGGAATACGACACGCGCGAGCAGTCGAGCTGGATGGTGCAGTTGACCGACGAGCCTGCCGGCGACGGCCTTCCCTCCGTCACCGGAGGCACCCCGCCACGCAATGGCGCGACACCGAACGGCGCAACGCCGAGTGCGGCCCCCAACGGCGCAACGCCGGGTGAGACACAATGAGACGCAGCCGCAAGGTCAAGATACTCGCGACGCTCGGACCGGCATCGTCCGACGAGCCGATGATCCGCAAGCTCTTCGATGCGGGGGCCGACGTCTTCCGCATCAATATGAGCCATTCGAGCCACGAATTGATGCGCACGCTGGTCGCAAGGCTGCGCAAGGTCGAATCCGAGGTCGGCCGTCCCATCGGCATCCTCGCCGATCTGCAGGGACCGAAGCTGCGCGTCGGCAAGTTCGCCAACGGAGCGGAGACGCTGGAGATCGGCCAGAGCTTTACGCTCGACGACGATCCCGCGCCGGGAACGAACCGCCGCGTCCAGCTCCCTCACCCCGAAATCCTGTCCTCGGTCGAGCCGGGGCACCGGCTGCTGATCGACGACGGCCGGCTGGCGCTGCGCGTCGAGAAGACGGACGGCAAGAAAGTGCGCTGCATCGTGCTTTCCGGCACGAAGATATCCGACCGCAAGGGCGTGTCGCTGCCCGACACCGAACTGCCCGTCGGCGCGCTGACCGAAAAGGACCGCAAGGACCTCGACGCCGTTCTGGCGACCGGCGTCGACTGGGTGGCGCTGTCCTTCGTCCAGAGGCCCGAGGACATCGCCGAAGTGCGCAAGATCGCACGCGGCCGCGCATCGATCATGTCCAAGATCGAGAAGCCGCAGGCCGTCGCCCGGCTCGCGGAAATCATCGAACTGTCGGACGCGCTGATGGTCGCGCGCGGCGATCTCGGCGTGGAAATGCCGCTCGAGGCGGTGCCGGGCATTCAGAAGCAGATCACGCGCGCCGCGCGCCGCGCCGGCAAGCCCGTCGTCGTCGCGACCCAAATGTTGGAATCGATGATCTCAGCCCCTGTGCCGACGCGCGCGGAAGTCTCGGACGTGTCGATCGCCGTGTTCGAGGGCGCCGATGCCGTCATGCTCTCGGCCGAATCGGCCGCCGGGCAATATCCGGTCGAGGCCGTCTCGACGATGAACGCCATCGCCGTCCAGGTCGAACGCGATCCGCTTTATCCGGGCATCATCAATGCCCAGCGCACCGAACCCGACGCGACCGGGCCGGATGCCATCGCGCTTGCCGCGCGCCAGATCGCCGACACGCTCAACCTTGCCGCCATCGTCTGCTACACCGGATCGGGCACGACCGGCCTGCGCGTCGCGCGCGAGCGCCCGCAGGTGCCGATCATCGCGCTGTCGCCGGTGATCGAGACCGCGCGGCGGCTGTCGCTCCTGTGGGGCACGCACTGCGTGGTGACGGAGGATGCGAGCGACCTCGACGACGTCGTCGACCGCGCCTGCCGCATCGCCCACCGCGAGGAATTCGGCGGACCGGGCGACCGGATCATCATCACCGCCGGCGTCCCGCTCAGGACCCCCGGCGCGACCAACATGCTGCGGATCGCCTATATAGGCTCGGACGGGAAGGGCGGGTTGTAGGCCCGCTTACCGCGACAGCGCCGCGACGCCCGGCAGTTCCTTGCCTTCCATCCATTCCAGGAACGCGCCGCCGGCCGTCGACACATAGGAAAAATCGTCGGCCGCGCCGGCAAGGTTGAGAGCGGAGACGGTATCGCCGCCGCCGGCGACGGAGACGAGATTGCCGGACTTCGTCTCGGCGGCCGCGAAGCGTGCGGCTTCCATCGTCGCCTTGTCGAAGGGCGCGATCTCGAACGCGCCGAGCGGGCCGTTCCACACGAGCGTCGCGGCCCGGCCGATCCATTCCTTGATGCGGATGACGGATTGCGGGCCTGCGTCGAGGATCATCGCATCGTCCGGCACGTCCTCGACGGGAACCGTCTCGCTCGCGGCTCCCGCCTTGAACTCGCGCGCCACGACGGCGTCGACGGGCAGGATGATGGCGCAGCCGGCCTGGGCGGCTTCCGTCATGATGGTCTTGGCAGTGGCGGCCAAATCGTGCTCGCACAGCGACTTGCCGACATCGGTGCCGCGCGCGGCAAGGAACGTGTTGGCCATGCCGCCGCCGATGACGAGCGCATCGACTTTGGTGACGAGGTTCATCAGGAGGTCGATCTTGGTCGAGACCTTGGCGCCGCCGACGATCGCGACGACGGGCTTTTGCGGCTTGCCGAGACCCTTCTCCAATGCCTCCAGCTCCTCCTGCATGGTGCGGCCGGCGAAGGACGGCAGGAGCCGCGCCAGCCCCTCGGTCGAGGCGTGGGCGCGGTGGGCGGCGGAAAACGCGTCATTGACGTAGAGGTCGCCATTGGCAGCGAGCGCCCTGGCGAATTCCGGATCGTTCTGTTCCTCGCCCTTGTGGAAACGCGTATTCTCCAGAAGCAGGATGTCGCCATCGTCCATCTGCGCGATCGCCTCGGCCGCCTTCGCACCGATGCAGTCCGGCGCGAAATGGACGGCGCGGTCGAGCACGGTTTCCGTCGCACGCGCGATCGGCTCGAGCGACATCGCCGGGTCCGGTGCGCCCTTCGGACGGCCGAAATGGGCGAGCAGGATGACCTTGGCGCCCTTGTCGGAAAGCTCGATGATCGTGGGGGCGACGCGCTCGATGCGGGTGGCGTCCGACACCGTGCCGTCCTCGTTCATCGGCACGTTGAGGTCGACACGCACGAGCACGCGCTTGCCGTGGGCGTCGATGTCGTCGAGCGTGCGGAAACCGGCCATGTTTGGTCCTTCGATGGGATGGATTTGCGCGGGACAATACCGTCTGTCGCCGCCGGCGCAAGCCTTCAGGCGCCGGCGTCCCTGTCTGCGCCCGGAGGCGGTGCAGGGCGCAGCCACGCCCTGACGAGCAGAAACATCTCGCGCAGCGACAGGAAGGCGGGGATCTGCGGCTCTCGCTGCTCGGGCTCCAGCGAGACGCCGACCGAGATGATGTCGCCGTCCTGGTCGGTGTCGCGGACGATCAGTTCGACCGGGCCGAGCGTGACCCGGTCGGCATATTCGGCCCTCCCGCCAAGGCGGACAACCATCAGCTCCCCGATCGACATCTCCTCCTCGCCCTCGCGCAGGGAAGGGCCGTAGGCCGCCTCGAGGTCGCGCGCCGGCCGCTTGGGATCGATCGCGAAGGCGCCGAAGAACTCGGCATCGTCGCCATCGACGGGCGCGGGGCTCGCGAACAGGCGGTCGAGCAGGCGCGGATAGCGCGAGGAGATGAAGAGATAGACGTAATCGCCGGCACGCAGCCTGCCGGCATACTGGTAGCGCATCGACTGGCCTTCGCGGATGACCAGCGAGGGCCGCGCCCAGCGCGGCACCCGCTCGCCCTTGGCGACCGGCGAATTGCCGACGACGCGATAGACCAGCAATTCGTGATTGGCGGTGCCGGGCAGTTCCAGCTCGACCTTGTCGACCGGCCCGATGCGCGCCGGCACGACGAGGCCGAGCCGCTTGGCGAGCGGATTGATGGTCCAGCCCTGGACGAGCAGCGAGACGAGCACGATGATGAAGGCGTAGTTGAAGAACATCGAACCCGTGTCGAGCTCGCCGAGAAGCGGCACGAGCGCGAGCAGGATCGACACCGCACCGCGCAGACCGACCCACGAGATGAACGCGGTTTCCGCGCGCGGAAAATCGAACGGCAGCAGCGACAGCCAGACGGCAAGCGGGCGCGCGATGAAGATCAGAACGAGAGCGAGCGCGACGGCTGAAACGGCAATCGCCGGAAAATCGCTCGGCGTCGCCAGAAGCCCGAGCATCAGGAACATGATGATCTGCGCCAGCCAGGACATGCCGTCCTGGAAGCGCTTGAGCGTCGGCGCGGAGCGGATGTTGCGGTTGCCGGCGTAAAGACCGGCGACATAGACGGCGAGGAAGCCCGAACCGCCGATGGCGCCTGTGACGGAGAAGACGAGGAGCGACAAGGCGAGCACGAAGATCGGCGACAGGCCACGCTCCATCTTCAGCCTGTTGACCAGGAAGACGATCATCGCGCCGCCGGCAAGTCCCGCCACGAGGCCGATACCCATCTGGGTGACGAACAGGATCAGGATCTCGACGCCGATCGCCTCCAGTCCCGCGCCCTGGGCGATCAGTTCCACGAGGGCGATGGTCAGGAAGATCGCCATCGGATCGTTGGAGCCGGATTCGACTTCGAGCGCCGAACGCACCCGGTCGCGGATCTGGATGCCGCCGATGCGCAGCAGGAAGAACACGGCGGCCGCGTCCGTCGACCCGACGATGGCGCCGAGCAGCAGGGATTCGAGCAGCGACAGGCCGATGACGTAGTGTGCGAAAAGGCCGAAGAACCCGGCCGTCAGGACGACGCCGAGCGTGGCGAGCGTGATCGCCGGGCCGGCGGCCTGCCGGAACGACTGGATCGACGTGCCGAAGCCGGAGTCGAAAAGGATGACGGCCAGCGCCAGAGAGCCGATGAAATAGGCGACGCCCGCATTGTCGAAGCTGATGCCGAGCCCGTCGACGCCGGCTCCAAGCCCGATGCCGAGGAAAAGGAGAAGCAGGGGAGCGCCGAAGCGAAAGGCGAGCAGGCTCGAAAACGCGGCGACCAGCACGAGCAGCGTGCCGACCAGCGTGATGAGGTAGATCCCCTCGAGCATGCGCCTCTCTTTCCCCTCTGCCGATTGCCCCTGCGGGCCTGAACCGTGCTGTGCTCCCTCGCCGAATACGGCCCGAACCGCACATTTCCTCCGCCCTGTCGTCACGATGCGACAAGCCGGTCATCGCCCTGGAGCTGGAAAAGCGCGAAACGCGATTGCGTCTTCTATCTAGGAAAGAAAACGCCCGGTTTTGAGGCCGGGCGTCGGTATTCGTCGAAAAAAGTTGATCGGGGTCAGATCAGCTTGCCGAAGGCGACGGCGGTGTCGCTCATCCGGTTGGAGAAGCCCCATTCATTGTCGTACCAGGTGAGAATGCGCACCATCGTGCCGTCCATCACCTTGGTCTGGTCCATGTGGAAGATCGAGGAATGCGGATCGTGGTTGAAGTCGATCGAGACGAGCGACTCGTCCGTGTAGCCGAGGATGCCCTTGAGGCGACCATCGGCGGCAGTGCGAATGGCGTTGTTGATCTCCTCGACGCTGGTCTCGCGCTTGGCGATGAAGGTCAGGTCGACCACCGAGACGTTGGGCGTCGGAACGCGGATCGCGACACCGTCGAGCTTGCCCTTGAGTTCCGGCAGGACGAGGCCGACGGCCTTGGCCGCACCCGTCGAGGTCGGGATCATGGAAAGGGCCGCAGCACGTGCCCGGTAGAGGTCCTTGTGCATCGTGTCGAGGGTCGGCTGGTCGCCCGTATAGGAGTGGATCGTCGTCATGAAGCCCTTCTCGATGCCGATGGCTTCGTTGAGGACCTGCGCGACTGGGGCGAGGCAGTTGGTGGTGCACGACGCGTTCGAAATGACCATGTGGTCCTTCGAGAGCTTGTCGTGGTTGACGCCGTAGACGACGGTCAGGTCCGCATTGTCGGCGGGCGCGGAGACGATGACGCGCTTGGCGCCGGCTTCCAGATGCGCCGAGGCTTTTTCCTTGGAGGTGAAGATGCCGGTGCATTCGAGTGCGATGTCGACGCCCTCGGCCTTCCACGGCAGCTCGGCCGGGTTGCGCACGGCATGGACCTTGATCGGCCCGCGGCCGGCGTCGATGGCGTCGCCCTTGACCGTGACTTCGCCCGGGAAGCGGCCATGCACGCTGTCGTAGCGCATCAGGTGGGCGTTGGTTTCGACCGGGCCCAGATCGTTGATCGCGACGACCTCGATGTCGGTGCGGCCGGATTCGTAGATCGCGCGCAGCACGTTGCGGCCGATGCGGCCAAAACCGTTGATGGCAACTTTCACAGTCATTCGCTGTCTCCCGGGAGAAGGTAAGGCGTGGATGCCGCCGTCTTTAGCGGCGCAATGTGGAGGAATCCAGCGCCAGACACGAGAAAAGGGCGGGTGCAGACCCGCCCTTCTCGACTAAATCGTTTTTATTTTCCGGGGCTTGGCTCAACCGCCGTTGGCGATGCGCTCCTCGACCGCCTTGACGGCCGCTTCGGCGGTAATGCCGAAATGCTTGTAGAGCTCTTCGGCCGGGCCCGACGCGCCGAAGCCCGTCATCCCGACGAAGATGCCGTTGGAACCGATCAGGCGCTCCCAACCCATGCGGATGCCGGCCTCGATGCCGACCTTGATCGACGCGTCGCCGACGATCGCATGGCGGTATTCGTAGCTCTGTTCGCCGAAGAGTTCGAAGCACGGCACGGAAACGACGCGCGTCGGGTGGCCCTTGGCCTCGAGGATCTCGCGTGCCTTCACCGCGATCTCGACTTCCGAGCCGGAGGCGAAGATCGTGACCTTGGCCTCATCGCTGGCGGTCTCGAGTTCGTAGGCGCCGTAGGAGGACAGGTTGTCCTCGTCATGCTCGACGCGCAGCGTCGGCAGGTTCTGGCGCGTGAGCGCGAGCGTCGAGGGCGTCGTCTCGGATTCGAGCGCGATCTGCCAGCATTCGGCCGTTTCCACCGCGTCCGCCGGACGGAAGACGTAGTGGTTGGGGATCGCGCGCAGCGCCGCCAGGTGCTCGACGGGCTGGTGGGTCGGGCCGTCTTCGCCGAGGCCGATCGAATCATGCGTCATGACGAAGATCGAGCGAATGCCCATCAGCGAGGCGAGGCGCATCGAAGGCCGCGCATAGTCGGAAAAGACGAGGAACGTGCCGCCATAGGGAATGATGCCGCCATGCAGCGCCATGCCGTTCATCGCCGCCGCCATACCGTGCTCGCGAATGCCGAAATAGACGTAGCGGCCGGAATAGTCCGACGACGTGATCGGCTTGGTCTGCGAGGTCTTGGTGTTGTTGGAGCCGGTGAGGTCGGCCGAGCCGCCGATCGTGTCGGGCAGGATCGCATTGATGACCTCGAGCGCCATCTCCGACGATTTGCGCGTCGCGACCTTCGGCTTGTCGGCCGAAAGCTTCTTCTTGTAGTCGACGATCGCCGCATCGAGGCCTTCGGGCAGTTCGCCGCGCATGCGGCGCTCGAACTCGGCGCGCTTTTCACCTTCGGTTTCGGCGAGGCGGCCTTCCCAGGCCTTGCGCTCCTTGGCCGAGTGCAGGCCGGCAAGACGCCACGCGTCGAGAATGTCGGAGGGAACGGCGAATGCGTCCGCATCCCACTTCAATGCCTTGCGCGTGCCGGCGATCTCGTCCGCGCCGAGCGGCGAGCCATGCGCCTTGTTGGTGCCGGCGCGGGTCGGCGCGCCATAGCCGATCGTCGTTTTGAAGGCGATCATCGTCGGCCGGTCGGACTGGCGCGCGGTCTCGATCGCGTGGGCGATGGCCTCGGGATCGTGGCCGTCTGCGCGCAGCGTGTTCCAGCCGGAAGCGGCAAAGCGCGCAACCTGGTCGGTGGAGTCGGAAAGGGAGACCGGACCGTCGATCGAGATGTTGTTGTCGTCCCACATCACGATCAGCTTGGAGAGCTTCAGGTGGCCGGCAAGCGAGATCGCCTCCTGGCTGATGCCTTCCATCAGGCAGCCATCGCCGGCGAGCGCATAGGTGTAGTGGTCGACCAGCCCGTCGCCGTAATGCGCGTTCAGAATGCGCTCGGCAAGCGCCATGCCGACGGCGTTGCCGAGGCCCTGGCCGAGCGGGCCGGTGGTCGTCTCGATGCCCGCCGCATGGCCGTATTCGGGATGGCCGGCGGTCTTGGAGCCGAGCTGGCGGAAGTTCTTGATTTCGTCGAGCGTGATGTCCTCGTAGCCCGACAGATAGAGGAGCGAATAGAGCAGCATCGAGCCGTGGCCGGCCGACAGGACGAAACGGTCGCGATCGGCCCAGTGCGGATGCTTGGGATCATGCTTCATGAAGCGGGTGTAGAGCACGGTCGCGATGTCGGCCGCGCCCATCGGCAGGCCGGGATGGCCCGAATTCGCCTTTTCGACCGCATCCATGGAAAGGAAGCGGATCGCATTGGCCATCCGGTCGTGCTTGTCGCGTGTCGTCATGATCGCTCTGGTCCTGCGAAGAATTGGAAGATTGGGAGGCGCGCTCGGCCCTTTCGGCAGGCGACACATAGCCGTTCGGGGCGGGGAGTCAACGCCGCGCGGGCGTGGCTCGCGGCCGAATGCCGGGGATAGTCGGCACGTTCGGTTGACGCCAGATTCGCCCGCCGCTTAATGTTTTCCGATTAAGACGTTCTCATGTAACAATGATTCGCGTCGGGGGCCTGAGCTGGAGCCATGACAGGGGAAACGACACTCAGGGAAGTCATCGGTCGCCTCGGTGCCGCGGTCGAAGCGCTGGAAAGCGCCGTCGCAGCGCGTCTGGAAAACGACCAGGACTATCAGGAAGCCGATGCCGAGGCGCAGCGCATGAACGCCGACCGCTCGCGCCTCGCCCAGGAACTCGACGCGTCGGAAGCACGCGCCGAGCGCCTCGAAGATGCCAACAAGGAAGTCTCGCGCCGGCTCGTGACCGCAATGGAGACGATCCGCGCCGTGCTCGACAGGTAGGGGACGATGGCACAGGTTACCGTGACGATCGACGGCAAGGCCTACCGGATGGCCTGCGACGAAGGCCAGGAAGAACACCTGATCTCGCTCGCCAGCCGGTTCGACCGCTATGTGATGCACCTGAAGGACTCGTTCGGTGAGATCGGCGACCAGCGCCTGACCGTGATGGCCGGCATCATGGTCATGGACGAACTCGCCGAACTGCAAAAGCGCACCAAGGGTTTCGAGACCGAGATCGGCACGCTGCGCAAGACCCGCGACGACGCGCTGACCAAGGCCGACAAGAACGACGCCGCCCTGACCGGCGCGCTATCCGATTTCGCCGAGCGGATCGAAGTGGTTGCAAGCCGCCTGAGCGGCAGGCCGCGGCAGGTGTGATTCAGTATCCCTGAAACAGCATGTCGAGCGCCGCGACGATTTCGTCGTGGTGCTGGCCGAGATTGGCAACTCGAGCCGCGACCAGCGTATCAGGCACAGCCGAGATCAGATGCGTGGCCAGAACGTACGGCTCTCCATCGACGTCACAGACGGGATGCAGTCGGGCGATCGAGCGCGGAGTCGATGACGCCGGCAGGAGCGGGATCACCACACGCGAGCCGACAATGTCGAGAAGCGGCGACTGGACGTTGAGCAAAAGCGCATCGTCGGGCGCGCGGTAGACGTCATACCGCGCCATCAGAACATGCGATATTTGGCGAGGGGCAGGCCGTTTTCGTCGACCCAGGCCTTCCAGCTTTCGAGCGCCTCGCGGTTTTCCTCCAGCCAGAGCCGTTCCTTTTCAGCGCGGACGGCCTCTGCAATGCCGGTTTCGGCGGCGCGGGAGACGTTGACCGAGAGTTCCTTCGCTTCGGCCAGAAGCGCGGCGTCGAGCGTCAGGTTGGTCGGCTTGCGGGCGGCGGGTTTTTCGTGGCGCATGGATCGGGCCTCGTTTTTGCGCATAGGATATGCGCATATGCAACGTGCCGCAAGGCAGGCGCCGTCCGATCGATTGACAGCCATTGATTGCAGGCGGATCATCCAATCGGGCAGCGATGTCGCTGCCTGGAGCGGGCGCGGGCCGGATGAGCTATGATCATGTCGCACGCGGTGCTGCCGCGGCCGGGCGGTGCCGTCTTCCTGACCGATGGCGGCCTCGAGACCTCGCTGATCTTCCATGACGGCGTCGACCTGCCGCTTTTCGCTGCCTTTCCGCTTCTTCTCAACGCCTATGGCCGCCAGCAACTGACGGACTATTTAGCGCCCTTCGTCGAGATGGCGCTTGCCCGCCATGCCGGCTTCATCATCGACACGCCGACCTGGCGGGCCAATCGCGACTGGGGCGAGAAGCTCGGCTTCGATGCGAGCGCCCTGGCCGAGATCAACCGCGAGGCGGTAGGCTGGGCGAAGTCGCTGCGCCGGGAACTCGGCGAGGGCAGCGACAAGATCGTCGTCAACGGCGTGGTCGGCCCGCGCGGCGACGGCTACCGTCCGACGTCCCTGATGGACCGCGACGGCGCCGAGCACTACCACCATGCGCAGATCGAGGCCTTCCACGCCACCGGCGCCGACATGGTGAGCGGCATGACGATGAACTATGTCGAGGAAGCCTGCGGCATCGCGCGGGCGGCAGCCGCCTATGGCCTGCCCTGCGTCATCTCCTTCACCGTCGAGACGGACGGCAACCTTGCCTCCGGCGCCAGCCTGCGCGAGGCGATCGAGACGGTCGACGAGGACACGGAGGGCGCGCCGATCTACTATATGATCAACTGCGCCCACCCGACCCATTTTTCCACGTCACTCGGCAATGGCGAGGCGTGGATGCAAAGACTGGGCGGGGTCCGTGCCAATGCATCTGCGAAAAGCCATGCCGAACTCGACGAGGCGAGCGAACTCGATCCCGGCGACCCGGAAGATCTCGGCCGGCGCTATGGCGAGATGCGACGGCAGTTCGGGCAGATTTCGGTGCTTGGCGGGTGTTGCGGAACGGATCGCCGGCACATCGCGGCGATTTGCGAGGCGTGTTTATGAATGGGGTAAATGGGTTTTGCGAGGTGGGACCCCCACCCTTTATCCCTCCCCACAAGGCGGAGGGAAGCCGCGAGCGTCGTATTGAACCACCAAACCGAGCACCACGTTTGAAAGTCAAGAGAGGCGTGGATGGCCTCCCTCCCCCTTGTGGGGAGGGATAAAGGGTGGGGGTATTGAAGCGCGGAAACGTCGATCGTTACCACTTACCCTTCGATCTCCTCGCGCAGCATCTCCAATTCCAGCCACTCCTCCTCCATCCGCGCAAGGTCGGCGCGCAATCCATCGAGCGTGGACGCCGACTTCGCGAACCCGGCCGGATCGCGGACGTAGAATTGCGGGTCGGCCATCTTCGTCTCGAGCGTCGCCATCTTCGCGGAGGTCGCCTCCATCTCGCCCGGCAGCTTCTCAAGCGCGAATTTCTGCTTGAAGGAGAGCTTCTTCGACGAACTGGCATTGCCCGCAGGCCTGGGCGAACTGGCAGCCGGCTTGTCGCGCGGCTCGGACTTCGCCGGCTTTTGCGTGAATGCCTTCGTGCCGCGCTGGGTCAACATGTCGGCATAGCCGCCGGCATATTCGATCCAGCGTCCATCGCTTTCGGGTGCGATCGTGCTCGTCACCGTGCGGTCGAGGAAGTCGCGATCGTGGCTGACGAGGATGACCGTACCGGGAAAGCCCGCGACCAGTTCCTGCAGCAGATCGAGCGTTTCCATGTCGAGGTCGTTGGTCGGCTCGTCGAGCACCAGCAGATTGGCCGGTCGCGCGAGCAGCCGCGCCAGCACGAGCCGCGCGCGCTCGCCGCCGGACAGTTCGCGGATCGGCGTACGCGCCTGTTCCGGCTTGAACAGGAAATCCTTCATGTAGGAGACGACGTGGCGCTGCTCGCCATTGACGACGACGCTGTGGCCGCGCCCGTCGGTCAGGTAGTGCGAAAGCGTCTCGTCCAGGTCGAGATCGCGCTTCTGGTCGAGCGTGGCGATTTCGAGGTTGACGCCGAGCCGGACTGAGCCGGCATCGGGCGCAAGTTCGCCGGTCAGCATCTTCAGGAGCGTGGTCTTGCCGGCGCCATTGGGGCCGACGAGGCCGATCCGGTCGCCGCGCTGGATGCGGGTGGAAAAATCGCGGACGATCTGGCGCTCGCCGAAGCTCTTGGCAATTCCCTTCGCCTCGATGACCAGCTTGCCGGATTCGTTGGCGTCGCTCGCCTGCAGCGTCGCCTTGCCTTCGGCGCCTTGATGCGTGCGGAATTTCTGGCGCATGGAATGGAGTTCGCCGAGCCGGCGCATGTTGCGCTTGCGCCGCGCGGTGACGCCGTAGCGCAGCCAGTGCTCCTCGCGCACGATCTGGCGGCCAAGCTTGTGCTGGTCGCGCTCCTCTTCCTCCAGCACCTGGTCGCGCCATTCCTCGAAATGGGCAAAACCCTTATCGAGCCGGCGCGTCTGGCCGCGATCGAGCCAGACGGTGGCCTTGGAGACTCGTTCGAGAAAGCGTCGGTCGTGCGAGATGACGACGATGGCGGAGGTGGACCGGACGAGTTCGCTTTCGAGCCATTCGATGGTGGCGAGGTCGAGATGGTTGGTCGGCTCGTCGAGAAGCAAAATATCGGGCTGCGGCGCGAGAACTCGGGCAAGCGCAGCACGACGCGCCTCGCCGCCCGACAGGTTCTCCGGCGCCGCCGAACCGTCGAGGCCGAGGCTCTCGATGAGATAGGTCGCGCGGTGCGGGTCGTCGCTCGGCCCGAGGCCCGCCTCGACATAGGCGAGGACGGTGGCAAAACCCTCCATGTCCGGCGTCTGGCGCAGATAGCGGATCGTGGCCGAGGGCTGGCGGAAGATCTCACCGTCCTGCGCCTCGACGAGACCGGCGGCGATCTTCAGCAGCGTCGATTTGCCCGAACCGTTACGGCCGACCAGCGCGATGCGGTCGCCAGCCTGCGCGGAGAGCGCCGCGCCGTCGAGCAGCGGCGTGCCGCCGAAGGTGAGCTTGATGCCGTCGAGATTGAGAAGCGGGGGCGCCATGGAATTCCTATTGGCCGGACGGATGGGCGATGAGGATCGCGCGGCCGGAGATCAGTTGGACTGTCAGGTTGCCGGTGACCTCGTTGGAGAGCGTCAGCGACGAGCCAAAAGGGACGTGCTTCTTCTCGAGCGGCCAGCGCACGCCATCGAGCGTCAGGCCGGCAAGGTCGGTCATCGCGATGACCGAGAATACGGTGCCCGGCAAATAGTCGAGCCGAGATGCGCCTTCAAGCAGCGGCACCCCTTCCTGCGTGCCGCTGGTCAGCAGGATGGAAAGTCCCCGCTCGGCCAGTCGCACGCCGAGCGCCAGGTGCAGGAAGGCATGGTCGGCGCGCGGGCCGCCGAAGGCGCCGACCAGCGTCAGGGCGGTCGCGCCCCGCGCCAGCGCCGCCTCGACGGCGATCTCGCCATCGGTCAGATCCTTGGCGGGCGGGAAGATCTCGCGCGGAATGTCGGGATGGGCGGCATCGAGCGCGGCATCGACGGAATCGAAATCGCCGGTCCAAAGTTCCGGGACGAGGCCGAGCGGGCGGGCATGGCGCATCCCTGAATCCGCCGCGATCACGCGGCTGCCGGCGACCTGGCGGGCGAGGCGCGGGGTCGGCTCGGCATCACCGCCGAGAAGGATGGTGAAAGGAAAAACGGGCGCGGTCATCGTGCGCCCCTTAGCAAGGCTCGGGTGAGAAGGAAACAGACGGCTTCCATCCTCCCGGCAACCGCTCTAGTTTGCGCCCCATGTTCATACCCTTCTTCCTCGAACTGAAGGCCGCGCGCATTCCCGTCTCCTTGCGGGAATATCTGTCGCTGCTCGAAGGCATGGACGCGCATCTCGTCGATTACGACGTCGAAGGCTTCTACTACCTAGCGCGCGCGGCGATGGTGAAGGACGAGCGGCACATCGACCGTTTCGACCAGGTCTTCGGTCAGGTCTTCAAGGGCGTCGAGGCGGTGTCGGGCGAGAGCGCCGTCGACGTCGCCAACATTCCCGAGGAATGGCTGCGGCGGCTGGCCGAGAAACACCTGACCGACGAGGAAAAGAAGCTGGTCGAGAGCCTTGGCGGCTTCGAAAAGCTGATGGAGACGCTGAAGAAGCGGCTGGAGGAGCAGAAGGGCCGCCATCAGGGCGGGTCGAAATGGATCGGCACCGGCGGCACCTCGCCCTTCGGCGCCTATGGCTACAATCCCGAGGGCGTGCGGATCGGCCAGGAGGGGAGCCGCCACCGCCGCGCAGTCAAGGTCTGGGACAAGCGCGAATTCAGGAACTTCGACGATTCGGTCGAACTCGGCACGCGCAACATCAAGGTCGCGCTGAAGCGCCTGCGCCGCTGGGTGCGCGAGGGCGCGGACGAGGAATTCGACCTCGGCGGAACCATAAAGTCAACCGCCGAGCATGGCTATCTCGACGTCCAGACACGCCCCGAACGGCGCAATGCGGTGAAGCTCCTAATGTTCTTCGACGTCGGCGGCTCGATGGACGACCACATCCGCATCGTCGAAGAACTGTTCTCGGCCGCACGCGCCGAGTTCCGGCAACTCGAATATTTCTACTTCCACAACTGCGTCTACGAGGGCGTCTGGAAGGACAATGCCCGCCGCCACTCGGAGGTCATCCCGACCTATGACGTGCTGCACAAATACGGCGCCGACTACAAGGCGATCTTCGTCGGCGACGCCTCGATGAGCCCCTACGAGATCGCCTATCCCGGCGGCGCGGTGGAGCACTGGAACGCGGAGGCCGGAATCGTCTGGTTGCAACGCGTCCTCCAGCACTGGCCGAAGGCCGTCTGGCTCAACCCCGTTCGCGAGAAGCACTGGGGGTACACGCACTCGATCCAGATGATCCGCGAGATCTTTTCCGAGCGTATGTTTCCGCTGACGCTGAACGGGCTGGAAAAGGCGACGCGCGAGCTTTCGCGCAGCCGCTGAAGCTTCACCGACATCGCCGAGGCTTGCGCGAAGTTTGGCCGGGCGCCACCTTCCCGCTTGCCGTCAAGCGCCTTCGCCAGTTATGATTAACAAATCATGAAGACGCTCTCGATCGACATTCGCAAGGCCGACCCGCACGACGCGGATGCGATCGCCGGCGTTCATCACGATGCCTGGGTGGGTGCCTATGCCGGGCTGATCCCGCACGGCGCGCTGAACTCGATGCTGTCGCGCCGCGGCACGCAGTGGTGGGAAAAGGCAATCCGCCGCGCCGCGAGCGTCCTCGTCGTTGAGATCGACGGCAATGTCGTCGGCTACGCCACGCTCGGCCGCAACCGCGCCCGCGACCTGCCGCAGGACGGCGAGATCTACGAACTCTACCTCCTGCCCGAATATCAGGGCATCGGCCTCGGCACCCGCCTCTTCAAGGCCGCCCGCGACCGGCTGAAGGCACATGGCCTTTCCGGCCTCGTCGTCTGGGCGCTGGAAGACAATGACGGCGCCCGCGCCTTCTACGAGGGCGCCGGCGGCCGCGACGTCGCCGAAGGTGTCGAGATCTTCGACCAGAAGGCGCTGAAGAAGGTCGCCTACGTCTGGAATTGAGGCGTTGGCGCTGCCGGCGTTGAATGGCGCGTCAGGCTCGACATCGACGACGGGCACGACCCTGCCGACCGACGCACGCCCGCGACCAACCGTCCCGGCATGTCACCCCTGAGACGCGACGTGACCCGCCGCTTCCTTGCATTGCAGCATGAGACGCGCTAACCGCTTGCGCACATTCAGAACCTTGCGAAGACAGGATCAGCGCATGCGCCTCGACGCCATTTCCATCGGCGACAATCCGCCTCACGACGTCAACGTCCTCATCGAAGTGCCGGCCGGCGGCCAGCCGATCAAGTACGAGATGGACAAGGAAGCCGGCGTGCTGGTGGTCGACCGGTTCCTCTATACGCCGATGCGCTATCCCGGCAATTACGGCTTCGTGCCGCACACCCTGTCCGAGGACGGCGACCCGATCGACGTCCTGATCTGCAACACGCGCGAACTCGTGCCGGGCTGCGTCATAAACGTGCGCCCGATCGGCGTCCTGATCATGGAAGATGACGGTGGCAAGGACGAGAAGATTATCGCCGTGCCCTCGCCGCATGTCACGCGCCGCTACGAGAACGTCCACGACTACACTGACCTTCCCGAAATCACGCTGAAGCAGATCGAACACTTCTTCGAGCACTACAAGGATCTGGAGCCCGGCAAGTGGGTGAAGATCGGCGGCTGGCAGGGCGCCGAAAAGGCGCGCGCCATGATCGTCGAGGCGGTCGAGCGGGCGAAGACGACGAAGGCCTGAACCGGAAATTGAAAGAGAGCGCCAGGGCGCTCTCTTTTTTTAAAGGTTGACCAGCCCACGTAGCTCGGGATCGGCGATGACGCGCTTGTCGGACGCGCAGTCGAAATCGCGCACGGTCTCGTCCGCGATGCGTCGGGCCTCCTCATTGGCCTGCGCATTTCCCGACGCCATCACGAAGCCGACGAAACACGCCGACCGGTCTTCCATGGTCGCGACCTTGCTGACGGCCAGGATTTCGATGTCGCGCGCGCCTGCGTCGCCGATGTTGAGAAACCAGCGATGGATCGCGGCGAAGGGTGTTTCCGTTCGATCCTGCCTGTCGATGCGCCATTCGATGCGCGTTCCGGGATGGTTGAAGGGGTGAAAGCCTGGCTGGCGCGGAAGTTCGCCCTCCGGCGGAAAGCCGTAATAGGCGACATAGCGCAAGTCGGTATAGGTGAGGATCACCGGATAGCCGCGATAGCCGGCACAGGCGAGGTCTGCCCAATCGCCCTCATCGTTCGGGGCCGTGCGATACGCGCTGCAACCCTTGTCTGCGTCGAACTCGGTGTATTCCGAGACGATTTCCGCACGGGCGGCGGTAGCGCATAGGAGTGCGACGACGATCAGAAGAGCACGCATCACGACAGCACCACGCCCGCTTTTTCCATTTCGGCCTTCATGACGGCAAGCGAGCCGCCGAGGTCGATGGCGCGGCACGCCTCCATTGCGACGGTGACGGAAAAGCCGAGCCTGGCCGCATCGAGCGCCGAATAGGCGACGCAGAAATCGGTGGCGAGGCCGACCAGCGTCAGGTTGCGGATGCCGCGTTCCTTGAGGTAGCCGCCAAGGCCGGTCGGCGTCGTGCGGTCGTTCTCGAAGAAGGCCGAGTAGGAATCGATCGCGGGGCGAAAACCCTTGCGGACCACCAACTCGGCGCGCGTCCAGTCGAGATCGGGGTGGAAGGCCGCGCCCTTCGTGCCCTGGACGCAATGGTCCGGCCAGAGCGTCTGCGGGCCGTACTCCATCTCGACCGTCTCGAACGGCGCCTTGCCCGCGTGCCGCGAGGCGAAGCTGGAATGGCCCGCGGGGTGCCAGTCCTGCGTCAGGATCACGTGCGGCGCCGCCTGGATCATCCGGTTGACGACCGGCACGATCGCGTCGCCATCCTCGACGGCAAGCGCGCCGCCGGGGCAGAAATCGTTCTGCACGTCGATGACGATCAGTGCTTCCTCGGCCATGCGCGCGTCTCCCTGTTGGCGGCCCGCACCGTAATCAGCGACCGGGAGAAGGGCAACATTTCCGGTTCCCATGCCTCAAGCCGCTGGCTAGTCTGCGAGAAGCGAACTGGAGACCATGATGCCGATCCTGAACCGCGCGAGCGAACTGCATGATGAAATCGTCGGCTGGCGCAGGCACATCCACCAACATCCCGAGATCGGCTTCGAGGTTCACCAGACGGCGGAATTCGTCGCGCGCAAGCTGGAGGAATTCGGCGTCAATGAGATCCATCGCGGCTTCGGCGAGACGGGTGTCGTCGGCGTGATCCGCGGGCGCTTGGGCGATGGTCCGGCCATCGCGCTGCGTGCCGACATGGACGCGCTGCCGATCGTCGAGGCGACGTCGCAGCCGCATGCCTCGACGATCGAAGGCGCGATGCATGCCTGCGGCCATGACGGCCACACGGCAATGCTCCTCGGCGCCGCGAAGTACCTCGCCGAGACGCGCAATTTCAAAGGCTCCGTCGTGCTCGTTTTCCAGCCGGCCGAGGAAATCGGCGGCGGCGCCAGGGCGATGATCGAGGACGGGCTCTTCGACCGCTTCGGCGTCAGTCATGTCTACGGCATGCACAACATGCCGGGGCTCGCCACCGGCCACATCGCGCTTCGTCCAGGCTCGATCATGGCCGCCTCGGCCAAGTTCACCATCCGCGTGACCGGACGCGGCGGCCATGCGGCGCGCCCGCACACCACGATCGACCCGATCGTCACCGGCGCGCAGATCGTCACCGCCCTCCAGACGATCGTCTCGCGCAACACCGATCCGGTGACTTCCGCCGTCGTGACGGTGACGAAGTTCGACGCCGGCACGGCCTACAACATCATTCCCGAGATCATCGAGTTGTGGGGCAGCGTGCGCGCGCTCTCGATGGATGTGGCCAAGGCGACGGAGGACCGGATCGTCCACATCGCGACCAAGATCGGAGAGGCGGCCGGCGCGAGCGTCGACGTCGACTACAACCAGACGATCGCCGTGACGCATAACGACCCCGACGAAGCCGCCTTCTCGACCGCGGTCGCGCGCGAGGTCGTCGGCGAGGCGATGGTGGACGCCGACGTGGCGCCGGTCATGGCGGGCGAGGATTTCTCGCGCATGCTGGAATTGCGGCCGGGCACGCTGGTCTTCATCGGCAACGGCAAGTCGGCCGACCTGCACCATCCCGCCTATGATTTCGAGGACGAGGCGATCCCGGCGGGCGTTTCCTATTGGGTCCGGCTGGTCGAGCGGAAGCTGGCCGCATGAAGGACGACAACGAATCGAAGCGCATCATCCGCCGCGTCGGCCAGGAAAGCGAAGCGACGATGGCGACGCGCATCCGCCGCCACATGAGCGGCGCCGACGCCGACCCGGACGACTGGGTCGAAATCTGGGGCACGCGCATCGGCCGCGTCTTGAGCGTCGTCCTTGCCGCGGTTCTGGTCTGGTGGCTGATCGATTTCATCCGAACCCTATGACGAAGCCGGCGATCCTCGTGATATCGAGCCATGTCGTGCGCGGCACGGTCGGCAATCGCGCTGCCGTCTTCGCCCTCGAAACGCTCGGCTTCCCGGTCTGGGCCGTGCCGACGGTCACGCTGCCCTGGCACCCCGGCCACGGTCCCGCGACGCGGATCGTGCCACCCGCCGACGCGTTCGCGGCAATGCTGGCCGATCTCGAACGCGCGCCTTGGCTCGGCGAGGTGGGCGGCGTCCTGACCGGCTATCTCGGCAGCGCGGAGCAGGCCGCGCCGGTCGCGCGACTGATCGAGGCGGTGAAGGCCCGCAGCCCCGATGCGCTCTATGTCTGCGACCCGGTGATCGGCGACCGCGGTGGCCTTTACGTGCCGCAGGCAACCGCCGAGGCGATCCGCGACCATCTCCTGCCGCTTGCCGACATCGCGACGCCGAACCGGGCCGAACTCGACTGGCTGTCGGGACGGCGGAACGAAACGCTGGACGAAATCGCGGCGGCGGCGCGTAGCCTGCCGCCCCAAGGCATGCTCGTCACCTCCGCGCCGGCGGGCGAAGGACGCATCGGCAATCTCTGGGTGGAGGAGGAGACGGCGCTTCTCGCCAGCCACGACCTCGTCGCGAGACCGCCGAACGGGCTCGGCGATCTGACGGCGGCGATGCTTTTGGCGCAGCGAATGGAAGGCAAAGGTGCAGGCGAAGCGCTACGGCACGTCACCGCCGCCGTGTTCGACGTCCTGTCGCGCGCAGCAGAGCGCGGCGCGAACGAGCTGATGCTGGAGACGGATGCGGCGAGCCTGACTGCGCCGAAGGCTGGAGTCGATGTCCGACCGCTCGGCTGAGAGACCGATCGTCGGCGTCGATGGCTGCAAGGGCGGTTGGATCGCCGTTTCGCAGAACGGCGCTGGCAGAACCGCCTGCCGCATCCACGCGACCTTCGAGGCGCTGATCGCTTCCTATCCCCCAGACGCGATCATCGCCGTCGACATGCCGATCGGCCTCCCCGACCGGATCGGCCGTGCCGGCCGCGGGCCGGAGGCGCTGGCACGCAAGCATCTGGATGAGCGGCAATCGAGCGTCTTTGCGATCCCATCGCGGCCGGCGGTCAATGCCGCCACCGACTCGTTCACGACTCTGGAAAAGTGGTACGAGGACCATCGCAAGGCCAGCGAAGTCGCGCGCGAAACCTCCGACCCGCCGCGAGGCGTTTCGATCCAGGCTTTCGCGCTGTTTCCGAAAATCCGCGAGATCGACGCCCTCCTGCGCACGCGGCCGGAGTTGCGCGCGCGCGTCATCGAATCCCACCCCGAGGCCGCTTTCTGGCGGCTGAACGGCGAGCACGCGATGACCCTGCCGAAGAAGGTCAAGGGACGGGTCAACCCTGCCGGCATGGTAGAACGGCAGACGCTTCTGGCGGCGTGCGGGCTAGATCCGGCGTTTCTGCAGGAGCGGTGCCCGGTCGGCTCGGGTGCGGACGACTTCCTCGACGCCTGCGCGATGCTACTGGTGGCCGCGCGATATGCAAGAGGCGAGGCAAGATCATTTCCTGAAGCGCCCACGACGGATTGCCACGACATTCCGATCGCAATCTGGACATAGCGAGCCGCCACTGCGCCCCCTCCACCATGCTGCGCATGGTCCCCCTCCCCCGCTTTGCGGGGGAGGATTCACGTCGCCGCCAGCGCGACGCGGGTCCTCCCCCGTTCACGGGGGAGGTGGCCCGAAGGGCCGGAGGGGGCGTTCGACGGGATCTTCTTTAAACCATACGGAAATTTCCGTGCTCTATCCGTTGATGACACGGAAATTTCGGCCTAAGCCAAACCCATGAGCCATCTGCCTGACAATCTCCTCACCGGCTATCGCGATTTCATGAGCGGTCGTTATGCGACCGAGAGCGAGCGCTATCGCACTTTGGCCAAGGAGGGCCAGAAGCCCGAGACGCTGGTGATCGCCTGCTGCGACAGCCGCGCCGCGCCCGAGACGATCTTCAACGCCAGCCCGGGCGAGTTGTTCGTGGTGCGCAACGTGGCGAATCTGGTGCCGCCCTACGAGCCCGACGACAAGCTGCATGCGACGTCGGCAGCGCTGGAATTCGCGGTGCAAAGCCTGAAGGTCAAGAACATCGTCGTGCTCGGCCATGGCCGCTGTGGCGGCATCTCGGCCGCGCTCAATCCGATGAGCGAACCGCTGTCGCCCGGAGATTTCATCGGCCGCTGGATGAGCCTCGTCGCCCCCGCCGCCCAGATGGTCGCCGGCAACGACGTCATGACTGCCAGCGAACGCCAGACCGCGATGGAGCGCATCTCGATCCGCTTCTCGCTCGCCAATCTGCGCACGTTTCCCTGCGTTGACATCCTGGAGAAGAAGGGCCGGCTGACGCTTCATGGCGCCTGGTTCGACATTTCCTCCGGCGAGCTTTGGGCGATGGACCCCGCGACCGGCGATTTCGAGCGCCCCTGATCGGGGCTACTCGGCCGGCGCCGCCGGGGTGATCACGGTGCGCGCCAGCGCCGGTTCCGGATAGCGGCTCCACAGGAACCACGACAGGATCGCGAAGAAGCCCATCGCCGGGATGACGGTCGAGATGCCGATCACCGGATCGCCGACGAGCGCCGCAACCATGCCACCCACGAGCCCGCCGCCCATCTGGATGAAACCGCTCATCGAGGCGGCCGCGCCTGCCATGTGCGGGAACGGCGCCAGCGAGGCCGTCGACATGGCCGGCATGACGAAGGCGATGCCGAACGCATAGACACCGACCGGCCCCATGACGAGCAGGAAGCTCGGCTCGAAGAGATGCAGGCCGAAAGCCAGAAGCACGCTGCCGGCGCCGATGAACCACAGCCCCGGCTTGACGAGCTGGTAGGCACTGCGCGTCCCCATCAAGCGGCGCATGATGACGGCACCGATGAAGAAGGCGCCCGACTGCATCAGCATGCCGAGGCCGAACTGGGTCGGCGTCAGCCCGACGCGGTCCATCAGGACGAAGGGCAGGATGGTGGCGAGCGTATAGAGCGCGCCGACGGAACCGCCCATGACGAGGCTCGACCACATGAAGTAGCCGCTGGTCGACAGCGAACGATACGAGCGCATGAGGGCGCGCGGCCTGACGCGCGAGGGGTCGCGCACGACCGTCTCCGTCATCGCGAACTTGACGACGAGAATGATGGTGACGCCGAAGGCCAGCATGAAGGCGAAGATGGAGTGCCAGCCGAACAGCTCCATCGCCACGCCGCCGATGGTGGGCGCGAAGGCCGGACCGATGCCGAGGATCATGCCGATGAGGTTCATGATCCGCGCCGAGCGTTCGTTGGTGAAGAGGTCGCGCACGATGGCGCGTGAGATGGCGACACCCGCCGCCGCGCCGACACCCTGCGCGAACCGGGCGACAATCAGCAATTCGATCGTCGGTGCGAGGATCGCAGCAACGGTCGCGACAAGGTAGATGCCCATGAAGGCGATGGTGATCGGCTTGCGCCCATAACCGTCCGACAGCGGCCCGCAGACGAGCTGCGCGAAGGCGAAGCCGGCAAAATAAAGCGACAGCGTCATCTTCACCGCCGCGTCCGTCGTCCCGAACGCACGCACGATCTCGGGCATGGCGGGCGTGAACAGCGCCATCGAGATCGGCCCGATGGCGACGAGAAGCGCGCCGATGATCGAGACGCGTAACTCGCTCATGACCGGTTGGGACGCGACGGGTTGGGCGGGCTTCATGTTCATGCTGCCGAGCTCCGCGCCTCGATACGCGCGTCCGAAAGGTTGCAGCGCACCGTCTTCAGCACCTTGAGCATCACCGCCCATTCTTCCGGCTCGACCAATTGCGCTGCCTGCCGGCGCGCTTCGTCCGCGAAGACCTTGACCTGGTCGAGCACGGCGTCCGCCGCGTCGGTCAGCGCGATCAGCTTGGCGCGCCGATCGGACGGATCGGGCAGCCGTTCGATCAGCCCGCGCGCTTCCAGCCGGTCGACATAGGAAGAGACGGTCATCGCCTCGACGCCGATGCGCTCCGCGAGGACGGACTGGCGAACCGTGCCGGCGCGCGCGGCCTGCGCAAGGAGGCGCACCTCGCCGGGCGTCAGCTCCATGCCGGAACCGGTGATGCGACGGTCCATCTCGGCGCGCAGCATGCGCGCGAGGTCCGTCACCAGGAAACCGAAGGATTCGGGGTCGATCTGTCTGGGCATATGCTAAGTAAACCTTATTATCTGGTCTACTTAGTATTTGTGCGTCGCAGCGTCAAGCGATGCCGGTTGCGGCGCGCGGACGAGGTGCCTAAATGACGATGACGCCATTTCGCCCGAGGATTTTCATGACCATCGATCTTGCCCGCCACCCGCTCACACATTGGACGGGTCCGCTCGGCCTGCCCGCCTTCGAGACGATTACCGATGCCGATTTCGGGCCTGTCTTCGACGCGGCGCTGACCGCGCACCAGGCGGAAATCGACGCGATCGCGAACAATCCCGCGACGCCGACGGTCGAGAACGTGCTCGCGCCGCTGGAGCTCGCCGGCGAAGCGCTCGGCCGCGTCTCGGCGATCTTCTGGTGCAAGGCCGGCGCCGACACCAACCCGCAGATCCAGGCGATGGAGCGCGAGATTTCGCCGAAGATGGCGCGGCACTTTTCCGCGATCCACATGAACGCGGCGCTGTTCGCCCGCATCGACGCGCTTTACGCCCGGCGCGACACGCTCGGTCTCGACGCCGAGACGCTGCGCGTTCTCGAAAAGACCTGGAAGCGCTTCGTCAAATCCGGCGCGAAGTTGGACGAAGTGTCGAAGACCCGGCTCGGTGCGATCAACGAGGAACTGGCCTCGCTCGGCGCCGCGTTCGGCCAGAACGTGCTTGCCGACGAGGCGGGCTGGGTGCTCTTCATCGACGAAGCCGACCTCGAGGGCCTGCCTGACTTCGTGCGTGATGCGATGGCCGAAGCCGCCGCCTCGCGCGGTCAGGAGGGGCGCTATGCGGTGACGCTCTCACGCTCCATCTACGAGCCCTTCACCACCTATTCGACGCGCCGCGATCTGCGCGAGGAGGCCTGGCGCGGCTTCACCTCGCGCGGCGAGAAATCGAATGCAGACCTCGTGGCCAAGACGCTGGCCCTGCGCGCCGAAAAGGCGAAGCTGCTCGGCTATGAAAGCTATGCCGCACTTAAGCTCGACGACACGATGGCCAAGACGCCCGAAGCGGTTCTCGGGCTTCTGGAGCCGGTTTGGGAAAAGGCCCGCGCCCGCGCGGCCGACGACCAGCGCGAACTCGAACGCCTTGCGCGCGAGGCCGGCGCGAACGAGCCCTTCGCCGCCTGGGACTGGCGCCACTATGCCGAAAGGCTGCGCGCCGAGCGCTACGCCTTCGACGAGGCGGAACTGAAGCCCTACCTCCAGCTCGACCGCATCATCGAGGCCTCCTTCGACGTCGCGACGCGTCTTTTCGGCGTGACATTCGAGGAGAAGACCGGCATCGCCGCCTGGCATCCGGACGTGCGCGTCTTCGAGGTGAAAAACCCGGACGGCTCGCACCGCGCGACCTTCCTCGCCGACTATTTCAATCGGCCTTCGAAGCGCTCGGGCGCGTGGATGAGCAGCCTGCAGTCGGGCTTCGACCTCGGCGACGGTCAGCCGCCGATCATCTACAACGTCATGAACTTCGCCAGGCCGCCGAAGGGCGAGCCGGCGCTGCTCTCCATGGACGAGGCGCGCACGCTCTTCCACGAGTTCGGCCACGCGCTGCACGGCATGCTGACCGAAGTCACATGGCCGTCGGTGTCGGGAACGTCGGTCTCGCGCGACTTCGTCGAACTGCCGTCGCAGCTCTACGAGCACTGGCTGACCGTGCCGGAAATTCTGAAGGCGCACGCGGTCCACTACCGCACCGGCGAGCCGCTGCCGCAGGACCTGCTCAACAAGATGCTGGCAGCGAAGAATTTCGGCCAGGGTTTTGCGACGGTGGAATTCACCGCCTCCGCCCTGGTCGACATGGCGTATCACGCCAAGGCCGACGCACCCGCCGACCCTGCGGCGTTCGAGGCGGAAACGCTGAAGCGGCTCGACATGCCCGCCGCCATCGCCATGCGCCACCGGACGCCGCACTTCCTGCACGTCTTCTCCGGCGACGGCTACTCGGCCGGCTACTATTCCTACATGTGGTCGGAAGTGCTCGACGCCGACGCCTTCGCGGCCTTCGAGGAGACCGGCGACGCGTTCAACGGAGCGATGGCCGAGAAGCTGAAGACGAACATTTATGCGGCCGGCGGGTCGAAGGACCCGGAGGAACTTTACCTCGCATTCCGCGGCAGGATGCCGACGGCGGAAGCGATGATGGCGAAGCGGGGACTGGTGTAAATAGGGTCAAGTGAAGCGAGCTGTGGGCTCGGAGTTTTTTTGTCGAGACCCCCACCCTTTATCCCTCCCCACAAGGGGGAGGGAGGGCATCCACGCTGCGACACGCCCATCCGCTTGGAGCTTCATTGATCGGGGAATTACGACGCTGACGACCTCCCTCCCTCTTGTGGGGAGGGATAAAGGGTGGGGGTCTCGACAGAAGAGCGGCGCAGCCTCCGTCTCACATATGGATCGGCTTGAAGAACGTCGCCAACGCCGCTTCCTTGACCGCTTCCGACATGGTCGGGTGCGCATGGCATGTCCGCGCAAGATCCTCCGACGAGCCGCCGAATTCCATCAGCACCGCCGCCTCGTGGATCATTTCGCCGGCGCCGAAGCCGACGATGTGGACGCCGAGCACGCGGTCGGTGGACGCATCGGCCAGCACCTTCACGAATCCATCCGTCTGCTGCATGGCGCGCGCGCGGCCATTGGCGGAGAAGGGGAACTTGCCGGCCTTGTAGGTGATGCCGGCCTTCTTCAGCTCTTCTTCCGTCTTGCCGACGGAGGCGACCTCGGGGCTCGTGTAGACGACGCTCGGGATGACGTCGTAGTTCACGTGACCGGCCTGGCCGGCGATGATCTCGGCGACCGCCACGCCTTCGTCCTCGCCCTTGTGGGCGAGCATGGGCCCGCGAATGACGTCGCCGATGGCGTAAATGCCGGGGACGGAGGTCTGGAAATGGTCATCCACTGCGACACGGCCCCGCTCGTCGAGCGCGACGCCGGCTGCTTCGATTCCAAGCCCGTCGACATAGGGCCGGCGGCCGGTCGCGACCAGCACGACGTCAGCGTCGAGGGTCTCGGCATCGCCGCCCTTCACCGGCTCGAAGGTGACCTTCGCGCCATTGCCGGCCGTAGCCACACCGGTGACCTTGGCGCCGAGCTTGAAGTCGAGCCCCTGCTTGGCGAGGAGCTTCTGGAACTGCTTGGCGACTTCGCCGTCCATGCCGCCGAGGATCGTGTCGAGATATTCGACGACCGTGACTTTGGCGCCGAGGCGCGACCAGACCGAGCCGAGTTCGAGCCCGATGACGCCGCCGCCGACGACGACGAGCGTGCCCGGCACCTTTTCGAGTGCCAGCGCGCCGGTGGACGAGACGATGATTTTCTCGTCGAACTTGACGTCGACGCCCGGAATGCCGGCGACGTCGGAGCCGGTGGCGATGACGATGTTCTTCGCCTCGATCTCCTTTTCCGCGCCGTCATCGCCGGTGACGGACAGCTTGCCCTGCCCGACCACCTTGCCGGTGCCGCGCAGCCAGTCGATCTTGTTCTTCTTGACGAGGAATTCGAGGCCCTTGACGTTGGCGTCGACGGTCGCCTGCCGATGGCCGAGCATCTTGGCGAGGTCGAGTTTCGGCTTGCCGACATCGATGCCGAGCGCGGCGAACGAATGGCCGGCCTCGGCGAACATTTCGGAGGCGTGCAGCAGCGCCTTCGACGGGATGCAGCCGATATTGATGCAGGTGCCGCCGGGCGTGGCGCGCTTTTCGACGAGCCCGACCTTGAGCCCGAGCTGCGCCGCCTTGATGGCGCACACATAGCCGCCCGGCCCCGCGCCGATCACCACAACATCATAGCTCATTGATCCGTCCTTCCTGATGATATGTTAGCGCCCGCCGCCGACGTCGAGCAGCGCGCCTGTCGTGTAGGATGCCTCGTCGGACAACAGCCACAAAATGGCTTTCGCCACCTCGTCGGCCGTGCCTTCGCGCAGCATGGGGACCATGCCTCGAACGCGCGCGACACGGTCGGGCTGGCCGCCCGAGGCATGGATTTCAGTGTCGATGATGCCGGGCCGCACCGCATTGACGCGAATGCCCTCGGCCGCGACTTCGCGGGCAAGGCCGAGCGTGAACGTGTCGATCGCGGCCTTCGAGGCGGCGTAGTCGACATATTCTGCCGGGCTGCCGAGTTTTGCGGCCACCGACGAGACGTTGACGATGGCACCGCCCGCGCCGCCGTGGAGCGTGGAGAGGCGCTTCACGGCTTCCCCCGCGCAGAGCATGGGACCGACGATGTTGGTGCGCATCATGCGCGTCAGCCGTGCCTCGTCCATCTCGTCGACGCGCGACTTGGCATCGACCACGCCGGCATTGTTGACGAGGCCGGCAAGTTTTCCGCGTGCGTCGGCAGCATTGAAGATCATGGCTATGCCGGCAGCGGTAGACGCGTCGGCCTGCACCGCGAAGGCGCGTCCACCGGCGGATTCGATGTCGGCGACGACGGAGGCGGCGGCTTGCGTGTTGGAGACGTAGTTGACGAGGACGTCATAACCGGCCGCGCCGGCAAGCCGGGCGGTTGCCGCGCCGATGCCGCGTGAGGCGCCTGTGATGATGAGGATGCGGGGGGTCATCGCAGATTCTCCGGGAGCGTGGCAGCACTCCCCTCCGCCCTGCCGGGCATCTCCCCCTCAAGGGGGGAGATTAGTCTCGTCCTCGCCGCGCATGATCTCCCCCCTTGAGGGGGGTCCGAAGGACGGGCCGAGACCCGTGGCTCGGGCCAGGGCGGCCGGCAGGCCAGAGGGGGGTGTGACGGAGCGAATGAATGTCCGCTCATCTCCCCCTCCCCAAAGGCGCATTGAACGCCCAGACATGGCCGAACGGATCGCGCAATTTCGCATAGCGCGCGCCCCAGAACACGTCGGCCGGCGCCATCACCACATCCGCACCCGCCTCCGCGGCCCGCGCGAACGCCGCGTCAACCTTCTCCGGCGTCGACAAATTGACCGAGACCGTCATGCTGGCGCCGCCGCGGGTGTCCGGTCCCATCACGTCGCCGCCGAACTCGGGGAATTCGTCATGCAGCATGACCTCGGAGCCGAACAAAGCAAGGTTGGCGTGCAGGATGCGCGTCCCATCGTCGGCCATCTGCTCGTAGGTCTCGACCGCCTCGAAGGCGGTCTCGTACCAGGCGACGGCCGCCTTCCCGCCCCTGACGCACAGGTGAACCTGGATCGGCGGAATGTCGGGATCGTAGGCCATCGCGGGACGCCTCGTTGACCTCGTCCTACAAGTCGAGGACGAGGCGCTCGGGGTCTTCCAGCGTCTCCTTGACGCGCACGAGGAAGGTCACGGCTTCCTTGCCGTCGACGATGCGGTGATCATAGGAGAGCGCGAGATACATCATCGGACGGATGACGATCTGGCCGCCGACGACGACCGGGCGCTCCTGGATCTTGTGCATGCCGAGAATGCCCGACTGCGGCGCATTGAGGATCGGCGTCGACATCAAGGAGCCGTAGACGCCGCCATTCGAGATGGTGAAGGTGCCGCCCTGCATGTCGGCCATGCCGAGCTTGCCGTCGCGCGCGGCGACGCCGAGGCGACCGATTTCCTTCTCGATCTCGGCGATCGACATGGCATCCGCATTGCGCACCACCGGCACGACGAGGCCCTTGTCGGTGCCGACGGCGACGCCGATATGGGCGAAGTTCTTGTAGATGATGTCGGTGCCGTCGATCTCGGCATTGACCGCCGGAATTTCCTGCAGCGCGTGCGTCACGGCCTTGGTGAAGAAGCCCATGAAGCCGAGCTTCACGCCATGCTTCTTCTCGAACAGATCCTTGTACTTGGAACGCAAATCCATGACCGGCTTCATGTCCACCTCGTTGAAGGTGGTGAGCATGGCGGCGGTGTCCTGCGCGTCCTTGAGGCGGCGCGCGATGGTCTGGCGCAGGCGCGTCATCTTCACGCGCTCCTCGCGGGACGCGTCGTCACCGGAGGACGGCGCGCGGGCGGCCTGCGGCGCTTCGGCCTTGGCGACCGGACCTTTCGCAATCGCGTCGAGCACGTCGCCCTTGAGCACCTGTCCGCGCTTGCCGGAACCCGAAACCTGGTCGGCCGAAACGTTCTTTTCGGCCATCAGCTTGGCGGCGGACGGCGCGGCCGGCATGTCGCCGGACTTCGCCGGCGCGGCCGCCTTTTCTTCCTTGGCGGGCGCCGGGGCAGGCTTTGCCTCTTCCTTCTTCGGCGCAGCGGCGGCTGCCCCCGAACCGGCGGCGATCATGCCCAAAAGCGCGCCGACCTCGACCGTCTCGCCTTCCTGGACGGTGATTTCGGACAGCGTGCCGGCGGCAGGCGCGGGCACCTCGACGGTCACCTTGTCGGTTTCCAGTTCGACGATCGGCTCGTCGGCGGCGATCGCGTCGCCGGCCTTTTTGAACCACTTGCCGATGGTTGCCTCGGAGACGGATTCGCCCAGGGTCGGGACGCGGATTTCGGTGGCCATGGTTTGGTTGCCTTGCCTTTGTTCGTTTCTATTCGCCGAGCGCGTCTTCGAGGAACGCTTCGAGCTGTGCGAGATGCTTCGACATCAGGCCGGTAGCCGGCGACGCCGAGGCCGGACGGCCGGTGTAGCGCACGCGCTGATGCTTGGCGTCGATATGCTGCAGCACCCATTCCAGATAGGGATCGATGAACGCCCAGGAGCCCATGTTCTTGGGCTCTTCCTGGCACCACACCATCTCGGCGTTGCGGAAGCGGGACAATTCGTTGATCAGCGCCTTGGCCGGGAACGGGTAGAGCTGTTCCACGCGCAGGAGATAGACGTCGTCGATGCCGCGCTTTTCGCGCTCCTCATAGAGGTCGTAATAGACCTTGCCCGAGCACATGACGACGCGGCGGATCTTGGAATCCTTGACCAGCTTGATCGGCTGGTCGCCCAGATACTGCGCGTCGTCCCACAGCAGGCGGTGGAACGAGCTTTCGCCCGACATTTCCGACAAGGTCGACACGGCGCGCTTGTGGCGCAGGAGCGACTTCGGCGTCATCAGGATCAGCGGCTTGCGGAAGTCGCGCTTCAGCTGGCGACGCAGGATGTGGAAATAATTCGCCGGCGTGGTGACGTTGGCGACCTGCATGTTGTCTTCCGCGCACATCTGCAGGAAGCGCTCGAGGCGTGCCGAGGAGTGTTCCGGGCCCTGGCCCTCATAGCCATGCGGCAGGAGGCAGACGAGGCCGGACATGCGCAGCCACTTGCGCTCGCCCGACGAGATGAACTGGTCGAACACGACCTGCGCGCCATTGGCGAAATCGCCGAACTGCGCTTCCCAAAGCGTCAGCGCACGCGGTTCGGCGAGGCTGAAGCCGTATTCGAAGCCAAGCACCGCCTCTTCCGAAAGCATCGAGTTGATGACTTCGTAATTGGCCTGCTGCGGCCCGAGATTGTTGAGCGGGATGTAGCGGTCTTCGTTGCGCTGGTCGTAGAGGACGGAGTGGCGCTGGCTGAACGTGCCGCGCTCCGAATCCTGGCCCGAGAGGCGGATCGGGTTGCCGTCCATCAGGATCGCGGCGAAGGCGAGCGCCTCGGCCGTCGACCAGTCGATGCCCTCGCCGGTGTCGATCATCTTGCGGCGATTGTCGAGGAAGCGCTGGATGGTCTTGTGCGCCTGGAAATCCTTCGGCACCTCGGTCAGCTTCTTGCCGATTTCCTTGAGCGACTTGACCGGCATCGCGGTCTTGCCGCGGCGCATCTCGTCCTGGCTGTCGGCGGTGCGCAGGCCCGTCCAGGCGCCGTCGAGCCAGTCGGCCTTGTTCGGCTTGTAGGCCTGGCCCGATTCCCATTCCTGTTCCAGATGCGCGCGCCAGTCGGCCCGCATCTTCTCGACCTCGCCGTCCGAGACGACGCCCTCGGAGACGAGCTTGGCGGAATAGAGCTGCACGGTCGTCCGGTGCTGGCGGATCGACTTGTACATGATCGGCTGCGTGAACGCCGGCTCGTCGCCTTCGTTGTGGCCGAAGCGGCGGTAGCAGAACATGTCGATGACGGCCGGCTTGTGGAACGTCATCCGGTATTCCATCGCGACCTTGGCCGCATAGACGACGGCTTCCGGATCGTCGCCGTTTACATGGAAGATCGGCGCCTCGATCATCTTCGCCACGTCCGACGGATAGGGCGAGGAGCGCGAGAAGCGCGGATTGGTGGTGAAGCCGATCTGGTTGTTGATGATGAAATGCAGCGTGCCGGCGACACGGTGGCCGCGCAGGCCCGACAGGCCGAGGATTTCGGCGACGACACCCTGGCCCGCGAAGGCCGCGTCACCGTGCAGCAGCAGCGGCAGGACTTTTGCGCGGGCCTCGATCGGCACGACTTCCTCGCGCGTGCGGCCGAAGATCTGGTCCTGCTTGGCGCGCGCCTTGCCCATGACGACGGGGTTGACGATTTCGAGGTGCGACGGGTTCGCGGTCAGCGACAGATGCACCTTGTTTCCGTCGAACTCGCGGTCCGATGAGGCGCCCAGATGGTACTTCACGTCGCCCGAGCCCTCGACGTCGTCGGGTGCGAAGGAGCCTCCCTTGAACTCGTGGAAGATCGCGCGGTGGGGCTTCGCCATCACCTGGGAAAGAACGTTGAGGCGGCCACGATGGGCCATGCCGAGCACGATTTCCTTCAGGCCCATGGCGCCGCCGCGCTTGATGATCTGCTCCAGCGCCGGGATCAGCGCTTCGCCGCCATCGAGGCCGAAACGCTTGGTGCCCTTGTACTTGACGTCGATGAACTGCTCGAAACCCTCGGCCTCGATCAGCTTGGCGAGGATCGCCTTCTTGCCGTTGGCGGTGAATTCGATGCCCTTGTCCGGCCCCTCGATGCGCTCCTGAATCCAGGCCTTCTCCTCGGGGTTGGAGATGTGCATGAACTCGACGCCGAGCGTCGAGCAATAGGTGCGCTTCAGGATGTCGACCATCTCGCGGATGGTCGCGAATTCGAGCCCCAGAACGTGATCGATGAAGATCGGCCGGTCGTAATCGGCTTCGGTGAAGCCGTAATTTTCCGGCGACAGCTCGTTATAGTCTTCCTTCGCTTCGGCGAGACCGAGCGGGTCGAGATTGGCGTGGAGATGGCCGCGCATGCGGAAGGCGCGGATCATCATGATGGCGCGAACCGAATCGCGCGTCGCCTGCATGACCTGGGCGGGCGAAAGCGCGGAGGTGCCGTCCGCGGCCTTTGCCTTGAACTTCTTGTCGAAATGCTGTTCGAGTGCGCCCCAATTGCCGTCGAGCGCCGAGACGAGTTCGCCATTGGCAGCAACGGGCCAGTTCTTCTTGGACCAGGAGGCGCCGGCCGCGCCCTTCTTGACCGCCTCGGCATCGTCCTTCAGTTCGGCAAAGAACTCCCGCCATTCCGGTTCGACAGAGCTGGGGTTGTCCTGCCAGGACGCATAGAGCTCGTCGATATAGGCGGCATTGCCACCATAAAGGAACGAGGTGAGCGATGCCCGGTCGTTTGCCTGGTCCTGACGTGCCATTTTCTTCAATCTCGGAGCGCCGCGCTCCGTCTCCTGATGTGAGGGGAGTAGGTGAGTGGGGAGTTAGGGGAGTAGGTGTCGAACGGGGCGACTTTGTGCCCTACTCCCATACTCCCCTACTCCCCCAATCCCTTCCGTTAGCCCTTCAACGCCTCGACCAGCGTCGTGCCGAGACGTGCCGGCGAGGGGGACACGCGGATGCCCGCCGCCTCCATCGCCGCGATCTTGTCTTCCGCGCCGCCCTTGCCGCCCGAGATGACCGCGCCGGCATGGCCCATGGTGCGGCCTTCCGGCGCCGTGCGGCCCGCGATGAAGCCGGCCATCGGCTTCTTGCGGCCGCGCTTGGCCTCGTCGCGCAGGAACTGTGCCGCGTCTTCCTCGGCTGAGCCACCGATCTCGCCGATCATGATGATCGACTTGGTCTCGTCGTCGGCGAGGAACATTTCGAGCATGTCGATGAACTCGGTGCCCTTGACCGGATCGCCGCCGATGCCGACGGCCGTCGTCTGGCCGAGACCCGCATTGGTGGTCTGGAAGACCGCTTCATAGGTAAGCGTGCCGGAGCGCGAGACAACGCCGACCGAGCCCTTCTTGAAGATGTTGCCCGGCATGATGCCGATCTTGCACTCGTCGGGCGTCAGGACGCCGGGGCAGTTCGGGCCGATCAAGCGCGAGGACGAGCGGTCGAGCCGCGCCTTGACCTTCACCATGTCCATGACCGGGATGCCCTCGGTGATGCAGACGATGAGACCGATCTCGGCCTCGATCGCCTCGAGGATCGCATCGGCCGCGCCTGCCGGCGGAACGTAGATCACCGACGCATCGGCGCCGGTCCGCTCCTTGCCTTCGGCGACGGTGGCGAAGATCGGCAGGCTCTCGCCCTTCGATCCGGTCCACGTCTCGCCGCCCTTCTTCGGGTGGATGCCGCCGACCATCTGCGTGCCGTGATAGGCGAGCGCCTGTTCGGTGTGGAACGTGCCGGTCTTGCCGGTCAGGCCCTGGACGAGAACCTTGGTGTCTTTGTTGATGAGGATGGACATCAGGCTCAGGCCCCCTTCACTGCATTGACGATCTTCTGCGCCGCGTCGTCGAGATCGTCGGCGGAGATGACGTTGAGGCCGCTTTCGTTGATGATCTTCTTGCCGAGTTCGACATTGGTGCCTTCGAGGCGCACGACCAGCGGCACCTTGAGCCCGACTTCCTTGACGGCCGCGATGACGCCTTCGGCGATCACGTCGCACTTCATGATGCCGCCGAAGATGTTGACCAGGATGCCCTTCACTGCCGGATCGGCCGTGATGATCTTGAAGGCAGCCGTCACCTTCTCCTTGGAAGCGCCGCCCCCGACGTCGAGGAAGTTGGCGGGCTCGGCTCCGTAGAGCTTGATGATGTCCATGGTCGCCATGGCAAGGCCGGCGCCGTTGACCATGCAGCCGATATTGCCGTCGAGCGCGACATAGGCGAGGTCGTACTTGGACGCCTCGATTTCCTTGGCGTCTTCCTCGGTCGTGTCGCGCAGTTCGACGATGTCGGCCTGGCGGTAGAGCGCGTTGTTGTCGAACGAGACCTTCGCGTCGAGGACACGCAGGCGGCCACTGGTCATGACGATCAGCGGGTTGACCTCGAGCAGCGCCATGTCCTTCTCGGTGAAGGCCTTGTAGAGGATCGGGAACAGCGTCTCGCCGTCCTTCGCCGCATCGCCGGTCAGTTCCAGCGCCGCGTTGAGCTTCGTCACGTCGTCGGCGGTGACGCCCTTTTCGGGGTCGATCGCAACGGTGATGATCTTTTCGGGCGTGTCATGCGCGACCGTCTCGATGTCCATGCCGCCTTCCGTGGAGACCACGAAAGCGACGCGGCCGACCGAACGGTCGACGAGGATCGAGAGATAGAGCTCGCGGTCGATGTCCGCGCCGTCCTCGATATAGAGACGGTTGACCTGCTTGCCGGCGTCGCCCGTCTGCTTGGTGACGAGCGTGTTGCCGAGCATTTCGTTGGTGTGGGAGACGACCTCCTCCACCGACTTGGCGAGCCGCACGCCGCCCTTGGCGTCCGCGCCGAGTTCCTTGAACTTGCCCTTGCCGCGCCCGCCGGCATGGATCTGGCTCTTGACCACGTAGAGCGGGCCGGGCAGCGACTTCGCCGCCGCTTCCGCCTCGGACGCCTTCATGACGGGAACGCCTTCGGCGACCGGAGCGCCGAACGACTTCAGGACCTGCTTGGCCTGGTATTCATGGATATTCATGCCGGGAAATCCTTACTGCTTCAGGGCGGGCGCGATTTCGGAGCAGGCGTCGCAAAGGCCCTTCACCGATTCCACCGACTTTTCGAACATCTTCTGCTCGGCCTTGTTGAGGTCGATCTCGATGACGCGCTCGATGCCGCCGGCGCCGATCACGGTCGGCACGCCAACATACATGTCCTTGACGCCGTACTGGCCCGAAAGATGCGCCGCGCAGGGCAGGACGCGCTTCTTGTCCTTCAGATACGCCTCGGCCATCTGGATCGCCGACGAAGCCGGCGCGTAATAGGCCGATCCGGTCTTCAAGAGGCCGACGATCTCGGCGCCGCCGTCGCGGGTGCGCTGAACGATCTTGTCGAGCTTGTCCTGGGTGGTCCAGCCCATCTTGACGAGGTCGGGCAGCGGAATGCCGGCGACCGTCGAATAGCGGGTCAGCGGCACCATCGTGTCGCCATGGCCGCCGAGCACGAAGGCGGTGACGTCCTCGACCGAGACCTTGAACTCGTCGGCGAGGAAGTAGCGGAAGCGAGCGCTATCGAGCACGCCGGCCATGCCGACGACATGGCTCTTCGGCAGGCCGGAGAACTTCTGCAGCGCCCAGACCATCGCGTCGAGCGGGTTGGTGATGCAGATGACGAAGGCGTTCGGGGCATATTTCTTGATGCCCGCGCCGACCTGCTCCATCACCTTCAGATTGATGCCGAGAAGATCGTCGCGGCTCATGCCCGGCTTGCGCGGCACGCCGGCGGTCACGATGCACACGTCAGCGCCCTCGATTGCCGAATAGTCGTTGGCGCCGGTGAAGCTCGCATCGAAGCCGTCGACCGGCGAAGACTGCGCGATGTCGAGGCCCTTGCCCTGCGGCACGCCCTCGGAAATGTCGAACAGGACGACGTCGCCGAGTTCCTTGAGGCCGATCATGTGGGCGAGCGTGCCGCCGATCATGCCGGAGCCGATGAGGGCAATCTTGTTGCGAGCCATGTATGGAAATCCCCTGGATTGGTTTGCGACGGCGCGGAGCCGAAGATGCGTTTCAACCATTTAACGCGGGCACGGGAGGTCGCCCGGGAGTGGGCGTCGCATAGACCGATCGGCTAAAAAATTCAACCGATTCTTTGACGGCCATATGTTTCAATCGGTTAGATCATGTTGGACTTACGTAAACGTAAGAATTGTCACGCGGCATCCGCTGCCGACGCCCATTCCGCGCTCTGCATCTCGATCAGCCGGGACACCGTCCGGTCGAATTCGAACGCCTCGGTGCCGCTGCGCGCATGGTAGAGATCCTGCGGCGGGACTTCGGCCGAGAGGATCAGCCGGGTCCTGCGGTCGTAGAGCGTGTCGACGAGCAGAATGAAGCGTTTGGCTTCGTTGCGCCGGTCCATGTCCATGGCCGGAACGCAGTCGATGAGGATGGTGTCGAACTCCGCGGCGATGGCGAGATAGTCGCGTGCGCCGAGCGGCTGGGAGCACAAATCGGCGAAGCTGAACCGCGCCGCGCGTCCACTTGTCTGCGGAACCGGAATTTCCCGGCCCTTGACGCGGATGGTGCGCGGCTGGGTCGGGTGGCCCGAGCCGGCGACGTCCCACGCCTCGTCCATCAGGCGTTCGCCCTCGCCGTCGCAGGGCGTGATGTAGACGGGGATTCGGCCGAGCTTTTCCAGACGATAATCCGTCGCCCCGTCGAGCGGCAGGATATCGCAATGCGCCTTGAGCACAGTGACAAAAGGAAGGAAGAGACCGCGATTGAGCCCGTCGCGGTAAAGGTCGTCCGGAGCGACGTTGGAGGTGGCGACGAGCACCACGCCGCGCTCGAACAGCGCCGTGAACAGGCGCGACAGAATCATCGCATCGGCGATGTCGGTGACGGTGAACTCGTCGAAGCAGAGCACCCACGCCTCGTCCGCGAGCGCGGCGGCGACGACCGGGATGGGATCGGCCTCCTTCGTCTCGCCGCGCTTCAAAGCCTCGCGATGGCGGCCAATGCGGTCGTGCACGTCGGCCATGAAGTCGTTGAAGTGCGCTCGCCGCTTTCGCCTGACGGGAAGAAGCTCGAAGAAGAGGTCCATCAGCATGGTCTTGCCGCGCCCCACCCCGCCGTAAAGGTAAAGCCCCTTGACCAGTTCGCGCGCCTCGCGGCGTTTTCCGAACAGCCAGCCGAGCGCGCTCGACTTGGCCGCGAGCCGCTTGGTGCGGATTTCCGCCGTCAGCCGGTCGAACCTGTCGGCCAGTGCAAGCTGCCGCTCGTCGCGCGACAGCGCGCCATGCGCCACGCGGTCGAGATAGGCATCCCGGACCGAGCGGAATTCGGGCAGGCCGTCATGCGGCATGGGGCAGAGCGTCCGGCGTCTAGCGCGACAGCGAGAGCGGCTGACCCGTCGTGGTCTGGCCGTTGAACGACCCGCTGCCGGCCGACGACAGATTGGCCAGCGCGCCGCCATTGGCATCGTAGAGCGTCAGGGTCGAGCCGGACACATTCCACGAGCGCACGCCGTCGAGCGGCGCCGGGCAGCGCAGCGGGCCGGCGCGGAAGCCTTCGCCGAAGCGCGTCTGCGGGGTGGCGATGCGGCAGGACTGGCCGGCGACCGAGGCGTTCCAGACACCGGCAACGCCGCCTGCCGAGACCGGCGCGCCGCCGCCGGCGGGGGGAAGCGAGGCGACCTGCGCGCCGCCGGCATCGGAACCGGGTGCCGCCGGGAAGGCGCCCTGCGTCATTCCGGGCTGGATCGGGCCGGGATTGGTGACGCCGGGCTGCGTGGGTGGCGGCAACTGGCTGGACGAGACCTGTCCGGCCGGCGCGGCCGTGATCGGCGAGGGCGCGGTCGCGACCACCGCCGGGCGGGTGTCGACGCGCGAGAACCGGTCGCTCGTGCAGCCGGTGACGGCGAGAGCGGAAACTGCGATGAGTAGCGTGCTTTTAGTCAGAGTCATTGATCCACCTCCGTCGAAGCAACGCCCGGTCACTCCGCAGGTTCCTGTCTGTGCGTCCCTTGATGCGCCCAATGGCGCGCAACTGTGGCGACGGTCGGGTCATATTCGGCATAACAAGGTTAATTTACGATGTGCTGTTGCCGAAATTCAACAGTCTCATGGGCTTAAACCCACGCTTATGTCATTTGCGCATGACGAACCATCGGATAATTTCGCGCGCATGAAGATGAACAGGCGACGCATGCTGACATGGCTGGGACTGGGCGGGCTGGCGGCGATGGCCGGCGGCATCGGGATCGCGAAGGCGCAGAGCGGAAACCGCTACTATAGCGGCCCCGTCAGCGACCATTTCGACGGGCGGGTGTTCTTCAACCCCGGCGGCGAGGAGCCGCGCGGCTTTTCCGATCTCCTGCGCTGGCAGTTCGGCGAGACCAAGTCCCGCTGGCCGGCCGAGTTCCCCAGTCCGTTTGCCGGTGCCGTGCCGGACGGCTCGGTCGATGGCGACGCGATCCGCGTGACGATGGTCGGCCATGCGACCATGCTGATCCAGGTGTCCGGCCTGAACATCCTGACCGACCCGGTCTTCTCGACCCGCGTCTCGCCCTTCCAGTTTGCCGGCCCGGCACGCGTCAACGCGCCCGGCATCGCCCTCGAGGCGCTGCCGAAGATCGACCTCGTGCTCCTGACGCACAATCATTACGACCATCTCGATCTTCTGACGCTGTCGCGCCTGAAGCAGGATCACGACCCGCTGGTCGTCACCCCGCTCGGCAATGACGTCATCGTGCGGACCGACATCCCCGACATGCGTCTCCACGTGCAGGACTGGGGCGACGCGTTCGAATTCGGCACGCTCACCATCCATTGCGAGCCCGCGCACCACTGGTCGGCGCGCGGCATGCGCGACCGGCGCATGGCGCTGTGGGCGTCCTTCGTGCTCGATACGCCCGCCGGCAAGATATACCATATCGGCGATACCGGCTTTCATTCGGGCATCAACTACCGCGCGGTGGCCGAAAAGCATGGCGGCTTCCGCCTCGCCATCCTGCCGGTCGGCGCCTACGACCCGCGCTGGTTCATGGCCGCCCAGCACCAGGACCCGAACGAGGCGGTGGAGGGCATGAAGCTCGCCAATGCCGATTTTGCGATTGGCCACCATTGGGGCACGTTCCAGTTGACCAACGAGGCGATCGAGGAGCCGCGCGATTTGCTTCTCGCCGCGCTCGACACGGCCGGCATCGCCCGCGAGCGTTTCCGCCCGCTGCAGCCCGGCGAGGTATGGGACATTCCATCAGGAATCGCTTAAGCTGGCGACGCACTTTCGAAGGGGGCTTTGAATGTTCGGCTGGTTCGTCTTTTTCGTCGCGGTGGCGGTCGTCGCCGGTGCGGTGGGCATGCGCAGCGTCTCGCGGGTGGCAAGCCGCATCGCCTTCGCGATCGCCGCACTCGCCATCGCGCTGTTCGTCATCCTGCTTCTGATGTTCGGCTGGGCGGATTCGGTCCAGCTCTGACCGGCGCCGACACTGGTAATTCCGCGTCGTTTCCGCCATATAGCGGCGCATGAGCAATCTGGCGCCATTCGCGAAGATGAACGGGCTCGGCAACGAAATCGTCGTCGCCGACATGCGCGGCCGCGCCGGCTGCGTGACGCCGGCCGCCGCTGTTCGGCTCAACGCCGATCCCGCCACGCGCTTCGACCAGATCATGGCGATCCACGATCCGCGCACGCCCGGCACAGCGAACTATGTCGAGATCATCAATTCCGACGGCTCGATGGCGCAGGCCTGCGGCAACGGCATGCGCTGCGTGGTGCAGGCCTTGGCCGCCGAGACGGGCGAGCGCGTTTTCACCTTCGAGACCATCGCCGGCATCCTGACGGCGCGGGAACACGAGGACGGGCAGATCTCCGTCGACATGGGCATTCCGAAATTCGGCTGGCAAGACATTCCGCTGGCCGAAGAGTTTCGCGACACGCGCATGATCGAGCTCCAGATCGGCCCGATCGACGCGCCGGTGCTGCATTCGCCCTCCGTCGCCTCGATGGGCAATCCGCACGCGATCTTCTGGGTCGACGAGGACGTGTGGTCCTACGATCTCGAGCGCTTCGGGCCGTTGCTGGAAAACCATCCGATCTTCCCCGAGCGCTGCAACATCTCGATCGCGCAGGTGACCGAGCGCGACGCGATGACGATCCGCACCTGGGAGCGCGGCGCGGGCCTGACGCGCGCCTGCGGCTCCGCCGCCTGCGCCGCCGCCGTCTCCGCCGTCCGCACCCGCCGCACCGATCGCGTCGTCACCGTGACCGTCCCCGGCGGGCCGCTGCTGATCGAATGGCGCGAGGACGACCACGTGATCATGACCGGCCCGGCCGAATGGGAATTCTCCGGCATGTTCGACCCGGCGACGGGAGCGTGGCAACGCGACGAGACGAGCGCGGCATGAGGGAAAGAGTCTTTTCCGAATTGACCCCCACCCTGTATCCCTCCCCACAAGGGGGAGGGGGGCGTGAGCGTCGCGCTTCCTTTATTTGTGGAGCGCCCGGCGGGTCTGGCGCAACGCTGGCGACCTCCCTCCCCCTTGTGGGGAGGGATAAAGGGTGGGGGTATGCAGCCCCCAACGCATCCACATGACCAAAGGCCTCGACATCGTCACCTTCGGCTGCCGCATGAACACCTACGAATCCGAGGTCATGCGCCGCGAAGCCACACAAGCCGGCCTTGGCGAACTCGCCGGCGGCGCGATCGTCTTCAACACCTGCGCGGTGACGTCCGAAGCCGTGCGCCAGGCGCGGCAAGCCATCCGCAAGGCGCGGCGCGAGAACCCGGATGCGCGCATCATCGTCACCGGCTGCGCGGCGCAGACCGAGCCGGGCACCTTCGCCGAAATGGGCGAAGTCGACCTCGTCCTCGGCAACGAAGAGAAGCTGAAAAGCCACAACTACCGCGCCTTGCCCGACTTCGGCGTCAACCAGTTCGAAAAGGCCCGCGTCAACGACATCATGTCGGTGACCGAGACGGCCGGCCACATGGTCGACGCCATCGAGGGCCGCGCCCGCGCCTTCGTGCAGGTGCAGAACGGCTGCGATCACCGCTGCACCTTCTGCATCATTCCCTATGGCCGCGGCAATTCGCGCTCCGTGCCGATGGGCGCGGTGGTCGAGCAGGTCAAGCGCCTCGTCGGCAATGGCTATGCCGAGGTCGTTCTCACTGGCGTCGACATGACGAGCTACGGCGCGGACCTGCCTGGAGCCCCTAGGCTCGGCAAGCTCGTGCGCACCGTGCTGCGTCAGGTGCCCGATCTTCATCGCCTGCGCCTCTCCTCCATCGATTCCATCGAGGCCGACCCGGAGTTGATGGAGGCGATCGCGACCGAGGCGCGGCTGATGCCGCACCTGCATCTGTCGCTGCAGGCCGGCGACGACATGATTCTGAAGCGCATGAAGCGCCGCCATCTGCGCGACGATTCGATCCGCTTCTGCGAAGACGTGCGCGCGCTGCGCCCCGACATGGTCTTCGGCGCCGACATCATCGCCGGCTTCCCGACCGAGACCGAGGCGATGTTCGAGAACTCGCTGAAGATCGTCGAGGAATGCGGGCTGACGCATCTTCACGTCTTCCCGTTTTCGCCGCGCGAGGGCACGCCCGCCGCGCGCATGCCGCAGGTGCGGCGCGAAATCATCAAGGACCGCGCCGCGCGCCTTCGCGCCGCCGGCGATGCCGCCTATCGCAGCCACCTGGCCAAGCTGACCGGCACGAGCCAGCGCATCCTCGTCGAGCGCGACGGGATCGGCCGAACCGAAGGCTTCACCATGGCCGCCATCGATGCCGGTGCACCCGGCGAGATCGTCGAGGCGGTCGTCACCGGCCATGACGGCGAGCGGCTGACCGCAACGACGCGCGCCATGCGCGCCGCCTAAGGGAATTCGATGGCCGGTTTCTTCAAGAAGATGTTCTCCTTCGGCCGCAAGGACGAAGCCGCCGAGGAAGCGCCGCGCGAGGAGATCGCTTCGTCCACGACAGAAGCACCGGTCGACGCGCCGGCCCTGCCGGACTTCCTGCGCCAGCGCGCGGAAGAGCCCGAGCCGGCGCTCGTCCCGCCCGCGCCGCAGCCCATTCCCGAAGTGCCAATCGAGACGCCGACCCAGGCGCCCGAACCGCGCGAAATTCCCGAGCCCGATCCTGTCACGCCGCCGAGCGAGCCGGAACCCGTGAAGCCGCCGGCGGAGGTGCCGATAGAGCCGGTCCCGGTCGAAGATCCGGCGCCCGAGCCTGCTCCGGTCGAAGTTCCGCCTGCGCCGTTGGAAGTGCCCGAGCCACCGACGGAAATTCCGCCCGCGCCTGTCGAGGCGCCACCGGCACCCGTCCCGGAAATCGCGCCCGAACCGACGCCCGCCCCGCCGCCACCACCGCAGGCCGAAGCGCCGGCCGTGCCCGAATTCCTGAAGCGCACGGTCGAGACCGAACCCGACGCTTCAGCGCTGGTGCGCGTCTCGAAGACCGTCGAGCGCGGCCCTGCCGTAGCGCCCACCGCCGCGCCTGCCCTTCAGCGCCCCTGGTTCGACCGTCTGCGCGACGGTCTGTCCCGCTCCTCGCGCGAGCTTTCGACCAACATTTCGGGCGTCTTCACCAAGCGCAAGCTGGACGACGACACGCTGCAGGACCTCGAAGACGTGCTGCTGCGTGCCGACCTCGGCATGGAAACCGCGATCCGCATCACCGATTCCTTGAGCGAAGGCCGCTTCGGCCGCGACGTCTCGGACGCCGAGGTCCGCGCGGTCATGGCAAGCGAGGTCGAAAAGGTGCTCGGCCCGGTCGCCAAGCCGCTCGAACTCGACCTCTCGCATAAGCCTCACGTCATCCTCGTCGTCGGCGTCAACGGCACCGGCAAGACGACCACCATCGGCAAGCTTGCCGCCAAGCTCGTCGCCGGCGGCCTCAAGGTCACGCTCGGAGCGGGCGACACGTTCCGCGCCGCCGCCATCGAACAGCTCAAGATATGGGGCGAACGCACCGGCTCCGAAGTCGTCGCCTCCAAGCTCGGCGCCGACGCGGCCGGCCTCGCCTGGGACGCCTTCGAAACCGCCAAGGCGAACGGCTCCGACGTGCTGATCATCGACACCGCCGGCCGCCTGCAGAACAAGGCCGAGCTGATGGCCGAACTGGAAAAGGTCGTCCGCGTCCTCGGCAAGCACGACCCGGAAGCGCCGCATACGGTGCTCCAGACGGTCGATGCCACGACCGGCCAGAACGCGATGAACCAGGTCGAGATCTTCCGCAACGTGGCGGGCGTCAACGGCATCGTCATGACCAAGCTCGACGGCACCGCACGCGGCGGTATTTTGGTCGCAATCGCCGCCAAATATCGCCTGCCTGTCTATTTCATCGGCGTCGGCGAAGGCGTCGACGACCTCGAACCCTTCGAAGCACGCGATTTCGCCCGCGCGATCGCTGGAGTGAATTGAGCATGAGCGAACGCATCATCGAACGCGAGCCCGGCGACCCCAGGAAGGTGGAGATCAATCCGCTCCTGAAATTTGCGCTCGAACTCGGGCCGCTGCTCGTCTTCTTCTTCGCCAATCTGCGCGGCGAATGGCTGATTGACACATTCCCGGCGCTCGGCTCGCTCGGCGATCCGATCTTCCTCGCCACCTTCCTGTTCATGGTCGCGACGGCCATAGCGCTCGCCGTTTCCTGGGCGCTGACGCGCACCTTGCCGATGATGCCGCTCGTCTCGGGCGTCGTCGTCCTGGTCTTCGGCGCGCTGACGCTTTATTTGCAGGACGAGATCTTCATCAAGATGAAGCCGACCATCGTCAACGGCCTCTTCGCCGCCGTGCTGCTCGGTGGACTGATGTTCGGCAAGGCGTTGCTCGGCTACGTCTTCGAGGCGGCCTTCAAGCTCGATGCCGAGGGCTGGCGCAAGCTGACCTTGCGCTGGGGCCTGTTCTTCGTCTTCCTCGCCATTCTCAACGAGGTCGTCTGGCGCAATTTCTCGACCGATTTCTGGGTCGCCTTCAAGGTCTGGGGCACGATGCCCATCACCATCGCCTTCACGCTCTCCCAGATGCCGCTGATCATGCGCCACTCGCTGCCCGAGCCGGGCAAGAGCCGGCCTGCCGAATAGGGTTTCCACCATGGAATTCATCACCAGCCGCGAAGGCCTGCGCGCGCACTACAAGCAGGCGAGCGATGGTGCCGTTCGCAAGGAACTGCCTGCGCTCGACGCCCATGCGCGCCGCTTTCTCGAACGCTCGCCCTTCGTGCTGATCGGCTCGTCGGACGGTGCCGGCAATGGCGATGTGACGCCGAAGGGCGACCGGCCCGGCTTCGTCGCCATCCTCGACGACCGCACGCTGGCGATCCCCGACCGGCCGGGCAACAACCGGCTCGACACCTGGGAAAACATCGTCGCCAACCCGGCGGTCGGCCTGCTCTTCCTCATCCCCGGCATGAACGAGACGTTGCGCATCAACGGCATCGGCCGCATCACGGCGGATGCAGATCTGTGCAACCGCCTCGCCGTCGACGGCAGGCCGGCGGTCAGCGCACTCGTGGTCGAGATCCGCGCCTCCTACATGCACTGCGCCAAGGCATTCATGCGCTCGGCGCTGTGGAAGCCCGAGACCTGGCCTGCGCGCGAAGAGATGCCGACGCTGGGCGAAATGCTGCGCGACCAGCTCGCCCTGTCCGTCGCCGCGGATGTGATCGACCGCGATCTCGACGACGCCTACAAAAAGTCGCTCTGGTAATATCCACGTCACATCGGCCGGCGACATTCGGCCCGGCGATCCAAGGAGTGTGCTTCGATGAAGATTGCGGTTCTGGGCGGTGACGGTTTCGTGGGGTGGCCGACGAGCCTGCATCTGTCGAACGCCGGTCACGAAATCCACATCCTCGACAATCTGTCGCGCCGCTGGATCGACACGGAGCTCGGCGTCCAGTCGCTGACGCCGATGGATTCGATCCAGGAGCGCACGCGCATCTGGTATCAGGAGACCGGCCGGCGCATCCATTTCCACCTGATCGACCTCGCCCGCGACTACGAGATCCTGAAGACCTGGCTCGCGGCCGAACGGCCCGACGCGATCATCCACTTCGCCGAACAGCGCGCCGCGCCCTATTCGATGAAGACGGACCGGCACAAGAACTACACGGTCAACAACAACGTCAACGCGACCCACAACCTCCTGAACGCGATGGTGGAGGTCGGCCTCGATGCGCATCTGGTGCATCTGGGCACCATGGGCGTCTATGGCTATTCGACCGTCGGCGCGGCGATCCCCGAGGGCTACCTGCCGGTCGGCATCGACACGATGGCGGGCGAGACGGTGAAGCAGGATATCCTCTATCCGGCCAATCCCGGCTCGATCTACCACATGACCAAATGCCTCGATCAGTTGCTGTTTCAGTTCTATGCGAAGAACGACGGGGTGCGGATCACCGACCTGCATCAGGGCATCGTCTGGGGCACCCATACCGACCAGACGCGCCGGCACGTGCAACTCGTCAACCGCTTCGACTATGATGGCGACTACGGCACGGTGCTGAACCGTTTCCTGATCCAGGCCGCGATCGGCTACCCGCTGACGGTGCACGGCACCGGCGGCCAGACCCGCGCTTTCATCCACATTCAGGATTCGGTGCGCTGCATCGAGATCGCGCTTCAGAATGCGCCCAAGCGCGGCGATCGCGTCAAGATCTTCAACCAGATGACCGAAACGCACCGCGTGCGAGACCTCGCCGAACTGGTAGCGAAGATCGCCGGCGCCAAGGTCGCGTATCTGCCGAACCCGCGCAAGGAAGCCGCCGAAAACGACCTCGTCGTGCGCAACGAACAGTTCATGGCCCTCGGCCTCGACCCGATCCGGCTCGCCGAAGGGCTGTTGTCGGAGGTCGTGGACGTGGCGAAGAAATACGCCTACCGCGTCGACCGCTCCCGCATCCCCGCAATTTCCGCCTGGACCAAGGACATCGCCCCCACGCTCGACCGCGACCCGGAAGGCAAGGCGCTGAAGAGCGTTTCGTGATTTGACTGAGATGTCAGTGCTCGACGTTGCCCCCCTCTGGGCTGCCGCCCATCTCCCCCGCAGGTGGGGAGATCACGCGCGTCAACGTCGGCGACTGACTGATCTCCCCCCATGCGGGGGAGATGTCCGGCAGGACAGAGGAGGGCGCGACAGGGCGCTGACCGATACGTGATGGCGGAGAAATTCGCCTACACCACCCTCGTCACCAATCCCGACTACGTCCTCGGCGCCACCGCCCTCGTCCGCTCACTGAAGCTGACCGGCACCGCTGCCGACATCGTCGTCATGCACACTGGCGGCGTCGACGCCGCCATGCTCGCACCGTTGACCGCGCTCGGCGCGAAGCTCCACCGCGCCGACCTCCTGCCCACCTCCGATGCCTTCAACGGGCGTCATTCCCGCGCCCGCATCCACGCGGACAAGCCCTTCACGAAGGGCCGCAAGCCGGACTTTCATACTCCGCTCGACAATTTCGCAAAGCTGCGGCTGTGGGATATGGAGGCGTATGAGCGGATCGTCTTCATCGACGCCGACGCGATCGTCGTGCGCAACATCGACCGGCTCTTCGCCTATCCCGAATTCTCCGCCGCGCCGAACGTCTATGAAAGCCTAGCGGACTTTCACCGGATGAACTCCGGCGTCTTCGTGGCGAAGCCCTCGCGCGCGACCTTCGACGCCATGCTGGCCCGGCTCGACGCGCCTGGCGCCCACTGGCCGCGCACGGACCAGACCTTCCTGCAGAATTTCTTCCCCGACTGGCACGGCCTGCCGGTCTTCGACAACATGCTGCAATATGTCTGGTTCGCGCTACCGGCGCTGTGGGACTGGAAGTCCGTCCGCGTGATCCACTTCCAATATGAAAAGCCCTGGGAAACCGACCATCCGAAGGCCGAGCGTCTGCGCCCGCTGATCGATCTGTGGCGCGCATATCTCACCGGAGAGAACATTCCGGACATCGACACGCTGGCCAATCCGTCGCCATGACCCGCGTCCTCGTCACCGGCGGTTCCGGCTATGTCGGCCGCTTCATCGTCGAGCGGTTGCTGGCCGATGGCGACGCGGTGACGGTGTTCGGCAGGAACACGCCGCCACCCGGCTTCTTTTCCAAGCCTGTCGACTTCCATATGGGCGACCTCGAACCACGGACGTTCCGCCCCGAAACCTTCGCCGACTTGGACGCGGTCGTCCACGCGGCCTTTGACCATCTGCCGGGGAAGTATCGCGGCGGTGAGGGCGACGACCCTGAAGGTTTCGTCTGCCGCAACCGAGTTGGCTCGATCGCGCTCTTCGAGGCGGCAAAGCGGGCCGGGGTATCGCGCGCGGTGTTTCTCTCGACTCGGGCCGTTTACGGACCCAAATCCCCCGGAACGGCGCTGAACGAAGACACGCCGGCGACGCCGGACACGCTCTACGGCAAGGTCAAGCGCGATGCGGAACGAGCATTGCTCGCAATGATGGACGGAGATTTTGCCGCGTCCGTCCTGCGCGTCACCGGTGTCTACGGCCCTGCCGGTCGGGGACGCAGGCACAAATGGGCAGACCTCTTCGACGATTACCTCGCAGGCAAGGAAATCGCGCCCCGCGCCGGCACGGAAGTCCATGGCGAGGACGTCGCCGCCTCGATCCGCATCGCGCTCGGCCAGCCAACGCCGCCGATCCTCAACGTGTCTGATCTGATGGTCGACCGGCACGACCTGCTCGCCATCGTCAAGGCCGCGACCGGCTCGGCACATCCGCTGCCCAAGCATGCGGATGCGTCGGCGATCAACGCGATGGATTGCACCCGGCTGAAATCACTTGGCTGGACACCCGGCGGCCGGCCCCTGCTCGAACGAACCGTCCGCGCGCTTCTCGCCTGATTAGCCGCCGCGCGCCTTTTCGATCGCCGGCATCAGCCCGTCGCGCATCGATTGCGCGGTGAACGGCCCGACATGCTTGTAGAGGATCGTCCCGTCCGGCCCGACGAGAAAGGTTTCGGGAACACCGTAGACGCCCCAGTCGATCGCGGTGCGCCCCGAGCCATCGACGCCGATCGCATCATAGGGATTGCCGAGTTCGGCCAGGAACCCACGCGCCTGCTGCGGCCGGTCCTTGTAGTTCAGCCCCGCGATGACGAGGTTCTCGTCCTCGGCGAGGTCCATCAGCAGCGGATGCTCCTGCCGGCACGGCGCGCACCATGACGCCCACACGTTGACGAGCGTCAGCTTGCCGTCGAAGGCAGCGCTCTCGATGCCGGGCAGCGGCGAGCCTTCGAGCGGCGGCAGGCTGGTCTGCGGCGCCGTCGCGCCGATCAGCGCGGAGGGCACGACGGAGGCATCGCGCCCGGACAGAAGCTGGAACAGGAAGACGCCGGCAAGCCCGAGAAAAACAAGGAGCGGCAACAGGGCCAGCCACGGCAGGCGCCTTTTCGGCGCTTCGGCCTCGACGCTCATGGCCGCGCCTGCGAACGGCGGCGCACGCCCCGCGTCTCGAGTTCGGCAAGCTCGCGCCGGCGCGCGCGATGGTCGGCGACCAGCCAGACCGCGATGCCGGCCAGGACCAGGAACGCCGCGCCATAGGCCGCGCTGACATAGGCGAGATGGTTCAAACCCTTACCTCCGCATCCGCCCGCCGCGCCGCCAAACGGCGCATGGCGGCGACCCGCCGGCGCCAGATTTCGGTCCGCATTGCGGTCAGGTGAAAGGCGAGGAACAGCACCGTGAAGCCGAGCGCCATGATCAGCAGCGGCCACAGCATCGAGGAATGGATCGTCGGACCGTCGAGGCGGATGACGGAGGCCGGCTGGTGCAGCGTGTTCCACCAGTCGACCGAGAACTTGATGATCGGAATGTTGATGAAACCGACCAGCGTGACGATCGCCGCGGCCTTGGCAGACCGCCCCGGATCGTCGAGCGCGCGGGTGAGCGCGATGATGCCGAGATACATGAGGAAGAGGACGAAGACGGAGGTGAGCCGCGCGTCCCAGACCCACCAAGTGCCCCACATCGGCTTGCCCCAGATCGAGCCGGTGGCGAGCGCGAGGAGCGTGAAGGCGGCGCCGAGCGGCGCTGCCGCCTTGAGCGCGACGTCGGCCAGCGGATGGCGCCAGACGAGCGTGCCGAGCGCCGAAACCGCCATCAGCGAATAGCACATCATGGCAAGCCACGCGAAGGGCACGTGAATATACATGATTCTCACGGTGATGCCCTGCTGGTAGTCCTCCGGCGCGGAAAAGCTCAGGACGAGGCCGACGGCCAGCGTTGCCGCCGCCAGTCCGTAGATCCATGGAAGCAGGCGGTCGACGATGCCGATGAACCGCGTCGGATTGGCGATATCGGTCAGTCTGGCTTGAGGGGCGCTCGTTTCGCTCATCGCTTCCAGATAAACCGCGGCGGTCGGCCGTGCAATCGCCGCATGATCACGCCCGTGTGCGTGAGTTCGTCGCGCGCCTCAGGCGCCGACGAGCTTCAGCTTGGAATCGAAGACGTTCAGGACGCGTGGCAGTTCGTGTCCGCGTTTCAGGATGGCTCCGTTCGCTGCCACGACCGAGAACGCACCTTGCTTGCGGGCCAGAGCCGGCGTCTTCACGATCTGGAAGAGCGGAACTTCGCTTGTGCGCCGAAAGACCGAGAACAGCGCCTTGTCCTTGAGATGGTCGATGGCGTAGTCGCGCCATTCGCCGGCGGCGACCATGCGGCTGTAAAGACGCAGGATCAGGTCGAGTTCGAGACGGTGAAAGGTGACGGGAAGCTCCATGCGCTCGCGGCGAGCTTCATGAAGCGGGATGAGTATTGCGGAGGAATCGGTGCCTCCGCCAAATCCGCCATCGGTCATCGGCGAACCTCCTCGTGACAGTTTCGCGACAAGGAAGGGTCGCGCGGGCGGCTGGAGATTGCAAGGCCAAATGTACTGTTGCCCGGCAGTCACACCGCTTTCACGACGCGGGACAGTCTGTCCGAATTGGTGATGACAGGGCATAATTTCGCCACAATTAATCCCATTTGCGGCCCCAATCCGGGGACAGTCTGCAGCCGTTGCCTGAGACGGTTCGGTCCGACCCGGTTTCCGTAACCCCAAGCCCCCCGCCCACGGGGCCGACGTCGGATCGAACCAACTCCGGTCAACAATCCTCAAAAATCTGCCCTGAAAATCAATGCAGTCGCGGTCGGGTCAGGAGCCCGGCTGATGGTGGATCATCGCCGCGCCGCGGATCGTTCCCGGTAGCCCGTTGGCGTTGATCTCCTGCACGAGCACGGCCACGCCGCCGCTGCTCTTCTTTTGCACCTCGTGCAGGGGCATCCGCAATTCCTGGCTCTCGCCCTGCCACATGCCCGCCGCGTGATAGGCCCGAACCGGGTGGACGTAGCTATGCGTCTGGCCGCGATTCTTGCCCTGCGTGATCGCGACATCCGCCCGTTCGTCGAAATAGACGATGACGATCGCGGCCTCGGCCGCCACCTTCCCGTCCCCGATCCCGATCAAAAGGCTGTCGTCATTGAAGGCGAGATTGACGTCGACCGGCAGCGAATGGCCCATCTGCGCTCGTCGCAGCGCCGATTCGACACGAGCGGGCTTCGAGCCTTTCACGTCGATCGAGCCATTGACCACGATCTGGGGCGTATAGACCGAACGGTTGCCGAACATGCGCGAATAGTCGCGCTGGCGCTCGGTGTTCTCCGGCCGGGCGAGCGTGTCCTTCCAGCCAAGATAGTCCCAGTAGTCCACGTGGAAGGCGAGCGCGACGACATCGCCCCGCTCCGCCAGTTCACCCAGCAGCGAATCGGCGTTCGGGCAGGAATTGCATCCCTGGCTGGTGAACAGCTCGACGACGGCGACGGGCCGTTCGACATCCGGCGTGGCCGATGCCGCAAATGCTCCAAGGCTGGCTATCGCAAAGGCGATGAGCCCGAATGCGCGTCGCTTGCCCATGATCGTTCCGGTTGCGAGCGGTCGAGCCGACATGGCACCGCCCTTGAGGGATAAGGTTAGGCCCGCGCGAAGGTCAACGGAAAGTCACGTTGCGGTGAAAGTTTTGCGCCAAACGACGTCAAATGACACCGTTTTTCGTGCGTTCTTGGCGTTTTGGCGCGCGAAACGAAAAAACCGGGGCGCGTGGCCCCGGTTTCGATCACGCGAGCTTGATGGTCGCGCGGATGGTCAGGCGGCGAGATCGCGCAGCACGTAGTGCAGGATGCCGCCATTCTTGAAGTAGTCGAGTTCGTCGAGCGTATCGATGCGGCACCAGACCGGAACGTCCTTCACGGAACCATCCGCATAGGTGATCTTCGCGGTCATGAGCTGGCGCGGCTTGATCTGGTCGAGCCCCTCGATGGTGACGGTCTCGTCGCCCTTGAGGTTCAGGTCCTTCCAGCTCGTGCCGTCCTCGAGGCAGAACGGAATGACGCCCATGCCGACGAGGTTGGAGCGGTGGATGCGCTCGAAGGACTGGGCGATGACCGCGCGCACGCCGAGCAGGTTGGTGCCCTTGGCCGCCCAGTCGCGCGAGGAGCCGTTGCCGTATTCGATGCCGGCGAAGACGACGAGCGGCACGCCCTCGGCCTTGTACTGCATGGCCGCGTCGTAGATCGACATCTCCTCCTTCGAGGGATAGTGGATCGTGTAGCCGCCCTCGCGCCCGTTCTCGCCCAGCATGTGGTTGCGGATGCGGATATTGGCGAAGGTGCCGCGCATCATCACTTCATGATTGCCACGGCGCGTGCCGTACTGGTTGAAGTCGGCAACGCCGACGCCATGCTCGGTGAGGTAGGCACCCGCAGGCGAGGCCGCCTTGATCGAACCGGCAGGCGAGATGTGGTCGGTGGTGATCTTGTCTCCGAAGAGGCCGAGCACGCGCGCTCCGGCGATCGGGGCGATCGAGCCGCCGGCCTTCTTGCCCATGCCCTCGAAATAGGGCGGGTTCTGCACATAGGTCGAGCCATCGTCCCAGCTATAGGTCTGGCCGGCCGGCGCCTGCACCTTCTGCCAGTTCTCGTCGCCCTTGAAGACGTCGGCATATTTCGACGCGAAGAGTTCGCGGGTGACGTTCCGGGCAATGAAATCCTGGATCTCGGCCGAGGTCGGCCAGATGTCCTTCAGGAACACGTCCTTGCCGTCCTTGTCCTGGCCGATCGGCTCCGACGTCAGGTCCTTGGTCACCGTGCCGGCGAGCGCATAGGCGACGACGAGCGGCGGCGAGGCGAGGTAGTTGGCCTGCACGTCCGGCGAGACGCGGCCCTCGAAATTGCGGTTGCCCGACAGGACGGCCGCGGCGATGAGGCCCTTCTCGTTGATCGTCTTGGAAATCGGCGCCGGCAGCGGGCCGGAATTGCCGATGCAGGTCGTGCAACCGAAGCCGACGAGGTTGAAGCCGATCTGGTCGAGTTCGGTCTGAAGGCCGGCGCGCTCGAGATATTCGGCGACCACCTGGGAGCCCGGCGCGAGCGAGGTCTTAACCCACGGCTTCTGCTTCAGGCCGAGCCGGTTGGCGTTGCGCGCCAGAAGGCCGGCGGCGATCAGCACCGACGGATTGGAGGTGTTGGTGCATGACGTGATGGCCGCGATGGCGACGTCGCCATGGCCGATCTCATAGTCTTCGCCGTCGACCGCATAACGGCGGTCGGTATCGACGGTCTTCTTGTATTCGCCGCCGAGCGCTTCGGCGAAGCCCGACGCGATGCCTTCCAGCGCGACGCGGCCCTCGGGGCGCTTCGGGCCGGCCATCGACGGGACGACGGTGCCCATGTCAAGTTCGAGTGTGTCGGTGAAGACGAGGTCGGAGCCGTCGCCGTCGCGCCACATGCCCTGCGCCTTCGAATAGGCCTCGACCAGCGCGATGCGGTGCTCGTCGCGGCCCGACATGGTCAGGTAGTTGACCGTCTCGCCATCGACCGGGAAGAACCCGCAGGTGGCGCCGTATTCGGGTCCCATATTGCCGATCGTCGCACGGTCGGCGAGCGTCATGTTGTCGAGGCCCGAACCGTAGAATTCGACGAACTTGCCGACGACGCCCTTCTTGCGCAGCATCTGGACGACGGTGAGCACGAGATCGGTCGCAGTGACGCCTTCCCTGAGCTTGCCGGTCAGCTTGAAGCCGATGACTTCCGGCAGGAGCATCGAGACGGGCTGGCCGAGCATCGCGGCCTCGGCCTCGATGCCGCCCACGCCCCAGCCGAGGACGCCGAGGCCGTTGATCATGGTCGTGTGGCTGTCGGTGCCGACGCAGGTGTCGGGATAGGCGATGGTCTCGCCGTCCTCTTCCTTCGTCCAGACCGTCTGGCCGAGATATTCGAGATTGACCTGGTGGCAGATGCCGGTGCCGGGCGGCACGACGCGGAAATTGTCGAACGCCTGCTGGCCCCACTTCAGGAACTTGTAGCGCTCTTCGTTGCGCTGGTATTCGAGCTCGACATTGCGGGCGAACGCCATCGGCGTGCCGAACTCGTCGACGATGACCGAGTGGTCGATGACGAGGTCGACGGGGACGAGCGGGTTGATCTTCTCCGGGTCGCCGCCGAGCGCGACCATCGCATCGCGCATCGCGGCGAGGTCGACGACGGCCGGAACGCCGGTGAAGTCCTGCATCAGGACCCGCGCCGGGCGATAGGCGATCTCGACGCCGGCCGTGCCCTTGTCGTTCAGCCACTCGGCGACGGCCTGGATCGCTTCTTTCGTGACGGTGCGGCCATCCTCGTTGCGCAGCAGGTTTTCGAGCAGCACCTTCATCGAATAGGGCAGCTTGGAAACGCCCTTAAGGCCGTTCTTCTCGGCTTCGATCAGGTTGTAGTAGGTGTATTGCGTGCCCTGCACGTCGAGCGTGCGGCGGCAATTGAAGCTGTCGAGAGATTTTGACACGTGCGTTCCCTAACTGTCGGTGCCGATGGGGGACGAACGCCAGTGTGCATCACGCGCAAAGGTGCGGGTACGGTCATTTCCGCTGTCCGTCACCTCGCAACCGGGCCGTTCAAGGCGGCGCGCATGCTGGTTCGGCCAAAATGATCTGCACGCCGACCGCTGGCGTGGTTGCCGGTTCTATAGAGAATTTCGTAGAAGAGTTCTAGAGAGAGGCGGGGCAAAATTCGCCGCAAAGATAGATATTTGGCAGGGGGTCCGCCATGCGGCTCGTGGCAACAGGGCTGAGCGGGGAACGGGCCGGCGAACATGTGTTCGGCCCGCTCGACTTCGCGATTTCGGCCGGCGAGGCGCTGGTCGTCACCGGCGAGAACGGCTCGGGCAAATCGACCCTCCTGCGCATCGTCGCCGGGCTTCTCGCGCCGTCGGCGGGAAGCGTTTCTCTCGAAGGCGTCGGCGAGGAGACGATTGCCTCGTCGGCGCACTATCTCAGCCACCAGAACGCGATGAAGACGGCGCTCACGGTCGAGGAAAACCTCCAGTTCTGGCGCGATTTCGAGGGCGAGCCGCATCTCGCGATCGACGAGGCGCTGGACATGGTCGGCCTCCCCGACATCGGCCACCTCCCTTTCGGCTACCTCTCGACAGGCCAGAAGCGCCGGGCGTCGATCGCGCGCCTGCTGGTGAGCTATCGCCCGGTCTGGTTGCTGGACGAGCCGACGGCCGGCCTCGACGCGCGCTCGGAACGGCAGTTCGCGGGGTTGATGGCGGCGCATCTGGAGGATGGCGGGCTGATCATGGCGGCAACGCACGTGCCGCTGGGAATTGCGGGGGCTCGGGAGATGGTGATGGGCGGCGCTGACGCATGACGCAGCGCAAGCACCCCCACTCTGTCCGCCTTCGGCGGCCACCTCTCACCCTGCCCGGGGGAGAGGAAATGCGCTGCCGCATCGTCGGCGTTTTTCCAGCTTGGTTTCCTCTCCCCCGGGCAGGGGGAGAGGTGGCCCGCAGGGACGGAGTGGGGGTGGTTTCCCACAACGCTTCGGGATCACCTTCATGCTAGCCCTCCTCCACCGCGACATCCGGCTCGGCATCCGCGCTGGCGGCGGGGCGCTGGTGGGCGTGTTGTTCTTCCTCGCCGTCGTCGCCGTCGTCCCGTTCGGCGTCGGACCCGACCTGAACCTCCTCGCCCGCATCGGCCCCGCCATCCTCTGGATCGGCGCCCTGCTCGCCAGCCTGCTCGGCCTCGACCGCCTGTTCCAGGCCGACCGCGAAGACGGCTCGCTCGATCTCCTGATCCTCGCCGACCAGCGCCATATGCTGGCCGTGACGATCTTCGTCAAATGCGCCGCGCACTGGACCGCAAGCGTGCTGCCGCTGGTCGTCGCCTCACCGCTGCTCGGCCTTTTCATGAACATGGAGCCGGTGGCGATCCTCGCCACCTCGGCGACGCTCCTCGCCGGCACCCCGGCCATCGCTTTCATCGGCGCGGTGGGCGCGGCGGTCGCCGTGTCGCTGCCGCGCGGCGGGCTGCTCGTCTCGGTATTGATCCTGCCGCTGGTGATCCCGGTGCTGATTTTCGGCGTCTCCGCCGCCTATGGCGCGGCAAACGACTCGCAGCCCTTCCTGCCGCCTTTCCTGATCCTGTGCGCCCTCACCCTCTTCTTCGCGGTGATCGGCCCGTTTGCGGCGGCGCAGGCGCTCAAATCGTCGTCGGATTGAACCTCAGGCCTCGCCGCGAAACCGGCGCTCGGGCAGCGAGGCCGGGTCCGGCGGCGCATCCGCCCCCTCGTTGAGCGCAAGCTGCATGAAGGCGGTGTCGAGCCAGCGGCCGTGCTTGTAGCCGGTGCCGACAAGCCTGCCGGCATCCGCAAAGCCCATCTTCGCGTGAAGCCGCACCGAGGCACTGTCCGCCCGCCCGTCGCCGATGACCGCGATCATCTGCCGAAAGCCGAGACGCGTCGCTGACTCGATCAGGCGCTCCATCAATAGCCGGCCGACGCCCGCGCCCTTGGCATCGGGCGCGACATAGACCGAGTTTTCGACGATGAACCGGTAGGCCGGACGCGGACGGAACGCGCCGGCATAGGCGTAGCCGACGAGCCTCCCGTCCCGCTCCGCGGCGAGATAGGGAAACCCGCCCGCCTCGAGCGCAGCGAAGCGCGTCGTCATTTCGGCGAGGTCCGGCGGGACCAATTCGTAGCTCGACGTGCCGTTCGAAACGGCGTCGGCGTAGATTTCGGTGATGGCGGGAAGGTCGGCGCGCGTGGCGGGGCGGATGGTGATGGCGGTCATGCAAAAGCTCTCCGGTCGACCATTGATAGGAGAGCTTTCCGGCAAGGAAAATCCCGCCGGAGGCTGGACCAACGAAAAAGGGCGGCCCGAAGGCCGCCCTTGTCCATTTCCGTTCGTGCCGACTATTCGCGGTTGCCCAGGAACTGCAGCATGAACATGAAGAGGTTGATGAAGTCGAGGTAGAGACGCAGCGCGCCCATGATGGCCTTGCGGCCCATGGCGACGGCGCCGTCACCCTCGAAATACATCTCCTTGATCTTCTGCGTGTCGTAGGCCGTCAGCGCGGCGAAGATCAGCACGCCGATCGCCGAGATGGCAAACTGCAGCGCCGGCGACGCCAGGAAGATGTTGACGACCATCGCGATGATCAGGCCGAACACGCCCATGATCAGGAACGAGCCCCAGCCCGTCAGGTCGCGCTTCGTCGTGTAGCCGAACAGCGACAGCGCGCCGAACGAGGCGGCCGTGATGAACAGCGTCTGCACGATCGAGGCCGACGTGTAGACCAGGAAGATCGACGACAGCGACAGGCCCATGAGGCCGGCGAAGACCCAGAACATGGTCTGTGCGGCCGAGACGCTCAGCGTATGGATGCGTGCGCTCAGGAAGAAGACCATGCCGAGCGGCGCCAGCATGACTACCCAGCGCAGCGGCGAGCCGTAGAGGGCGGCGCCGAGCGCGGTAAGCATCTTGCCGTTGCCGAGCGTGGCCACGGCCGACGACGGGTCGGTCGTGGTGGCGAGCATGGCGGTGCCGAGCGCCGCCACGCCGGTGATGGCGAGGCCCATCGCCATCAAATTGTAGACCTTCAGCATGTAGGCGCGCAGGCCTTCATCGATGCCGGCGTCGACACGTGTGCCCGCGCCGGCTCGCATCTGATAGTTGCGGACTGGATCAGCCATTGAAATTCCTCAGTGCTCCTGCCCCGTCCGGTGTCGGGTCGCGCTGCTGCGCGCCCCAGGCGCCGCTGGCGGGGCTCCAGCATGCCTGACCGACAATATGAGGATTCTTTCGGGCGAGAACAAGACCCGTGACGACACGCAACAGTCAGTGATCATACGTTGTAGTTACGGCGTCCGTGTCTACAGGTTGCGCAGGACCGGCGCTGCCTTGTGGCCGAGCACCCGCCATGTCCCGGCCAGCCCGAAGCCGACAGTCAGGACGAGGGCGGCGACGACGGTCGAGACCGCCACCTCCGGCAGCAAGGTCCATGGCAGCGACATGATGCGTGCGACGACGAACCACGCCGCCGTCGCGCCGGCAGCCAGCGCGAAGATGGCCGTCGCCAGCCCGATCAGCGCGTATTCCAGCGAGAACGCGGTGATCAGAGTGCCGCGCGTCGCCCCGAGCATTTTGAGCACAACGGCGTCGTGGATGCGCGCCCTGTTGCCGGCTGCCAGCGCCCCGGACAGCACGAGCACCGATGCGATCAGCGCCACCGCCGCTGCCACGCGGATGGCGGTGCCGAGCTGTCCGATCAGCCGGTTGACGATGTCGAGCGCATCCTTGACCCGCACGGTCGTCACCGCCGGAAAGGCTTTGGTAACCTCGTTGAGGATTCGTGCCTCGTCGGCCGCCGTGGCCGCCGGATCCGTGAGCGTCGCCAGCCAGGCATGCGGGGCCCCCGCGAAGGTGTTCGGCGAGAACACCATCACGAAGTTGATGCTCATCGATTCCCACTCGACCTGCCGCAGATTGGCGATGCGGGCGGTGATGTTGCGGCCGAGCACGTTGACGGTCACCGTGTCGCCGAGCCTGAGGCCGATCTCGCCGGCCTCCTCGGCGGAGAACGACACCAGCGGCTCGCCGGCATAGTCGGCCGACCACCATTCGCCGGCGGACAGCGTCGCGTTCTCCGGCAGGGTCGCGGAATAGGTGATGCCGCGGTCGCCGCGCAGCACCCACTGGCCCTCCGGCGGCACGGTGATGTCGCGCACGTCGGTGCCGTTCAGCGCCATCACGCGACCGCGCAGCATCGGTACGCGCATCAGGCTTCCGCCGGGGTCGATCTGCTCGACGAGACTGGAGAAGCGCTCGACATCGGCCGCCTGGATGTCGACGAAGAAGAAGTTGGGTGCACGTTCCGGCAGGTTGCCCTGGATCTGCCGCCGCAGATTGCCGTCGATCAGCGCCAGCGTCACCAGCAGCGTCAGCCCGAGCCCGAGCGACAGCACGACCGACGGCGTCAGCGCGCCCGGCCGCTGGATGTTGCCGATGGCGAGCCGCAGCGGCGTCGAGCGCACCCGCGGCGCCCGCCGCGCGATGTTCTGAACAACCCCGCCGACGACGCGCAGCACGATGAAGGCGAAGACGGTGGCGCCGACGAAGATGGCGGCGACGCGCCGGTCGTAGGCGAACCAGATGGCCAGAGCCGCGAGCGCCGCCGCGATCGCGACCGTCCCGGCGACATAGACCGTGCGCGGCATGCCGCGTGCTTCGAGGCCAAGTTCGCGGAACAGCGCGGTCGCCGGTACATCGCGCGCCCGCCCCAATGGCAGCAGCGCGAAGGCCACCGTGACCAGGACGCCGAACAGAGCCGCCATGGCCAACGCGCCGCCATAGAGCCCGGTTTCGGCGGGCACGGGAATGATCGTCGCCAGCGCCGCGGTCGCCCCGAAGGGCATCAGCGCGGCGAGGACGAGCCCGATGGCGATGCCGATCAGCCCGACGACCATGACCTGGATGAAGTAGACCTGGAAAACGAAGCCGCCGGACGCGCCGAGGCTCTT